>NZ_QKZF01000007.1:0-348767 GCF_003253915.1 Burkholderia sp. 28_3
CCTGAACTACCTGCAGTCGAAACCGCTCAGCGTACTTCGCCATGAAAAACACCCCAAAGGTTGGATCGGTGTCCAACTTTTGGGGTGCAGTTCACCGGTTCGCACCGATCGGGCTGTTTGCTGTCCGGCTGCCGGGAGGCATGCCTCCCGGCCCCGTTCAGCGATCCACCGGCGCCTGCACGCGCGCCTTCCACTGGCCGCCCTTGCCGCGCCAGTAACGCCACGCGGACGCGAACGTCGCACCCACATAGAACAGCGCGACGAGCGGCAGCGCGGGCGCCCACAGCGGCGAGCGCCGGTAGTAGCGCAGCATCGGCGCATACGCGGCGCACATCGACGCCCACGCGAGCCAGGCCGGCCATGCACGCGCGCCGTAGGCGAGCGCGACGACGGGCGGCACCAGATAGATGATCGTCATCCCGAGCAGCGTGCCGGCCAGCAGCAGCGGCGAGTAGTGCAGCTGCGTGAATGCGGTGCGCGCGATCATGTTCCAGATGTCGCGCCAACTGTCGTACGGGCGCAGCGACACGCTGCGATCGGCGAGATCGAGCCGGATCGGATGGCGGCCGCTGCCGCGGTGCTTGATCTGCGCGGCGAGGCTGCAGTCGTCGATCAGCGCGCCGCGAATCGATTCGATGCCGCCCGCTTCTTCCAGCGCCGTGCGCTTCACGAGCATGCAGCCGCCGGCCGCACCGGCCGTCCGGTTGCGCGGGTTGTTGATCCACGAGAATGGGTACAGCTTCGCGAAGAAGAACACGAACGCCGGAATCAACGCCTTTTCCCAGAACGAGTCGCAGCGCAGCCGCACCATCAGCGACACGAGATCGCGACGCTCGGCCTGCGCGCGCGTGACGAGTTGCGCGACGGCGTCGGGCGGATGGCCGATGTCGGCATCCGTCAGCAGCAGGTAGTCGGCCGGCAGGCCGAGCGTCTGCACGGCCGCGATCCCCTGCGACTGCGCCCACACCTTGCCCGACCAACCGGCCGGCAGCGGCTTCGCGGTCAGCACCGTCAGCCGGTCGGCGCGGTTGATCGCGAGCGCGGCCGCGCGGGCCGCGTCGGCGGTGCCGTCGTCGCTGTGGTCGTCGACGATGATCAGATGGAATTCGCCCGGATAGTCCTGCTCGAGCAGCGAAGTCGCCGCGCGAGCGATCACGTCGGCTTCGTTGCGCGCCGGCACCACGGCCACGACGGCCGGCCAGCCCGCCTCGGCCGCCTCGCCGCGAGCCTCGGGCGGCAGCGGCCGCGCGGGCTGCGCGCGCCAGAAGCCGCCGCGCGCGACGAGCAGCACGATCCAGATCACCAGCGACAGGCCGGACACCAGGAAAGCAAGCGCCAGCATCATCGGCCTGCCTCCTGCCGCCCGCCGGCCGGGTAGGAATTAATAGGGGTCGGGAACAAAACGCCCGAAACCGCACGGGCGGAAGGGCAATACGCGTAAGAATCGACGGTCATCGAATGGCCTTGAAATGAGCGCGACGCCGGGCAGCCGGAGCGGCCGCCCGCGAAACCGCGTAGTTTACTGGGTTCCGCGCCCGCCAGCGCCGACGCGGCTCTCCCGCAATTGCAACGGTGCCGACACAGCACCAAAGCACGGACGGCCCGATAGGGTTAAAATGCGCGATTAATTCGGGGTTCCGGGGCCTGGCCGGCCGGTTCGTTCCTGCCTTCATAACATCAAGCCGGGGCGAGCGAGCGAGTGCCAGCTCCTCGAACCCCGGCGTCTGTCGTCGGAGTTCGCTCACCTATGCGAGTCATCCTTGCCCAGCCCCGCGGCTTTTGTGCGGGGGTTGTCCGTGCGATCGAGATCGTCGATCGCGCGCTGCAACAGCACGGTGCGCCGGTCTATGTGCGTCACGAGATCGTGCATAACCGGCATGTCGTCGAAAATCTGCGTAATAAAGGGGCACGATTCGTTGAGGAGCTCGACGAGGTGCCGCACGGCGCTGTCGCGATCTTCAGCGCGCACGGTGTCGCCCAGACGGTCGAGCGCGACGCGCAGACGCGCGGGCTCGACGTGCTCGACGCAACCTGCCCGCTCGTCACGAAAGTGCACGTGCAGGGGCGCCAGTACGTCGCGGCGGGCCGCCGGCTGATCCTGATCGGCCATGCGGGCCACCCGGAAGTCGAGGGCACGATCGGCCAGATTCCGGCCGAGGTGATCCTCGTGCAGAGCGAAGCCGAAGTCGATACGCTGACGCTGCCCGTCGATACGCCGGTCGCGTACATCACGCAGACCACGCTGTCGGTCGACGACACGCGCGGCATCATCGAAGCGCTGCAGCGCCGGTTCACCGACCTCGTCGGCCCGGACACGCGCGACATCTGCTATGCCACGCAGAATCGCCAAGCCGCCGTGCGCGAGCTGAGCGAACAGGTTGACGTGCTGCTCGTCGTCGGTGCGACGAACAGCTCGAACTCGAACCGCCTGCGCGAGATCGGCACCGAAAGCGGTGTGCCGAGCTATCTCGTCGCCGACGGCTCGGAAGTGAAGGCCGAATGGTTCGCGGGCGTGCAGACGGTCGGCCTGACCGCCGGCGCGTCGGCGCCCGAAGAAATGGTCGAGGATGTAATCAGCGCGCTGCGCGCGCTGGGGCCCGTCGATGTCGCGACGATGGCGGGCCGTGAAGAAAAAGTCGAATTCAAGTTGCCGGCGAAGCTCACGCAAGCTGTCGCCCGCGAAGTTTAAGGAGGACATCCCTTGTCTATTCCGCTGCTCCAGCAAGTCCGTGTCGGCGCCTACATCGTGCGCCAGCACCTGTCCGGCAACAAACGCTATCCGCTCGCGCTGATGCTCGAGCCGCTGTTCCGCTGCAACCTCGCGTGCAACGGCTGCGGCAAGATCGATTATCCGGATCCGATCCTGAACCAGCGCCTGTCCGTCGAGGAATGCCTGCAGGCCGTCGACGAGTGCGGCGCGCCCGTCGTGTCGATCGCCGGCGGCGAGCCGCTGCTCCACAAGGAAATGCCGGAAATCGTCAAGGGCATCATGAAGCGCAAGAAGTTCGTGTACCTGTGCACGAACGCGCTCCTGATGGAAAAGAAGATGGACGACTACCAGCCGAGCCCGTATTTCGTCTGGTCGGTCCACCTCGACGGCGACAAGGACATGCACGACCATTCCGTGTCGCAGGAAGGCGTGTACGACAAGGCGGTCGCGGCGATCAAGGAAGCGAAGCGCCGCGGCTTCCGCGTGAACATCAACTGCACGCTGTTCAACGATGCGATCCCCGAGCGCGTCGCGAAGTTCTTCGACACGCTGGGCCCGATCGGCGTCGACGGCATCACCGTGTCGCCGGGCTACGCGTACGAGCGCGCGCCGGATCAGCAGCACTTCCTGAACCGCGACAAGACGAAGAACCTGTTCCGCGAAATCCTGAAGCGCGGCGAAGGCGGCAAGCGCTGGTCGTTCAGCCAGTCGTCGCTGTTCCTCGACTTCCTGGCCGGCAACCAGACGTACAAGTGCACGCCGTGGGGCAACCCGGCGCGTACGGTGTTCGGCTGGCAGAAGCCGTGCTACCTGGTCGGCGAAGGTTACGTGAAGACCTTCAAGGAACTGATGGAAACGACGGAGTGGGACAACTACGGCGTCGGCAACTACGAGAAGTGCGCGGACTGCATGGTCCACTGCGGCTTCGAGGCGACGGCCGTGATGGACACGATCTCGAACCCGCTGAAGGCGCTACGCGTGAGCCGCAAGGGCATCAAGACCGACGGCCCGTTCGCACCGGACATCTCGATCGCGAAGCAGCGTCCGGCCGAGTACGTGTTCTCGCGCCACGTCGAGATCAAGCTCGAGGAAATCCAGCGCGCCGGCAAGGGCAAGCTGCAGAAGCCGGCGAAGTCGGCAACGGCCGCTTAAGTCGCGCGTTGCGCCGCGAGAGGGTTCGCGCCTTCGCAGCGGCTGGAATCGAAAAAGCGCCACGGAGTTCATTCGCTCCGTGGCGCTTTTTGTTTTGACGGACGCCGTGTGACGCGCAGCGCTTGCGCCCTGCGTGCGAGGCCCAGCGTCGGTTGCCTAGCTGCGCGACTCCGCCGCGGCGATCAGTTGCCAGGCGGTCGGGCCCGGATCGAGCAGCGGGTCGGACGGCGGATCGAGATCGTGCGGATGCGCTTCCTCAGACGGCAACGTCTGCGCTTTCGCAATGCCGATTTCGTCGCCGCATACGGTGCATCGATAGATGCCCGCCACCGTCACCTTGCTGCCCGGCGGCAGATTCTCGCTGAATGCGCGGCCACTTCCGCACGTGAAGTAGCCGCCGCTCCTGTATAGCGCCATCGCTCCTCCTGACCGAAACGAATGCGTTCGCGCCGACACGCATGCTCGTCGCAAACGCGAGGATGGATCGTCGTCCGGACACGCCGGGTTCCAGTCATGGCATTAGACGGCGCGCGGCCGCGCGATGGAATCGGACGCGTATGAAACACGGCCCGTGGGCAGCCACTCAATGCAGAACGGCCGGCTCCCGCATCTTCGCCGCGGCCTGCGCGACGAGCCCCGGCTGTTCGGCAGAGGCGAACGTGCAGACATGACGCCACAGCTCGGCCAGCCGATGCCGCGTGAGCGTCGCGACGCACGCGTCGTTCGCGGCGAGCACGCGTTCGAGTACCGCGCATTCGTCGTCGTGCAGCGTCCATGCCCCGCTTTGCGCGGCGCGCGCCACGCTCGCGTCCAGCACGCGCTCCGCGTCGACGCACAGGTCGATGGTCGCATCGGGAGAGACCGCATCGTCGAGCGCGAGGAACACCAGATACACGCTCGTGCGCAGCCGCATCAGCAGCGTTTCGCTCCCGTGCTCGCCGCGCAGCGCGACCAGCGCCATATGGCATTTCAGCGAGATGTCGCGGGCATGCGCGGGCGGCAGCGGCAGCAGCCATTCGCGCGTCAATGGCGGATGGCGACGACCTTTTCGGGCAGCCTTCATGATTCGCCCCCGCTCGCGGACACGTCGCCCTTCGCCGATCCCGGCCACGCGCCACGGCACACGACGGCGCCGCGGCCCGCGTCGCGCAGGGCGTTCGCCCGGCGTCGCATGCCGTGTACATCGGCGCGCCGTCGCGTCGAGCCCGCTTCCGGCAGCCTGCGTATCGCCGACGCACGCCACACGCCGGACAATCGGTTGGGGCATGCCATGTTCGTCTCCTGCATCAAAACGTGTTCTCGCCCTTCAGGTAGTACGCGGTTTTCACGAAGAACGCCTTCACCGGATGGCCGGTCTGCGCGTCGCGGGCCGCCCGCGCTTCCATCGCGGCCTTCTCGTCGCGCCACCGGTCGGGCATCGGGTTGTTCACGCGCGCGAGGGCGCGCTGCATCGCGAGCGGATAGTTCTGGTTGCCGGCCGTCGTCGCGCGATAGCCTGCGCGCGTCATCTGCATCAACTGCACATCGGTCTCGGCACGCGCCGCCGACCAGGTCAACGGCGCGGCATGCGGGGTGTCGCCAGCGCCGATCGACTGCGCAAAACCGACGGCAGGCAGCGCAACCAGTGCGCAGGAAAGAACAGCAACGGGAACGAGGGATCGCATAATGGCCTCCAGATGGTTGTCTCCGCATCGATCCATCATCGATGCGTTGAAATCATCGTATGTCGGGCCGCATCCCGCTTGAATAGCCGAATCCGCAATTGTTATTTTCAGGTGCGGCATTCGGCGTGCGCACCGCGTCATTCGCGAATCCCGCCGGCATGGAATTTCTTTATTTCATTCAATGACCTGATCGGATTTTTAGCGACGATCCGGTGGGGCGCTCACGCCGCTCTTTCAATTTTCGAAATGACGTGTTGCCGGTGCGATGCCGGCCAGCGCGCCCGCCCGCAAGGCTCCGGCGTGATATCGCGCACGCGGATCGCGCCGAAACGATCTCAGCGGATCGGCCGATTCTCCTGATGCAGGACAAATCATCCGCATCGACTTGCCGGATCGAGACACGACGCAAGCGGCGAGGACGCGCGATAATCACGCATCGGTCGTTTCGCACGGCATCTCACGCATTTCCCTTTTCAATCGAGTCCCTCCATGGCTGCCCTCGACATTACCGCCATCGACAGCTGGCACGCGCACGTCTATTTCGATGCGGCGAGCCGCGACGCGGCCTGGGCGTTTCGCCAGGTCGTCGACGCGCGGTTCGGCGCGGTCATCGAACTCGGCCGCTTTCACGAACGCCTCGTCGGCCCGCATCCGGCCTGGTCGTACCAGATCGCGTTCGACGCCGCCCGATTCGACGACATCGTGCCGTGGCTCGTGCTGAACCACGGCGCGCTCGACATCTTCCTGCATCCGAATACGCACGACGAACTGCGCGACCATCGCGATTGCGCGGTGTGGATCGGCAAGTCGTATGCGCTCAATCTCGACGCGCTGGCCGGCTGAGGGCCGACGTCCGACCGCGTTCGCCGCGGCGGGGCATCCACGTTTCGGGGCGACGTGAAACGTCTCGCGACGGTACGCCCGTACAGTGGTTTCCGTGATCGACTTCCGGAAACCCGCCATGACACCCGCAGACACCGACGCCGACGCCCGGCGTATCCATGAGGACTGGCACGCCGCCGTCGTCGCTCGCGACCTCGACGCACTGATGTCGCTGTATGCCGACGACGCGGTGCTCGAAACCCCGCTCGTCGTCGCCACGCTGCCCGCGCACGGCTCCGGCGTGCTGCACGGCAAGGCCGCGATCGGCGCATTCTTCGCGGCCGGCCTGCGCAATCCGGACAACCCGCTCGGGCGCTGGTACCGGACCGGGCTGTTCTTCTCGAACGGTCGCCAGCTCGTCTGGGAATACCCGCGCGCAACGCCGGACGGCGATCAGGTCGATCTCGTCGAGGTGATGGACCTGCGCGACGGGCTGATCGCGCATCATCGCGTGTACTGGGGATGGGTCGGGTTCAGCGCGCTGCGCGGCGCCGCGCGCCGGTAGCGCCTACTCCGGCCGACGCGCCACGCACGGGGCGTCACCCGCTCGACGCCCCGTGCGCTCACGCGACATACATCGCGACACTGACGAACTGACACAGGCTGCCGGCCAGCACGAAAAGATGCCAGATGCCGTGCCCGTGGCGAATGCGTTCGTCGTTGATGAAGAAGTAGATCCCCGCGCTGTAGATCACGCCGCCGGCCACGAGCCATGCGGTGCCAATCGGCGGCAGCGCATGGATCAGCGGACGCACGGCGACGAGCGCGAGCCAGCCCATCAGCACGTACAGGATCATCGACAGCAGGCGCGTGCGGCGCCCGAGCGTCAGCTCCTGCACGATGCCGAACACGGCGAGCCCCCAGCTCACGCCGAACAGCGACCAGCCCCACGGGCCGCGCAGCGTGACCAGCGTGAACGGCGTGTAGCTGCCGGCGATCAGCAGGTAGATCGCCGAATGGTCGCATTTCTGCAGGATCGCCTTCAGGCGCGGGTTGCGCACGCTGTGATACGCGGTCGAGATCGCGTAGAGCAGGATCAGCATCGCGCCGTACACGCTGAAGCTCACCACCTTGTACGGGTCGCCTTCGAGCGCGCCCATCGTCACGAGCGCGACGAGGCCGGCCACCGACAGCACCGCGCCGACGAGATGGGAAATGCTGTTGAAACGCTCACCGGCATGCACGACGTGTTCTCCTGCGGGGCCATCGGGAAAAGAGGGAGCCCTATGATACCGGCGGCCGGATATCGCCGTGCTGCGCCCGGGCAAACGGCTGGCGCGCGCCGTGCGAGGCGCGCCGCCGGCCCGCCAAAGAAAAAGCGCCGCGACATTCGTCGCGGCGCTTCCCTTTCGATCACCGGACCGATTCGTCAGGTGATTGCAACGGCCCGGGTCAGCAACACTTCCCGGCACCCGACCCGTAGCGCGCATTCTGACGCTCGCGAAAGAATTCCTCATACGTCATCGGCTCGCGGTCCGGATGCGTTTCGCGCATGTGCGCGACGTAGGTATCGTAGTCGGGCAGGCCGACCATCAGCCGCAACGCCTGCCCGAGGTAACGCCCCGCGCTGCGCAGGTCGCTGCCAAGATCGCTGAACATCGCGGCCTCCCCTTAACGTCCGCTGCCGAGCGCCTGCGCGGCCGGCATCGCTTCGTACGGCGTCTCGCGCACGGTCGGCTTCGACTCGCGGCGCGCGCGCAGCACGGCGATCACGCCGTACACCGCGATCGCCACGACGACGAAGATGAACAACCCGGCCAGCGCCGCATCGATGTAGTCGTTGAAGATGATCCGCTTCATCTGCGCGATCGACTTCGCCGGCGCGAGCACCTTGCCTTCGTCCACCGCGGCCTGCAGCTTCGCGGCGTGCGCGAGGAAGCTGACCTTCGGGTTCGCGTCGAAAATCTTCTGCCAGCCGGCCGTCAGCGTGCAGATCAGCAGCCACACGGTCGGCACGATCGTCACCCACGCATAGCGCTCGCGCTTCATCTTGAACAGCACGACGGTGCCGAGCACCAGCGCGATCGCGGCGAGCATCTGGTTCGAGATGCCGAACAGCGGCCACAGCGTGTTGATGCCGCCGAGCGGATCGACCACGCCCTGGTACAGGAAGTAACCCCACGCAGCCACGCACAGCGCGGTGGCGACGAGGTTCGCCGGCAGCGATTCGGTGCGCTTGAGCGCCGGGTGGAACGTGCCGAGCAGATCCTGCAGCATGAAGCGGCCCGCGCGCGTGCCGGCATCGACGGCCGTCAGGATGAACAGCGCCTCGAACAGGATCGCGAAGTGATACCAGAACGCCATCATCGCTTCGCCGCCGATCACCTGGTGCAGGATGTGCGCCATGCCGACGGCCAGCGTCGGTGCGCCGCCCGCCCGCGCGATGATCGTCGTTTCGCCGACGGCTTTCGCGGTCTGCGTCAGCATGTCGGGCGTCAGCACGAAGCCCCATTGCGTGACGGTGCTGGCGACCGCTTCCGGCGTCGAGCCGAGCACGGCGGCCGGCGCGTTCATCGCGAAGTAGATGCCCGGCTCGATCACGCACGCGGCGACCAGCGCCATGATCGCGACGAACGATTCCATCAGCATCGCGCCGTAACCGATGAAGCGCGCGTTGGTTTCGTTGTCGATCAGCTTCGGCGTCGTACCCGACGAGATCAGCGCGTGGAAGCCCGACACCGCGCCGCACGCGATCGTGATGAACAGGAACGGGAACAGGTTGCCCGACCACACCGGGCCCGTGCCGTCGACGAACTTCGTCAGCGCGGGCATCTTCAGTTCCGGTGCGACGACCAGGATGCCGATCGCGAGGCCGAGGATCGTGCCGATCTTCAGGAACGTCGACAGGTAGTCGCGCGGCGCCAGCAGCAGCCACACCGGCAGCACCGACGCGACGAAGCCGTAGCCGATCAGGATCCACGTGAGCTGCGTGCCGCTGAACGTGAACCACGCGGCGAGCGTCGGCGAATCGTGCACCTGCTGGCCGAACGCGATCGACGCCATCAGCAGCACGAAGCCGATGATCGACACTTCGCCGATGCGGCCCGGACGGATGTAGCGCGTGTAGACGCCCATGAACAGCGCGATCGGAATCGTCGCGGCGACGGTGAACGTGCCCCACGGCGAATTGGTCAGCGCCTTCACGACGATCAGCGCGAGCACCGCGAGGATGATCACCATGATCAGGAACGCGCCGAACAGCGCGATCACGCCGGGCACCGTGCCGAGCTCCATCTTGACGAGATCGCCGAGCGAACGGCCGTCGCGGCGCGTCGAGATGAACAGCACGATGAAGTCCTGCACCGCGCCGGCGAACACGACGCCGGCCAGGATCCACAGCATGCCGGGCGTGTAGCCCATCTGCGCGGCGAGCACGGGGCCGACCAGCGGCCCGGCGCCGGCGATCGCGGCGAAGTGATGGCCGAACAGCACGTACTTGTTGGTCGGCACGTAGTCGAGGCCGTCGTTGTACTTGACCGCCGGCGTCATCCGCAGCCCGTCGAGCTGCATGACCTTGCTGGCGATGAAACGGCTGTAGAAGCGATACGCGATCAGATACACGCAGACTGCGGCGATCACGATCCAGAGGGCACTGACGCGCTCGCCGTGCGCGAGTGCGATCGTGCCGAATGCGAACGCGCCGAGTAGCGCGACCGCGATCCAGAGCAGGGTACTGGAAGCCCGATTCATGGCGTCTCCTGGTCTCCAATGTGTTTTTGAGTGGATGCGGCGAGGGCCGAACCCGCGTGACGTCGATGCGTCGTGCCGCAGCCTCGCGGAGACTGCGGCGATGGGCCGTAGTATTCCGCGCGACGGGGGCCGCTTACAAGCGGACAACTACGTATGACGATCTACGTAGAATTACGTAGATCGTTGGCGCGTGCGCGCCATCGGGCGACGATTGCCCGCGACCCGCGAGCCACGTACAGTATTTGTCTGCCTCCATTCCGGAACCGCCATGCCGATCGCATTTCAGAAGATGAACGCGAATGGCGATGACTTCGTCATCGTCGACCTGCGCGGTCGGAAACACGATCGCGCGCATCCCGTCGACGGCGACCTCGCGCGGCGCATGGGCGATCGGCATCGCGGCATCGGCTTCAACCAGCTCGCGGTGATCTCGGACGGCGACGACGCGGCCGCGCGCGTCGCGTTCTGGAACCCCGACGGCTCGGCGCTCGATACCTGCGGCAGCGCGACGCGCGGCGTCGCATGGAAGCTGATGCGGGAAACCGGCGCGGCGTCGATCGTGCTGCGCACGAATCGCGGCCGCCTGCATTGTTCGCAGGATGCGGACGGGCTGATCAAGGTCGAGATGGGCGCGCCGCGGCTCGGCTGGCAGGACATACCCTTCGCCGAAGCCGCCGACACGCTCGCGCTGCCGCTGCCGGGCACGCCGGCCGCCTGCAGCATGGGCAATCCGCACTGCACGTTCTTCGTCGACGATCCCGACACGCTCGACGTCGCCGCACTCGGCCCGGCGATCGAAGCACATCCGCTGTTTCCGCAGAAAACCAACGTCCATTTCGTGCGGGTCATCGATCGCACGCACATTCGCCTGCGCATCTGGGAACGCGGCGGCGGCGTGCCGCTCGGTTCCGGTTCGTGCTCGTGCGGCGCGGTGGTCAACGGCATCCGGCGCGGGCTGCTCGACGATACCGTGCGGGTGACCTGCGACGGCGGCGACGTCGCCGTTCACTGGGACGGCGCCGGCAGCGTGTTCCTGAGCGGGCCCGTGACGGTCGGCTTCAGCGGAGTGTGGCCGTCATGACCGACGACGCACAAACCTTCCACGCGCTGCGCCCGCGCCTGCAGAAGATCGCGTACCGGATGCTCGGCTCCGTCGCGGATGCCGAGGACATCGTGCAGGACGTGTGGCTGCGCTGGCACGACGCGGCGCGCGACAGCATCGAGAACGCCGAGGCGTGGCTCGTCGCGGTCACGACGCGCACGTCGATCGATCGCCTGCGCGCGGCGAAGATCCGGCGCGAGCACTACACGGGTATCTGGCTGCCCGAGCCGGAGCTCGGCGAATCGCCCGCGACGCCCGAGGAAATGACAGAGCGCGCGAGCGACGTATCGGTCGCGTACCTGCTGTTGCTCGAACGGTTGACGCCGGAAGCGCGCGCGGCGTTCCTGCTGCACGAAGTCTTCGAATTCGACTACGACCGGATCGCCGACGCGATCGGCAAGACCGAAGCCGCGTGCCGGCAGCTCGTCAGCCGGGCCCGCGCGCGGCTGCGCGACGACGCCCCGCCGCGGCACGCGGTGCCGCATGAAACGCATCGCCGGCTGCTGCAGACGTTCACGCATGCGCTCGCGCAAGGCGACTTCCCGTCGATCCAGGCGTTGCTCGCCGAAGACGCGATGCTGATCGGCGACGGCGGCGGCCACGTCCAGAGCTTCCCGAAACCGATGGTCGGCGGCCGGCGCATCGCTCAACTGTTCTATGCGACGTGGTTGCGCTGCGGCAGCGGCGTCGAAATGCGGCCGGTCGTGCTGAACGGCGAGTGGGCGATGCTGCGCTTCATCGACGGACAACTCGAATCGGCGATGTCGTTCGACACCGACGGCACGCGCATCGGCCGGATTCTCGTGCAGCGCAACCCGGAGAAGCTCGCCCGGATCGCGAGCGCCTGCGCCGCCGGCTGACGCGCGCATCGCCGCGCGCCGGCGCCGGCCGCGCTCGCCGTCGAGCCCGGATTGGTGCAGCGCGCGCAACACGATGCGTCCCTGTACGTGGCTACCGCGCCCCGGTGCACACTCCTAAGATGATTTCGCGCGGCGCCCTGCCGCCCACGACGCCCGCGCAACGCGGGCCAGCCTCTTCGTCGCCAGGAGAAATCATGACGCAGCGTCTCAACTACATTCAACAGTCGCCCGAGCTGTTCCGGAAATTCCTCGAACTCAGCAACCTGCTGCGCAACAGCGCGATCGAGGAATCGATCCGCGATCTCGTGTCCGTCCGGGCGTCGCAGATCAACGGCTGCGCGTTCTGCCTCGACATGCACGTGAAGGAAGCGCGCATCCACGGCGAGCGCGAACTGCGCCTGCATCATCTTGCGACGTGGCGCGAATCGACGCTCTTCTCGCCGCGCGAGCGGGCCGCGCTCGCGTGGACCGAAGCGCTGACGACACTGCCCGCGCACGGCGTGCCGGACGACCTCTACGACCGCGTGCGCGGCCAGCTCTCGGAAAAGGAATTGTCGGACCTGACGTTCGAAGTGATGGCGATCAACGGCTGGAACCGCGCGAATGTCGCGTTCCGGACCGTGCCGGGCTCGTCCGACAAGGCCTTCGGTCTCGACAAGGCCAATCTCGCCTGACGGCCGCGCCCGACGGCAGGCCACGCCCCTCCCTCGCTGCCGGCCGTCGGCCGGCGGCCCACCGGAAGCCACCACCATGATTCGCATGAAACACGTGCTCGCGACCGCGCTCGTCGTCGCGGGCGCCGCGACCGGCGTCGCCCGAGCGGCGCCCTCGGCCATCGTCACGCCGCTGATGACGAAGCCGCTCGACGCGTACCCGGGCAAGGAAGCCCTGATGATCTCGGTCGAGTATCCGCCCGGCGCGGTCGACCCGGTCCATCGCCACCACGCCGACGCGTTCGTCTATGTCGTCGAGGGTTCGATCGTGATGCAGGTGAAGGGCGGCGAGCCCGTCACGCTGAAACCGGGCCAGACCTTCTACGAGGGCCCGAACGATCTGCACACGGTCGGACGCAACGCGAGCCGGACGCGGCCCGCAAAGTTCATCGTGCTGCTGTTGAAGGACAAGGGCGCGCCCGTGCTCGTGCCGGAAAAATAACCGGCTCGCACGCCGCCGCGCCCTTTTTTTGAAAAAATGCGGCGGGCAGTGTCACAGGCGGCAGCGCTGAACCGTCTAGTCGCATACGGACACCACGATTCCAGCGCCCCCATGCCCGACACCTCCATTCGCCGCCCCGATGCCGACGATCCGTTCGCGCGCAGCTTCTCGACCTGCTATGCCGGCGTGGTCACGTTCCTCGCCGTCGTCACCGAGGGCAGCTTCGCACGCGCGGCCGATCGCCTCGGCGTCGGCCGCTCGTCGGTCAGCCGCCACGTGCAACGGCTCGAGGACCGGCTCGACGCCCGCCTGTTCCAGCGCACGACCCGCAGCATGTCGCTGACGCGCGAAGGCGAGCTCTTCTACGAAAACTGCCGGCCCGGCATCGAGCACCTGGCGCAGGCGCTCGAGGACATGCGCGAGCTGCGCAGCGGCCCGCCGAGCGGGCACCTGCGCATCGGCTCGACGCCCGGCTTCGGCCGCAAGGTCGTCGCGCCGCTGCTGCGCGATTTCCATGCGCGCTATCCGGACATCACGCTCGACCTGCTGTTGAACGACCGGCCGGCCGATTTCTCCGCCGACCGCATCGACGTCGCGTTTCGCGACGGCCGCATGGAGGACAGCGCGATCGTCGCGCGCCGGCTGATTCCGATGCAGATGATCGTCTGCGCGTCGCCGTCGTACGCGCACCGGCACGGCCTGCCGCGCCACGTCGACGACCTCGCGCGACATCGCTGCATCAACCTGTGCACCGCATCGGGCCGCGTGACGGAATGGGAATTCAGGATCGACGGGCTGACGCAGCAGCGCCAGCTCGCCGCGCATCACACGTTCAACGACATCGATCTCGTCGTGCGCGCGGCGCTCGACGGCCTCGGCATCGCGCAACTGCCCGCGTACCAGGTGTGCGACCTGCTCGCCGACGGCCGGCTGGTGAGCTGTCTCGGCCAGCACGCGCCGGACGACGGCGGCCACTATCTCTGTTACCTGAGCCGCAAGCACCTGCCCACGCGCATCCGCGTGTTCATCGACTACATGATCGAACAGACGCGTGCGCGCGACCTGCAGTGCCTGACGACGATGACGACGATGGCGCCGCTGGAGACCGTCGATTGATGCATGCACGACAACACGGTGAGGGCCTGCCGGACCCTACCGGATCGGGCGGCGCATGCCTACGATGCAGGCTGTTCGACACGCATCCGGATCCGGCAAGGCGCCGTTCGGCAAGGTCCGGGCCCGATCGCGCGAACGCGATGAGCGCCGGTTTCGGCAGATTCAAGCGGCGCGCATGTCGCGCGCCCGTTCAAGGAGAGCAATCGTGAAAATCGTCGTGATTGGTGGTACCGGCCTCATCGGCAGCAAGGTCGTCAGGAACCTGATCGCACGCGGCCACGACGCGGTGGCGGCGGCGCCGTCGACCGGCGTCGATACGATCACCGGCGCGGGACTGGACGACGCGCTCGCCGGCGCGGAGGTCGTGGTCGATCTCGCGAATTCGCCGTCGTTCGAGGAAGCGGCCGTGAAGGCGTTCTTCGAGGCGTCGGGGCGCAACCTGTTCGCCGCGGAGCGCGCGGCCGGCGTGCGCCATCACGTCGCGCTGTCGGTGGTCGGCACCGACCGGCTGCAGCAGAGCGCATATTTCCGCGGCAAGATCATCCAGGAAAACCTGATCCGCGAAGCAGGCGTGCCGTACACGATCGTGCGCTCGACGCAGTTCTTCGAATTCGTCGGCGCGATCGCGCAGGCCGGCGCGCAGGGCGATACGGTCCGGTTGACCACCGCGCACTTCCAGCCGATCGCATCGGACGACGTCGCGGCCGCCGTGACCGACTTCGCGCTCGACGCGCCGCGCAACGGCATCGCCGAAATCGGCGGCCCCGAGCGCGTACGGATCGCCGATCTGGTCGAGCGTTTCCTGTCGGCGACGCACGACGCGCGCACGGTGACGCGCGACGCCAGCGCCGACTACTTCGGCGCGGTGCTGCAGGACGACACGCTCGTGCCGGCAGCCGGTGCGCGCCTCGGCGCGACGACCTTCGACGCGTGGTTCCGGCAGAACGCGCTCGCGCGCTGAACGCCACAGCCGGATCACGCACGCCATGACGCCGCTGCGCCCGCCGCCGCTCTCGCTGCTCGACCGGTATCGCGGACGAGAACCGCAGACGCTGTACTCGACGACGGTGACCGTCACGGGCGGCGCGGCGGAGCATGGCCGCGCATCGGGCGTCGCGCGTTCCGACGACGGGCGGCTCGATGTCGAGCTGCGCCTGCCGTCCGCGCTCGGCGGGCCCGGCGACGGCCCCAATCCGGAGCAGTTGTTCGCCGCCAGCTATGCGGCGTGCTTTCATGGCGCGCTGAGCCTGCTGGCCGCACGGGCGGGGGTGTCGATCGCCGGTGCCTCGGTGTCCGCATCGATCGACTTCTGCCGCGATCCGATGGACGGACTGTTCATGCTGAACGCGAACATTCGCGTGCGGCTGCCGGGCGTCGAACGCGCGGTGGCGGAAGAACTCGTCCGCAACACCGAGCGTTTCAGTCCGTATACGAAGATGGCGCACGAAGGGATCAGCCACGTGGTGGCGCTGGCGCCGACGGACGATGCGCACGAACGCTAAACGGCACGCACGTTCAACCCATCATCTTCACGAGAAAGTCATGCAGTCATTCGACAACAAGGTGGTCCTCATTACCGGCGGCGGCGCCGGCATCGGGCTGGCAGCGGCCGTCGCGTTCGCACGCGAAGGTGCGCGCGTCGTCATCACGGGCCGCCGCGAAGATGCGCTGTCCGCCGCCGCGCGCAGCGCGCCCGGTATCGACTACGTGGTCGCGGACGCCGGCGATCCGGCCGATGCCGCGCGCACGATCGACGAAGCGGTCGCACTCGCGGGGCGGCTCGATGTGCTGGTCAACAATGCGGGCGCAGGTGCAATCCTGCCGCTCGGGTCGGCGACCTTCGAAGCGATCAGCGCGATCTTTTCAGTCAATACGCTCGGACCGTCGATGCTCGCGACCGCCGCATTGCCGCATCTGAAAGCAGCCCGCGGCAGCATCGTCAACGTGTCGAGCACGTTCGGACACAAGGCCGCTGCGCTGCTGTCGCACTATGCAGCGAGCAAGGCCGCGCTCGAGCATCTGACGCGCTGCTGGGCGCTCGAGCTCGCATCGGCGGGCGTACGCGTGAACGCCGTCGCGGCGGGCCCGACGGAAACGGACTTCCTGTCGGAACGGATGAAGCTGTCGACGCCCGACATCGAAGCAATCAAGGCGCAGGAGCGCACGCGCATTCCGCTTGGCCGACGCGGCGAGCCCGCGGACGTCGCGAACTGGATCGTGTCGCTCGCGTCGCCGCTGGCGGCATGGATGACGGGGCAGGTGATCACGGTCGACGGCGGGCTCGACGCAACCTGACCGTCGCGAGGACGCGCGGCACGCGACGTACGACGCGTGCCGCGCGAAGGGGCAAATCAGTGCTTTTCGTCGAGCTTCTTCGGCTTCGGCGGCGACGGCACCTTCGCGTACTGGAACGCCGGCGTGGCCTTCAGCGCCTCCTTCGTCGCGCCCGGCAGGTAGATGTTGCCGTTGCGCACGTCGAGCGACGCGATCGGCACCGCGACGTCGTGCGCGGCCACACCGAGGAAGCCGCCGGCCGACACGATCGCGGCCGACACCGAGCCGTCCGGCGCGACGATCAGGTCGCGCACCTTGCCGACTTTCTGGTTTTCGTCGTTGTAGACGGTCTTGCCGAGCACGCTCTTCTTCACGCTCCAGCCTTCGAGCAGCGCCTGCGATTGCTCGACGGTCACGCTGATCGGCTGCGCGCCCGCGATCTGCGCATGCGCGCTGATGCTCGACGCGAGGACGGTTGCTGCGATGAGGGTCTTGTAGAACTTCATATGCGTTGCACTCCGGTTCGGTTGTTGTGGATTCCGGGAACGAAGCGGCGCGGGCGCAACGGCTGATCGGTACGCACCCCGCGGATGGACGCCCCACAGATGGCCGCCCCGCGGATGGCCGCCCCGCGCTTCGTCGGTCGCATGGCGGCCGGCCGCGCCGCCATTGCGTGTGTGCGTGGCGGACCGGCATGGCCGGGCCGCAGCGTGCAACACGGAGTTCATGGTAGCGGCAATTGGCGGATCGTGCGTTCGGCGTGCGACGTGGCCGGTGGGGCAAACCGGATCAGGATCAAGGACCACGCAGAACAGCGGGGCGCGCGGCGCGAAAATAAAGGCGCCGCGGCCTGTCGATCAGGACGCCGTCGCTGACGCGCCGCCGATCGTCGCAGCGCCGCGAATGACGCGGCGGACGCCGGGACGCGACGCGGTATCACGCATTCCGCGAATACACCCTGCGATGCCGCACCGCCTCCGCCAGCACATCGAGCACCGGCTCCGTCTGCGTCCAGCTCAGGCACGCATCGGTAATCGACACGCCGTACTTCAGCGGCACGCCCGGCTTCAGGTCCTGCCGCCCGGCTTCGAGATGGCTTTCCACCATCACGCCGACGATCCGGTGCTCGCCCTGCCCCAATTGCCGCGCGAGGTCCTGCGCGACCTCGATCTGCCGCTCGTGCGACTTGTTCGAGTTCGCATGCGAGCAGTCGACCATCACCTGCTCGCGCAAGCCGGCCTTGCGCAGCACCGCGCAGCACGCCTCGACATGCTCGGCATCGTAGTTCGGGCCGTTCTTGCCGCCGCGCAGGATCACATGCGCATCGTCGTTGCCGCGCGTCTCGAAAATCGCGGCCATCCCCATCTTCGTCATCCCCATGAACGCATGGCTCGCCGCCGCGGCGACGATCGCGTCCGATGCGACCTGCACGCCGCCGTCGGTGCCGTTCTTGAAGCCGATCGGGCAGCTCAGCCCCGACGCGAGCTGGCGGTGGCTCTGGCTCTCGGTGGTGCGCGCGCCGATCGCGCCCCACGCGATCAGGTCGGCGATGTACTGCGGACTCAGCAGGTCGAGGAATTCGGTCGACGCCGGCAGGCCGAGCGCGTTGATGTCGAGCAGCAGTTGCCGCGCGGCGCGCAGCCCTTCATTGATGCGGAAGCTGCCGTCGAGGCGCGGATCGTTGATGTACCCCTTCCAGCCGACCGTCGTACGCGGCTTCTCGAAGTACACGCGCATCGTGATCAGCAGGTCGTCCTTCAGCGCATCGGCGGCGACCTTCAGCCGGCGCGCGTAATCGAGCGCCTGGTCGTGATCGTGGATCGAGCACGGGCCGACGACGAGCAGCAGCCGGTCGTCGCGGCCGTGCAGGATGTCGCCGATCGCGCGGCGCGTATCCTCGACGAGCGTCTGCGTGGCGGCCGGCACCGGCAGCTCGTCGAGCAGCAGCGCGGGCGAAATCAGCGGACGCACGGCGCCGATGCGGACGTCGTCGATGCGGGTGGTGTCCTGCGTCGCGTCGGCGCTGCCTACCTCGCGATCGTGGGAAGGATTGTCGAGGTTCTGCATGGTGATTCTCCGGGGGACGTCTGTCTGGAATGATGGGCAGGCTCGATTATGGCACCCGGACGAGGTGGCAGCGGGGTACGGCGACGCAGTGCGGGCGGCGGCCGCGGCAGTCACGCGACCGACGTCAAACGAGACAAAAAAAGGCGACCCGTAAACGGGTCGCCCGCCGTTCGCCGCGTTGCGCGGCAGCGGCTAGTGCAGCGTCTCGGGCGCGAGCGAATTGCTCGGCAGCAGCGACGTCAGCCAGCAATTGTTCGGCGCGGCTTTGCCGTTGAAGCGGTCGTAGAGCCACGGCAGCATGCCCGCCACCCACGGCACGATCGCGCCCACGTGTTCGAGCGGATACTCGGTGTACGTGACCGCCGTGCCGCTGGCGCAGAATTTCTGCGCCAGCGCGCGCACGTCGTACGCGAGCATCACGCCGTCGCCCACCTGGCTGCCGAACGTGCCGTCCAGCGCGCCCGCGGTGCCCTGGCCGATGAACATCGGGATCGTCGGCGACGCGGCCAGCCCCGCATTCACCTTGTTCGCATAGGTGACGTACACCGGAATGCTGTTGATGTCGTTCGCGTATTGCGGCTTGAACAGCGTGCCCCAGCGCAGGCCCGTGTACTTCGGCAGGATGTACGCGAGCGACTGGCTCTGGATGTCCTTGAACACGGCGACGCCCGTCTCGCTGAGGTACGGCGTCAGGTCGAAACCGTAGCCACGCGACAGCCCGGCCAGTGCGGCCGCGGCGACGCCGCCCCACACGATGCTGCCGTCGACGTAACGCAGGTTGTGCGCCGGATCGACCAGCACGCCGCCTTCCGCCGCACCGACGAGCTGCCGGTTGACGTCGGGCGCATAGCTCGGCGCGAGTTGCGCGGCCCAGTTGGTCGCGATCGCGCCGCCGGAATAGCCGATCATCGCGACCTTGCTCGACGGACTCAGCCCGGTCGACGGCGTATTGAGCGCGGCGCGGATCGAATCGAGCGTCGTCATCCCGTATTCGGGGCCGGCCGCGAAATCGGCCGTCTGGCCCTCGGTATCGGGCACGATGACGTTGTAGCCGAGCAGCAGCAGCGTCGCCAGCGGGATCGATTCCGCGCTGTACAGCAACGTGCCGACGTTGATGACCTTGGTCACGTCGCGATCGCCGGCGATCACCTGCGACGGCTCGTCGTACGGGTTCAGCGAATCGTAGGCCGACTGGTACGAGATCGCCCGGCCGTTGCTGACCGGGCTGCGGATCACCGACGTCACGTTGACGACCGGCTGGTTCAGCGCGTTGTGGGTGCGATACAGCAGCTGCTGCGCGGTCACCGCGGTCGGCATGCCGGCCACGTGATAGGTGACGTTGCGGGTCTTGACCACGGTGCCCGGTGGAACCGATGCCAGCGGCGTGGTGCCGGTGTATGTGTAGAACGGATCGGAAACGGCCGGTGCGGCGGCGCCGGCCGGCGGTGCGGCGACGGCCAGTGCGGCCGACACCGCGGCCGCGGCCATCATGAAACGTCTGGAGGACATGGGTGGAGGCCCCTGGGATAACCTGCTGCATCGAAGGAAATTCGGCGGTGTTGCAGACCATCTCGATTGCCGCTTCAACGGCGTTTCCGTGCCATCGACTGTCTCCTGTAAGTGAATGATCCGGTTTGTTCCGATTCTGTAATTTGGTAGGACTGCAAAGCTGATTCATTGAAGCACAACGCGAATGCGTTCGAGATGCGTTTTCGACTGTTTGAAGGTAAACGTCTAAACCGGCTTGCCACGCGAGGCGAGCGCCCCGGCCGTTCGGCCGAATGTTCGCGTTCGAGCGAAGTACCTTACGATCATGGCTGTCCGATAGCGAAGCGGCCCGTCGTGCCACGTCGGCCGCCCCGTGCACCGCTTGCCTGTGACCGATCGTTTCCTGCTCAACCGACACGCCACGATGACCGTCTCCGAACTGCTCCGCGCCATCCGCCAACCCTATGCCGACCTGCTCGCGAAAGCGGCCACGCAACCGGCGATCGTCGTTGAACCGGCCTACCGGCGCGCCGACGGCACGCTGGCCACCGAAGGCCCGCTCGCGCTGCCGTGCCGCGCCGACACCATCGCGACCGAGGGCGAGGCGGCCGGCCAGCCCGCGATGGTCGATTCGGCCACGCAACTGGATTTCGAGCCGTTCGCCTTCGAACTGGAAACGGCGGCCGTGTCGATCCAGCCGTTCGTGTGGGACTGGGCCGCGGTCGAAGCCGACGGTCTCGACGAAAGCACCGCGAACGATGCGTTCAAGACGTGGTTCCTCGCGTGGTTCGACGTGGACGACGAGAACACGCCGGCCGAGGACGGGCTGCACGGCATCGTTCACTACCTGTCGGAACCGGTTCGCACGGAACAGGGCTGGCGCATCCACGCGGATCTCGGTTCCGCGCCGGAGACGGCCGTCGAGGATCTGCTGTTCCGGCTCGTCGACGCGGGCGCGACGCGGATCAGTGTTGGTTGATATGCACCTTCATCGTTCCCCCATCCTCATGAAAACCACCCGGTTATCGCCGTTGATGCGCCCGTTCTTCCGAAGCGCGTGCGTCCTGATCGCACTGCACGCGGGCTCTGCGAATGCCGCGCCGCGCACCGTCTATGAAGGAACGCTGCAAGGCGCCGGCACCGTCGTGATGGAACTCGACGATCGCCCGGCCGCGGACGGCACGATCTCGGGCCGCTATTTCTACGCGCAGTTCGGCGTCGATATTCCGCTGCGCGGCAAGCCCGCGCGACTCGTCGAGCCGCTCGTGCGCACGCAATTGCCGGACGATGCGCGCTCCGCGCCGGAATACAGCGACAAGCCCGATTTCGATCATGGGGCGGCCACCTGGCAGGGCACGCGGGACAAGGACGGCTATCGCGGCCGATGGACCGATGCGCGTTCAGGCAAGACACGTACCTTCGCGTTGCGCCGCGTGGCGGCATACGATCCCGACGCGGTTGCGCCCGGCTCGGTCGAAGCCGTCACCGCGCTCGTGGCGGGCGGTGTCGGCAGCGGCATCGCTCGCGGCGCGGACATCGACATGCAGCACGCGCCTTATGCCGCGTTGAAGCTCGCCGGGCATGCGCAGCCGGTCGGCCCCGAGGTTGGCGACGGCACGGTGGCGTACCGGATGTGGCGTGACCCGCGCACGGTGCTCGCGTATCCGCGCCTGAGCCGCCATCCCGACCCGGCCGTGATGGCGCGCGTCAACCATCTGCTCGAACAGCGGCACTGGCAAATGAGTCTCGCGGCGCTCGAATGCGCGTCGACCCGCTATACCGACGACGGCCCGGCCGCCGGCACGCTCGGCAGCTACGACGACGAGCGCGTGACGGTCACGTGGCTGTCGCGTGCGGCACTGGGCATCGTGGAAGCCGGCAGCACGTACTGCGGCGGCGCGCACCCGGCCAATCACTACGATCCGGTCACGTTCGACCTGCTGCGCGGTGCGTATCTCGACTGGAATCGCGTGATCGATGCGGCCGCGCCGGCCGACGACCGTGAATCGGCAACGAGCGCCGCGATGGTGAAGTTCATTGCGCGGCTGCGCGACGAAGCCGCACCGGGCAACCAGCCGACGGACGGCGACGGCGATTCGCTGTCGTGCGCCGACGTGTTCCCGCAGTATCTGGCGTTCGAACTCGATGCACCGGGCAAGCTGTCGTTCGTCGTATCCGGCATCGGTCACGCAATGGGTGCCTGTCTCGGCCCGCAGCTCGACGCGCCGTTTGCCGCGC
This sequence comes from Burkholderia sp. 28_3, assembly GCF_003253915.1. NCBI lineage: Bacteria > Pseudomonadati > Pseudomonadota > Betaproteobacteria > Burkholderiales > Burkholderiaceae > Burkholderia > Burkholderia sp. 28_3. The sequence continues at coordinate 22,399 of NZ_QKZF01000007.1, forward strand.
TCAAGCCGATCCTGAGACCGGGCGGCGCGCGCTACCTCGTCCCGGGCGTCAAGCTGAAGTGACGCGGCGGTGCGCGCGCACCGCCGGCACTGCATCAGGAAGCGATCAGGACGCGTTGCCCGGCGTGTCAACGTCGATGCCGAGTTCGCTCGCCATCCGTTGAACCAGCGCATTCAGGCGCGTCACTTCGTCCGCAAGGCGCTTCTGTTCGGCCTTCAGCGCCTCGAATTCGGAAGGCGGCACCGAATCCGCGCCGCCGCCCGCGTCCGCGCTCGCGAAGTCGGCCATGTTCACCTCGCCGCACATCAGGTGCATCCAGCGGTTCTCGCGCGCGCCCGGTGCACGCGGCAGCCGGACGACGAGCGGTTGCGCACGCGCCGCGAGTTCGTCGAGGAACGCCTCGACCGACGAGATATCCGCGAAGCCGTGCAGGCGCGCGCTGTTCAGGCGAAGCTCGGCGGCCGTCTGCGGGCCGCGCAGCAGCAGGATCGTCAGCAGCGCGATCGCCTGGCTCGGGATGCCGAGCACGCGGTTCATGTTGTGCTCGAAACGCGGCACGCGGCTGCTGCTGCCCTCCATCACGAGGCTCAGGTGCTTCAGCCCGTCGAGCGCGGTCGTCACTTCGTCCTCGCTCACGTTCATCACCGGCGCGCGCGCGGTTTTCTGGTTGCAGCCCGCGGTCAGCGCGTTCAGCGACAGCGGGTAGGTATCCGGCACCGTGTGCTGTTTCTCGACGAGCACGCCGAGAATGCGGGCCTCGAGGGGTGTGAGTTCGCGAAGGGCGCGGGGCGTGGGCGTATCCGGCGTGGTGTTCATGAGTGACATCGCAGCGTGCAGCAGGTGAAGGGAAACGGTCGCGGCCCGTCCGGCATCGCGCACGGGCGAGCCATATGATAGCTCGCGACGCTCGGCCCGGCGCCCTTGGCGCAGCAGCGTGCGGACTTGCCGCAGCGGGCTTTCGTCGGACGTAGCGGCGCCCGCGATAGCGGGCGGCGCAGCGCGGCGATGCGCGTGCGCGGCACCGCAGCGTCATCCTTCGCGCGCGCCGGGCGTTTGCGCGATGCGCATGCCGGCGCTACGATAGACGTTCATCCCGATATCAGCGCCGCCGCACACGACCGCCTTCACACGTCGACACCACGCAGCACCCGCGTTGAATGCGCTGCCGCCGTGCCTGCGCGCCGCTCGTCAAACCCGTTCACCCCCTCACCGGTTCACCACCATGACTGCATCTTCTTCCGCACCCGTGCGCGCCATCGTCACCGGACACACCCGCGGCGTCGGCGCGGCGCTCGCCGAACAACTGCTGCAGGAAGGCGTCGCCGTGCTCGGCGTGTCGCGCAGCCGTCATCCGTCGCTCGCGTCACGGGCCGGCGAGCGCTTGACCGAGGTCGAACTCGATCTGTCCGACTCGAAGACGATCGCGAGCTGGCTGGCCGGCGACACGCTGCGCCGCTTCGTCGACGGCGCGTCGCTCGTGCTGCTGTTCAACAACGCGGGCATCGTCGATCCGATCGGCCCGCTCGCCACGCAGGACCCGGCGATCGTCGCCCGCGCGGTCGGCCTGAACGTCGCCGCGCCGCTGATGCTGTCGGCGGCGCTCGCGCAGGCCGTATCGGCCGCGACCGAATGCCGGATCGTGCACCTGTCGAGCGGCGCGGCCCGCAACGCATATGCGGGCTGGAGCATCTACTGCGCGACCAAGGCCGCGCTCGATCACCATGCGCGCGCGGTCGCGCTCGACGCGAACGGCGGGCTGCGCATCTGCAGCGTGGCGCCGGGCGTCGTCGATACGGGCATGCAGGCCACGATCCGCGCGACCGACGAAGACAATTTCCCGATGCGCGAGAAATTCGACCAGTTGAAATCGAGCGGCGCGCTCGCGACGCCCGAGGCGACCGCCCGGCAACTGATCGGCTATGCGCTGAGCGACGCATTCGGTACCGAGCCGACGGCCGACGTGCGCAATCTGCCGACGCAGTAGGCGTCGGACGCGGCCCGTCATCCTTCGAGCCGCTTCGTCCAGTCCTCGACCTGCCGCGCCGTCCGGCGTTTTTCCAGCATCGCGCGCCAGCCGGGCGGCAGCAGCGGCACGTCGCACAGCGCATCGAGCGCGGCCATGTCGAGCGTGCGGCGATACAGCACGTCGAGCACCGTCGACAGCGGCCACTGCGGGTAGCGGCGCTCGTGCAGCGCCAGCACATCGCCCGCCGCCACCCAGCCTTCCTGCAGCACGCGGTAGTACCAGCCGGTCCGGCCGCTGTGCTGCACGAGCGCCGCCATCCGCGGATGGTCGAAGCGTGCGTTGAGCTTCCAGCACGGCTGCCGCGACTGCGAGACCTGGAGCACCGCGCCGCCCAGCGTGAACACGTCGCCGAGACACACGTCGTGCTCGGTGATGCCGCGCGTCGACAGGTTCTCGCCGAACGCGCCCGGCCGCGCGAGCACGTCGCGTGCGCCGATCTGGTCGGCCCACCACGCATAGTGATCGTGCGCGTAGTGGTGAACGGCCTTGTCGGGGCCGCCGTGATGCCGCGCATCGGCCTGCTCGTCGCCGGCAAACCCGAGCGCGCCCAGCCACAGGCGCGCATCCACCGGCTGCTTGTCGATCGCGCTCGCGTGCGGCGTACCGGCGAGCGGCCGGCTCGCGCCGATCCGCACCGCGCCGATGGCCGCCGCGATCGCCGGCCGCGCGTCGCCGCTCATGCCGCCACACCGTCCGGCAGCGCCGCGAGCAGGCGCTCGAGTTCGCGCGTGCGTGCGTCGCCGAGCGGCAGCAGCGGCCGCCTCGGTTCGCCGGCGTCGAAGCCGCGCAGCCTCAGCCCGGCTTTCACGGTCACCGGCAACCCGCCGTTGACGATGAACTGCAGCAACGGCAACTGCGCGTGAAAAACCGATCGGGCGCGCACGAGGTCGCCCGTGCGCATCGCGTCGAACAACGCGAGCGGCAACGCGGCGTTGAGATTCGGCGCGGCCGTGCACCATCCTGCCGCGCCCGCGGCCAGCGCGGCGAGCGCCATCGGATTGCTGCCGTTGTAGAACGGGATCGTCCCGTCGCTCAATTGCGCGAGCCGGTGCATCCGGCCGATGTCGCCGGTGCTCTCCTTGACCATCGTCACGTTGTCGACGGTCCGGCAGATCGTCGCGATCAGCTCGGGCGACATGTCGACGCCGCTCGTCGCCGGGTTGTTGTACAGCATGATCGGGATGCCGATCGCGTCGCCGATCGCACGATAGTGCGCGACGATCTCGTCGTTGCCGAGCTTCCAGTACGACACCGGCAGCACCATCACCGCATCGGCGCCGGCCTGCTCGGCGAAGCGGGCGCGGCGCACCGCGCCCGCCGTGGTGAGATCGGAGATTCCGACGACGGTCGGCACGCGCCGGCGCACCGCGCGAATCGACGCGGTGGCGACGGCCTCCCATTCGGCATCGGACAGGTAGGCGCTTTCGCCGGTGCTGCCCAACGGCGCGATCGCATGAACGCCGTCGGCGACCAGGCGTTCGATCAACGCATCGAGCGCGGTCAGGTCGACGCCGCCGTCGGCGGAGAATGGCGTGACCGGGTAGGCAACGATGCCTTTCAGCAGGATGGACACGATATGTATTCCTCAATGATTGTCTGACGAGGTGGTAACGATGCGCCGATTCACGCGACGCAATCCTGATGCGTACGCAATGCGCGGCGCGCGTAGTAGTCGAACGTCACCGCATCGCGCTTCGGCTTCGAGATCCAGTCGTGCGCTTCACGCGCCAGCGCCGGCGGCACCGGCTTGATCTCGCCGGCCGACATCGCGAGCAGTTGCAGTTTTGCCGCGCGTTCGATCAGCAGCGCGAGAATGCATGCCTCCTCGATCGTCTTGCCGACCACGAGCTGGCCATGGTGCGACAGCAGGATCGCGCGCTTGCTGCCCAGCGCCTTCGAGATGATCTCGCCCTCCTCGTTGCCGACCGGCACGCCCGGCCAGTCCTTCAGGAACGCGCAGTCGTCGTACAGCGGGCAGGTGTCCATGTGCGACACGACGAGCGGCTGCTCGAGCATCGACAGCGCCGCGACATGCGCCGGGTGCGTATGGATGATGCAGTTCACGTCCGGGCGCTCGCGATAGATCCACGTATGGAACCGGTTGGCCGGGTTCGGAATGCCGTCGCCATCGACGACGTCGAGATCCTCGTTGACGCGCAGCAGGTTCGCGGCCGAGATCTCGTCGAAGCCGAGCCCGAGCCGCTGCGTGTAGTACGTGCCGGCCGCATCCGCGCGGCAGGTGATCTGCCCGGCCAGGCCCGAGTCGTGGCCGGCGTCGAACAAGATCCGGCACGTCAGCGCGAGCTTTTGCCGCGCGGACCAGCCGCTGTCGCCCACCGCGTTGTCCAGACGCCGCTCCGCCAGCGCGACCAGCGCTTCCTTCGTCAAATTCAGCGTTTCCGCCATGTTCGCCTCCTGAATGGACCGGGCCTGCCACGCCGTCCGCGGCCGTTTCCCCGGTCACACGCGACACACGATACACCGAATGACACTTTGTGTCATGCGTTACAATCGGTTTTTCGAAGGACACCTGGCGCCCCATGACGATTCGCCTGAAGCTGCTCAGAAAACAGAAGGGCTGGACGCTCGACGTGCTGGCCGACGAGACGGGCCTCACCAAGAGCTACCTGTCGAAGGTCGAGCGCGGCCTGAGCGTGCCGTCGATCGCGGTCGCGCTGAAACTGTCGAAGGCGCTGAACGTCGACGTCGAGCAACTGTTCTCGGAAAGCCGCAACCGCGAGCTGATCACGGTCACGCGCGCCGGCGAGCGCACCGCGATGGGCGCGGCGGCCGACCGCCACGCGCACCGCTTCGAGAGCATCGCGGCCGGCGTCGCGCCGAAGAAGATGCTGCCGTTCGTCGTGCATCCGCCGCACGAATTCGTCGCGTCGACGTTCCGCGAGCACGAAGGCGAGGAATTCCTGTTCGTGCACAAGGGGCGCGTCGAAATCGAATTTCCGAACGAGACGGTGCAACTCAGGGCTGGCGATTCAGTCTATTTCAACGCACTCATCCCGCACCGCACGCGCAGCCTCGGCACCGCGCAGGCGGAGATCCTGGTCATCGTCAGCCACGACGACTAGCCTCGTCACTTCTTCGCGCAAGGATCTTCCGATGGTCACCAAGGCCACCGCACCGTTCCAGCAGATCAAGACGCTCGTTCGCCAGAACGTCGAGTCGGGCGACTGGCGCCCCGGCGACCGCATCCCGTCCGAGCTCGACCTCGCCGCGCAGTTCGGCGTCGCGCGCATGACGGTCAACCGCGCGCTGCGCGAGCTGACCGAGGAAGGCGTGCTGAAGCGCATCGCGGGCGTCGGCACCTTCGTCGCCGAGGTGAAGCCGCAGTCGAACCTGCTGATGATCGCGCACATCCGCGACGAAATCCGCGCACGCGGGCACGAATATCGCTGCCGCGTGCTGAGCCGGTCGAGCGAACCCGCGTCGTTCGACGTCGCCGCCGCGTTCGGCCTGCCGGTCAACACGCCGGTCTTTCACGTGGTGTGCGTGCACGAGGAAAACGGCCGCCCGATCCAGCTCGAGGACCGCTACGTGAACCCGGCCGCCGCGCCCGGCTTCATCGACCAGGATTTCGAGGCCGAGCCGCCGTCCGAGTACCTGTACAACAACGTGTCGCACTACGAACTGGAAATCGAGCACGTCGTCGACGCGTCGCTGCCCACCGGCGAGCAGGCGCGGCTGCTCGACATGCGCGCCGACGAGCCGTGCCTCACGCTCACGCGGCGCACGTGGACGGACGGGCTGCCCGTCACGTTCGTGCACTTCCTGCATCCGGGCAACCGCTACCGGCTCGGCTCGCGCTTCAAGCCGGGCGCGGGGCGCCACCCGACCTGATCCTTCGGCGCACGCACGCCCCCGAACGCACGGCGGCCGTTTCGTCATGAAACGGCCGCCGTGTGGGTGACAGCAGGTCAGATCGCGCCGACCTGCCCTGCATCGCGCGACCACACGACCGGGAACAGCGGGTGGTCGAGCGGCGCGCCGTCGGCCAGTTGCGCCGCGAGCCCGGGGAAATCGGGCGAGGTTTTCCAGCGGCGCGGCGCGTGGCGGACATCGTCGCCGACGAAGCGGATCGAGAACGCGCGCCGGCGGTTCTGCGTGCCGCCCGACGCATGCAGCGTCAGCATCCGGAAGCACACCATGTCGCCGGGTTCGAGCGCCCAGTGGCGAATCGGGAACGCCGCGCGGTCGGCTTCGATGTCGGGCAGGTCGGCGAGGCTGCCTTCCGGAAACCACTTCGCCTCCTTGTCCATGAACGTGCGCGGCATCAGCCATGGCCCGCGATGCGAGCCCGCGACGAATTCCAGCGTCGATTCGAGCGGCACCGGATCGACCGGAATCCACATGCTGACGTTGTCGTCGCCTTCGATGTTGTAGTACGGCTGGTCCTGATGCCACGGCGTGCGCTGCCGCGTGCCGGGCTCCTTCACGAGCAGGTGGTCGTGATGCAGCCGCACGTGGTCGGTGCCCATCAGCGCGGCGGCGACCGACGGCGCCGGCGAGCGCACGATGAAATCGCGATACGCGTCGTTGTGCTGCCAGTTGCAGAAATCCTCGAAGAACCAGCCGGGATCGTCGGGCCGGCTCGCGACTTTCGCGCGTTCGCTCGGCTGCGCGAGGTTCGCGTCGATGCCGGCCCGCAGCGCGGCCACTTCGTCAGGCGAAAAAATGCCCTTGATGCAGACCGCGCCTTCCTCTCGGAACGCGGCGATCAGTTCGGGCGTCACGGCTTGCGCGACGCGCTCCTGGATACTCGTCATGGTGTGCCTGTCGATCGAATGAGTCACGGGGTCACGGTGCCGAAGTCAGTTGCTGCTTCGCGCCGTAGATGTCGAAGTCGAAGTATTTCGCGGCGATCTTCTGATAGGTGCCGTTCGCGCGGATCGCGACGATCGCGTCGTTCAGCCGCTTCTTCATGTCGGCGTCGCCCTTGCGGATGCCCATCGCGACGCCGTAGCCGGTGATCCGCGCGTCGGTCACGTCCGGCCCCGCGAACGCGTAGCCCTTGCCGCGCGGCGTCTTCAGGAACGAGTAGCCGGCCTGCGTCTTGTCCTGGAAGGTCGCGTCGAGGCGGCCGTTGACGAGATCCTGATACACCTGGTCCTGGTTCTGGTACGAGACGATCGTCACGCCTCTGGTCGCCCATTCGGCCTTCGCGTACGCCTCCTGCGTCGTGCCCTGGTCGATCCCGATGCGCTTGCCGGCGAGCGACGCGGCGGTCGGCAGCAGCTTCGAGCCGACCGGCGCGACGAGCGCGCCCGGCGACGCATACAGCTTGTTCGAGAAGTCGATCTGCTTGAGCCGCTCGTCGGTGGCCGTCATCGCGGACATGATGACGTCGAACTTGCGTGCGCGCAGCGCCGGGATCATCCCGTCGAAGCCCTGCTCGACCCACACGCACTTCGCATGCAGTTGCTCGCAGATCGCATTGCGCAGGTCGATGTCGAAGCCGGCGAGCGAGCCGTCGGGCTGCTTCGCCTCGAACGGCGGATACGTGGGGTCGATACCCCAGCGGATCGTCGACGTGTCCTGCGCGAACGACGCGAGCGGCGCGAACGCCAGCGCGGTAACGAGGAGCTTTGCGGTGCGGTTCATGGCGGGTCCTTGTGAGTCTCGACGCGGCGGGGGATGCCGGCGTACGGTGGAAGCGTCGCGACGGGAGGCCGGCGCGGGGTGCGAAAGACGAGGGACTTCGGTGAAATTGCGATGCAGTCTAGACTGCTTGATTTTTGAGCGCAAGCGGGGGAATCAAGAATAGAAAGGGGCAGAGGCGGCCGCGAACCCGAAGGCCGGCACAGCGCTTGATTTACCGCCATCCAGCCGGGAATTTCGAGCGTTTACCCTACGTGACGCGCATTCGCCACGGAGCGTATTTCCTCGGATATTCGCCGAACGGCGATGTCTATGCAGGCAATCAGCGTAGCGCTTTCCGAATGCGGTTCCCGCCGTTCCCGCAACGCACCCTATACCGCTCGTTGAATATGCGCCAGGCGCCTTCAAACCCCGCAAAACACCGCCCCCAAGTCCGGCGAAACCGCGATTGCCCATGGCGTCCGGCCATGTTAAAAGTCATCGCACGCATTTGAAAATGAAATGCGCGATTCCACAGAAGTGCAGAAATGAATAGACCCCTGTTCGACATCGACCTGCTGCGCGCGCTCGTGATGGTCGCCGACTGCGGCAGCTTCACGACGGCATCCGCGCGCCTGCATTCGACGCAGTCGACGGTCAGCCAGAAGGTGCGCCGGCTCGAGGAAATCGCCGGTCACCGGCTGCTCGACCGCGGCACGCGCGACGTGCGGCCGACCGACGCGGGCGTGACGGTGCTCAGCTATGCGCGGCGCATGCTCGCGCTGAACGACGAGATGCTGGAGGCGCTGTCGGGCGCGACGGTCGCGCTGACGATCCGGCTCGGCGTGCCCGACGATTTCGCGGCGGGCCGCACGACGCACGCGCTCGCGGCATTCAAGCGCGAGCACCCGCAGGTCAAGCTCGAAGTGACGTGCGGGTTGAGCCGCGACATCAGCGCCGCGTACGATCGCGGCGAACTCGACCTCGTGCTGATCAAGCAGCGGCGCGACAGTCGCGAGGCCGTCGTGCGCTGGCCGGAGAAGCTGCGCTGGATCGACAGCGCGAAGCATCCGTCGATCGATCTCGATCCGGTGCCGATCGTCGTGTTCCCGCCGCGCGGGCTCTATCGCGACGACATGATCAAGGCGATCGAGGAGCGCGGCCGCCGCTGGCGGATCAGCTTCACGACGTCGAGCCTGAGCGGCATCCAGGCGGCCGTCGCGGACGGGCTCGGCATCAGCGTGCTGCCCGCGCGCGTGGTGACGGACGAGCATGTGGTGCTGACCGCGAAGCAGGGCTTCGCACCGATCGAGCACATGGACATCGCGATCCTGCACCGGCCGACGGCCGACCCGATGGTCAGCGAGCTGACGAAAGCGCTCGCGGCGATGCTGGAACTCGAAGGGCGGTAAGCGCAGCGGAATGCCAACGGCAGCGGCGCACAAGGGCGCCGCGCACCACACGCGTCAGAACAATCAGAACATCGTGTTGCCGTTCGCGGCCTGCTCGGGCACCGGCTGGTTGGCGTCCCAGTGCTCGACGATCTTGCCGTGTTCGAGCCGGAAGACGTCCATGATCGCGCTGCCGCGCGTGCCCGGTTCGCGCACCGCGTGCACGTGCAGGATCACGTAGTCGCCGTCGACGAACGAGCGCTTGATCTCGCTGTGCGACTGCGGATATTTGTCGCGCAGGAACGCGACGAACTTGCGGAAGCCGTCGCGTCCGTCGGCCGCGTTCGGGTTGTGCTGCACGTAGCGATCGCCGACATATGCGAGCGCGGCGTCCGCATCCTTCTCGTTCAGCCCTTTCTCGTAGAACGCCAGCACCGTGCGCCGGTTGGCTTCCTGCTGCGCGTCGGCCGGGCCGGCCGCCACCGCCTGCGCGGCCGTCACGGCGAACAGGGCTGCCGCCATCCCTCGTGCGGCCCGTGCCGCGGTCGTGCGTCGCATCGTCGTCTCCCCGGAAATCCGGCTGAAAACCGGATCATACCGGGGCGACGCGGCGCTCAGACCAGCGCGCCGTCGCGCGCGACGATCTTCCCGGACGATACGACGAGGCGCCGCACCGGCCGCGCGACGACGGCCTCGGCGAACGTCAGCGCATCGACGAGCACGACGTCCGCGCGGCCACCCGGCTGCAACTCGTAATCCGCGAAACCGCAGCCGCGCGCCGCGCCGTGCGTCACGCAGTCGAGCGCGACTTCGAGCGCATCGTCGCGGCGGAAATCGTTGCGCATGCCGATCAGCATCGCGCGTTCGAGCATGTCGGGCGAACCGTACGGCGTCCACGTGTCGCGCACGCCGTCGTTGCCGCCGATCACGATCACGCCCGCCGCGCGGCACGCGGCCACCGGCGGCACCGGCACCGCCGCCGGCGCGGTCGTGACGATCGCGACGCCGAGCCCGGCCATCCGCGCGAGCAGCGCATCGCGCTCGCGTTCGGCGATGTCGCCGAGACAGAAACCATGGCTGATCGTGACCTTCCCCTGCATGCCGTGCGCGGCCGTGCGCTGCAGGATCAGGTCGAGCGAATACGCGCCCATCGACCCGCGCTCGTGCAGATGGATATCGAGCCCGCACCCGTGGCGATCGGCGATCGCGAACAGCACGTCCACCGCCTCGACCGGATCGCCTTCGATCGCACACGGGTCGAGCCCGCCGAGCAGGTCGGCGCCGGCGCCGAGCGCGTCGGACAGCAGCGCATCGGTGCCCGGCCGCTTGAGCACGCCCGATTGCGGAAACGCAACGATCTGGATCTCGACCTGCCCGCGCAGCGTCTCGCGCGTCGCGAGCACGCCGTGCAGATGGCGCAGCCCGGCTTCGGTATCGACGTCGACGTGCGTGCGGATGCGCGTCGTGCCGGCCGCGAGGAACGCACGCGCCAGCGCGAGCGACGCGGTGCCCGCGTCATGGCCGCTCGTCGCGCGATAGTGGCGTTCGTTCTCGATGCGATCGACGAGGCGCGGCCCGACCTGGTTGCGATACCACGGCATCCCCCAGTGAGTCTTGTCGAGGTGCGTGTGGCCTTCGACGAGGCCAGGCAGCGCCAACGCGAGCCCGCCATCCTCGATCGCGCAGCCGGCCGGCGCATCGAGCGACGGGCCGACGCGCGCGATGCGATCGTCTTCGATCAGGATATCGAGCGCGGCGTCGGCGCTCGTGCGGACATTGCGGATCAGCAGGGTCGTCATGTCGGTTCCGGTGCGGTCGGTCAGTGCAAGGCGCGCGCGGCGCGCGCCGTGCCGTCGGTCGGGCGGATCAGCGCGTGAAGCGCAGCGACGGGGCGAACGGCGCGCCCGTATCGCTTTCGCCGCGGCGGAATACCCAGCGTTCGGCCGGCACGCCCGCGACGGCCGCCGCCGCATTCGGCGCGCGCACCGCGACGAAGCTCGCGTCGCAGCCGACCGCGATTCCATAGTTTTCCTTACCGATCGCGCGCGCGCCGGCGTGCGTCGCCATGTCGAGTGCAATGCCGAGCGCTTCGTCGGTGTAGAAGCCCGACCGGTAGCCGACCATCATCGCGCGCTGCAACATGTCGCCGTTGCCGTACGGCCACCATGCGTCGCGAATGTTGTCGTTGCCCGCGAACACGTGCACGCCCGCGTCGCGCAGCCGTTGCACCGGCGGAAACGCGCAGTCGCCCGGCGCATTCGTCAGGATCGATACCCCGGCGTCGGCCAAGGCCGCCGCGGTGCGCTGCACGTCGTCGTCGCTCACCTGGCCCAGCGCGTACGCGTGGCTCACGTTCACGCGCCCGCCGAGCCCGGCCGCGCGCGTGCGCGCCGCGATCCGCAGCAGTTGCGCGATGCCTGTCTCGCCCGGCTCGTGCAGGTGGATGTCGATTTTCGCGCCGCGCTTCTCGGCGATGCCGAACACGATGTCGAGCTGGCCGTCCGCGTCGCCGTCGAGCGTCGTCGGGTCGATCCCGCCGACCACGTCCGCGCCTTCGCGCACGGCTGCATCGAGGATCTCGGCGGTGCCCGGGCACGTGATCACGCCGGCCTGCGGAAACGCGACCAGTTCGATGTCGACGATGCCACGCCATTGTTCGCGCGCGGCCATCACGGCCTGCAGGTTCGACAGGCCCGTCGTCGCATCGACGTCGACGTGGCTGCGCATCGCGATCGTGCCGAACGCGGCGGCCTGCGCGATCAGCGCGTTCGCACGCTCGACGATCGGCGGCGCGGCCGCGAGCTGGCGCTTCTCGACCGCGAGCCGCTCGCGCAGCGAGCCGGCCGGCTCATGCGGCACCCAGCGATCGCCGACGAAGCTCTTGTCGAGATGAATATGGCCGTCGACGAAACCGGGCAGCACGACGCGACCGTCGAGGTCGATCGTCTGCGCGCCCGGCGCGGCCGCGCAATCGGCGCCGATCGCGGCGAAGCGGCCGTCACGGACGACGAGATTGACGGGCTGGCCGCCGGCGTCGACGGCGTTGATGAAGAATCGTTCGGTCATGGCTTGGAATGTGGGGCGGTCGTGACGCGGCCCGGCGCGGACAGGGGAGGGAACCGCGGCGGGCGCGGCGCGACCGTTGGCAGGGAATCCGGCCACGATATCGGACGACGCTGCGCGAGGCCAATTAAATGTCGCGATGCCGCGCATTCGATTTCGCGATGTGCGGCGCGGAGGTCCGCCGGGCCGGCCGCGACGGCGGGTGCGATCACCGTGGAAACACAGCCTGTCGGCGGTCGCGCATCGTCGGCACACGGCACCCGTAAACCGCGTCGCGCCATCGCCCACCAGCGGGCTTCGACGCCCGCCCCAGCGGCGATTTACGCGGCAACAGACTTTACACGTTGTTACCCGGCCGCACCGGACGCGCATCCGGCCATTCCTTATACTCACGCCGAGTTCGCCACCCGTGACGGGAATCCATCGGCGGACACGTTGCCGATGCAGGAAACATCATGATGCGCATGCCTTCCACGAAGACCGTTCTGTTCGCCTCGCTCGTCGCCGTGGCGGCGCTTCCGCTCACCGCCTGCGTCGCGCCGGGCTACTACGGCGCGCAGCCGGGCTATCCGCAGCAGCAGCAATACGCGACGCCCGGCTATGCGCAGCCCGCGTATTCGCAACCGGGCTATGTGCAGCAGCAACCGGCGTATCCGAACCAGGCGCCGCAACCGTACGACCAATACGGCAACCCGTCGCAATACGGCTCGCAGCCGTATGACCAGTACGGCAATCAGCAACAGCAATACGCGAACCCGTACGGCACGCAGTACGGCACCGTGTCGAACATCCAGCCGGTCAACGGCTCGGTCGGCCCGTCGGGCGTGGCCGGCACCGTCGTCGGGGCGCTGGTCGGCGGCCTCGTGGGCAACCAGTTCGGCCGCGGCCACGGCCGCGATGCGGCGACCGTGATCGGCGCGCTCGGCGGTGCGGTGGCGGGCAACCAGATCGGCCAGCAGATGGGCGCCGCGCAGGGCCCGAGCAGCTACCGGATCGACGTGCAGGTCAGCGACGGCTCGATGCGCTCGTTCGACGTGCAGTCGCCGGGCAACCTGCGTCCGGGCGACCGCGTGCAGATCAACGGCAATCAGCTGTCACGCTACTGATGCCGCCGGCGTGCGCGTGAGCGGATCGCGCGCGCCCGTCGAACCCGCGACGTCGGCCCCGCATGCGGCGCGACGTCGAAATCACACGCGCTCGGCCCCGAGCGCGACGCGCGTCGATCGCGCGGCCGACGGATTCCTATTAGGATAGACGCGATGCATCCGGCGGCCGCAGCGGCGCGCCGGCCTGCACGCCCCTCAACCGGAACGCTGCCGATGACGATCACGATCCGCCTGCTCGACGCGGCCGATGCCGCCTGTTTCCGCGCCGTCCGCCTGCGTGCGGTCGATACCGCGCCCACGTCCTTCCTGCCGACGCTCGACGAAGAATCGCAGGTGCCGGTCGACGAATTCGCGAAGCGCCTCACGCCGACGCAGGTCCAGGCCGTATTCGGCGCGTTCGACGGCGACACGCTCGTCGGCATCACCGGCGTACGCCGCGATGCGCGCACGAAGATCGCGCACAAGGCGACGATCTGGGGCGTGTACGTCGACGCTGCCTATCGCGGGCAACGCATCGCGCAGGCGCTGCTCGACAGCGCGACCGCGCATGCGGCGAACGCGTGGGGATGCAGCCAGCTGATGCTGTGCGTGAACGAGGTCAACCACGCCGCGGAGCGGTTGTATGCGTCGCAGGGGTTCGTGCGGTTCGGCACGGAGCCGCGCTCGATGTTCGTCGATGGCCGCTTCTACGACGAGCACTACATGATCAAGACGCTGGCGTAACGCATTCGCGTTCGCGCGCGGGCACCGGCCGGGCCGCATGCGAACGTCGTCGCGTGTTTTATCTCCTCTATCTCATCGCTTGTCGGTGATCGTCGTGTTGACGATCTGTCCGGCGATCGTCACGTTCGCCAACGTCATTGCGCTTACGTTGAACGCATAGACCGGCCCTGGCGACGTGACCGTCGGCGTGCCTGACGCCACCGGCGTGCCGAAATCGCAGTTGCTGATCGTCACGCCGGAGATCGGCTGCACGGCCGGCGTCGGCGGCGTGCCGTTGTAGTCGAACGCGACCGGCCCCTGCGCGACGATCGCCTGGAAACACGACGCGGTCACGCCATTCAGTGTCACGTTGCTCGCCTTCACGTCGGAGATCGTCACGTTCTGCACGACCGGCGCCCGCGTGCGCACCGCATCGTTCGCCGGCTGGTAGTCGCAGTCGAACGTGACGATGCCGCCCTGCGCGGCCGACGGATTGCCGGCCGACGGCGTGACGACGCCGAGCGGCACGCTCGCGTTGATCGGGCTGCCGGCGAGCAGCGCACTGCCGTAGCCGCCGCCCTTCAGCGTCAAGCCGTTCGGCAGCGTGACGCCCTTCACGTGGAAATCCTTCACGTAGCCGCCGCGGTTCATGTTGGTCTTCACGCGGATCGCGATGTTCAGCGGGTTGGTCTGCCAGTTCGCGTTCAGCATCGACAGGTTGGACGCATAGATCTGCTCGACGCCGCCGCCCATCTCGCTGCCGAGCGTAATCCCGCCGTGCCCGCTGTTCATCGTGCAGTTGCGGATCAGGTGCCGCTTCGCGGGCCCGTATTCGGTGTCGCGGTCCTTGCCCGACTTGATCGCGATGCAGTCGTCGCCGGTGTTGAACGTGCAGTCCTCGCACAGCACGTCGGTGCATGCGTCCGGATCGAAGCCGTCGTTGTTCGGGCCGATGCTGTTGGTCGTCACGCCGCGGATCACGACGTTGCGGCTCGCGGTCGGATGGTGCTGCCAGAACGGCGTGTTCTGCGTCTGGTAGTTCGCCATCAGCACGTTGGTGCAGCCGATGAATTCGACCATGCACGGCCGCAGGTAGTGACCGAGGCCGAAGATGCGCTTCTCGACCGGCACGCCGGCCTCGGACAGCGCGGGCAGGTAGTTCTGGTCCTGCTGCCACGGCGTGACGGGCGATGTGAGCAGCGCATAGAGCGCGTCGGGAATCGCGGGCGCGACGATCCGCAGGTCGACGTTGTTCGGGTTCGCGGTGTTCTGCGCCGGCACCGTCGCGCTCGCGCCGTACGCGCCCGACGAGCCCTTGTAGGTCCACCAGCAGACGCTGTTCGCGCCGCTGCCGGAGAACGGCGTCATCGCCTGTCCGTTGAGCACCGACGTCGGGCCCTCGCCGGTCAACGCGATGTTCGCCGCGTTGCGGGCGTAGACGGGTGCGCCGTAGTTCAGGCAATCGTTCGCCTGCCAGCGGCTGTAGTACAGCCGGCCGTTCGCGCCGCAATCGACCGGGCCGTCCTTCGCGTAGTCGGCCGGGTTCGGGCTGAAGTAGATCGTGCAGTTCGCGCTCAGGTGGAACGTGACGTTGCTCTGCAGCACGATCGGCCCCGCGCAGTACCAGTTGCCGGACGGCACGACGACCCGGCCGCCGCCTTCGCGCCGGCACGCGTCGATCGCCGCGAGAAACGCCGGGCGCGAATCGAAGGCGCCGGGCGCGGTCGTCAGGTCGGAACCGGGGCTGACCGGCGATTTCGCCGCCGGGTACGGCGACGTCTGCGCGACCGTCGCGCACGGGCGCGCGCCGTAGTGCGTCACGTCGAAGTCGCGGCCGTGCCGCGCGAGCCGCGATACGTGCGCGAGCGACGCGGCGATGCGCGCCGCCGCGCCGTGCTCGCCCCACACGAGATCGACCGCCGATGCACCGGGCGTCGTGCCTGCCGCCAGCGCCCGGGTGGCCGCCAACGGTCCGCCGAGCATCGCACCGCCGGCGAGTGCACCGGTCCAGCTGATGAAGGCGCGGCGCGATACCCGTTTCGACGGGGACGATCGGACGGATGAAGACGGACGGCGGCGATGAGCGGCCATGGGCACTCCTTCAGGGTAATGGGTATCGATGCGCCGGGTAGCGGATCGCAATTTATACGTCGTCGTACTACATTGCGCAGTCTAGACGCGATTAGCGCAAGGGACGTATTTGTCGTTTACCCTGTTTTTATCGAATATATGCGGCATATGTGTGCACACACTCACATTGTCGAGCGCTCCTTTAGAGATATGTTGTCGTATGTTTATGCGCAAAAACTACAAATCAATCCTCCGCCGCTAACGCTCTCCATCGGTACGCGCCCCCCTCCCGCCCACTGCCAACCGCCTCGGTAATTCCGCCTCTGGTCAGCCCCGCGCCACCCGCGCTATCGTTTCCCCCATCCCCACAGCCCAGGAGCTGCCTTTGCCTACCCGCCACGGAGTCGACCTCATCCGCGCCCGCGCGCTGTTCGATCGCGAACGCCAGACGTTCACCGAAGCCATGCCGGTTTCCCGCGCGCTGTCCGCGGAAGCGTCCGAGCACTTGCTGTTCGGCGTGCCGTTGCACTGGATGCAGGACTGGTCGACCCCGTTCTCGCTCTACGTGAAGGAAGCCCGCGGCGCGACGTTTACCGACGTCGACGGTCATCGCTACGTCGATTTCTGCCTCGGCGACACCGGCGCGATGTTCGGCCATGCGCCCGAACCCGTCGCCCGCGCGCTCGTCGAACAGGCCACGCGCGGCTACACGACGATGCTGCCGAGCGAGGACGCCGCGTGGGTGTCGCGCGAACTCGCGCGGCGCTTCAAGTTGCCGGTCTGGCAATTCGCGTTGAGCGCGAGCGACGCGAACCGCTTCGTGCTGCGCTGGGCGCGCGCGGCCACCGGCCGCAACACGATCGTCGTGTTCAACGGCTGTTATCACGGCACGGTCGACGACGTGTTCGTCGATCTCGTCGACGGCCGCCCGGTACAGCGCGACAGCCTGCTCGGGCAATCGTACGACCTGCTCGCGAACACGCGCGTCGTCGAGTTCAACGATCTGGCCGCGCTCGAAGCGGCGCTGCAGGACGGCGATGTCGCGTGCGTGCTCGCGGAGCCCGCGATGACGAACATCGGCATGGTGCTGCCCGACCCGGGTTTCTGGGAAGCCGCGCGCGAACTGACGCGCCGCACCGGCACGCTGCTGGTGATCGACGAGACGCACACGATCAGCAGCGGCCCCGGCGGTTACGCGGTCGCGCACGGTCTCGAACCGGACATGCTGGTGGTCGGCAAGCCGATCGCGGGCGGCGTGCCGTGCGCGGTGTACGGGTTCAGCGCCGAATTCGCGGCGCGCGCCAAGCAGGCGAAGCTGAACGCGCCGCCCGGCCACTCGGGCATCGGCACGACGCTCACCGCGAACATGCTCGCGATGCATGCGATGCGCGCGACGCTCGCCGAAGTCGCGACCGACGCCGCGTATGCGCACATGTTCGCACTCGCCGCGCGGCTCGCGACGGGCCTCGAACACGCGATCGCGACACACCGGCTGCCGTGGTGCGTGACGCGCATCGGCGCGCGCACCGAGTTTCAGTTCGCGCCGGTGCCGCCGCGCAACGGCACGCTGGCCGGCGCGCAGCTCGACAGCGAACTCGAGCACATCGTGCACCTGTACCTGCTGAATCGCGGCGTGCTGATCACGCCCTTCCACAACATGATGCTCGTGTGCCCGCAAACGACCGACGACGATGTCGACCGGCTCGTCGCGCAGTTCGATGCGTGTCTGGGTGAGCTGGTGTGATGCGCTGACGCAGGGCCGGTACGCGCGCGAGCGCGTACCGGGCCGCCGCTTTCGCTACACCGCCTTCAACGCCCGCCGCGCCACTTCCGCGAAATACCGCGCGCCCACCGGCAGGATCGCGTCGTTGAAATCGTAGGTCGCGTTGTGCAGCGGCACGCCGCCCTGCCCGGCCGCCTCGCCGTTGCCGATGAACACGAAGTTGCCCGGCACTGCCTGCAGGAACGCGCCGAAATCCTCCGAGATCATCATCGGCTGCACGTCGGCGTGCACCGCGTCGGCGCCCGCGACGTGCGCGGCGGCCTGCACGGCCGTGTCGACCCATTCCGGCGAATTCACCGTCGGCGC
Source organism: Burkholderia sp. 28_3 (assembly GCF_003253915.1). NCBI lineage: Bacteria > Pseudomonadati > Pseudomonadota > Betaproteobacteria > Burkholderiales > Burkholderiaceae > Burkholderia > Burkholderia sp. 28_3. Next base: position 40,435 of record NZ_QKZF01000007.1, read on the forward strand.
GAACTCGTGCGTGTATTCGAACGTGCAGGTCGCGCCGTGCGTGCGGCAGATCCCTTCGCTGATCTCGCGCATCCGCGTTTCCAGCAGCGCCTGCACGTCGCGCGAATAGCTGCGCGTGTCGCCCTTGATCGTCACGGTCGACGGCAGCACGTTGCGCAGCCCGTCGGTGATGAATTCCGTGCACGAGATCACCGCCTGCTGGCCCGGGTCGAGATTGCGCGACACGATCGTCTGCAGCGCGAGCACGATCTGCGAGCCGATCACGATCGGGTCGATGCCCATGTGCGGACGCGCCGCATGCGTGCCGCGCCCGTCGATCCGGATCACGAAGTTGTCCTCGCTCGCCATGATGCCGCCCGCCCGCGTCGAGAACGTGCCCGCGCGCATGCCCGGCATGTTGTGCGCGCCGAAGATCGCATCGACCGGAAAGCGCTCGAACAGCCCGTCCGCCATCATCGCCTTCGCGCCGCGGCCGTGCTCTTCCGCCGGCTGGAAGATGAAGCGCACCGTGCCGTCGAAATCCTTGCGCTCGGCCAGCAGTTGTGCGGCGCCGAGCACCATCGACATGTGGCCGTCGTGTCCGCACGCATGCATCTTGCCCGGTGTGCGCGATACGTGTTCGCGGCCCGGCGCGTGCTCGGCGATGTTCAGCGCGTCCATGTCCGCGCGAATGCCGATCGCGCGCCGGCCCGTGCCGGCCGTCAGGTTCGCGACGAGCCCGGTGCCGCCGATGCCGCGATGTACGTCGAGCCCGAGCGTCGTGAGAATCCGCGCGACGTAGTCCGACGTGTTCACCTCTTCGAAACCCGTCTCCGGATACTGGTGCAGATGGCGGCGCCAGGTCTTCAGCTGCCCCTGCAGCGTGCTTTCTGCCGTTGCGTCGATTGTGTCCATTGCGTTGGCCTCGTCGATAGTCACGTCGGTCGTCATGTCGTTCAGGCCGCCACCGCCACGCGGCTCAGCCAGTCGCGCTGGCGCGCCAGCACCGCGTCGGCCGTCTCGCCGACGCAATGCCGGTACACGGACGGCGCGGTCGCCCCTTCCGTGTTGATCGCCAGCACGCGCGCATTCGCATCGAGCCCGACCTGCCGCGCGAGCGCCGGGTCGCGCATCAGCACGTCGAGCCCGGCCACGCCGGCCGCGCCCGATTCGCCGGCGACGACCGGCACGTCGCGTGCGCTGCCGGCCGCGAGGCCGCGCATCGCCTGCACCGCGTCCTCGTCGTCGATCAGCATGAAGTAATCGATGCACATCTCGAGGAAATCCCACGCGAGCGGCGACGCCTCGCCGCATGCGAGCCCGGCCATCACCGAATCGACGCTGCCGGTCGCCTTCGTCGCACGGCCGGCCAACGCGCTCTGGTACAGGCAATCGGCCTGGCGCGGCTCGACGACGACGAAGCGTGGCCGCTGCACGCCGTCGCGCTCCCACAGGTAACTCGCGACGCCCGCGGCGAGGCCGCCCACGCCGCCTTGCAGGAACACGTGCGTGAACGGCCGTCCGTCGTCCTCCGCGGCCTGCGCGGCCGCTTCGGCGGCGATCACGCCGTAGCCCTGCATCACGTCGCGCGGAATCGCTTCGTAGCCGTCGTACGACGTATCCGACACGACGTACCAGCCGTTCGCCTGCGCGAGCTGCGCCGCGCAGACGACCGATTCGTCGTAGTTCCCCGCGATGCGCACGATCCGCGCGCCGTAGGCCGAGATCGCGCGTTCGCGCTCGGCGTCGACGTTCGCGTGCAGCACGATCACGCAGCCGCAGCCGATCGCGCGCGCGGCGGCAGCCAGCGCGCGGCCGTGATTGCCGTCGGTCGCGCTGATCACCGTCAGGTCGGCCAGCTCCGCCGCGTAGCGGCCGGTGACGAGCCCCTGCGGATCGAGCGCCTGCGTGCGCCGCAGCCGCTTCACGAGCCGCACCAGCGCGATCGGCGCGCCGAGCGCCTTGAAGCTGCCGAGCGGCGAGCGGCACGACTCGTCCTTCACGCTGACGCTCGCGACGCCGAGCCGCGCGGCCAGATCGGGCAGCGCGCGCAGCGGCGTGCGCGCGTGGCCGACGAGCGGCCAGTGCGCGAGCCACGCGCCGCTTTCGTCGGCCGACGCGATGTTCATCACGCGGCGCAGCGCGTTCGGGTAAGCGGTGCGCGACGCGCGCGGGTTGGCGATCAGCATGACGAAAAGCTCCGGATCGGGACCGCGCGGGCGGTCCGTCGGGTGGGTCGGGTCGGGCAGGCGCGGGTTGCGCTGGCCGGCGGTTGGAAAAATAATATTGCGCATGCCGGTCAACAAAATCGCCAAATCGATGGCCCAGACGCAAAAATTTCTCATTCTTCCGAGGTTCGACACACCGTCATGACGACCCCTCTCGATGCGTTCGATCGCAAGTTGCTGATGGAAGTCCAGCGCGACGCGCAGACGCCGCAAGCCGAGCTCGGCGCGCGCGTCAACCTGTCGACGGCCGCGGTGAACCGGCGGCTGCGGCGCCTCGCGGAAGACGGCGTGATCGAGCGCTACACGGCCGTGGTCGCGCCGGACAAGGTCGATCATCCGCTGACGATCGTCGTGAACGTCGAGGTCGAGAGCGAGCAGATCGACCAGCTCGACGCGATGAAGCGCGCATTCGAGCGCTGCCCGCAGATCCAGCAGTGCTACTACGTGACGGGGGAATGGGATTTCGTGCTGATCCTCGCGGTGCGCAACATGGATCAGTACAACGCGCTCACGCGCGAGCTGTTCTTCGCGAACAACAACGTGAAGCGGTTCAAGACGCTGGTGAGCATGAGCCGCGTGAAGGTCGGGCTCGACGTGCCGGTCGATGCCGGCGAGTAAATGAATGAGGCCATGAAGCGGCCGGCACATCGTTGCATGCGCCGGCCGCCTCCCATCGACGGCTACGTCAGCGACAACTGAAGCTCGCCGCCGAATTCACGTCGCCCGAGCCGTTGTAGCGCGCGACCTGCGGATACGGGCACAACGGCCGCGTGCGTCCCGCGCCCCACGACGCGGGCACGTCCGCGTTCGGCACCGCGTTCGTCGTGTCGCGCGCGGCGGCCACGATCGCGGCCGGCGCCTGCCCCTGCTCGACCCACGCGACGAGCGGCGTCAGCATGTCGAACTGGTCGGCCGCCGGCCCGCCCGAACAGTGATTCATCCCCGGCACCGGATAGAAGCGCGCGAAGTTCGACGCGTCGCCGCCGTTCGCCTGCGTGACGTTCGCATACCAGTCGCGCGTGTCGTTGAACGAGAACACCGGATCACCCGTGCCGTGATAGACGAGCAGCTTCGCGCCGCGCGCCTTCAGCGCGGACAGGTTCGTCTCGTCGGGCGGCGTCATGAACGACCATGACGATTGGGTATAAACCCCGTTCGTCGCGAAGATCGCCGGCGCGTCGTTGTCCATGTCGAAACCGAGCGCGAAGCCGGGCAGGTTCGCGAGCGCCGCGGCGGTTTTCGGCGGCGTCATGAACGTGAACGCCATCGCGGCCGGATCGAGCGTGACGGAATTCGACTGCTTCCACCCGGCCCAACCAGGGCCCGAGATGCCCGGATCGTACGGGAAGCTCGCGTAGAGCGCCGTGCCCGCGCTGTTGCGCGCACCGGCGAACACGTTCTCCAGCGCGGTTTTCTGCGCAGGCGTCAGGCAGGCGCCCGTGCGCGTGCCGTTCGCGCAGGTCGGGATATCGGCCTCGACGCTGAAGTGCGCCTGGCATGCGGCGACGTCCTGCACCATCCCGTCGGCCGCGCCATCGAGCGCATCGCATTTCTCGAGAATCTTCGCGCCGACGAACTGGCGCTCCGCATCGTTGAAACCGCTGCGGATATCCGGCAGCCCGTTCGTTCCGGTGGCCGACGCGATCTTCGCGAACTGCTGCGCGCCATACATCTCGCCGATCGCCGCCTTCGGCAGATGGAAGCCCGGGTCGCCCGCGATGATGCCGTCGTAGTCGGCCGGGTTGCGCACCGCCGTGACCATCGCGTGACGGCCGCCGTTCGAGCAGCCGCCGAAATAGCTGCGATCGGGCGCCTTGCCGTACGCGAGCCGGATCACCTGCTTGGCCATCGGCGTCAGCGCGTCGACCGCGCCGTAGCCGTAATCGATCCGCGCCTGCGGATCGAGACCGAACAGCGGATTCTGCGCGGCGCTGTGCCCCGAATCCGAGCTGATCACCGCGAAACCCTGGTTCAACGCGTTGGTCAGCGGGCCGCCGCCGCCGATCTCGCCGGTCGCGGTCACGACGTTGCCGTCGAGCCCGCCGTTCGCCTGGTAGAAGAAGCGGCCGTTCCATGCTTTCGGCAAACGCATCTCGAAGCCGATCGCATAGGTCTTGCCGTCCACCGCGCTCACGCGCTCGTTCATCTTCCCGGCGATCACGCAGTGTTCGGCGACCGGCTTGCCGGCCACCGTCAGCGTGCCGGCCGCGGCGGTCGTCACCGACGTGAACGACGTGTTCGCATACGCGAGCTTCGCGGCGAGCGCGTCGCAGGTCTGCGCCATCGCGGCCGGCGTCGCGGCGCTCAGGTGCGTGGGCGCGGCGCTGACCGAATCGTCGCCGCCGCACCCGGCGAGCATCGCGGCGGCAGACAACGGCGCAATGCAAAGGAATGCAGATTTTCTGTTCAAGATAGCTCCCGTTCGGTTCGTCACGCCAGTGAATCAGAACATGTGCCGCATGCCGACCATCGCGCCGAGCTGCCCCATCCCCGCGCCGGGCGTGGTGCCGGGCCCGCCGCCGCTGACCGAGTAGCGTGCATGCGCGCTGTTCCACAGATACGACGATTGCGCATAGACGGCCGTGCGCTTGGTCAGCAGATAGGTCGCGCGCAGCGTGGCCATCGTCGCGCGCGTGTCGTGCGCGGAATTGACGATCCGGTAGCCTTCGCCGTCGACGATGAAATCGGGCTTCACCGCATACGACGCGCCGACGAAGAACAGGTCCGAATGCGCGCCCGCCGCCGCCGGCGAACCGGTCGACACGCGCCGCCCGATCCAGCCCGCGCCGATCTTCGCACCGGCCGCTTGCGCATACGCGCTCACGTGGGTGCGCGCATCCTTGCCGCCGCTGCTGGTGAAGGGAACGGGCGCCACGCCGTCGAAGAAGTTGGCGGCCGCTGCGGTACCACCGCGCTGTTCCTCGTACGACGCCGCCGCACCGAAGTACGCGCTGTCGTACTTGAGCATCACCGACCAGTTGCGGCATTGCACCGCGTCGCCCGGCACCTGCCCCGCGCACGTGCCCTGCCCCGGCGAATTGCCGGTGCCCGCGCCGTCGCGGCCGAACGAATACGCGGCGCCGAGCGTCACGCCGCGATACGTGCCGAGGTAGGTCACCGCATTGTCGGCGCGGCCGTTCGGCACGTACGCGTCGAACGAGCCGAGCCCGTAGATGTCGGGGCCGATGATGTCCGCGCCCTGCAGCGCGAGATAGGTCATCGTGTACTGGCGGCCGAACGCGAGCGTGCCGAAGCCGCTCTTCAACCCGACGAACGCCTGGCGCCCGAACAGCCGGCCGCCCTGGCCGAGATCGCCGCCGCGCACGTTGAAGCCGCTTTCGAGCGTGAACACCGCCTGATAGCCGCCGCCGAGATCCTCGCTGCCGCGCAGCCCCCAGCGCGACGGCAGTTCGCCCGTCACGCCCGGCATCCGCACCACGTGATCGCCGGCCGCGTTCGCGTGCGACACGAATTCGACGCCCGTATCGATGATCCCGTACAGCGTCACGCTCGACTGCGCGTGCGCGCCCGGCGCGGCGAGCGCGCAGCACGCGCCGGCGGCCAGCAGGCCATTCCTTGTCTTCGTCTTCATTTCGTTGCGTCTCCAGACCATGTTGAATCGCGCGCTCTGACGGCGCGCATCGAAAAAACCGGGCAATGTCAGTCGCCGGCCCGCGGGCGGCGGATCAACAGCAGCGCGGCCACGGCCGCGACCAGCGTGACGGGGATGCTCGCGCCGATCACGACCGGCGCGCTGCGGCCGGCGGCCAGCAACGTCGCGGCCGCGAGCGGGCCGACGACGGAGCCGAGCCGGCCGACGGCGACCGCCGAGCCGACGCCGGTCCCGCGCATCGCGGTCGGGTAGTACATCGCGGCCAGCGCATACAGCACCGACTGGCCGCCGACGACGAACATCCCGGCCGCGAACGCAGCCGCCGCGAGCGACGCGAAGCCGGGTGCGGCCGCTAGCGCGGCGAGCGACAGCACGATGCCGACGTACATGCCGCCGACCACGCGCGACGCGCGCATCCGGTCGAGCGCCGCGCCGATGCCGAGCGCGCCGAGCCCCGCGCCGACGTTGAACGCGATCTGCACGAGGCCGACGTGCGCGCGATCGAGCCCGCGCGCGGCCATCAGCGACGGCAGCCAGTTCAGCAGGAAGTAGAGGACGATCAGCGTGCAGAAGTAGCTGACCCACAGCGCGAGCGTCGACGTCGTACGGCCGTCGCCGAACAGCGTCCGGGCGACGCTGGCGCGCGCGGCCTGCGTGCCCGCGACGTCGAGATACGCGCGCGATTCCGGCAGGCACCACACGAGCAGCGGCACGAGCAGCAGCGGCCCCAGGCCGCCGATGTAGAAGATGTGGCGCCATTCGGTATCGCCCGCGAGCAGCACGCCGATCAGCGACGCGATCACGCCGCCGAACGGGATCCCGCAGTACATCGTCGCGACCGCGCTGCTGCGCGAGCGCGGCTCGACCGCTTCGGACGACAGCGCGATCAGGTTGGGCATCGCGCCGCCGAGGCCGATACCGGTCAGCACGCGCACGACGACGAGCATCGCAAAGCTCGAGACCTGCGCGGTCGCGATCGACAGCAGCCCGAACAGCACGGTCGACGCGATCAGCACGCGCTTGCGGCCGATCCGGTCGGCGAGCCGCCCGCCGAGCATCGCACCCGGCAGCAGCCCGAAGGTGCCCGCGCTGAATGCGATGCCCATCTGCGATACGGACAGCCCGAATTCGCGCGCCATCCGCGGCGCGGCGACGCCGACCGACTGCAGGTCGAGCCCTTCGAGGAGGGCGATCGCGAAACACAACGCCAGCGTGGTCGCGACCGTGGATTTTTCGGCAACGTAAGTGTTCATGTCTCCAGTCCCATGTCTTTGTAGTCGGTCGGCCGTGCAACGACCGTCGCGCGCCGCCGCCGGCCAGTGGCGGTTCGGCGCGCGAGGTGTCGAATGAAAGGCCGCCTTTATCAGGCAACCTGATTCACTGGCCGCAAGAATGCCCGCCGGTGTCGTGGCCGGCCGGTCGTTGTGCCTGCTTGTTGTTGCTGACTGCTTGCTGCTCGTTGCTGCCCGTGCGTGCGCTTACGCGTAAATCACGTCGGGATCGCGCCGCGCCGGGTCGTACAGTGCTTCGATCGCCGCCGCGCGATGCTTCTGCACGGCCGCCTGGTTCAGCGAACCCTTGTCGGTCACCTCGCCGAGATCGAGCGACGGCGGCGTGTCGATCAGCCGGATTCGCGCGACGAACGTCGACCCGCCGCTCGCGTTCCGGTTCAGCGCGGCAAGCCACGCCGCGAACGCCGCGCGCACGGCCGGCGCGCGCAGCACGTCGGTCACCGACGCATCCGCGGCGAGCCCTGCCAGCGCACGGCACGCGTCGACACGCGGAAACACCAGCAAGCCGATGTCGTCGCGATTGATCCCGGTGACGACCACGTCCTGCACGTACGGCGCGCCCGTCGACACCGCATTCGCGCGCAATGGCCCGACGCTGACGAACGTGCCGCTGCTCAGCTTGAAATCCTCGGTCAGCCGCCCGTCGAACAGCAGCCCGAGTTCCGGCCGCGCCGGATCGGCGAAGACGCCTGCGTCGCCGCTGCGGTAGTAGCCTTCGTCGTCGAACACGTCGCGCGGATCGACGTCCGCGTGCCAGTAGCCGCGCATCACGTTCGGCCCCTTGAAGCGCAGTTCGTGCTTGCCGCCGCACGGCACCAGCTTCGCGTCGCAGCCGGGCGCGGGCAGCCCGATATACCCGGCGCGCATCAGCGGCCCCGTCGTGAACAGGCACGACGGCGACGCCTCCGTCATCCCGAGGCCGGCCATGATCCGGATGCGCTCGCCGCAATGCGCTTCGGTCACACGATCGAGCCGGTCCCACGCGGCCTGCGACAGCCCCGCGCCGCCGAAGAAATACAGCTTCACGCGCGAGAAGAACGTGTCGCGCAATTCGGCATCGCGTTCGAGCGCGGCGGTCAGTTCCTCCCAGCCCTTCGGCACGTTGAAGTAGATCGTCGGCGCGATCTCGCGCAGGTTGCGCACGGTTTCGTCGAAGCGGCCGGGCACCGGGCGACCGTCGTCGATATACAGCGTGCCGCCGTTGTACAGCGCGATGCCGAGGTTGTGACTGCCGCCGAACGTGTGATTCCACGGCAGCCAGTCGACCAGCACCGGCGGCTCACGCGTCAGTTCCGGCATCGTCTGCCGCAACATCTGCTGGTTGCTGCACAGCATCCGGTGCGTGGTCGGCACGGCCTTCGGCTGCTTCGTCGAACCGGACGTGAACAGGATCTTCGCGAGATGGTCGGGGCCGACCGCCTCGTGAATCGCGTCGATCGTGCGCGGGGCGGTGGCGAGCAGGCGCGACAGCGGCACCGCGCGGCCCTCGGCATCGACATCGGCATCGTGCGCGACGATCAGCGCCGCATCGGCCGGCAACGTCGCATCGAGCGCCCGCGCGAACGGCGCGCGTTCGGCGACGAACACCGCGCCCGGCCGCAGCACGCCGAGCGTGTGACGCAGCTTGCCGTAGTCGGTCGACACCAGCGAATACGCGGGCGAGATCGGCGAGTACGGCACGCCGGCCAGCATCGCCGCGAACATCAGCTGCAGATGCTCGAGGTCGTTGCCGGACAGCACCGCGAGCGGGCGCTCGGCCGACAGCCCGAGATCGACGAGGCCCTGGCCGAGCGCGCGGGCGCGTTCGAGCATCCGCGCGTACGTGATCTCGATCCAGCGGCCGTCGGCGCCGCGCCGCGCGGCCAGCACACGGTCCGGATGCGCTTGCGCGCCGCGCACGAGGCAGTCGGTCACGCGAGTCGGGTAATCGCCGAGCGGTTCGCGCGAGCGCAGGTACCAGGTACCGTCGTCGGCGCGGCGAATCTCGGCCGCGCCGACCGCGACGGCGGCCGCGCGATAGCGCACGGCGCCCGTGTCGTTCATCGGGCCGCTGGCGGGCGTCTCAACATTCATCGTCGGCTCGCTCATACCGGGTAATGCCGTGGCGCGGTCTGCACGGTGATCCAGCGCAGCTCGGTGAATTCGGCGATCGACGCGCGGCTGCCGAAGCGGCCGTAGCCGCTCGCCTTCGTGCCGCCGAACGGCATCTGCGCTTCGTCGTGCACGGTCGGCCCGTTGATGTGGCAGATCCCCGATTCGATTCGGCGCGCGACCGCCATCGCGCGCGCGACGTCGCGGCTGAACACGCTCGCCGACAGCCCGAACTCGCTGTCGTTCGCGAGCGCGACCGCTTCGTCGTCGTTGTCCGCACGCAGGATCGCGACGACCGGCGCGAACGATTCCTCGCGATACAGGCGCATCTCGGGCGTCACGCCGTCGACGATCGCCGGCTGCATCGTCGCGCCTTCGACGCGGCAGCCGAGCGGCAGATGCGCACCGTGCGCACGCGCATCCTCGACCAGCGACGCCGCGCGCATGGCGGCCGTCGCATCGACCATCGTGCCGAGCGGATGGCCGGCCAGCGGATCGCCGGCAACCAGCGTGCGCGCCTTTGCGGCGAGCCGCTCGACGAGCGCATCGGCGACCGGCCGCGCGGCGATCACGCGCTCGGTCGACATGCAGATCTGCCCCTGGTTGAAGAACGCGCCGAACGCGATCGCGTCGACGGCTGCATCGAGATCCGCATCGTCGAGCACCAGCACTGGCGCCTTGCCGCCGAGTTCGAGCAGCACGGGTTTCAGGTGCGCAGCCGCGTGGCGCGCGATGATGCGGCCGACGTGCGTCGACCCGGTGAAATTGATCCGCTTCACATGCGGATGCGCGATCATCCGTTCGACAAGCGCCGGTGCATCGGCCGCCGCGTGCGTGATCACGTTGACCACGCCGGCGCCGAGCCCGGCTTCGTCCAGCACCGCGCCGATCAGCGCGTGCACGCCCGGGCACGCCTCGGACGCCTTCAGCACGACCGTGTTGCCGCACGCAAGCGGCATCGCCAGCGCCCGCGTGCCGAGGATCACCGGCGCGTTCCACGGCGCGATGCCGAGCACCACGCCGCACGGCGCCCGCATCGCGAGCGCGAGATTGCCCGGTACGTCGGACGGAATCACGTCGCCGGCGATCTGCGTCGTCATCGACGCGGCCTCGCGCAGCATGTTCGCCGCGAGCGTCACGTTGAAGCCGATCCAGCCGGGCGTCGCGCCCGTTTCGGCGACGCCGGTCGCGATGATCTCGTCGATGCGCGCGTCCATCAGGTCGGCCGCCTTCAGCAGCAGCCGGCGGCGCTCGGTCGGCGCGAGCGCCGCCCATGCGGGGAACGCGCGGTGCGCGGCGTCGATCGCCGCGTCGGCGTCGGCGCTGCCGGCCGCCGGCGCGCGCGACGCAAGCGCGCCCGTCGCGGGGTTGAAGCGGTCGAAGGTGCGGCCGTCGCGGGCGGTGCACCACTCGCCGCCGATCAGCATCCGTCTGTCGGTCATGTCGTCTCCTGCCTTGCCTGTCTCTTGCGATTACGCCGGCGGGGAAGCCGGCGGCTGCGTCCGCGCTTGTATCAGCGCTTGTAGGCTTGCAGACCCGGCTTGATCGCCTTGTCGTCGAGGAACTGCTTCAGCCCCTGTTCGCGGCCGCGCTCCGGGTCGCGCAGTTGCGCCTGGTCGAGCTTCGCATACAGGTAATCCTCGCACTGCTCCCACGTGAGTTCGCGCGAGCGCTTGAAGCCGTGCTTCGCCGCGCGCAGCACGACCGGGTTCTTGTCCATCAGCCGTGCGGCGAGCGCGATCGTCGCGTCGCGCAGCCCGGCGAGCGGCACGCTGCTGTTCACGAGGCCCATCTCCGCGGCTTCGACGCCGGTGAACGTGTCGCCGGTCATGATGTAGTGCAGCGCGCGGCGGTGTCCGACCGTGTCGGCCATCGCCTTGCTGACGAGGTTGCCGGGCGGGATGCCCCAGTTGATCTCCGACAGCCCGAACACCGCTTCGTCGGCCGCGATCGCGAGGTCGCACGCGACGAGCGGCGAGAACCCGCCGCCGAAGCACCAGCCGTTCACCATCGCGATGGTCGGCTTGCCGTACATCCGCAGGCGGCGCCACTGCCATTCCGATGCGTCGCGGCGCACCTTTTCCTGCAACGCGTCCGGGCCGCCGTCGATCTCGCGGAAATACTCCTTCAGATCCATGCCGGCCGTCCATGCGGCCCCCGCGCCGGTCAGGACGAGCACCTTCGCCTCGTCGTCGAACTCGACCGCGTCGAGCACCTGAAGCATCTCCTGGTTCAGCGTGGGGCTCATTGCGTTGCGCTTCTCGGGGCGATTCAACGTCACCCACGCGATGCCGGCCTCCACTTTCACTTCAACGGTCTGCCAGCGGTTGTCGTACTTGCTCATGTCTGTTCCTGTCGTTCGTTTCCAGTGCGATTCGGTGCGCAGCCTGCGTGCTGCGGACGACTTCATTTAATATCAGGCTACCTGATATTGCAAGCGGCACGAGCGCCGGTGTAAACCCGGAGCGGAAACCGGAGAATGCGGCGGGGAAATCAGGGAGCGGTCGGGCGATCGCGGATGGCGCGGACGAAGCGCGCACGGGCCGAACGGGCCCGCGTCGTGAAAATCGGGGAGGCGCTCAGCCGCGCAGGTTGCGCGAGAACAGTTCGAGCGCGCGCTGCACGTGCGCGGCGTCGTCGGCCGGGATGTCGCCCAGCATGCGGGCCTCGAGCGGGCGCAGCACGGCTTCGCATTCGCGCAGCATCGCCGCGCCTGCGTCGGTCAGCTTCAGCAGGATGATGCGGCCGTGCGACGGGTCGGCTTCGCGCGTGACGAAACCGCGCGCGGCCATCACGCTCATCACCTCGTTCGCCGATTGCGGCGTGATCCACGAGCGCTCGGCCAGTTGCGCGTTCGACGATGCGCCGCGCGCCTCGAGCACCGACAGCGCCGTGTATTGCGCGAGCGTGATGCCGAGCGGCGCGAGCGCGTCGGTCATGTGACGGCGCAGCAGCCGGTCGAGGCCGCCGATCACGTAGGTCAGACGTTGTTGCACGCGCGCTTTCGGCTTGTCGCCCGTGGCGCGGGCGGCGTCCTTCGCGGCGGGTTTCGAACGGGCGGGCTTGGTCGGGGTGGAACTCATAGCGCGTGCTGGATGGAATTGCGAGCCATCTTACCAGCACGCGAAACGTCGTTCTGTCCGGTTGTACGCGACACGCGCGGTACGCGCGGTCGGCTGCGGCGGTCAGCCGTGCGACGCACGCCGGCCCGCGAACCGCGCGGTCGGCAGCCCCGCGTAGCGCGTCTGCGCGACGAACACGCCGCCCGCGTGCGCATCGCCGGCCAGCGCGTCATCGCTGAGGTCAACACGCGCACTCGTCACATACAGCCGGCCTTCACCGTCGATCGCAACGCAGCTCGGCTGCGCGGTCGGCACTTCAACGCGATCCGTCTCGACCCCGTCCGGCCCATAACGCACCACGCGCCTGCCGCCCCACTGCGCATTCCACAGCCCACCGTCGCGATCGACGATCGACCCGTCCGGATCGCCATTGGCATCGATCAGCCGCGCGAACGGCCGCACGTTCGCGACGTCGCCACCCGCACGGTAATCGCACACGAAAATCTCGCGCACCAGCGAATCGCAGAAATACATCTTCGAACCGTCCGGCGAGAACCCGATGCTGTTCGCGATCGCGGCCGGCGGCAACGCGAGCCGTTCGAGCGTGAGGTCGGAATTGAGCCGATAGAACCCGCCGACCGCGCGCGGCGGCTCGGCGCCTTCGTCCTTCATCCCGAACACGAATGCGCCGGCCCCGTCGCAGCGCCCGTCGTTGAGCCGCGTCGGCAAGTCGGGCTCGACGTCGACGATCCGCGTGAACGCGCCGCTGCGCAGGTCGAAGAACGCGAGATGGGTCGCGAGCCCGACGAGCAGCACGTCCGGCTCGTCGGTCAGCGCGAAGCACGCGAGCCGTTCGGGCATCGCCCACTGCGCGAGGTCTGAGCCGTCCGCGCGGCAGCGCCACAGCTGCGCGCCTTCGATGTCCACCCAATACAGCGCGTGCGTCCTGTCGCACCACGTCGCGCCTTCGCCGAGCGTGTTGCGGCTGTCGGCCAGCAGCGTCGCCGACGCGGCCGGATGAGTCTGTTGCATGCCGTCTCCCGATGTCTGATCTGTCGCGTTCGCGGGCGGCCGCGCCATCACCGAAATCAGATCTTCATCGCGCGCCGCTGGTTGCGACGATACTGGTCGAACAGCACCGCGAGCAACAGAATTCCGCCGCGTATCAGATATTGGTAAAAGGTCGGCACGTTCAGCAGGCTCATCGCGTCCTGCACGGAGCCCATGATCAGCACGCCGACCAGCACGCCGGAGATCGTCGCGACGCCGCCCGTCAGCGACACGCCGCCGAGCACACATGCGGAGATCACGCCGAGTTCGAGGCCGACCGACGTCTTCGGGTCGCCGAGGCTCATCCGCGATGCGAGCATCACGCCGGCGAAGCCGGTCACGAGCCCTTGCAGCACGAACACGGCGATCTTGATGCGCATCACCGGCAGCCCCGCGAGCAGCGCCGCCTCGCCGTTGCCGCCGACGGCCAGCACGTTCTTGCCGAACACCGTCTTGCGCAGCAGGAAGCCGAACACGACGAAGCCGACGATGTTGCTCCAGATCGGATACGAAATACCGAGGAACGACCCGCCACCGAGATCGAAGAAGCGCTCTTCCGAGATCATCACCGCGTCGCCGTTCGACGTGATGAACGCGAGCCCGCGCACGACTTCCATCATCGCGAGCGTGACGATCAGCGAGTTGATCCGGTAACGTGCGATCAACACGCCGTTCACGAGCCCGACCGCCCCACCCGCGAGCACGCCGGCCGCGATACCGAGCACGACGCTGTGCGTCGCGGTGATCAGCGTCGACGCGACGACGCCCGAGAACGCGACGATCGACGCGACCGACAGGTCGACCTCGCCGAGCGCGAGCACGAACATCATCGTCACCGCGATCGAGCCGATCAGCGTGACCGACAGCAACAGGCCCTGGATGTTGCGCGGCGTGAGGAAGTCCGGCACGGTCATCGACAGCACCGCGAACAGCACGAGAAACACCATCACGATGCCGGAGCGGTTGATCAGCTGCCACACGCCGCCGCGTGGCCGCGCGGGCGTGGCCGCGGCCGCGGCATCCGGGGACGGGGAAGTACGTTGGGGTTGCATTGCCTGGCTCATATCAGTTCACTTGCTTTCCGGTTGAACAGCACGCCGCTAGCGCGGCAGCGCGAGCTTGATCAGCGCATCGGGCGTCGCGTCCGCCTTCGCGACCTCGCCCGCGACCCGTCCTTCCTTCATCACGACGATGCGGTCCGACACGCCGATCACCTCGGCCAGATCGCTCGACACGAGGATCACGGTGCGGCCCGCTTCCGCGAGTTCGTAGAACAGGTTGTAGATTTCCGCGCGCGCGCCGACGTCGATACCGCGCGTCGGCTCGTCCATCAGGAACACGTCGATGCGCTCGGCCAGCCAGCGCGCGAGCACGACCTTCTGCTGGTTGCCGCCCGACAGCGCGCCGATCGGCGTGTCGCCGTCGCGGGTCTTGATCGCGAGGCGCTCGATGTATTGCTGCGCGAGCTCGCGTTCGCGCCGCCCGTCGAGCAGCACGCGCGCCGGGCTGAAATGACGGCGCGCGCTGATGTTCAGGTTGTCGGCCACCGACGCGATCGCGACGATGCCTTCCTGCTTGCGGTCTTCCGGGCACAGCGCGATGCCGGCGCGCACCGCGTCGCGCGGGCTGCCGAACGCCACCCGCTTGCCGTCCAGCTCGACGTGCCCGGCGCTCGGTCGCACAGCGCCGTACAGCAGTTTCATCAGCTCGGAGCGGCCCGCGCCGACGAGCCCGAAGAAGCCGACGATCTCGCCGCGCCGCGCGGTAAACGACACGGGCTCGGCCAGCCCCGGCCCCGCCAGCCCCTTCGCTTCGATCAGCACGTCGCCGGCCGCACGCGGCCGGTAGCCGTACACGTCCTCGATCGAACGGCCGACCATGCAGCCGATCAGCCGGTCGCGGTCGAGATCGGCGACGGAATCGAACGTGTCGATGCGGCGACCGTCGCGAAACACCGTCACGCGGTCGCACAGTTCATAGACCTCCTCCATCCGGTGCGTGACGTAGATGATCGCGCGGCCTTCCGCGCGCAGCGCGCGGATGATCCGGAACAGCTGCGTGGTTTCGCGCGCGGACAGCGAACTCGTCGGTTCGTCGAACGCGATCACGCGCGCGTCGCGCATCAGCGCCTTGCCGATCTCGATCATCTGGCGCTGGCCGATCGACAGATACTTCACCGGGATGCCCGGATCGATGTGCTCGCCGAGCCGCTCCAGCGCATCGAGCGCGCGCGCGGCGAGCGTGCGCTCGTCGACCACGCCGAGCCGGCTCGGCAATTGCCCGAGCATCAGGTTTTCCGCGACCGTCAGCTCGGGCACCAGATGCAGTTCCTGGTAGATGATCGCGATGCCGGCCTCGAGCGCCGCGCGCGTCGACGCGAAGCGCTGCGCCGTGCCGTTCAGCGTCAGCGTGCCGGCCTGCGGCTGGTTCACGCCGGACAGCACCTTCAGCAGCGTCGATTTCCCCGCGCCGTTCTCGCCCATCAGCCCGTGCACCTCGCCCGCGCGCACCGACAGCGACACCGCGTCGAGCGCCCGCACGCCCGGAAACGTCACCGTGATGCCGTCGAGCGCGAGCAGCGGGCCGTCCGGCCGCATGCCCGCTTCGGCGTCGTGGCCGGACGCGGCCGTGATCGTCTGCATCGTCATCGCGTTCTCGCCTCGCCCCGCTCAGATACCGAGTTCGGCGCGCACGGCCTGCCAGTTCGCGCGCGTCATCAGCTTGCCGCTCGTCTGCGTGTCGGCCGGCGGCGTCTTGCCGTTGCGGATCCAGTCGACGAGGTTCTGCGTGCTGTCCTTGCCGTGGTTCGTCGAGCTGACCGCGATCGTCCCGTAGAAGCCGGTCGGCTCCTTCTTCTGGAACTCGGCGAACGCCTCGCCCGCGCCGTTGATGCCGACGCCGATCACGTCGGCCGCCGGGATGTGCAGCTGTTCGGTCGCGCGCACCGCGCCGAGCACGGTTTCCTCGTTCAGCGCGTAGATCACCCATTTCTTCACGTTCGGATGGCGCGCGAGCACCGGCGCCGCCGCACTGAAGCCACCTTCGTCGTCGGTGGTCTTCTGCGGCGCGTCGAAGATGTTTTCCTTGCGGAAGCCGTTCGCGAGCAGCGCCTGCGTCGCGCCGTCGGTGCGCAGCTTCGCGGTCGGCAACTCGTAGTTGGTGACGCGCAGCGCGCCGACTTCTTCCGGCTTCCAGCCGCGCCGCTTCATCTCGTCGGCGATCGCCTGGCCGACCTGGTTGCCGATCTTGGTCGCCGACATCCCGAGGTGCGGCACGTTCGGCAGCGGCTTGCCGCTCGAATCGACGAGCTGGTCGTCGACCGTCACGAACTTCATGTTGTAGCGCTTCGCGCGCGACGCGATCGCCGGCCCGAGGCGCACGTCCGGCGCGCAGATCACGAAGCCCTGCGCGCCCTGCGAACCGAGGTTGTCGATCGCGGCCAGCACCTTCTCGCCGTCCGGCGTGCCGATCTTCACGACCGAGAAATTCTCCTTCTGGCCGAGCGCGGACGCCGCGTTCTGCTCGTTGATGAACCACGCCTGCTCCGGCATCTTCACGAGGAAGCCGATCTTCAGCGGCGCGTCGGCGTGCGCGGCGCCCTGCATGCCGAGCGGCGCGATGCAGAGCGCGGCCAGCAGCGCGCGCAGGGTATGGCGGCGAATCGTGTGAGTCGTGCGGTTCATGGGTGTCTCCTTTGTATCGGCTGATGCCGTGATGTGTGCCGTAATCAATCATTCGTCGCGCGCGCTTCGTCGTACCGAAGCGCGCGCGCAGGTTCAGCGGCCGAACGCGTCGGTCTGCACGCGCCGGCCGAACAGGAAGGCATCGGCGACGAGCCGAAGCGGCCGCACGTCGACGTCGCTTTCGCCACGCGCGATCAGCGCATGGAAGTGCGCATACAGTGCCGGGTATTCGCGTTCGGGCCCGATCTCGACCGGCTCGCCCGCGATCGACAATTGCGCGCCGCCGCGGCTGATCGCGAGCACGCCGTCGGCCGTGTCGACCGCGATCTCCCATTGCTCGACGGGACCGTGGCGCCAGTCGAATTCCGCGCGCACCGGCACGCCGTCGGTATCCGCGCAATCGAGTTCGGCCGCGATCGGCGTCTGCACGTCGCTCGGCACGATGAGCGTCGCCTCGCGCAGCACGAGTTCGCGCGGCAGGATCCGCGTGACGATCGACAGCGCGTTGATGCCCGGATCGAACACGCCGAGGCCGCCCGGCTCCCAGATCCACTGCTGCCCCGGATGCCAGCGCCGCACGTCTTCCTTCCAGCGCACCTGCACCGCGCGGATCGCGCGGTGCGCGAGCCACGCGCGCGCGGGCTCGACCGCGCTCGCGCAACGCGAATGCCAGGTCGCGAACAGCGTGAGGCCGCGCTCGCGGGCCAGCGCGTCCAGCGCGGCCACTTCGCCGAGCGTCGCGCCCGGCGGCTTCTCGAGCATCACGTGCTTGCCGGCTTCGAGCGCGGCGCGCGCCTGCGCGTAGCGCACCTGCGGCGGCGCGCACAGCGACACCGCGTCGAGTTCGGGTTCGGCGGCGAGCAGCGCGCGCAGGTCGGAGTAGTTGCGTACGCCCGTGACTTCCGCGTGGCGGCTCGCGCATGCGGTCAGCGCGAAGCCCGGTTCGGCGGCGATCGCCGGCAGATGCTGGTCGCGTGCGATCTTGCCGATCCCGACGACGCCCAGCGAAATCGGTTCACTCATCGTGCCTTTCTCCTTCGCGAATCGCTCAGCGCGCCCAGCGCAGCACGAGCGGATCGAGCCGGCGCGCGATCGCGAGCAATTCCGCGCGCGTGTCCGGGTGCAGTTCCGGCATCGGATGCCGCGGCCGCTCGCACGCGATCACGCCGCCTGCGCGCATCAGCGCCTTCGCGGTGAGGATCCCGGACTGGCGGTTCTCGTGATTGATCAGCGGCAGCCACGCCTGGTAATGCGCGAACGCATCGTCGTGCCGCCCTTCGCGGAACGCTTCGAGGATCGGCCGGATGCCGTCCGGGAAGCCGCCGCCCGTCATCGCGCCGGTCGCGCCCGCATGGAGGTCGGCGAGCAGCGTGATCGCTTCCTCGCCGTCCCACGGCCCCTCGATCGCGTCACCGCCGAGCCGGATCAGCTCGCGCAGCTTGTTCGCCGCGCCCGGCGTCTCGATCTTGAAGTACGCGACCTGCTCGATCTCGCGCGCCATCCGGGCGAGGAACGGCGCGGACAGCGCGGTGCCGCTCGCGGGCGCGTCCTGGATCATGATCGGAATGTCGATGGCATCCGACACGCGCGCATAGAAGTCGAAGATCTGCGCTTCCGGCACGCGGAACGTCGCGCCGTGATATGGCGGCATCATCATCACCATCGCGGCGCCGAGCTGCTGCGCGCGCAGGCTGCGCGCCGCGCACACCTGCGTGCTGTAGTGCGACGTCGTGACGATCACCGGCACGCGGCCGGCCACGTGGTCGAGGATCGTGCGCGTGAGCACGTCGCGTTCGTCGTCGGTGATCGCGAACTGCTCGGAGAAGTTCGCGAGGATGCACAGCCCGTCCGAGCCGGCGTCGATCATGAAATCGACCGCGCGCTTCTGGCTCGCGAGGTCGAGCTCGCCGGTATCGGCAAACGTCGTCGGAACGACGGGAAAGATGCCGCGATAGCGCGGCGTGCTGCTCGATGTCATGGTTCGCGTCCTGCTTCGGCCCGGTTGTCGCCGGCCGTCATGCGTTCACGGTTTCATGAAGCGCGGGCCGGGAAGGCCCGCAACCGGCGGCGACGCAGGTCGCGCCGCCCGCCTGCTCAATGCGAATGGCTCGGCACGTCCGCGCCGCGCGTGCCGACCAGGAAGTCGAGGTCGCACCCCTCGTCCGCCTGCAGCACGTGATCGATATACAGCCGCGCGTAGCCGCCCTTGCCGAGCTGGCCGGCCACGCCCGGCGCCGCGGTCGGATCGACGTCGGACAGGCGGCGCTGCAACTCTTCATCCGGAATGTCGAGATGCAGCGTGCCGGCCTCGCAGTCCAGCTCGATCCAGTCGCCGTTGCGCACGGCCGCGAGCGGCCCGCCGGCGGCCGCTTCCGGCGCGACGTGCAGCACGACCGTGCCGTACGCGGTGCCGCTCATCCGCGCATCGGAAATCCGCACCATGTCCTTCACGCCCTGGCGCAGCAGCTTCGGCGGCAGCCCCATGTTGCCGACCTCGGCCATGCCCGGATAGCCGCGCGGCCCGCAGTTCTTCAGCACCATCACCGAGCTCGCGTCGACGTCGAGCGCTTCGTCGTTGATCGTCGCCTTGTAGTGGTCGAGGTTCTCGAACACCACCGCGCGGCCGCGATGCTTGAGCAGTTCGGGGCTCGCCGCCGACGGTTTCAGCACCGCGCCGCGCGGCGCGAGATTGCCGCGCAGGATGCAGATGCCGCCGTCCGCGATCAGCGGCCGGTCGAGCGGACGAATCACCTCGTCGTCGTAGTTCGGCGCTTCGCGCACGTTGTCCCACAGCGATTTGCCGTTGACCGTCAGCGCGTCCGGGTGCGGCAGCAGCCCGCCTTCGCCGAGCCGGCGCAGCACGGCCGGCAGCCCGCCCGCGTAATAGAACTCCTCCATCAGGAAGCGCCCCGACGGCATCAGGTCGACGATCGTCGGCGTGTCGCGGCCGATGCGCATCCAGTCTTCCAGTTCGAGCGGCACGCCGATGCGGCCGGCGATCGCCTTCAGGTGGATCACCGCGTTGGTCGAGCCGCCCATCGCCGCATTCGCGCGGATCGCGTTCTCGAACGCCGCACGCGTCAGGACCTTCGACAGCACGAGCCCTTCGAGCGCCATCTCGACGATGCGGATGCCCGACATGTGCGCGAGCACGTAGCGGCGCGAATCGACGGCCGGAATCGCCGCGTTGTGCGGCAGCGCGACGCCGAGCGCCTCGGCCATGCACGCCATCGTCGACGCGGTGCCCATCGTGTTGCAGGTGCCGGCCGAGCGCGACATCCCGGCTTCGGCCGACAGGAAGTGATGCAGGTCGATCTCGCCGGCCTTCAGCGCTTCGTGCAGTTGCCACACGGCCGTGCCCGAACCGATGTTCTTGCCTTCGAGCTTGCCGTTGAGCATCGGGCCGCCCGACACGACGATCGCCGGCACGTCGCAGCTTGCCGCGCCCATCAGCAGCGCGGGCGTCGTCTTGTCGCAGCCGGCGAGCAGCACGACCGCGTCGATCGGGTTGCCGCGGATCGCTTCCTCGACGTCCATCGACGCGAGGTTGCGCGTGAGCATCGCCGACGGCCGCAGGTTCGATTCGCCGTTCGAGAACACCGGGAACTCGACCGGGAAGCCGCCCGCTTCCGAAATCCCGCGCTTCACGTGCTCGGCGAGCTTGCGGAAGTGCGCGTTGCACGGCGTCAGTTCGGACCACGTATTGCAGATGCCGATGATCGGCCGGCCGTCGAATTCGTGATCGGGAATGCCCTGGTTCTTCATCCAGCTCCGGTACATGAAGCCGTTCTTGTCGTTCGTGCCGAACCATTGGGCGGAGCGCAGCCTGGGTTTTGTTGCCGACATCGTCAGTCCTGTGGTGACGGGATACCGGCGCAGTCTAGGCAGAATTTTGATAACTGGCTAATGACGTTTTTGGCGATTACGATATCGATTCCGATATCGATATAAACCCGTACGATGACCGAAGCCAGTCCGTGGGGAAACCGCGCCCGCCTGAAGACGCGCCAGTTGCTGCTGGTCGTCGCGCTCGCCGACGAAGGCAGCATCCACCGCGCGGCGGCCGCGCTGAACATGACGCAGCCGGCCGCGTCGAAGCTGCTGCGCGAACTCGAGGAATCGATTGGCGCGGTGCTGTTCGAGCGCCTGCCACGCGGGATGCGGCCGACGCTGTACGGCGACGCGCTGATCCGCCACGCGCGCGCGGCGCTCGGCAGCCTCGACCAGGCACGCGAGGAGCTGGCCGCGCTGAAGGCCGGCCATCTCGGCCACGTGGCGGTGGGGGCGATCACGTCGCCGGCCCTGCGGCTCGTGCCGCCGGCCGTCGCCGCGGTGAAGGGCACGCATGCGGGCCTGCACGTGTCGGTCGAGATCGACACCAGCAACGTGCTGCTCGAGCATCTCGCGCAGGAAAAGATCGACATCGTGCTCGGCCGGCTGTCCGCCGAACACGACAAGCTGCGCCTGCGCTACGAGCCGCTGACCGGCGAATCGGTGGCCGCGGTCGTGCGGCCCGGCCATCCGCTGCTCGCGCAAGCGCCGCTGGCGCTCGCGGACGTACAGCGCGCCGCGTGGGTCGTGCCGCCGGCCGGCAGCGTGCTGCGGCACCGCTTCGAACTCGTGTTCCAGCGCGCGAGCCTCGCGCCGCCGGCGAACCTCGTCGAAACGTCGGCGCTGCTGTTCATCACGCAACTGCTCGAACAGAGCGACATGATCGCGGTGCTCGCCGAGGACGTCGCGCGCTACTACGCGCGGCACGGGATCGTCACGATGCTGCCGCTGGAGATGGATTGCCGGATGGACGATTTCGGGATCATCACGCGCACCGACCGGCTGCATTCGCCGGCGGTGACGGTGATGGTCGAGGCGATTCGGGCCGCGGCGCGGGAGGTTTATGGGGTCGCGCTGTGACGACGCAGCCGCGGTTTCCTACGCCGCGGCAACCTCGATCACCGGCTCGCACCGAATCGGAAAATTGACCGAATTCGCGATATAACACTTCGCATGCGCATCGTGATGCAGCTGCGCCGCGCGTTCACGATCGTCGCCGGCCCGGATCGTCACCTGCGGGCGCAGCACGATTTCGGTGAAGCGACCCGCTTCGGCACCGTCGAGCATCGTGCCTTCCGCGTGGTCGACATAGGCCAGCACGCGGATGCCGGCTTCCGAACACAGGTGCAGATACCACAGCTTGTGGCACGCCGATGCCGACGCGAGCAGCAGGTCTTCAGGGTTCCAGCGCGCCGCGTCGCCGCGAAACGCCGGGTCCGACGAGCCGGGAATATCCGGCTTGGAGCCTGCGCGGATCACATGATCGCGCCCGTACTCGCGATACCCCGACGTGCCGGTGCCACGATTGCCCGTCCACTCCACTGCGACGCGATACTGGTGTTCGCCCGATGCCATCTCGCTCTCCATTGATGTCGGTTGCCTCGACCGGGCCGGACGCCGTTGCGTGAAGCCCGCCGATGGTCGCCATTGTGGCACTGGATGGCCGTTTGGTATACCATTATTCCAAAATGACGAAACAGGCAGGCATGGAAGCCAAACTCGACTCCACGGCGGACGCGGTCGCCGCGTCGCTGCGCGACATGATCATCAACGGCGAACTGGCGGCCGGCGAGCGGCTCGTCGAGCGCGATCTGGCCGAGCGCTTCGGCATCAGCCGGATTCCGATGCGCGAGGCGATCCAGCGGCTGGAACGCGAGGGCTTGCTCGACATCTTCCGGAATCGCGGCGCCGTCGTGCGCATGTTGAGCGCGTCGGACGTGCACGAAATCTACGATCTGCGCGTGCTGCTCGAAGGCGATGCGATCTACCGCAGCGTGAAGCGGCTCGACGACGAAACGCTCGCCCGCGCCGAACTCGTGCATCGGCTGCTCGGCGATGCAACCGTGCCACGCCGGCAAGGCGAACTGAACCGCGAATTCCACGCGTTGCTGTATTCGTGCTGCGGCAACGCGCGGCAGTTGAAGTCGATCGCCGAACTGCGCGGCCAGGTCGAACGTTACGAGCGCCTGCAGGCCACGCTGCTCGCCGATACCTCGTCGTTCCAGGTCGAACACGACGATATCCTGCAGGCGTGCCTCGAACGCGATGCCCGCGGCGCCCGCGCGATGACCGTCGCGCATCTCGATTCGGCCCGCCGCATCGTGCTGCGGCTCGTCGAAGGCGGCTGAAGCCGGCGGGCTACCGCTCGCGTTTCGTCATGCCGCGCGCGGCACCGGCCCGGTCGTGCCGCGCACCGTCAGCGTCGGCAGCGACGCGACCCGCACGCGCGACGCGCCGTCGCCCTTCCCGCCCGCCTCGCGCAGCGTATTGAGCAGCTCGACTGCGAGGCCGGCCGCTTCGGCAGTGGGGATCGCGACGGTCGTCAGCGTGGGCCGCGTGTCGCGCGCGAGATGGATGTCGGTGATGCCGACGATCGACAGATCGTCGGGCACGCGCCGGCCGCGATCGGCCGCCGCATGCATCGCGCCGATCGCCGGCAGGTCGTTGGTCGCGACCAGCGCGGTCAACCGCGGGTGCGCATCGAGCAGCCGGCCCGCCGCACGCAGCCCGCCTTCGATCGAATCACGCTCGGCCGCGACGATCGACGCGTCGAGCCCCGCATCGCGCATCACGTCGACGAAGCCGTCGTAGCGCGCCGCCTGCACGCCGCTCGCCGCGCCGCCGACGATCACTCCGATTGTCTCGTGACCGAGTTCGAGCAGATGCCGCGTCGCGATCCGTCCCGCCTCGCGGAAATCGATCGCCACGCACGGCAACCCGTCGGGCGGCGCGTCAGGCCGCTCCCACAGGCACAGCACGACCGGCACGCCACGCCGCGCGACGTCGAGCAGGTCCGGCAGGTGCAGGTTCGCATTGGTCACGAGAATCCCTTCGGAGATCGTGCCGGCGATCTGGTCGAGATACGCGCGCCCCTGCAACGGATCTTCGTTCGTATTGCAGACGATCAGGAACTGCCCGTTGCGGCGCACCGCGCGCTCGACCGCCAGCGCGAACTCCGGATAGAACGGGTTCGCGATGCTCGATACCATCAGCGCGACCGTCGGCGCGCGCCCTTCCGCCAGCGCCCGCGCGGCGAGGTGCGGCCGATACCCGAGCGCGTCGACCGCTTCGAGCACCCGCGCCCGCGTCGCGTCGCCGACCCGGCCGCGATCGCGCAGCACGTTCGACACCGTCGCGGCCGTCACGCCGGCGCGGCGCGCCACTTCATCCAGAGTTGCCATCGTTTGCTCACTATATGAGACGTCGATCCAATATTTGCTTCGCTCACCGAAGCGGCGCACTATCGCCGCACACCCTGCCGCCCGACCGACGGGCGCGACTCGGCCGCGATCGCATCGCCCCTTTTTTTGATCGCGATGATTAAGCGCTTAATCAAGCAGTGTGGCGCATTAAAACATGGAGCGGAGACAATGGCGAGCATCTCGATGCGACGCGTGCAGAAAGCCTATGGCGAGCACGCGCCGGTCATTCGCGACGTCGATCTGGAGATCGGCGCGCACGAGTTCTGCGTGTTTCTCGGGCCGTCCGGATGCGGGAAGTCGACCCTGTTGCGCATGATCGCCGGGCTCGAGGATCTGAGCGCGGGCGAGTTGTCGATCGACGGCCGTCGCGTCGACGACGTGCCGGCCGCCGAACGCGGCGTCGCGATGGTGTTCCAGAGCTACGCGCTGTTTCCGCACATGACGGTGTACGAGAACATGGCGTTCGGGCTGAAGCTCGCGCGCGTGCCGAAAGCCGAGATCGACCGGAAGGTGCGCGACGCCGCGCGCATCCTGCAGCTCGACACGCTGCTCGAACGCAAGCCGAAGGCGCTGTCGGGCGGCCAGCGGCAGCGCGTCGCGATCGGCCGCGCGATCGTGCGCGAGCCCGGCGTGTTCCTGTTCGACGAACCGCTGTCCAATCTCGACGCGGCGCTGCGCGGCCAGACCCGCATCGAGATCGCGCGGCTGCACCGGCAGTTCGAACGCGCGAGCGTCGTCTACGTGACGCACGACCAGACCGAGGCGATGACGCTCGCCGACAAGATCGTGCTGCTGCACGCCGGCGCGGATACCGCGCAGCACGGCAGCATCGCGCAGGTCGGCGCGCCGCTCGACCTTTACCACCACCCGGCCAGCCGCTTCGTCGCGGGCTTCATCGGCTCGCCGCGGATGAACTTCCTGCCGGCCGTCGTGACTGCGTGCGACGCGCAGCGCACGACCGTCAAGCTGGTGCCGTCCGGCGAAACCTTCGCGCTGCCGCGTGACGGCTCGGCGCTGAGCGCCGGCGCCGCCGTGACGCTCGGCGTCCGTCCCGAACACCTGACGCTCGGCGCCGCGGCCGACGCGACGACGCTCGCGCGCGACGTCGCGCTCGTCGAACGCCTGGGCGAACAGACCTACGTGCACCTCGATTCGCCTGGCCTGCCCGACGCGACGCCGCTGATCGCGAAGGTGCCCGGCGACGCGCAGGTGCGCACCGGCGAACGCGTGCACGTGCACGCGCCGGCCGCGGCCTGCCACCTGTTCACCGAAGACGGCCGCGCGGTGCCCGCGTGCGCCGACGTCCACGTTCACCACTACGCATAAGGATCGGCATGCGCCTCGGAGTCTGCTACTACCCGGAACACTGGCCGGAATCGATGTGGGCCGACGACGCCCGCCGGATGAAAACGCTCGGCATCGAGCAGGTGCGGATCGCGGAATTCGCGTGGAGCCGCATCGAGCCGTCGCCGGGCGAATACGACTGGGGCTGGCTCGACCGTGCGGTCGACGTGCTCGGCGCGGCCGGCCTCGAGATCGTGATGTGCACGCCGACCGCGACGCCGCCGAAATGGCTGGTCGACCGTCATCCCGACATCCTCGCGATCGGCGCGGACGGCCGGCCGCGCGCGTTCGGCTCGCGCCGCCACTACGATTTCTCGTCGCCGACCTATCTCGAAGCGTCGCGCCAGATCTGCACGGCGGTCGCCGAGCGCTACGGCCGCCATCCGGCCGTGCGCTACTGGCAGACCGACAACGAGCTCGGCTGCCACCAGACCGTCGTCAGCTACTCGCCGGCCGCGCTCGTGCGCTTCCGCGAATGGCTGAAGGCGCGCTACGGCACGATCGACGCGCTGAACCGTGCATGGGGCACCGTGTTCTGGAGCATGGAGTATCGCCATTTCGACGAAGTCGACGCGCCGGTGGGCACCGTGACCGAAGCCCATCCGTCGCATCGCCTCGACTACCGACGCTTTGCGTCCGACGAGCTCGCGCGCTATCACCGGATGCAGGTCGACGTGATCCGCGCACACTCGCCGGGCCGGCCGGTCGCGCACAACTTCATGCAGTTGTTCACCGAGTTCGATCACTACGAGGTCGCCCGCGACCTCGACATCGCGACGTGGGACAGCTACCCGCTCGGCGCGCTGGAGGAGCAATGGTTCGCGCCCGACGTGAAGGCGCGCTGGCTGCGCACCGGCCATCCGGATTTCGCGTCGTTCAATCACGATCTGTATCGCGGCATGTCGAAGCTGCCGTTCTGGGTGATGGAACAGCAGCCGGGGCCCGTGAACTGGGCGCAGTGGAACCCCGCGCCGCTGCCGGGCATGGTGCGGCTGTGGAGCTGGGAGGCGTTCGCGCACGGCGCCGGCTGCGTGTCCTACTTCCGCTGGCGGCAGGCGCCGTTCGCGCAGGAACAGATGCACGCGGGGCTGCACACGCCCGACGACAAGCTCGACGAAGGCGGCCGCGAAGCGCAGCGCGTCGCGCGCGAGATCGCGACCGTGCACGACGCCGGCGCGGACGCAGACGGCGCGGTGCGCGCGCCCGTTGCGCTGGTGTTCGACTACGAGGCGAAGTGGCTGTTCGAAGTGCAGCCGCAGGGCGCCGATTTCCACTACCCGCGTTTCGCGTTCGAGTACTACTCGGCGCTGCGCGCGCTCGGCCTCGACGTCGACATCGTGTCCGCGCACGCGCCGCTCGACGGCTACCGCGTCGTCGTGGTGCCGCCGCTGCCGATCGTGCCGGACGATTTCGCGTCACGGCTCGCCGCATCGGGCGCCCATGTGGTGTTCGGGCCGCGCACCGGCTCCAAAACCGTCGACCTGCAGATTCCGCCGGCGCTGCCGCCCGGCCCGCTCGCGTCGATCCTGCCGGTACGCGTGTGGCGCGTCGAATCGCTGCGGCCGAACCTGACCGAACGGATCGACGGCACGCTGCGCGACGGCTCGCCGCTCGCGGGCGCGGCGCGCCACTGGCGCGACTTCGTCGAACTGCACGACGACACGCGCAGCGTCGTGCATGCGCGCTTCGCCGACGGTCATCCCGCCTGCGTGTCGCATGGCGCACTGCATTACTGGGCCGCGCTGTTCGACGACGCGACCACCATGCGCCTGTTCGCCGATGTCGCGGCCGAAGCGGGCCTCGCGCCGACGCCGCTGCCCGACGGCGTACGCGTGAGCCGCCGCGGCGGCCTGACCTACGTGTTCAACTACGGCAGCACGCCGCACACGATCGACGCGGTACCGCCGTCGGCGTTCGTGTTCGGCGCCGCGCAGGTCGGACCGCAGGACGTAGCCGTGTATCGAAGCCGTTCGTAACCCCTCACCGGCGCCGTGACGCGCCGGGCACGCACAACGACACACAGGACTGGAGACACCATGACACATCGCCCCCTTCGCGCCGCCGCCCGGCTCACCACGGCCGCCGCGGTCGCCTTCGCGTCGCTCGGCACGACGGCGCCCGCCGATGCCGGCACGCTGACCATCAACATCGCGTTCAAGGGCGCGAGCCAGCGCGCGGTCTGGCAGTCGACGATCGAAGCGTTCCACAAGGCGCATCCCGACATCGACGTGAAGCCGACCTTCGTCGACGAGGAAGCGTACAAGGTGCAGCTCCCGGCGTGGCTCACCACCGTCGCGCCGGACGTCGTGAACTGGCACGCGGGCGAACGGATGGCGTACTACGCGAAGCGCGGGCTGTTCGAGGACCTGAGCGGCGACTGGACGAAGAACGGCTGGGATGCGATGTATGCGTCGACGCGCAGCGCGTCGTCCTATAACGGCAAGCAATACGCGGCGCCGACCGTCTACTACTCGTGGGGGCTGTTCTACCGCAAGGACCTGTTCCGCAAGGTCGGCATCGCCGACGAGCCGAAGACGTGGGACCAGTTTCTCGATGCGTGCAAGAAACTGAAGGCGGCCGGCATCACGCCGATCGCGATCGGCGGCCGCGACGCGTGGACGCTCGCCGGCTGGTTCGACTATCTCGACCTGCGCCTGAACGGCAACGCGTTCCATCAGCAACTGATGGCCGGCGACGTGCCGTACACCGACCCGCGCGTGAAGAAGGTCTACACGACGTGGAAATCGCTGATCGACTCGGGCTACTTCATCGACAACGCGCTGTCCTACGATCTCGACGGCGCGCAGCCGTTCCTGTTCCAGGGCAAGGCCGCGATGATGCTGATGGGTACCTTCATCGCGGCCGGTTTCCCGCCGAACGTGAAGCCGGAAATGGGTTACTACCGCTTTCCGATCATCGACCCGAAGGTGCCGACCGCCGAGGACGGCCCGGTCGAATCGCTGCACATCCCGACCAAGGCGAAGAACAAGGCCGACGCGCACACGTTCCTCGCGTTCGTCGAAACGCCCGAGATGGGCGCGAAGCTCGCCGAAGGGCTCGGCTCGCTGTCGGCCAACAGCAAGTCGCCCGAGCCGGCCGATCCGATCTCGCGCATCGGCTTCCGGATCCTCGCCGACACGAAGGGCGGCGTCGCGCAGTTCTACGACCGCGACATGACCAAGGAAATGGCCGACGAAGGGATGAAGGGCATGCAGCAGTTCCTCGCGAATCCCGCGCAGCTCGATACGGTGCTCGCGCAACTCGAACAGACCCGCAAGCGGATCTACAAGAAGTGACCGCGTGACCCAACCGGCGGCCGCGCGCCGCCGTGTCCGTTCAGGAGGCTTGCCGTGTCCAGTCCGATCACGTCCCCCCCGCCCGCCGGCACCGCACCGCCGCCGCGCGGCCCGTCCACCACCGCGTTGCCCGCGCGCCGGCCGTCGCCCGCCGTGCGGCGGCAACGGCGCGCCGCGTGGCTGTTTCTCGCGCCGGCCTGCGCAATGGTTGCCATTTATGTGATCTGGCCGATCCTGTCGACGTTGTGGCTGAGCCTGTACAACTGGGACGGGATGACCGAGCGCACCTTCGTCGGGCTCGCGAACTATGCTGAGCTGCTGCAGGCGCCGACGTTCTACACCGCGCTGCGCAACAACGTGATCTGGCTCGTGCTGTTCATGCTCGCACCGCCGCTCGGCCTCGCGCTCGCGCTGTACCTGAACCAGGCGGTCGGCGGCATCCGGCTCGTGAAGTCGCTGTTCTTCGCGCCGTTCGTGCTGTCGGGCGTGGTCGTCGGGCTGATCTTCTCGTGGTTCTACGATCCGACTTTCGGGCTGCTCGCGCTCATCGCCGGGCACGGCATCCCGGTGCTCGGCGACGCACGCTATGCGACGCTCGGCGTGGTGTTCGCGGCGCTGTGGCCGCAGACGGCGTACTGCATGATCCTGTACCTGACCGGCCTCACGTCGATCAACCCGGAACAGATCGAAGCCGCGCGGATGGAAGGCGCGCGCGGCTTCGCGCTGCTGTGGCACGTCGTGCTGCCGCAACTGCGGCCGACCACCTTCATGGCAATCGTCGTCACCGTGATCGGCGCGCTGCGCAGCTTCGACCTGATCTCGGTGATGACGGGCGGCGGCCCGTTCGAAAGCTCGACCGTGCTTGCGTATTACATGTACGACCAGGCGATCAAGTACTACCGGCTCGGCTATTCCGCGTCGATCGCGGTCGTGCTGTTCGCGATCATGCTCGTCTACATCGTGTTCCAGTTGCGCCGCATGCTGCGCAACGAGCAGTGACCTTTCGGGAGCCCACTCATCATGTTTCCGACACCCGTTGCCCACTGGAAGCCGGTATCGCGCCGGCTGTACAAGCTGTCGCTGCCCGTCGCGCTCGTGATCTGGCTGCTGCCGATGATCGCGGTGTTCGTCACGTCGGTGCGCTCGACGGAGGAACTCGTCGAAGGTCACTACTGGGGCTGGCCGCGCCGCTTCGCGATGATCGAGAACTATCGCGATGCGCTGACCACGTCGCCGATGCTGCATTACTTCTGGAACAGCGTGCAGATCACCGTGCCGTCGGTCATCGGCTCGATCGCGCTCGCGGCGATGGCCGGCTTCGCGCTCGCGACCTACCGGTTTCGCGGCAATACCGCGCTGTTCGGCACGTTCGTCGCCGGCAACTTCGTGCCGGTGCAGGTGCTGATGATTCCGGTGCGCGACCTGTCGCTGCGGCTCGGCGTGTTCAATACCGTCGAAGCGCTGATCCTGTTCCACGTCGCATTTCAGACGGGGTTCTGCACGCTGTTCCTGCGCAACTTCATCAAGCAGCTGCCGTTCGAGCTGATCGAGGCGGCGCGCATCGAAGGCGCGGGCGAATGGACGGTGTTCTGGCGGATCGTGCTGCCGCTGATCCGGCCGGCGCTGGCCGCGCTCGCGATTCTCGTGTTCACGTTCGTGTGGAACGATTACTTCTGGGCGCTGTGCCTTACGCAAGGCGACGAGGCGGCGCCGATCACGGCGGGCGTCGCCGCGCTGAAAGGTCAATGGACGACTTCGTGGAACCTCGTCTCGGCCGGGTCGATTCTCGCCGCGCTGCCGTCGGTCGCGATGTTCTTCGCGATGCAGAAGCATTTCGTCGCGGGGCTCACGTTCGGCGCGACGAAAGGCTGAACGCGCGCCGCTCGCGTTTCGAATCTCCCCCTCCGCATCGTGAGGTTGCCCGCTTCGGCGGGCTTTTTTCATGCTTTGCAGATTGGGGCGATGTCGGTTGGCGACCTTGGCCCGCCATCCAGGCTCCAATGCCGCCAACCGATTAAACGCGCAGCTGACTGCCGGTTTCGACGCGCCTGGACGTCTGGGCGCGACTTTGCTCGACATCGATTCGGCTACGCGTACTTGTCGCCGACCGTACTGCGAATCGGATGGGTGTCGTAGACGATGATCATTCGTTCGATGAGCCCCGCGACGTCGAACTCGAATACGTCGACGCACTCGAAGCGCGCCGCCGAGCCGTCTTTCAGGCCCCAGTCGTAGATGAAGTAACCGGTCGCACGGCGAGCGCCACTCGTGCTGACGCAGATATCGATCGGCGTAATCCTGCTTTCTCCCGACGCGGCAGCGACCTTCGAAAAGAAGGGCTCAGGCTGCATCCAGCCGAGAAAGGGCGAGAAAATCCGCGCGTCCGGCGTAAATAGCGCGCAGATGGCGCCGACATCGCCTCGCTCCAGTTCCCGAAGGTAGGCGCGAACCTGTTGCGTATATAGTGATCCCGACGTTGAGCCCAAGACTATCCTCCGATCATTCGTTGACGACCCCGTTCACTCGCAAGAACAGGGCATCCGGTAGACGCACGATAGCGACGCCCCGATGACCGAACAATCGAAAAATTTGCAACCCGGGTATGCGGCGCATGCATATCCGCTGGCCGACCTGACGCGGCCGCTCCCGCCGTTGGCGGCGATTCAGTCGTTCGTCGCCGCGGCGCAGTTGGGCAGCGTCAGCAAGGCGGCGGACCACCTATGCCGGACGCAAGGTGCGGTCAGCCGCCAGATACAGCAGCTGGAGACGCATTACCGATGCGCACTCTTCGTGCGCCACGTATCGGGCCTGACGTTGACGGCGGAAGGGAATGCACTGCTGACGGTCGCGGTCAACGTGCTCACGCAATTGGTTCGGCACGCGGACGTCCATGCACGGGCGACCTCGGTGCTCACGTTGAAGTTGCCTTCCACGTTCGCCGTTCGCTGGCTGCTCCCGCGGCTGCCGGACATCCAGCGCGCGATGAGCGGAACGGAGCTTCGTATCTCGACATCCGCGGACGACACGCCGGATTTCACGACGTCCGACGTCGATGCCGTCGTCGTGCGCGGCACGGGGCAATGGACCGGTATGGAGGCGATCCCGCTGTTTGCCGAGATGCTCACGCCGATGTGCGCGCCCGCCTTGGCAACCTCACTGCGATCCGTTGCCGACCTTGCGCAGGTCGAATTGCTCCATCCCGGGCCCAGCCACGCGGAATGGAAGTGCTGGCTCGATCATGTCGGGGCACGCCAGGTCGATGCGGGACGCGGACTCGTATTCGATACCCTCGAATTGACGCTCGCGGCATCGATGGAAGGACACGGCGTTGCAATCGGCGACCCGCGAATGGCAAGAGACCGGCTCCGCGCCGGATCGCTGGTGACGCCGTTCGAGGACGTGGCTCGAGACGGCCTTTCGTACTTCCTCGTCTATCCGCCCCAACGTGCGGCACAACCGAAAATTCGGGCCCTCGCCGACGTCTTGCTGCGACTTGCGCGAGAAGACCGATAGGCGAGCATCCGATACCCGGGTGGAATCGACATGCTCGAATGACCCACCCACAGGACCGGCGAATGACGGGCCTGTCAGAGATCGCCGCGCACTTCACCGGTTCCCAGCGCGCTCCGCTGGCGGTTGACCTCCGCCCACAGCGCATCGCTGTCGTCCTCGCGCAGCACGATCATGCAGTCCAGTTGATCGTCGGTCACGCCGAAGTATTCGAGGATTTCTTGGCGAACCCCATCGATGAAGTGCGCGTATTCCGGCGTTGCCTGCGCCTGCGCATGCAAGGCGTCGTACTCGGCATCGTCCACGCCGCCGCCGTGCTCGTCGATATAGCGCGTGATCCACTGGTCCCGCTCGTGGTCATAATCGGCCTCGGCGCGCATCGCTTGCACGGCCGTGTACAAATCCAGTTGGGCAAACGCGGCGATCGCCGCCGTTGTCGCCTCGTCGAATGTCGTCGTCATTCCCTCTCTCACTTCAGTCATCGCACATCGTCGGTCACGCCGGGAAGGCCGGGTCGCGGCCGGTTTCAGGTCGGCAACGAGAAAACCGGCCGCGCTGCTTCCAGCCACCCGTATTCGTCCACTGCATCGGACGATTCAATCGTCTCGGCACCCCGGACAGGAAGATTCGGCCTACCTGGACGGTTTGCCGCGCCCACCGGCGGATTTCCCGGCGGGCTTCGCCGCCCCCGCCTTCCCGGCTGGCTTGCTGCGCGGCTTCTGCACGCTGAACGGGCTGCCGATGGTGTAGTCCGGACCTTTACCGGCACCAGCGGCCGTCGCATGCTGCGCCCCCGGCTTGCGCCTGCCGTCGTTGCTCGGCGTATGCGGCTTCTTGCCCGGCGTTTGCCTCGCGACCGGCGCGGCTTGCGGCACCTTGGGCTTCTTCGGCTTTTTCGGTTTCTTGATGATCTGGCCCGTCGCGCTGGTTTCCGGCACGCGATGCTCGGCTTCGAAACCCGGCTCTTCTTCGCGCCGCAGCGTCTGCCGGATCAGCGCTTCGATCGCCGCCAGTTGCGGCGCTTCATCGGCGCATACGAGGGATACCGCCACGCCGCTGGCGCCCGCGCGGCCGGTGCGGCCGATACGGTGCACATAGTCTTGCGCGACGATCGGCAGATCGACGTTGATCACGAGCGGCAGATCGTCGATATCCAGTCCGCGCGCCGCCACATCGGTGGCGACCAGCATCTGCACTTCGCCCGCCTTGAAACGCTCCAGCGCCCGCAAACGCGCGGGTTGCGGCTTGTCGCCGTGGATCGTGTCGACCGCATAGCCGGCTTTCTCCAGCATCACCGCCAGATAATCGACGCCATTGCGGGTCTTGACGAACACCAGCGCGTGCTCCCACTTGTTTTGCGCCACCAGATGCATGAACAGGTCCGGCTTGTTCCGCTTGTCGACCGTCACCACCCACTGCTTGATCTTGCTGGCCGTGGCGTTGGGCGCGCTGACGCTGATATCGACCGGGTTGCGCAGAATGCCCGCCGCCATCGTGCGGATCTCGTCGGAGAACGTGGCGGAGAACAGCAATGTCTGGCGCTTGGCGGGCAACGCGGCAAAGACCGCGTCGAGTTCGCGCGCGAAGCCGAGATCGAGCATGCGGTCGGCTTCGTCGAGCACCAGCGTCTGCACCTGATCGAACTGCACCGCGTTCTGGCGATTGAGGTCGAGCAAGCGGCCCGGCGTCGCCACGAGCACGTCGACGCCCTTGCGCAGCTTCATCATCTGAGGATTGATGCTCACCCCGCCGTAGGCGGCCAGAAACCGCAGATCGAGGCCCTTGCCGTATTCGACGAAGCTTTGCAGCACCTGTTCGGCCAGTTCGCGCGTGGGCACCAGCACCAGCACGCGCGCGCGGTTGCTGGATACCGCCGGGCCGTATTGCACCAGCCGTTGCAACAGC
The DNA here is from genome assembly GCF_003253915.1 of Burkholderia sp. 28_3. Lineage (NCBI taxonomy): Bacteria > Pseudomonadati > Pseudomonadota > Betaproteobacteria > Burkholderiales > Burkholderiaceae > Burkholderia > Burkholderia sp. 28_3. The sequence continues at coordinate 74,741 of NZ_QKZF01000007.1, forward strand.
GGCAGCGCAAAGCCGGCCGTCTTGCCGGTGCCGGTCTGGGCCGCGGCCATCACGTCCTTGCCGCCGAGCACGGCGGGAATCGCCTTGGCCTGCACCGGCGTGGGTGTCTGGTAATTGAGGCCCTGCAGGTTACGCAGCAACGGCTCGATCAGGCCAAGCGAGGCAAAAGACATGGACGTATTCCGGGCGAAAACCGCAATTCTAGCGGTTACCGCGCCGGTTGCGCCCCGCCCGCGCCGCCGCGCAGCCGCACGTCCACCGCCCCGATATTCTTCTCGTGCGCGACCAGCATCAACGACAGCGCATGGTGAATGTCCGGATCGGCGAGCGTCGGCAGCAAGGTCTGCAGCTTGCGCACGACCCAGCGTTGGCCGCGATTCAGGAACGCCATCCGCTCCGCCAGATCGTCGATCGCCATCGCCTTCTCGTAGAACGCGCCGGTCGCGCGCGTCGGCACCGCGTCGAGCGACCGGATCGCGTCGACGAGCACGCTGCACCAGTGCGCCTCGTCCTGGCGGATACGGGCGATCAGCCGATGCAGCTCGGGATCGTCGGTCACCTCGGTCGCCGTCTCGGACGCGACGCGCGCACCCGCGCGCTCGGCTTCCAGCAATTCATCGAGCGTAGCCAGCAACGCGGCGCGGCGCTCGTGTTCGCGCTCGTCGACGGCGCCGGCCGGCGTCCCCGTGCCGCCTTTGTCGAGTATCGCGGCCGCGCCGACGACGATCCGCTGCAACACGTCGCCGGCCATCTCGACCGCCTCGATCCGCCCCGCGCCCGTGCCCGCATACAGCGCCATCGCCTCGACATCGCCGGTCATCGTGCGCAGCGGCGAATCGGTGCTGAACAGATAGATCGGCCGCCCTTCCTCGTCGCCGATCACGGTCCGCGCGTCGCCGAACGGATCGCCGCGTTCGCCGCGCGTCACGCTCGACGGCAGCACGCGCACCCTCGCGCCGCGGGGCCAGTTGATGTGGAAGATGTCGGTCAGCAGCGTGTCGCCTTCGTGCGCCTCGACGATGCGCTGCTTGTGATACGCATGCGCGAACGATTCGTGGGTCGCGATGAAGGCCGTGCCCATCACCGCGCCCTGCGCGCCGAGCGCCATCGCGGCCGCCACGCCCGCACCGTCGACGATCCCGCCCGCCGCGAGTACCGGCACGTTCGCGGCACCGATCACGTCGGGCAGCAACGCGGCAAGCGGCCGGTCGCCGCGGACATGGCCGCCCGCCTCGCGCCCCTGCACGATCAATGCCTGCGCCCCGGCCGCTTCGGCCGCGCGCGCATCGTCGAGCGAGCCGACCTGATGCACCACGCACACGCCCGCGTCGCGCAGGCGCCGCACGACGGCCGGCATCACGTCCCAGAACAGCGCGACGACGGGCACGCCCAGCTCGACGCATGCGTCGAGCTGGGCATCGAGCAGATCGGGCGGCGTCGACGCGGGAATCAGATTGATGCCGAACGGGCGATCGGTCGCCGCGCGCACTCGCTGCACTTCGCTGCGGATCAGCGCAACCGGCTCGCGCACCATGCCGAGAAAGCCGAACCCGCCGGCCGCGCTCACGGCGCTCGCGAGCTCCGCGCGCGCGACACCGCCCATGCCCGCGAGCACGATCGGCCAGGTGCAGCCGAGCAGGTCGCAGACGGGGCGATGCAGGATCTGGATGGCGCGGGCGTCGTGCCCGTCGCCACGCGTCGGAATCGACATGCAGCATCCTCCTGTCAGAAGCGGGATCAGTGGCGTATCACGCTCGACGGTACACCGTACGTGTTGCATCCACGTGCACGAGCGATGCCAAGCCGCGCGCCGAATAGATCATATTGTGACATATTCGATCGTGAGGCCGCAGCGACAGCGCACCAGGCGTGATTTACATCAACGTGCAGGCGAGCCACCGCCCGTTTACGTCCACCCTTCGAGCCGCAACGTCGAACGCACGAGCCGCTGCTCCTCCTGCTCGATCTCGCGCAGATAGTCTACGCACTGACGGATATGTTCGCTCGCGGCCTTGCGCGCCTGGTCGGGCAGCCGCCCCGTGACCGCGTTGTAGAGCCGCGCGTGCTGACGGTCGATCTGCTTTTTCAGCGGTTCGCGGTGATAGAGGTTGTTCACCGACGCGAACACCGAGCTGAGCAGCAGGTCGGTCAGCGACTGCAGCGTATTGACGAGCACGGGGTTGTGCGACGCCTCGCAGATCGCAAGATGAAACGCGTGGTCGAGTTTCGCGCGCGCGGCGGGATCGAGATCCTGCGCGTCGGCCGCCGTCATTTCCTCGTAGCGGCGCCGGATCAGGATGAAATCGGCCGGCGTGCCGCGCAGCGCCGCGAGCCGCGCGGCCTCGGCCTCGAGCATTCCGCGCACCTCGAACAGGTCGTACAGCGTACGCGGCTGCGAGCCGAGCAGATGCATCATCGGCGTGATCGCACGCTGCGGGGTCAGGCTCGCGACGAACGAACCCTTGCCGTGCGTCGTATCGATGATCCCGCGCGCGTGCAGCAGCTTCATGCCTTCGCGCACGGCCGTGCGCGACACGCCGAGCTTCTCGGTCAGCCGCCGCTCCGACGGCAGCGCCTGCCCGGCCTTCAGCACGCCGTCGACGATCAACTGCTCGATCCGCTCGGCGACGACGTCGGCCACGCGTCGCGCCGGCCCTTCCCGCTCCTGCATTTCCATACTGGTATGACCACTTTGGACAGATGACACCGATTTTCGCACAAAGCCTTGTTGTCGTTGGGTTTTGCCGATCATTCAAGAACGCAGGATCGATCGCGTATCAAAAACTGGTATGACCACCCTCGCGACGTCTGGACATGCCCGCGCGGGCCGCCAAGAATCCTGTCCTTCCGGCGTGTCGCGCCTCGCGCGGCCGCCCGCATGGTGGAGACGAACCAATGAGTTTCATCTACGACGAACGGATCGACGGGCCGCTGGCGACCGTCGATCGCGCCACCCTCGTCGCCGCGCTGCACGCGGCGGCGCCCGGCCTCGACGTGCTGCACGAACGCGAGGCGCTCAAGCCGTTCGAATGCGACGGGCTGGCCGCGTACCGCACGGTGCCGCTCGCGGTCGTGCTACCCGACACGGTCGACCAGGTGCGCGCGGTGTTGCGCGTCGCGGCCGCGCACGGCGTACCGGTCGTCGCGCGCGGCGCGGGCACCGGATTGTCGGGCGGCGCGATGCCGCTCGAAAAAGGCATCCTGCTGGTGATGGCGAAGTTCAACCGGATCCTCGACATCGACCCCGATGCCGGCATCGCGCGCGTGCAACCCGGCGTGCGCAATCTCGCGATCTCGCAGGCCGCCGCGCCGCTCGGCCTCTACTACGCGCCCGATCCGTCGTCGCAGATCGCGTGCTCGATCGGCGGCAACGTCGCCGAGAACGCGGGCGGCGTCCACTGCCTGAAATACGGGCTCACGGTGCACAACATCCTGAAGGTCGAGATCCTGACGATCGACGGCGACACGCTCACGCTCGGCGCCGACGCGCTCGATGCACCGGGCTTCGACCTGCTCGCGCTGTTCACCGGCTCCGAAGGAATGCTCGGCATCGTCACCGAGGTGACGGTGAAGCTGTTGCCGAAGCCGCCGAGCGTGAAGGTGCTGATGGCGAGCTTCGACGACGTCGCCGAGGCGGGCGCCGCGGTCGCGCGGATCATCGGCGCGGGCGTGATCCCTGGCGGCCTCGAGATGATGGACAACCTCGCGATCCGCGCGGCCGAGGACTTCATCCACGCGGGCTATCCGGTCGACGCGCAGGCGATCCTGCTGTGCGAGCTCGACGGCGCGGCCAGCGACGTCGACGAGGATGCCGAACGCGTCGCCGCGCTGCTGCGCGACGCGGGCGCAAGCGAGATTCGCGTCGCGCGCGACGAAGCCGAGCGCCAGCGCTTCTGGGCCGGCCGCAAGAACGCGTTCCCGGCGGTCGGCCGGATGTCGCCCGACTACTACTGCATGGACGGCACGATCCCGCGCCGCGAGCTGCCGCGCGTGCTCGAAGGGATCGCCGCGCTGTCCGCCGAATACCGGCTGCCGGTCGCGAACGTGTTCCACGCGGGCGACGGCAACATGCACCCGCTGATCCTGTTCGATGCGAACCGGCCCGGCGAGCTCGACCGCGCGGAAGCGCTCGGCGGCAAGATCCTCGAGCTGTGCGTCGCGGCGGGCGGCAGCATCACCGGCGAGCACGGTGTCGGGCGCGAGAAGATCAACCAGATGTGCGTGCAGTTCAACGCCGACGAAATCACGTTCTTCCACGCGGTGAAGGCCGCATTCGATCCGCAGGGGCTGCTCAATCCCGGCAAGAACATCCCGACGCTGCACCGCTGCGCCGAATTCGGCGCAATGCACGTCCATCACGGCAAGCTGCCGTTTCCCGAACTGGAGCGCTTCTGATGCGACGCGACATCGAATCCATCGACGACAGCGCGGCGCTCGTCGCGCAGGTCGACGCGGCGATCCGCGATCGCCAGCCGCTGCGCATCCGCGGCGCCGGCACGAAGGCGTTCGCCGGCCGCCCGGTCGAAGGCCGCACGCTCGACGTGCGCACGCATCGCGGCATCGTGTCGTACGACCCGACCGAACTCGTGATCACCGCGCGCGCGGGCACGCCGCTCGCCGATCTGGACGCGATGCTCGACGCGGCCGGCCAGATGCTGCCGTGCGAGCCGCCGTCGTTCGGCGGCGCGGCCACCGTCGGCGGCATGTTCGCGGCGGCGCTGTCGGGCCCGCGTCGTCCGTGGGCCGGCGCGGTGCGGGACTTCGTGCTCGGCTGCCGCGTGATCACCGGCCACGCGAAGCATCTGCGCTTCGGCGGCGAAGTGATGAAGAACGTCGCGGGCTACGACGTGTCGCGCCTGCTGGCCGGCAGTTTCGGTTGCCTCGGCGTCGTGACCGAAGTGTCGCTGAAGGTGCTGCCGAAGCCGCGCGCGACGTGCGATCTCGCGTTGACGCTCGCGGCAAGCGAAGCCGTGCAGCGCGTCGCCGCGTGGCGTCGCGCGGGGCTGCCGCTCGCGGGTGCGTGCCACGCGAACGGCGTACTGCGCGTGCGGATCGAAGGCGGCGACGGCTCGGTGAAGGCCGCGCGCGACATGATCGGCGGCGACCGGATGGACGACCGCGGCGACGCATTCTGGGCGCGGCTGCGCGATCTCGCGCTGCCGTTCTTCGACGACCCGCGTCCGCTGTGGCGCGTGTCGGTGCCGGCTGCCGCGCCGCTCGACGCGTGGCCGGGCGCGCAGCTCGTCGACTGGGGCGGCGCGCAGCGCTGGCTGAAAAGCGACGCGGCGCCGGCCGACGTGCAGCGCCTGGCCGCGCAATGGGGCGGCCACGCGACCTGCTTCACGCCGGGCACGACACCTGAGCCGTTCCAGCCGCTGCCGCCCGCGCTGCTGCGCGTGCACCGGCAGCTCAAGGCGCAGCTCGACCCGCACGCGATCTTCAATCCCGGCCGGCTCTACGCCGACTTCTGACGCGAACCCGATCCCGACCCGCCGATGCAAACCAATCTCAGCGAAGCAAGCAAGGCCCTCGCCCGGGCCGACGAAGCGGAAGCGATCCTGCGCGCGTGCGTGCACTGCGGCTTCTGCAATGCGACCTGCCCGACCTATCAGGTGCTCGGCAACGAGCTCGACGGGCCGCGCGGCCGCATCTACCTGATCAAGCAGTTGCTCGAAGGCGAGCCGTGCGGCGAACGCACGCAACGGCATCTCGACCGCTGCCTGACGTGCCGCAACTGCGAGACGACCTGCCCGTCCGGCGTGCGCTATCACACGCTGCTCGACATCGGTCGCGCGGAAGCCGAAAAGCGCGTGCAACGGCCGGCGCGCGAACGCCTGCTGCGCGCCGGGTTGCGTCACGTGGTGCCGCGCCCGGCCACGTTCGCCGCGCTGCTGAAGGCCGGCCGCGCGCTGCGCCCGCTGCTGCCCGGCACGCTGCGGGACAAGATCCCGGCCGCCGTGCCCGCCGCCGCGCCGCGCCCGGCCGTGCGTCATGCACGGCGCGTGCTGATGCTCGAGGGCTGCGTGCAGCCGTCGCTGTCGCCGAACACCAATGCGGCTGCCGCGCGCGTGCTCGACCGGCTCGGCATCAGCGTGAGCCCCGCGCGCGAAGCCGGCTGCTGCGGCGCGACCGAATATCACCTGAACGCGCAGGATGCGGGCCTTCAGCGCGCGCGCCGCAACATCGACGCATGGTGGCCCGCGATCGAGGCCGGTGCGGAGGCGATCGTGCTGACCGCGAGCGGCTGCGGCGCGTTCGTGAAGGAATACGGCGACCTGCTGCGCTCCGACCCCGTCTATGCGGAGAAGGCGCGGCGCGTCAGCGCGCTCGCGCGCGATCTGGCCGAAGTGATCGCGGCCGAGCCGCTCGACGCACTCGCCGATGCGACGCCACGGCGCGTCGCGGTCCATTGCCCGTGCACGCTGCAGCACGCGCAGCGCCTCGGCGGTGCGGTCGAGCGCATCCTGACGCGGCTGGGCTTCGATCTGACGAATGTCGCCGACGGCCATCTGTGCTGCGGCTCGGCCGGCACGTATGCGCTGACGCAACCCGACCTCGCGACGACACTACGCGACAACAAGCTCGATGCGCTCGAAGCGGCGCAGCCGGACCTGATTGTCACCGCCAACGTCGGCTGCCAGACTCATCTGAACGGCGCGGGCCGCACGCCCGTGCGCCACTGGATCGAGCTCGTCGACAACCGGCTGGTCACCTGACCGCCGCTTCCGGAGGAAACCCATGCAAACGAAACCCGAACTCGAACTGGCCGATGCCGAGCGCATGCTCGCCGCGGCGCGCGCGGAAGCGGAACGCCACGGCTGGGCCGTGTCGATCGCCGTCGTCGACGACGGCGGCCACCTGCTCGCGTTCGCTCGACTGAACGGCGCATCGCCGGCCAGCAGCGCCCTCGCGCAGGACAAGGCCCGCGCGGCGGCGCTCGGCCGTCGCGAGACGAAGGCGTATGAGGATATGATCAACGGTGGCCGCACCGCGTTTCTGAGCGCGCCGCTGACGGGCTTGCTCGAAGGCGGCGTGCCGGTCACGGTCGGCGGCCGGATTGCAGGCGCGATCGGTGTGTCTGGCGTAAAGTCCGAACAGGACGCGCAGATCGCCCGCGCCGGTACACAGAGCGTCGCGGAATAACCAGCCAAACCGCGCGCATTTTCCCCGGGAGGATTCACGATGATCGACCAAGCAGGACTGCAAGTCGCGCCAGCGCTGAGCCAGTTCATTGAAAACGAAGCGCTGCCGGGCACCGGCATCGACAAGGCCGCGTTCTGGAGCGGTTTCTCGGCCCTGGTGCACGACCTCGCGCCGCGCAACCGCGAGCTGCTCGCCGAACGCGACCGCCTGCAGCAGGAACTCGACGCGTGGCATCGCGCGCACCCCGGCCCGGTTCGCGACCATGCCGCGTATCGCGCATTCCTCGAACGAATCGGCTACCTCGTGCCGGTCCCGTCGAACGTCGCGGCAGCCACCGCGAACGTCGACAGCGAGATCGCCACGCAGGCCGGCCCGCAGCTCGTCGTGCCGCTGTCGAACGCACGCTATGCGCTGAACGCCGCGAACGCGCGCTGGGGCAGCCTGTACGACGCGCTGTACGGCACCGACGCACTACCCGAAGACGGCGGCGCCGAACGCACGTCGGCCTACAACCCGACGCGCGGCCAGCGCGTGATCGACTACGCGCGCAACGTGCTCGACACCGCGGCGCCGCTCGCGAGCGGCTCGCACCGCGACGCGCTGCGCTACCGCGTGCAGGACGGCCAGCTCGCGGTCGAAACCGCGCAGGGCAACGTCGCGCTCGCGCAGCCCGCGCAGTTCGTCGGCTACCAGGGCGCGGCCGATGCGCCGTCCGCGATCCTGCTGAAGCACAACGGCCTGCACCTCGAGATCCAGATCGACGCGTCGACGCCGATCGGCCGCGCCGACCTCGCGAACGTGAAGGACGTCGTGCTCGAAGCCGCGGTCAGCACGATCATCGACTGCGAGGATTCGGTCGCGGCGGTCGACGCCGACGACAAGGTCCAGCTCTACCGCAACTGGCTCGGCCTGATGCAGGGCACGCTGGTCGAGGAAGTCGCGAAGGGCGGCAAGACCTTCACGCGCCGCCTGAACGCCGATCGCGAGTACACGACGCCCGCCGGCGGCACGCTGTCGCTGCATGGCCGCTCGCTGCTGTTCGTGCGCAACGTCGGCCACCTGATGACCAACGGCGCGGTGCTCGACCGCGACGGCAACGAGATTCCGGAAGGGATTCTCGACGGCGTCGTCACGGTGCTGTGCGCGCTGCACGACCTGAAGGCGAAGCGCAATTCGCGCACGGGCTCGATCTACATCGTGAAGCCGAAGATGCACGGCCCGGTGGAAGTCGCGTTCGCCGACACGCTGTTCGCGCGCATCGAGGATCTGTACGGCCTGCCGCGCAACACGCTGAAGATGGGCATCATGGACGAGGAGCGCCGCACCAGCGTGAACCTCGCCGCATGTATCGCCGCCGCCGCCGCGCGCGTGGCGTTCATCAACACCGGCTTCCTCGACCGCACCGGCGACGAGATGCACACCGCGATGGAAGCGGGCCCGATGATCCGCAAGGGCGACATGAAGTCGTCGGCGTGGATCCAGTCGTACGAGCGCAACAACGTGCTCGCGGGCCTGTCGGCCGGCCTGCGCGGCCGCGCGCAGATCGGCAAGGGCATGTGGGCGATGCCGGACCTGATGCATGCGATGCTCGAGCAGAAGATCGCGCATCCGCGCGCCGGCGCGAACACCGCATGGGTGCCGTCGCCGACCGCCGCGACGCTGCACGCGCTGCACTACCACCTCGTCGACGTGCAGGCCGTCCAGCAGGAACTCGAGAAGACGCCGTACGCGAGCGAGCGCGACGCACTGCTCGAAGGGTTGCTGACCGTGCCGGTCGTCGAGCGTGCCGCGTGGAGCGAGGCGGAAATCCTGAGCGAGGTCGAGAACAACGCGCAGGGCATCCTCGGCTACGTCGTGCGCTGGGTCGAACAGGGCGTCGGCTGCTCGAAGGTGCCGGACATCCACGACGTCGGCCTGATGGAAGATCGCGCGACGCTGCGCATTTCGAGCCAACACATCGCGAACTGGCTGCGCCACGGCGTGATCACCGAGGCATTCGTGCTCGACGTGTTCAAGCGGATGGCGCGCGTCGTCGACCAGCAGAACGCCGGCGATCCGAACTATCGCCCGATGGCGCCCGGCTACGACCAGTCGACCGCGTTCCAGGCCGCGTGCGCGCTCGCGCTGCAAGGTACGTCGCAGCCGAGCGGTTATACCGAGCCGCTGCTGCATCAGTTCCGGCTCGCGTTCAAGGCGCAACAGCGCGGCGCATGAACCTGCGCATGCGGGTTCGTCCCGCATGCCGGGCGCCGGCCGTACGCCGGCCTCGCGAAACGGGCAGCCTCGCGGCTGCCCGTTTTCATATTCGCGTTCAGCCGAGCGTTGAAACCGATAATCGGCGCCTGTCGCCGGCCCACCATTAATCCGCCGGTATCCGCAACCGTCGGCGCGACCTCCCCGCTCCCCCGCGAAGCCTTGCGCCGCAACGCTGCGCCCGATATTGGCAAGCCCGGGATTACACCGTAATTTGACCCCGATCAACAGGATGCAACATTTTCCGCGCACGCAAACACGCGCGTTATACTCCGTGGAATTCGCATCACGCAATTCGTCAGATCGTCGAATTGCAGTCAATGTTTACCTGTGAATATAGGGTTTATCCGGTCGCGATTGTCGATAATCGGCGGCCGTTTTTTCCGCTGAACGAAAGGCTGGCACGGGCAGAGGGCTGCGCACCGGATCGCCACCGGTAGTCATACGAACAATCGCATCGACCCGCCGCCCGGCGACGATGCCCCCGATCCACGGACCATGGCCGAAACCGACTACGCAATGCCCAGCGAATCCGGCCTGACGAGCCGTGTCGCCGCTCATCTGCGCCGGTTCCTGCTGCCGCACCTGATCTTCTATACGGGGCTGCTGATCGCGCTGATCCTGCTGCTCCTGTGCGGAATCGTGCTGTACGAAGGCCGCATCGACGCGCGCGACCGTTCGCGCAGCATGCAGCAGAATCTCGCGCTGATGGCGTCGTGGGACATCGAACGCAACATCGAGATCTATTCGCTGTCGCTGCAGGCGGTCGTCGAAGGCGCGAACGACCCCGACGTCACCAAGCTGCCGATGCCGCTGCGCCGCCAGGTGCTGTTCGACCGCGCGACGACGGCCAAGTACCTCGGCGGCATCTACGTGCTCGACGCAAAGGGCGACATCGCGGTCGACGGCAAGAGCGACGTGCCGCGCAAGGCCAACTTCGCGAACGAACCGTACTTCACCGTGCCCCGCGACCACCCCGAGATCGGCCTGTACGTGAGCCCCCCGTATCATTCGCGGCTGCGCGGCGGCTCGCCGAGCATCGCGCTCAGCCGGCGAATCACGCGGCCCGACGGGTCGTTCGGCGGCGTCGCGGTGATGTCGATCCGGCTCGAATATTTCCAGAATCTGTTCTCGCGCCTGTCGCTCGGCGATCGCGGCTCGGTTGCCCTGATCAACACGGACGGCAAGATGGTCGCGCGCGAGCCCTACGACCCCAGGATTGTCGGCCGCGACATCAGTCGCGCGAGCACGTTCCGGCATTTCATGACCGCCAGCGAAGGGAGCTTCGCCGATACCGCGTCGATCGACGGCGTGCGACGCCTGTACGTGTTCCGGCACCTCGACGGCCTGCCGCTGATCGTCATGGTCGCGCGCTCGGAAGCGGACACCTACGCCGCGTGGTACGACCGTGCGATCCCGATCGGCTCCGCGATGGTCGTGCTCGCGATCGGCTTCGTCGGCCTGTCGCTGCTGCTCGACGTGCAATTGCGCAAGCGTCATCGCGCGGAAACCGAGCTGCAGGCGCTCGCGCGCACCGACGGCCTGACGGGCCTCGACAACCGCCGGATGCTCGACGTCACGCTCGCGCGCGAATGGCGGCGTGCCGCGCGCTCGCAACATGCGCTGTCGCTGCTGTTCATCGACGTCGATTACTTCAAGCGCTACAACGACACGCAGGGCCACCAGGCCGGCGACGACGCCCTCGCCGCGGTCGGCCACTGCATCGCCGGCTGCCTGCGCCGCCCGGCCGACTATGCGGCGCGCTATGGCGGCGAGGAATTCGTCGTGGTGCTGCCGGACATCGACTCGGACGGCGCGGTGACGATCGCCGAAACGATCCGCACGGGCGTCCTCGATCTCGGCATCCGCCACGACGCCGGCACGGTCGGCCGGCTGACGGTGAGCATCGGCGTGACGACCAGCTATCCCGAACGCGACGACAACATCCAGGCCGCGCTGAAGCTGGCCGACGATGCGCTGTACCGGGCGAAGGAAGGCGGGCGCAACCGCATCGTCGTGCAGGCGGCCACGCCGCCCGACGAACGCCAGTCGCGGCGGGCCTGAGCGTACGGGCAGCGGCGGGGCCGCCGCCGTCCGCAGGCAAAATCACCGACAATATCGGCTCGATACGCCACCGCGCCACCGCGCGGCCGACGTCCCCGGCCGGGCCGCGCCTGGCTGGCCGCGCCTGGCCAGCCGCACCACGGCCGCGCCGGTTCGCGGCCGCTTCGCACCACCATGAGACTCAAGGCAAAGATCTTCCTTCTGGCCATCGTGCCGTTCCTGCTCGCGATCGCCGGCATCGGCTTCGGCGTGCGCCAGCAGGCGACGTCGCTTGCGCGCACGCAGCACGCGACGATCCAGGCCGCGTACCTGTCGAGCAAGGAAGTCGAGCTGAAACACTACGTCGAGCTCGCGACGAGCGCGATCATGCCGCTCTACGACGCGAGCGGCCGCAATGCGCGCGACGACGCGCTGCTGCGTACGCAGGCGCTCGCGATGCTGCAGAAGATGGATTTCGGCCCGGACGGCTATTTCTTCGTGTATGACCTGCACGGCAATTCGCTGATGCATCCGCGCGAGCCCGAACGCGTCGGCCACAACTTCTGGTCGATGCGCGACCCGCAGGGCGCGCTGACCATCCAGAAGCTGATCGGCGCGGCGTCGCAGGGCGGCGGCTATGTGCGCTACGCATGGCAGCGGCCGTCGACGGGCCGCGTCGCGCCGAAGCTCGGCTACGTCGTCGCGCTCGAGCGCTGGGGCTGGATGGTCGGCACCGGCATCTATCTCGACGACGTCGACACCGCGCTGCAGCGCATCGACGCGCGCGCGTCCGCGAACATCGAGCGCACGATGAGCTGGCTCACCGCGATCGCGCTCACCGGCGCGGCGGCGATCGCCGTGTGCGCGCTGGTGCTGAACGTCAGCGAGTCGCGCAGCGCCGACGCGAAACTCAAGCAGCTCGCGCAGCGCGTCGTCGAATCGCAGGAGCAGGAGCGCGCGCGGCTGTCCCGCGAACTGCACGACGGGATCAGCCAGATGATGGTGTCCGCGAAGCTGATGCTCGAATCCGCGCTCGCGCGCTTCGAGCGCGGCACGTCGCGCGTGCCCGAAGCCGAGCAGGCGCTCGCGTCGGGTGTCGGGCGGCTCGGCGATACGCTGCGCGAAGTCCGGCGCATCTCGCATGCGCTGCGGCCGTCGATGCTCGACGATCTCGGCCTCGCGGCCGCGCTCGAGCAACTCGTGCGCGAGCTCGGCGCCGAGAGCGGCATCGACATCGGCTATACGCAGGTCGCGCACAGCGGCACGCAGCCCTTGCCCGAAGCCGTCAACACCGCGCTGTTCCGGATCGCGCAGGAAGCGCTGAGCAACATCGTGCATCATGCGCGGGCGTCGCGCGCGGCCGTCACGCTCGACGTCGGCGCGCAAACCGTCACGCTGACCATTGCCGACAACGGCTGCGGCTTCGACGCCGAACGCTCGCAGGCCGACGCGCGCCGCGGCATCGGCCTGCGCAACATGCGCGAGCGCCTCGACGCGCTCGGCGGCACGCTGACGATCACGTCGCAAGTGGGCCACACGATCGTCGCCGCACGCGTGCCGCTGCGCAGCGCGGCGTGACGACGCGCCCCATTACAGGAGACCTTTCACGCATGAGCGCCCCCGATACCGCCCGGCCCGCCGCCCGACTGCTGCTCGTCGACGACCACCCGCTCGTACGCGACGGCTTGCGGATGCGGCTCGAAGCGGCCGATCTGTCGGTGGTCGGCGAGGCCGGCAACGCGGACGAGGCGCTCGCGCTCGCCGCGTCGCTCGAACCCGATCTCGCGCTGATGGACGTCGGCATGAACGGCATGAACGGCATCACGCTCGCCGGCGTATTCCACGAGCGCTTTCCGGGCATTCGCGTGCTGATGCTGTCGATGCACGACAACATCGAGTACGTGACGCAGGCGGTGCGTGCCGGCGCGAGCGGCTATCTGCTGAAGGATTCGCCCGCGAGCGAGATCGTCCGCGCGATCGGCGCCGTGCTGGCCGGGCAGACGTTCTTCAGCGAAGGGCTGGCCGCGCGCATGATCCAGGCGAGCGCGACCGCGTCGCCGCTGGACCGGTTGACGCCGCGCGAGCGCGACATCCTCGACGCGCTGGCCGAGGGGCTGTCGAGCAAGCAGATCGCGCAACAGACGGGGCTGTCGGTGCGCACGGTCGAGACGCACCGGCTCAACCTGAAGCGCAAGCTGGAGATCGAAGGGCAGGCCGAGCTGATCAAGTTCGCGGTCGAGCATCGGCGGCGGTAGGCACGCCTGTCGAACCGATCCGCCGCGACCCGCCCGCGCGCCTTCTCATTCCGGCTCCGGCCGTGAAGACGTCACGCACGACACGGCCGCTTGCTGCGCCTTTTCACGTCGCATCGTCAACATCAGCGCGATCACCATACTGAGGATTCCGGAACACAGGATCGCGAGCGAAAACCCGTGCGCCATCGCATCCCGATACGCGCCGAGCATGTCGGGCCGCCCGGCCGCGAGCACGTGCTCCATCACGGCCTGCCGCGCAAGCGTATCCGCGTGCGCACCGCCCGCCGCGTGCATCGCGGCCGTCATCCGGTGCAACGCGCCGACGCTCATCATGCTGCCGAGCACCGCGATGCCCAGGCTCATCCCGGTCTGGCGCAATGCGTTCATCGTCGCCGACGCCATGCCCGCGCGCTCGGCCGGCGCCAGTTCCATCACGGTCATGCCGGTCGCCGGCACCGCGAGCCCCATGCCGACGCCGAGCAGCGCCAGCACCACGCCGACCGCCGCGTAGGGGGTTGTCGCACCGAAGCCGGCCATGATCGCGAGCATCGTGCCGATCAGCCCGTACCCGGCCACCATCAGCGTATGCAGCGGCATGCGTGCCGCGATGCGCCCGAACAGCATCGACGTGATCGCCGTCATCACGAACTGCGGCATCAGTTGCCAGCCGGCCGCGGCGGGCGCACGACCCTGCGCCTGCTGCAGGAACAGCGACAGGAAGAACAGGCTGCTGTACCCGGAGAACCCGAGCACGAACGACGCGAGATTCGCGCGCACCAGCCGCCGGTCGCGAAACAGCCACACCGGCAGCAGCGGCCGCTCGACCCGCGTTTCGACCCGGACGAAGACGACGAACGCCACCGCGGCGCCCGCCAGCGGCGCCAGCACCTTCACCTGCGACACACCGGCTTGGCCGATCCCGATCAGCCCGTAGGTCAGCAACCCGAGCCACACCACGCTCAGCGCCTGCCCGAACGGATCGAACGCCGCATGCGCCGGATGCCGGCGCTCCGGAATGCCCCAGGCTCCGAGCAGCACGGCCACGATGCCGATCGGCACGTTGACGAGGAAGATGTCCTGCCATCCGCCATGCTCGACGAGCAGGCCGCCCAGCAGCGGCCCGAGGATCAGCGCGAGCGCACTGAACGCCGACCAGCCACCGATCACGCGGGCGCGTTCGCGCGCATCGGGAAACGCATGCGTGAGGATCGGCATCGCGCCGGGAATCAGCAACGCGCCGGCGAGCCCCTGGATCGCGCGGCCGGCCAGCAGCGGCCCGATCCGGCCCGCGCACGCACAGACGATCGAACCGGCCGTGAACAGGATCACGCTCGCGAGCCACACGCGCTTGTGACCGTAGCGGTCGCCGAGCGGGCCGGCCGACAGCATGAACGCGGACAGCGCGAGCGCGTACGCATTGACGACCCACTGCAGGCCGCCGATATCGGTATCGAGCGCCGTCTGCAGCGTCGGCAACGCGACGTTGACGATGCTGATGTCGAGCGTGGCGAGAAAGGTGCCGAGACAGGCGGCCAGGACGAGTGCGGCGCGACGGTAGCGAGACATGGCGGTCGACCCGCGACGGGCCCATTGATGAGAATGATTCTCATCTTATATATCGACTGACCGTCGGTCAATGGATCATGTTGGCCGTAAACGGGGGCGCTGGCCTAAACTGCGGGCTTTGCATGAACGGGCGTCGAGCCGCGCGATGACGGACAGGACCAAGGCAGGGATCAGGACAGTGAAAGACGACGCGCCGGCGGGCAAGCCGCGCACGAAGCCGGCGGAAGTCCGCCTCGATGAACTGATGGCCGCGGCCGAGACGCTGTTCCTCGCGCAGGGCGTCGAAGCGACCACCATCAGCGAGATCGTCGAGCACGCGCAGGTCGCGAAGGGCACGTTCTATCACTACTTCGAATCGAAGACCGACATGCTCGCGGCGCTCGCGCAGCGCTACACCGCATCGTTCCTCGACCAGTTGCAGCAGGCGGTGGACGCGTGCGACGCCGACGACTGGCTCGCGCGCCTGCGCGCATGGATCCGCGCCAGCATCGACATCTACGCCGCAACCTATCGCACGCACGACATCGTCTACACGAACCATCACCACCACGATCGCGAGAATGCCGACAAGAACGCGATCCTCGAGCAGCTCGGCGCGATTCTCGACGGCGGCGCCCGGGCCGGCACGTGGCGGCTCGCGCACCCGCAGGTCACCGCGCTGCTGATCTATGCCGGTGTGCACGGCGCGACCGATCACATCATCGCGGCGCCGCAAACGGATCGCGCCGCGTTCGTCGATGCGGTGGTCGACGATTGCCTGCGGATGCTCGGCGTCGGCGCATGACGCGCGGCCGACGCGCCGCGATGAAAAAAGGGCGCCCGGGGGCGCCCTTCGTCCATCCAGACCGCAGCCTTGCAGCGGTCGTCAGTTGGTCCGCGAATTGTGCTTCTGCAGATACGCGATCAGGCCGTCGATCCCGCCCGTCGCGAGCTGGCTCTTGAACTGGCCCTGGTAGACCTGGATCAGCCACGCACCCGACATGTCGATGTCGTAGATCTTCCAGTCGTTGCCGACCTTGCCGAGACGATAGCCGACCGACTGGCTGTCGCCCGGCGTCGTCACCGTCGACTGCACCAGCGCATCGGCGCCCGACGCGCCGCCGGCCTTGAACGAGAACTTCGCGTCCTGGCCGCCGAGCTGCGCGAGCGACGCGGCATAGGTGCGCGTCATCAGCAACCGGAACTGCTTGTACAGCTCCTGCTGCTGTTGCGGCGTGGCCTGCTTCCACGCGTCGCCGACCGCGATGCGGGTCGTGCGCTCGAAGTTGGTCGCGGGCAGGAAGCGCTGCTCGACGACCTGCGTGACCTTCGCCATGTCACCGCCGCGCGCGGCCGGATCGGCCTTCATCGCGTTGACGGTGCCCTCGACCGCCGTGCGGACGATATCGACCGGCGCGCTCTGCGCGAAAGCGGAAACCGACACGGCGGCCGCCGCGACGAAAGCAAACAGATGACGTTTCATACGAATTTCGCACTCGATGGGAAAAAACGGCCGGCTCTTTGCATCGGCCGGTGGAGCAAAGTATACCGGGCCTGACGCCCCGCTGCCGCCCGGTGACCGACTGTTACCTTTCAGCGCCGTTTGTCACAGGCGGCGCGGCGGCGTGGCGGCGCAGCGCCGCGTCGATTATGTAAATATCCCCATACAAATGGACCGGCCGCGCGATCCGATTCCAACGTCGCGAGCAAATATCCTTCCCGCCCCGAATCTCCCCAACGTCACGACCGTCGCCGCCCCGCGCCGGTATACTTGGCTACTTTGCCCTTGCCAGCCGCTCCCCACCGCCACATGGTGACATCTCTCATCGTCCGACTCGTTGCGTGGTCGGTGCGCCGCCCCGTCTGGGTCGTCGTCCTGTCGCTCGTCATCGCCGCCTTCAGCGGCGTCTACGTCGCGCAGCATTTCAAGATCAACACCGACATCAGCAAGCTCGTCGATGCGGAGCCGCAATGGGCCGCGCTCGGGCAAGCCGTCGACAAGGCGTTCCCGCAACGCAACGGCACGATCCTCGCGGTCGTCGAGGCGCCCGCGCCCGAATTCGCGACGGCCGCCGCGCACGCGCTGACCGAAGCGCTGCAGAAGGACGCCGCCGCCGGCCGCATCGGCCCCGTCGCCGAGCCGGGCGGCGGACCGTTCTTCGAGCACAACGGGCTGCTGTTCCTGTCGCCGCAGGACGTCACCGATACGACCGCGCAGCTCGCGAGCGCGCGCCCGCTCGTCAACGAACTCGCGAAGAACCCGAGCCTCACCGGGCTCGCCACCACGCTGTCCACCACGCTCGGCCAGCCGCTCCTGACCGGCCAGGTGAAGCTGCCCGCGATGGCGAAGCTGCTCGCGCGCAGCGCCGCGACGGTCGACGACGTGCTGGCCGGCAAGCCGGCCGCGTTCTCGTGGCGCGCGCTGGTCGACAACGATGCCGCGCGGCAGCCCGCGCGCGCGTTCGTCACCGTGCAGCCGGTGGTCAACTACGGCGCGCTGAAGGCCGGCGCGGCGACGAGCCAGGTGATCCGCGACGCGGCCCGGTCGCTCGACCTCGAGAAGCGCTACGGCGCGGCCGTGCGCCTGACCGGCGAACAGCCGCTCGCCGACGATGAATTCGCGTCGGTCGAAGACGGCGCCGCGCTCAACGGCGTGCTCACGCTGCTCGCCGTGCTCGTGATCCTGTGGCTCGCGCTGCGCTCGAAGCGGATGATCGGCTCGGTGCTCGTCACGCTGTTCGTCGGCCTCGTCGTGACGGCCGCACTCGGCCTCGCGATGGTCGGCTCGCTGAACATGATCTCGGTCGCGTTCATGGTGCTGTTCGTCGGCCTCGGCGTCGATTTCTCGATCCAGTACGGCGTGAAGTACCGCGAGGAACGCTTCCGCGATTCGCGCATCGATCACGCGCTGATCGGCGCCGCGCACTCGATGGGCATGCCGCTCGCGCTGGCCACCGCGGCCGTCGCGGCGAGCTTCTTCTCGTTCATCCCCACCGCGTATCGCGGCGTGTCCGAGCTCGGGCTGATCGCGGGCGTCGGGATGTTCGTCGCGCTGCTGACCACGCTCACGCTGCTGCCCGCGCTGCTGCGCCTGTTCGCGCCGCCGGGCGAATCGAAGACGCCGGGCTTTCCGTGGCTCGCGCCGGTCGACGATTACCTCGATCGCCACCGCAAGCCGATCCTGATCGGCACGCTCGCGGTCGTGATCGGCGCGCTGCCACTGCTCGCGTTCCTGCATTTCGACTTCAACCCGCTGCACCTGAAAGATCCGAACAGCGAATCGATGGCGACGCTGCTCGCGCTGAAGGATTCGCCGGAAGCCGCCGTCAACGACGTCACGCTGCTCGCGCCGTCGCTCGCGCAAGCCGATGCGGCCGCGAAGCGCCTCGACGCGCTGCCCGAAGTCGGCCGCACGACCACGCTGTCGACCTTCATCCCCGCCGACCAGCCGGCCAAGCGCGCGGCGATCGCCGCGGCCGCGAGCGAGCTGCTGCCCGCGCTGACGCAGCCGGCCGCGCCGCCCGCGACCGACGCGCAACGCGTGGCCGCGCTCAAGCGCGTGTCGGATCTGCTGAGCTATGCAGCCGAAGATCACCCCGGCCCGGGCGCCGCCGCCGCGCAGCACCTGTCCGCGTCGCTCGCGAAGCTCGCCGCCGCCGACAGCGCGACGCGCGACCGTGCCGAACGCGCGTTCTCCGATACGCTACGCATCGCGCTCGACCAGCTCGCTTCGCTGCTGCAGCCGCAGGACATCACGCGCGAATCGCTGCCGCCGCAAGTCGTGCGCGACTGGGTCGCGCCGGACGGCCACGCGCTCGTGCAGATCTCGCCGAAGGTGCCGAAGGGCGTCGACCCGAACGACGACACGATGCTGCGCCGTTTCGCCAAGGCCGTGAAGGCCGCGGAACCGGGCGCGACCGGCGGGCCGATCTCGATCCTGCATTCGGCCGACACGATCATCAACGCGTTCCTGCATGCGGCGCTGTGGTCGATCATCTCGATCACGATCCTGCTGTGGGTCACGTTGCGCCGCTTCGGCGACGTGCTGCGCACGCTGGTGCCGCTGCTCGTGTCGGGCATCGTGACGCTCGAGATGTGCGTCGTGCTCGGCATGTCGCTGAACTTCGCGAACATCATCGCGCTGCCGCTGATGCTCGGCGTCGGCGTCGCGTTCAAGGTGTATTTCGTGATGGCGTGGCGCGCGGGACAGACGGGGCTGCTGCATTCGAGCCTCACGCATGCCGTGCTGTTCAGCGCCGCGACGACGGCGACCGCCTTCGGCAGCCTGTGGCTGTCGCATCATCCGGGCACGTCGAGCATGGGCAAGCTGCTCGCGCTGGCCCTGACCTGTACGCTGATCGGCGCCGTGGTGTTCCAGCCCGTCCTGATGGGCAAACCGCGCGTCAAACGCGCCAAGAACCAATCGCAAGGAATCAATGAATAAGGTGCGAATCATTGCGGCGACCGTCGCCGCCAGCGCGATGCTGACCGGCTGCGCGACGGGACCGAACCGCAATCCCAACGACCCGCTCGAGCCGATGAACCGGGCGATGTACAAGTTCAACGACACGGTCGACACGAACATCGCCCAGCCGATCGCGAAGGGCTACCAGAAAGTCACGCCGACGCCGGTACGCACCGCGATCAGCAACTTCTTCTCGAACCTCGGCGATCTCGGCAACATGGCGAACAACCTGCTGCAGTTGCGCATCACCGATGCGACGCAGGATCTGATGCGCGTGGCGATGAACTCGGTGTTCGGCGTCGCCGGCCTGATCGACATCGCGACGCCGGCCGGGCTGCCGAAGCATCACCAGGATTTCGGACTGACGATGGCGCGCTGGGGCATGCCGTCCGGCCCGTATCTCGTGCTGCCCGTGTTCGGGCCGAGCACGATCCGCGACGGCGTCGGCCGCGCGGTGGACGTGCGCTTCAACCTGCTGAACTACATCGAGCCGGCCGCGCGCAATCCGATGTACATCGCGCAGTTCATCAGCGCGCGTTCGGACCTGCTCGGCGCGACCGACCTGCTGAAGCAGGCCGCGCTCGATCCGTATTCGTTCGTGCGCGACGCGTACCTGCAGCAGCGCAAGTCGCTCACGTACCACGGCCAGTCGGCATCGGCCGCGGCGCCGAACTACGCGGAGCCGGGTGAAGCCGGTGCGGTGCCGGCGGCTACGCCGACCATGCCGGGCGGCTTGCCGAACTACGAGGATCCGGGCGAGTCGGGCGGCGCATCGGGCGCCACGCCGAACAACGCACCGGCCGCGCCGGGATTGCCGCAGTACGACGATCCGGGTGCGGATAGTGCGATGCCCGCGAGCGCGCCGGCGGCTGCATCGGTCCCGGCATCGTCGGGCGCCACGACGGCGCCGGCCGCCAACGGCGCGCCGATCGCGCCGGCGATGCCGACGCTGCCCGCGAGCAATCCGGCCGCGCAGTAACGCCACCACGGCGACCGCGCAAGAACAAAGCGCGCTGCATCATGCAGCGCGCTTTTTTTGTCCGCGCAAAACGCGAAGAGGGGAGAAAAAGCGGCGCGCGCCGCTCAAACGATCCGCATCGCGCCCGCCCGCTCGAACGCGTGCCGGGCCTGGATCAGCGTCGTGCGCGCCGCGCGCGCATCGCTGGCGACCTGCAGCAGCGGGCCGAGCTGCGACGGCTGCTTCAGCAGTTCGCGCAGGATCGGCAGGATCGCCGTGCTGCCGTCGTCGCGCAGGCCGGCCGTCGCCGCACGCGGCAGCGTGCGCCACGCCGGATCGACGATCGCGCGGCACACCGCGAACGGCACGCCGCGCGCGGCCGCGAAGGCCGCCGCGATGTGCGACTCCATGTCGACGGCCAGCGCGCCCTTCGCGTGATGCAGCGACGCCTTGTCCTGTTCGCTGACGACCGGCGCGCCGACGGCCGCCATCGTGCCGCGCGTGACGCGCGCCCACACCGGCGTGTCTTGCAGCGCGGCGACGAGCCGCGCGCTCCAGCCCGCATCGGTCTCCACGCGGCCGAACGGCCCGTCGATCGCGTTCGCGATCACGAGCGCACCGGGCGCGAGATCGGGCGCGAGGCCGCCCGCCGTGCCAAAGCTCACGATACCCGCGCAACCGTGCGCGGTCGCATCGGCGAGCGCGCGCTCGAGCCGGTCGGCCCGCGCGGCGAACACCGCCTCGACGCCGTCACCGCGTGCGATGCGCGCCTCGAACGCCATCCCCGTCACCGCGATGACGGGCAATGCGCCGTTGTGCTGCGTCGTCGCCACGCGTTACATCCCGACCGTCACGCGCGTCGCGTTCGCGCGCTTCAGGTTGCGGTAGCGCGCGAGCGCCCACAGCGGGAAGAACTTGCGATAGCCGTGGTAGCGCAAGTAGAACACGCGCGGGAAGCCCGTCGCGGTGAAGCGCGTCTCGTCCCACAGGCCTTCTTCGTTCTGCTGGGCAACCAGGTAGTCGACGCCGCGCGCCACGGCCGGGTTGTTCACTTCGCCGGCCGCCATCAGGCCGAGCAGCGCCCAGGCCGTCTGCGACGCCGTGCTCGGCGCCTGCTCGTAACCGCGGTAGTTCAGCTTGTAGCTGTCGCCGTCCTCGCCCCAGCCGCCGTCCTTGTTCTGGATCGACAGCAGCCACTGCGCACCGCGCTTCATGCGCGGGTCGTCCGGCGTCAGGCCGGCCGCGTTCAGCGAGCACAGCGCGGTCCACGTACCGTACACGTAGTTCATCCCCCAGCGGCCGTACCAGCTGCCGTCCGGCTCCTGTTCCTTCAGCATGTAGTCCAGCGCGCGGCGGGCCGGCTCGCTGTTCAGCGGCGTCTCGCCGAGCTGCGACAGCATCGACAGGCAGCGCCCCGACACGTCGGCCGTCGGCGGATCGAGCAGCGCGCCGTGATCGGAGAACGGAATGTTGTTCAGGTAGTACTGCGTGTTTTCCGGTTCGAACGCGCCCCAGCCGCCGTCGCTGCTCTGCATGCCGACGACCCATTCGCGCGCCCGCGCCATCGATTCGCGATACGTGTCCGATTGCGTGAGCTTTTGCGCGCGATCCATCGCCATCACGACCACGGCCGTATCGTCGACGTCCGGGTAGTGCGCGTTCGCGTACTGGAACGCCCAGCCGCCGGGCCGCACGTTCGGGCGGCGCGAGATCCAGTCGCCGCGCACGTCGAGGATCTGCAGCGGGCGCAGCCATTCGAGGCCGCGCAGCACGGCTTCCTGCGCACGCGCATCGCCGGTTTCGAGCAGCGCATGCGCGGCGAGCGACGTGTCCCACACCGGCGACAGGCACGGCTGGCAATACGCTTCATCGTCGTGCACGACGAGCAGCTTCTCGACCGACTTGCGCGCGATCGCGCGGTTCGGATGATCTTCCGCATAGCCGAGCGCGGCGTACATCATCACCGAGTTGGCCATCGCCGGATAGATCGCACCGAGGCCGTCCTCGCCGTTCAGGCGCTCGTCGACGAACGACACGGCCTGGCGGATCGCGCGTTCGCGCGTGTAGCTCGGGAACAGCCCGTCGACCGCGCGCAGCGCATGGTCGACCACGCGGAAGAACGCGAACCAGCCCGGGCTCTGATGCCCCTGGCGCGGCAGCAGCCCGGCGTTGACCGGCGGGTCGATGAACAGCTCGTCGATGCGCACGCCGCGCGGGTTCTTCGCAAGCGGTCGCTTCGCGTTCAGCACGAGCAGCGGCACGATCACGGTGCGCGCCCAGTACGACACCTTCGACAGGTGGAACGGGAACCACTGCGGCAGCAGCATGATCTCGACCGGCATCATCGGCACCGCGCGCCACGGAATCGCACCGTACAGCGCGAGCTGGATGCGCGTGAACACGTTCGACATCTCGGCGCCGCCCATCGCGTGGATCGCGCGGCGCGCGCGCTGCATGTGCTCGGCATTCTCGTCGTCGCCGATCACCTTCAGCGCGAAGTAGGCCTTCACGCTCGCGCTGATGTTCGGCGCACCGTCGGTGAACAGCGGCCAGCCGCCGTCGGCCTGCTGGATGCGGCGCAGATACTTGCCGATCTTCTGTTCGAGCTCGAGGTTCGGCGTCTCGCCAAGATAGTGGACGAGCAGCACGTATTCGGCGGGAATCGTCGAATCCGCCTCGAGTTCGTAGACCCAGTGGCCGTCCGCTTGCTGCGCGGCCAGCAGCGCGTCGGTCGCCCGCGCGACGGCCGCGTCGACGCCGGCCGGCACGGCGCCGGCGGACAAGGTAGCCATTTCGGTGAGATCGTTCATCGGTCCCTCTCTTTATTGCGTCTGGAGCACGTCCGCGGCCAGCTGGCCGGAACGGATCGCGCCCTCGATCGTGGCGGGCAAGCCGGTGGCAATCCAGTCGCCCGCCAGTACAAGATTGGTCCAGCGCGTACGCACGGCCGGACGTTTCATTTCCTGCGACGGCACCGCCGCAAAGCCCGCGCGCGGCTCGACGACGAGCTGCCACGCGGGGATGGTTTCCGGGTTCGCGCCGGTCACGCGCGCGACGTCTTCCCAGATGCGCCGCGCGAGCGTGTCGCGCGGCATGTCGAGCCAGCGGCCCGCATCGCGGATCGTCGCCGCGAGCTGGCCGTCGCCGCTCCGCACCGCATCGACGACGCCGTTGACGACGGTCGTCTGCAGCGGATGGCCGGCCGACGCTTCGACCGCGAAATACGCGGTCACGACCGCGCTGAACGTGTCGGGCGCGGCGAGTTCCGGCACGAGCGGCTGCGCGACCTCGGGCGGCACGGCCAGCACGACCGCGTCGCCCGGCGCGAGATCGATGCGCTCGCCGCCGATCGACACCGCATCGACCGCATTGCCGTGCGCGCCGAACTCGAACGCGTCGAGCCGCGAATTCAGGCGAATCTGCGCGCCGCCGTACTGCAGCATCCGCAGCGCCGGTTCGACGAACGCGCTGCCGAGCCCGCGGCGCGCGACGCGCGGACGGCAACCGGGGCCGCCCGCGGCGAACGTGCCGCACAGCGCGGCGCGCGCGAGCTCGGCGCTCGCGTGGCGCGGCTCGATATTCAGTACCCCGAGGAAGTACGGCCGCAGCCAGCGATCCCACAGCACGCCGTCGCATCGCATCGTCTGCGCGAGCGAGCGGCCCGTGCGGGCGAGCGCGAGCGGCGCAAGCGCGAGGTAGTCGAGCGGCGTCGTGCCCGGCGCGCGCGACGCGGCATCGAACAGCCACGACGGCCAGCGGCCGTTGCCGAAGCGCAGCGTCCAGCGCTGTTGCGACGCGATGTCCATCACCGGGAATTCAGCCAGCGCGGGCCCGGCGAGCTGATCGGCCGCGCCGATCGCGCGCAGGTAGCGCTGCGTCGCCGGCTGCCCCGCGAAAACCGTGTGCAGCCCGCTGTCGAGCGTCGTGTTCAGCGTCCCGTCGAACCACGACCGGCAGCGGCCGCCGGCGTGCGCATGCGCATCGTGCAGCACGATGCGCCGCCCGCGCCGTTGCAGCTCGACCGCGGCCGACAAGCCCGCGAGTCCTGCGCCGATCACATGGACGGTTCTGGGCATCGCGTCGGTCGACTCAGAACAGCGCGTAGCGCGCGGCGATCATCAGCATGCGCGCCTTCGGCTTGCGCAGCGGGGCGCGCGGCGCGGCAAAGCCGCGTGCGATCGCGGCCTCGAGAATGCAGCGATACGCGCCCGACATGATGCGCGGCGCCTTCACCTGCGCACGCGGGCAGGTATCCATCACCGCGTCGGCCTGGCGGAAATGCTCGAGCGCGCGCTCGACGAGCGTCGCGCACACGCGCGGCAGCGCCGGATCGCGCACGATCGTCGCCGGATCGGTGATCGCGATGCCTTCGCGCGCGAGCAGTTCGCGCGGCAGGTAGCAGCGGTTGATCGCCGCGTCGTCGTCGATGTCGCGCAGGATGTTCGTCAGTTGCAGCGCGCGGCCGAGGTGGTGCGACAGCGTGATCCCTTCGGCTTCCGGCATCCCGAAAATCCTCACCGACAGCCGGCCGGCCGCGCTCGCGACGCGGTCGCAGAAGAGGTCGAGCGTCGGCTCGTCGGGCGCGCAGATGTCTTCCGCCGCGTCCATCGCCATCCCGTCGATCATCGCGTGGAAATCGTCGCGCTGCAGGTTGAACGCGCGGATCTCGCGATCGAGCGCGGCCAGGTGGCGCGGCGGGCGGCCGGCGAAGCATGCGTCGATGTCCGCGCGCCAGCGATCGAGGCCCGCGTTGCGCTCGGCGCGCGGCAGGTCGCTGTCGGCGATGTCGTCGACCGCGCGGCAAAACGCATAGACCTGGAACATCGCATCGCGCTGCACGGCCGGCAGGATGCGCATCGCCAGATAGAAAGAACTGCCCGATGTGACGGCAGCGGCGTCGGTTTCTTGTTCGTCCACGACGGAATGGGAAACGGCCAAGACGAGCTCCACGGAGACACCCACGCGGGGCGATTGAAGAAGCCATGCCCGGCTGGGATGGTCAGGGCGTCGAATGCGTGCGAGATATGCGAACGATCGACGCAGACAGGCACAAATTACCGGCCGGAAGCCGGAATTGGCCGAAAGTATAGCAATCTTTGAAGTTCGATGGCGGACACGCGCCCTGTCTGGCGGGGCGTTCAGCGCTGTCGGGAGGCCCGCACAGCCGGCCTGGGCGAACCGGCGCCGCGCGGTGCGTCAGCCGTAGACGATGTCGCGCTGCAGATCGAGCGCGATGAGTCCCATTTCGCGCGTGAGCTGCAGCATCGAGCGGCGCTCGAGGCGCGAGCCCATGAAGCTCGTCACGCGGCCGTCGGGCTCGGCGGTGAACTGGAAAACCGCGCCGCCGGTGCCGAACCACGCGCCCGGCACGTCGGGCGATTCCTGCCAGTCGATCTGCTCGAACACGCGCGCGATGCCCGCCCGCACCACGTCGCCCGGGCCGATCGGCGGCGCGATGTCGCCCAGGTCGTCGAGCGAATAGGGGCCGGGTTTGTTCGGCTTCCGATAGAAGAGATAGTCGACGTTCATGGGGCGCAATCGCAGGTAAAGCAACAAATTAGCGCGCTTCGGCACAAATTCAAATCGGATCCCGACGAAATGTGGCCTGCGCGACACAAAGGGACGGATCGTTGCCGGCATCGAAACGCGCCGCGCGATCGCGTCTCGATGCCGGCCGGTTCGTCTAAGATGACACCTTTCCCGCAAAAAATACGGACACCATGGAGACGCACGACACCGCCACCCCGCAGGCCGATCATCCCGTTTTCGTGCTCGTGCACGGCGCGTGGCATGGCGCGTGGTGCTACGCCCACGTCGCGGCCGCGCTGGCCGCGCGCGGTTACCTGTCGATCGCGCGCGACCTGCCCGCGCACGGCATCCATGCCCGCTTTCCCGCGTCGTATCTCGCCCGGCCGCTCGACCAGGACGCGTTCGGCGCCGAGCCGTCGCCGGTCGCGAACACCACGCTCGACGAATACGCGACGCAGGTGATGCAGGCCGTCGACGACGCGTACGCGCTCGGCCGCGGCAAGGTCGTGCTGGTCGGGCACAGCATGGGCGGCCTCGCGATCACGGCGGCCGCCGAACGCGCGCCGGAGAAGATCGCGAAGATCGTCTATCTCGCGGCGTTCATGCCCGCGTCGGGCGTGCCGGGCCTCGACTACGTGCGCGCGCCGGAAAACCAGGGCGAGCTGCTCGGCCCGCTGATGCTCGCGAGCCCGCGTGTGGCCGGTGCGCTGCGCGTCGATCCGCACAGCGGCGACACCGCATATCGCGAACTGATGAAGCGCGCGCTGTACGAAGACGTGCCGCAGGCCGATTTCGATGCGGTCGCGAACCTGATGAGCTGCGACGTGCCGGCCGCGCCGTTCGCGACCGCGATTCCGACGACCGCCGCCCGTTGGGGCGCGCTCGACCGTCACTACATCAAGTGCCTGCAGGATCGCGTGATCCTGCCCGCGCTGCAGCAGCGCTTCATCGACGAAGCCGACGCGTTCGCACCCGGCAACCCGACCCACGTACACCAGCTCGACAGCAGCCACTCGCCGTTCGTGTCGCAGCCGGCCGTGCTGGCCGGCGTGCTCGCCGACATCGCGAAGGGTTGAGCAGGGCGGGCGCGGCCGGTCACGCGTACGCGACCGACCGATCGCGCCCGAGCCGCTTCGCGCGATAGAGCGCGGCGTCGGCCTCGTTGACGAGCACGTCGCAGGTCAGCGCGCCGGCTTTCGCGCACGCGCCGCCGACGCTCGCCGTGACCGGCACGCTGACGCCCTCGGCGTCGACCGGCAGGCTGCCGATCGCGTCGCGCACCTTGTCGGCCACCCGCATCGCCTCGTCGAGATTCGTGCACGGCAGCAGCAGCGCGAATTCCTCGCCGCCGAACCGGCCGAACGTATCCTGTCCGCGCACGATCGACGCGACGCGGCGCGCGGTTTCGCGCAGCACGGCGTCGCCCGCCGCATGCCCGAAGCGGTCGTTGATCGTCTTGAAGTGGTCGAGATCGAACAGCAGCACCGACAGGTCGCCGCCGTAGCGCTGCCAGCGCGCGAATTCGTCGCCGAGCCGCGCCTCGAAGAAGCGCCGGTTCGCGATGCCGGTCAGCCCGTCGCGATTCGCGTGTTCGCGCAGCTTCGCGACCGCTTCCTCGCGCTCCCGTTGCATCACGCTCACATGCGTGACGTCCGAGATCGTCACGCACACGGCCTCGACGTCGCGGCCGCGCGTGAGCGGCATGAACGTGCAGTCCTGCTGCATGTAGTCGACGCCGCCCGTGATCGGCCGGTCGTGCTCGAAGCGAAACAGGTAGGGCCGCTGCTCCCACGAGCTGAACGCGAAGCTGCCGAGCTGGAACACGCTCTCGAGCTTGCGCGACAGCCACGCGTGCGGCAGGTCCGGAAAGCAGTCGAACAGGTTGCGGCCGATCACGTCGGCGGCCGGGATACCGCTGTGGTCCTGCATGAAGCGATTCCACATCAGGACGGTCATCGAACGGTCGAGCACGAACAGGCCGAAGCCGACCCGCTCGATCACGAGGTCGCTCAGCGACGGGGCGGCGGCCGTCATAGCGCGGACAGCAACGCGTCGAGCGCGTCGCCCATCAGCCGGATCGAATCCTCGGCCATCAGCATCACGAAATGCGCGCGGAACGTGTGGTCCTCGAGCCCGAAGTTCACCTCCAGCAGCAGCGCGACGCTCCACCCGAGTTCGTTCGGCTGGAACACGTCGTCGAACGACACGTTCGCGCCGAGCAGCCCCGGCGGAAAGAACACGGGCTTGCGGCCGAGTTCGTCGAGGATCGACGCGACGCACGCGCCCATCAGCACATTGGCGACGTCGAACACGAGCTCGTCCGGCGTCGCCATCCCGCCGTACACGCCGTCGCCGAACGTGCGGTCGACGACCGACATGAGCCGCGCGACGCCCGCCGTGCGGCACAGCACGATCGCCTCGCCCTTGATGTCGGAACGGAAGCCCTGGCGCACGGCGGTCACGTTGTCGTGGATGCCCGTCATCTCGCGCAGCGCGTCGCCCGCGTCGGCCGCTTTCACGACGCGCACGCGCGGCACCGACAGCTCGATGAAATGCCCGAGCAGCAACGCCAGCCGCGCGGCGGCGCGGCCCATTGCAAGGTTGGCGATCTCCTGCAACGCGTCGCGTTGCTCCGCCGTGAACACCGATTCAGGCATACAACCCATACTCCTTGAGAATGGGCAGCAATGCCTCCGACGTCACGGGCTTGGCAACGAATGCGATCGCGCCCAATTCACGCACGCGTGCTTGCGCCTGCGGCTGGATATCGGCGGATACCACGATCACGAACGTGTTCAGATCTTCGTGGCGCAGTGTTTCCAGGACCTGATATCCGCTCATGTCGGGCATCGTCAGGTCCAGAAACATCACGGAAGCTTTGCCGTCACGATAGAGCGCCAAGGCCTCGCGACCATTCGCCGCATACGCGACGTCAACGTCCCAGTCTCCCGGCAGCGCCTTTGTCAGAAGTTTGCGAGCGAGCAGCGAATCGTCGGCAATTACAATCGGCAAAGGCATGGGGCGATGCGGTATACGGAATGGTCTCTCTCGCGTTAACGACCGCGCGGCGCACTTCTTTAGTGCCATGCGTTTCGGGCGCGGGCAACCGCCTTGCGGCCGCGCACGGGCGCCGCGACGCAGATGCGCGCGACGCACCGCGCGGCATCGCCGGCGGGCGCATATATCTGTCATAGGGAAAGCAAGGCGCGATTCTCGGAGTAAACCGGAGGCGATGCAACTCGCCATTTTCACCATTTCGGACAGAATCGATCCGATCGCGGGCCATTCCGAAAACAGCCGCGACCATTTTCGAGATAAGCACGCAAAATTTTTCCTTGTGTACGTTTGCGCTGCCGGATTCGTCGCGTTTTCAATCTGACGGTTTACCGCTGTCACATACGACGGGATGACGCCCGTACGGCGCCGCGCGGCGGGCCGTCGCAACTCGTTTATGATGGCAGACACCTCTGCCTCACCCGCTTTCCTCGATGACGTCCGAACGGCCTGCCGACTCCCGCGCCCCCGCCCCCCCTCCCGCCGACGACTGGCAGGACGACGGCAGCTACGCGTCCGGCGCACCGGAGCACGACTTCGCGGTGCGCCGCGTCACGCTGATCGTGCTGCTCGTCGCGGCGATCGTGCTGCCGTGCATCTACGTGGTGGTGATGGCGTACAACGACCTGAAGGCGCGCGAGGCCGCCGCGAGCGACGTGACGATGCGCACGGTGCGCGTCGCCGAGGAGCATGCGCTCAAGGTGTTCGACCTGAGCGAAACGCTCGATGCGCGCATCGTCGACCTCGTGCAGGACATGGACGACGCGACCGTGCGCAGCAGGGAATCCGACATCCACGAAGCGCTGAACACGATCGGCGGCGGTTATCCGCAGGTGGCGGCCGTGTCGATCTTCGGCGCGAGCGGGATGCTGCTCGCCAACAGCCTCTACTATCCGGCGCCGTACGCGTCGATCGCGAACCGCGACGACTTCGCCGGCATTCGCGACGGCAAGGTCATCGAACACATCTCGCGGCTGATGATGGGGCCGCTCAAGCTCGAGAACATCCCCGTGTTCAACACGGGCGTCGCGCGGCGCCATAGCGACGGTTCGTTCGCCGGCATGGTGTCGATCGCGCTGAAGTCGTCGTATTTCAACGCGTTCTACCGCGACCTGCTCGGCGGCGCGAGCACGCCGATGACGATGGCGCTCGCGCGCTCGGACGGCGCGGTGATCGCGTCGTATCCGCCGCCGCCGTCGCTCGCGCACACCGATCGCTCGATCACGTTCGGCAATGCGCGCAACGATCCGCGCGCCGGCGTCGTGCGCGTGCGCCACGACGGCGCGAGCAGCGAGATCGTCGCGTATCGCCAGGTCGGCAGCTATCCCGTCTACGTGAGCTGCGCGTACCGCACGTCGGCGATCTGGCATGAATGGTACGAACACCTGAGCGTGCTGTTCCTCTCGATGTTCGCGCCGTCGGTCGCGCTGTGGTCCGTGATCTGGCTGTCGCTCAAGCGGCTGAAGGCGGAAGAAGAGGCGTGGGACCGCTGGCAGGCCGAAGCGTCGATGCGGCGCTCGATCGAATCGGCGTACCGGCAGTCGCGCAAGATGCAGGCGCTCGGCAATCTCGTCGGCAGTGTCGCGCACGACTTCAACAACCTGCTGATGATCATCTCGAGCAACGTGCAGATCGCGCGGCGGCGCGGCGTCCAGCATCTCGACAAGGAGCTCGGCGCGATCGAACGCGCGCTGAAGAACGGGCAGTCGCTCACGCGCCAGCTGCTCGGCGTCGCGCGCAAGCAGCCACTGCACAACGAGACGATCGACGTCGGGCAATGGGTCGGCACGTGCCGCGAACTGCTGAAGACGTCGCTCGGGTCGAAGTCGTCGCTGGTCGTCGCGATCGAGCCGGGCGTCTGGCCGATCCGCGTGGACGTCGCGGAGCTCGAGCTCGCGGTGATCAACCTCGCGGTCAACGCACGCGATGCGATGGCGACCGGCGGACGCTTCACGGTCGGCGCGCGCAACGTCACGCTGCGCCGCGAGGACGGCTTCCCGCTGACCGGCGACTTCGTGCAGATCTCGCTCGACGACACGGGTTCGGGCATGGCGCCCGACGTGCTCGCCCGCGCGTTCGAGCCGCTGTTCACGACGAAGGCGCAGGGGATGGGGACGGGGCTCGGCCTGCCCCAGGTATTCGCGTTCTGCGAACGCTCGGGCGGCCTTGCGACGATCGACAGCGCGGTCGGCGCGGGTACCTCGGTGCGTCTGTACCTGCCGCGCGCGCGCGCCGAGGATGTCGTCGCGCGGCCGGCGGCCGTCGCGCACGATGCGGGGAGCGGCGCGCTCGCCGGCCTGCACGTGCTGCTCGTCGAGGACAACGGCGAAGTCGCGGCCGGCACGGAGGCGCTGCTGTCGCTGCTCGGTCATCGCGTGACCTATGCGCCGACTGCCGACGACGCGTTGCGCCTGATCGAAGGCGCCGCCGCGAACGATGCGTTCGATCTCGTGATTTCGGACATCCACATGCCGGGCCGCCTGAACGGCATCGATCTCGCCGAAGCGATCGAGAAGCGGCCGGGGAAACTGCCCGTGATTCTCGTCACGGGTTATGCGGAGGAACTCGACCGCACGCGCACCGTCAACGTCCGCGTGCTGTCGAAGCCGTTCGACATCGCGCTGCTCGACGAGATCCTGCTCGGCATCCGCGAAGCGCGCGACGCACGCCACGCCGGCGCGTGACCCGCTGCGGGCGGGCCGGCGCCGGCGGCGTGAACGGGGGTGGCGATCAGGCCGGCGACATCACGCCGACTTCAGCAGGCGCACCCAGCTCGCGTAGCGATCGACGAAGCCTTGCAGGAACTTGCGCGTGTCCTCGCTGACGATCTGCCCCTGGTCGTCGATGCGCGCCGGATCGTGCTTGATGAACATCTCCGGCTGACCGAGCGTCTTCACGTCGAGGTACGCGAGCACGTTGCGCAGGTGCTGCTGCGCGAGCGCGGTTCCCACCGCGCCCGGCGACGTGCCGAGCACCGCGCCCGGCTTGCCCGACCAGGAGTTGGAACCCCACGGGCGCGAACCCCAGTCGAGCGCATTCTTCAATACGCCCGGAATCGACCGGTTGTACTCGGGCGTGACGAACAGCAGCGCGTCGGCGGCTTCGATCGACTGCTTGAAGCGTTTCGCGACGTCCGGGAAATCCGCGTCGTAGTCCTGGCTGTACAACGGCAGCTCGCCGATCTCGACGAACTCGAACGAGAAATCGGCGGGGGCGAGCGAGATCACGGCGTGCGCGAGCGCACGGTTCGTCGACGCGCGACGCAGGCTGCCGACGACGACCGCAATACGATAGGACATGGCATTCTCCTTCCGGTGAGTGAGGAATCGGATCGATTGCTTCCGAATGAGCGACAAAGGTCTGTTTATAGGCAAGCCAGCCCGCGAGCCGTCCCACGGGGCCGTCCGGCCGACTTTCCACAAGGTTTTCCACAGAAATTGTGGATAACTCGACCGTTATGTTCTGACGTTACAGATTGCCCGCCGCGTGTCGGCGTCGACGCGCGCGACAGGGTTCGGCAAGCATAGCGCAGCGCGGCGACCGGCTTCGTGAAATCGTGACGGAACATTGCGTTGCAGGCCGGCACCGCGCCCAGTAAGCTGCTCGCACCGCGACGCGCCCGCTCCGTGACGCACGCGCGGTCGCCTCGAGACACTGCCACCCAGACATGCCGTCCGCATACGACGACCCCACCTATCTCGCGCAACTGCGGCGCGACCTGCTGCGCTTCGCGCGACTCCAGCTCCGCGACGCCGACGCGGCCGAAGACGCCGTGCAGGAAGCGCTGGCCGCCGCGTGGTCGCATGCCGGCGATTTCGCCGGACAGTCGGCCCACAAGACCTGGGTGTTCGGCATCCTGCGCAACAAGTTGATCGACGTGCTGCGCGCACGGCAGCGGATGGTGAGCCTGACCGCGCTCGATGCGGAACTCGACGGCGAATCCGTGCTCGATCGCGAACTGTTCAAGGACAACGGTCACTGGGCCGCGCACGCGAAACCGCGTCCGTGGCCGAAGCCCGAAACGCTGTTGCAGCAGCAGCAATTCTGGACGCTGTTCCAGGCGTGCCTCGACCATCTGCCGGAGCAGATCGGACGCGTGTTCATGATGCGCGAATTCCTCGATGTCGAGATCGTGGACATCTGCAGTGAATTGACGCTGACGACGAATCATTGCAGCGTGCTGCTGTATCGGGCGCGCACGCGCCTGCGAACCTGCCTGAGCGAAAAAGGACTGACGACCGAAGATGCTGCCGGGGAAATGTACTGACGTGACGCGACTGCTGTCGGATGCGCTCGATCGGCGTCTGACGCTGCACGAGCGCCTGCAGGTGCGCGTGCATCTGCCGACCTGCAGCGGATGCCGCGCCTATCGCGGACAGATCGCGCTGTTGCGGACGGCCGCGAAAGCGGCGGCCGGGCGGGAGCCGGACGGTGACGATGGATCGTCCGGTGGGGGCTAGGCGTCGCGGTGCCTGCCGACGCATCGTTCCGGTGGTGGCTGGCGGGTGCGGCCCGGCGAGCGCGTCGGCGTGGATTGCCGTTGCGCGTGCCGGGCTGGAGCGCGTTGATGCAATAAGAAAAATACGCGCGGCAAGAATTATTCGAACAGCGCCTTCACCGACTCGGGCGGGCGACCGATAGCCGCCTTGCCGCGATACACGACGATGGGGCGTTGCAGCAGAACCGGATGAGCGACGATCGCTCCGTAGGCTTCGGCGTCGGTCAGATCCGCGCGGGCCAGATTCAACGCCTTGTACGGCTCCTCACCGTCGCGCAGCATGTCGCGGACCGGGCGGCCGAGCTGCTTGTGCAGCGTGTCCAGTTCCTCGACAGTCGGCGGCGTCTTCAGGTACTCGACGACATTCAGCGGCACGCCGGCGGTATTCAGCGACTCGACCAACGCAAGCGTCTCGCGGGATTTCGAGCATCGGGGGTTGTGGTAGATCGTGATCATCGTTCAAGGCAGGAGGGGTGAGGCCTGTATTGTAGCGAGTCTGCATCGAGGGGCCTGATGGGGGGCAATCGAGATCGGTGTGGGGTTCCTCTTGATAGGTCGCTGAGGCGGTTTCGGTTTGGCGATGCGCAGTGATCGCGAGAGGGGAGTGTCCTGTGTTCGGCGACGCGTCGAAGAGTGGTTGTTTATGCGCATAAAGTCGGGCGGGTGGCTTCGCGGGGCCGACGACCGGCGCAGCCGATGTCTCGTGAGGGCTGTCTCGTGAGGGCTGTCTCGTGAGGGCTGTCTCGTGAGGGCTGTCTCGTGAGGGCTGTCTCGTGAGGGCTGTCTCGTGAGGGCTGTCTCGGGTGGCGAAAGGGGTATGCGATTGCGGAACACGCCGGGTAGGTTTATGCGCATAAAGCGCGCGATTGCCGGGCGAGGTACAGCGTGGCTCGTGGCATGGACGTATGTCGACACGCAACGGCACTGCGCGATGGCTATATCGATAGACCGTCGTCCCCAACATGACGTCGTTGCCGCCTGACTCAGGCGTAGTCTCTGCCAACGGCGCTTCGTCGCGGCCTATCGTTGCCTCTGGTTTATGCGCATAAACACTACGGCCCGGCAGGACATTGCCTCCATGCACGTCCATTCAACGACGCACCTCGTGATCTACGCACCTGACTACGACGCGCAGCTCACGCCGGTCGCTCGCGAGTGAATGCCATGCGCTCTAGCGACGAAGCCCATCGATCGGCCTCCGCAGTCTTTATGCGCACAAACTCGCGGCTCGCAGGCAACGCGACTCGTCCCGCGAAAGGGGAGAGCGTCGAGATATCTCTGCCACGAACGGCCCCGACGATACGCCCGTGAAGACGTAATCCTGAGCACCGCATCGATCACTCGGCATCAGCCGCTTCCTCTTCACCACACCGTCCAAACGAGCCATCGAACATCCGCCGCTCGTTTATGCGCATAAACCGATCGTCCGAATGGCCAACGCGTAGTTGTCGAACGACAATTTCATTGAAATTCAAATATCGTCCTGTAGAATTCCAACGACCAAAACAGGAGTGAAAATTGGCCGCGGAAATCATTGCAGTCACTCAACAAAAAGGTGGCGTCGGCAAAAGCACGATTGCCATGCATCTCGGCGCCGCGTTCCATGAAAAAGGGAAGCGCGTCCTCGTCATCGACGCAGACCGTCAAAACACGCTCGTTCACTGGTCGAGCGCATCCGGCGACAGCGACAACGGCATCCCGTTTCCGGTCGTCAACCTTGCCGAGGCCGACGGCCAGATCCATCGCGAGATCAAGAAGTTCATCAACGACTACGACATCATCGTCGTGGACTGCCCGCCGTCGATCACCGAGAAAGTCTCCGGTGTCGTCCTGCTGGCCGCGTCGATTGCCGTGATCCCAACGTCGTCGTCGCCGGCCGACTACTGGTCGAGCGTCGGGCTGGTCAAACTGATTCAGCAGGCGCAGGTGATGAACGAAGACCTCCGCGCGGTCTTCCTGCTGAACAAGACCGAAGAGAAGCGCATGCTGACCCGTGAGCTCAAGCGTGCGCTCGAGGAACTCGGCTTCCCGCTGCTGAAGACGCAGATTCCGACTCGGGAAGCGTACAAGCAGGCGATGGCGCTCGGTCAGACCGTGCTGCAGATGAACGATCGTGGCGGCAAGCTGGCCGCCGCCGAAATTCGCGCATGCGCCGACGAAATCGTCGCCATGCTGCCCTGACTTTATGCGCACAAAGGAGTCACATGAAACCCTCCCAATTTGCCAAAGGATTCCAAGCGCGCCCGGATATCACGACGAGCGAGAAGCGCACGGCGCTTGATCGGCTCAATGCGATCGACGGCATCGTCAAGTCCGAGACGCCGACCCCGGCGCCGACCAAATCCGCGAAGAAGGACATCGCACCGCCGCCTGCTCCGGAATTCACGATCGATCCGTCGATCGACGAATCGCAGCAATATCGCGCGTGGCGTCTCGAGAATCGCTATGCACCCGGGCAGGTGATCGAGCTGCCGCTGAAGGCGATCAAGCACAGTCCGTTCAACCCGCGGCACTTCTATCTGAAATCGTCGATTGCCGAACTCGCGGTCAACCTCGCGAAGCAGGGACAGCAGCAGGCGATCCACGTGATTCCGGATTACGACAACCCGGGCACATATTTCGTCAGCGATGGCGGGCGTCGCGTGCGGGCGCTGAAGGAAGCGAACAAGGAATCGGTCAAGGCGATCGTGATCGATGTGCCGATCGGCATCCAGAGCTACAAGCTCGGCTACGACCTGAACGTTCAGCGCGATTCGCAGACGGTGTTCGACAACGCTGTCGTGTGGCGCCGCTTCCTCGACGACAAGCATTTCCAGAGCCAGAAAGAACTCTCCGAGCATCTCGGCCTCGACGAGTCGACGGTGGCCGTCGCGCTGTCGATCGGCAAGTTGCCGGAAGCGATCATGCAGGAAATGGTCGCACGCCCCGATCGCTTCGGATCGAACATGGCGTATCAGGTCGGCCGCTATCACAATGCGCGCGGCACCGAGGCCACGCTGCGGCTGATCAACAAGATCGTGTCGGACGATCTCAGCACGCGCCAGGTGTCGGACATCGTCAAGGGTCGCGTCGCGGCACAGGAGACGCCGAAGCCTGCGGGCCGTCAGCGCTATGCGCAGCGTCTCGAGATCAAGCTCGGCGGCAAGTCGGTCGGCGACCTGAAGTCGTATGGCGAAGACCGCATCGAATTGCGCCTGCGCGGCCTCCCGAAGGACAAGCGCGACGCGATTCTCGAGCAGCTCGAGCGGATGCTGTTGTCGGAGTGAGGGAAACGGCCCGCAGGGCCTATTGAGGGCGCCGGTCCCGCCCGATCAGGGGGCGGAGCCGGCGGCGGCCCGTCAACGGGCCTGAGCGGGCCTCAAGCGGCCCGCGACTGGTTCAGCGTGAACGACAGCAGGTCGCCGTCCGTCGGCTCGCCCCAGGTCTTCTGCGCCAGCCAGTCGAAAAAGGCCGTCTCGGCCAGCTTGGAATCGAGGCCGCGCTTGCGCCAGTCGTCGCGCAGATGCGAGCCCATCGTCGGCAACGCCTCGGATTCGAACGACTCGCGCGCCACTTCGCGCTCCGCGTCGCCCTGCTCTTCGTACAGCACTTTCGCTTCCTTGCGGCGGAACGCCGCGAACTCGCTCAGCAAGCGGGCCTTCAGATCGTCCGGCTGGGCAGCCGCGACCTTCGCGGACGGCGTGCCGGCAGGCAGCGCGTCGACCGATTCGACCGGCGGCGCATACCCCTTCTTCAGCGCATCCTTGAACAGCGCCGGCGCGCTGCGCACCGGCGGGAGCGTCGTGCTGCGCATCCGCTGCTCGGTCATCTGCAGTGCGGCGCGAATCCGGTTTTCCTCGCTGTCCGCGTAGAGCGTCTGCGCTTCCTTCAGCGGGATCCCGAGCTTCACCATCCGGTCGACCAGCGTGCTGTCGAACACGTTCGGGTGTTCGTCGAGCGCGAGCATCGGCTGCTTGCGCTCGGTCACGCGGAACTGGATCTCGGCAACCCGGCGCCCTTCGCGGTGCTCGATCAGCTCGACGAAGATGTTCGTGACCGCGTTGACTTCCGCGATCGCCGGGCGCAGGTAGTCGCGCTTGAAGTACTTGTACTCGCGCTTCGCTTCGTCGCCGGCTTCCGTGTCGGGTGTGCCCGACAGGATCGGCCGCCACCATTCCCACGGCTCGCGCATCGTCAGGTGGCTCGGGTTCGTCAGGTAGCGCACGCAGATCTCGTACAGCGCGAGACCCGCGCTGCTGCGCAGCTGGCTCTGGAACTGCAGGCTCAGACGCGCGTACTGGACCGGGTCGAGCAGCTTCTTCTTGATCTTCGGCGCGAACGAGAATTCGACCCACACGCGGCGGGTGGTCGGATCCTCGAGAATTTCCGCATCCGCGATCAGCGTGGAGATCCCCCACTTGCGGCCCGGCTTCTGGCTCGACGTCCCCGTGCTCCATTCGACCTGCACCGACACCATGCGGCGCAGGTGTTCCTTCACCAAGGCGGTGTCGTTCGAATCGAAAGCGGAGTTGGCGACGATATCCGACAGCAGTGCGCGATACGTATCGCCCGAGTCGTCGGCCTGCTGCGCGACGGCCAGCAGGACATTGAACAGCTTGCGAGTGAGGAGCGTGATCTTGCCGCTCTTCGGCTGAATGGCGATCGCCTCGACGGCCTTTCGCAATTCGGCTGAACTGGCACTCACCACATCCACATCGGTTTTCTTGGCGCGCTTCGTCGTGGCCATACGTCGGGTCGGAGGAGAAGTTTCCCGGAAGGATAGCGCCTGCGGTGATGTGCGTCCAGAACGACATGCTCACCATAGCCGGTGAAGCGCGCCGGCAAAACGGCACTCACCCGAACGGCTCCCGAAAACGCTCACCGGTCCGCCGTTGCGGCGTTCCGGACTCTTCCAGACGTGCCGCGGCATGCGCCGATTCACAGAATTTCACCTGTGCTCGACACGTGCGGAATTGGCTCCCGTATCGGCTCACCTTTCGATTTGTCGTAATTTTGCGACTGCGCAGCCGTGAGTTCGACACCGGCTCGCGATTGCACCTCACCGGATCTCGTCGACCGCCGCCCAGCGGGCCTGTATGCATGTACAGGCGTGGCGCGCCGGGAGATCGATTCGGCTTCGACACATGCAAAAGCGCCGTCGAAACCGGCACGCGCAGCCCGATCAGCGCGTGTTTGGCCAGCCCGGGCGCGCATTGTACAGCGCGCAAATCGTATCCGGTCCCGAAAATACTCACCTCAAGCACAGCCTGCTGATTCATCCGGCTACCGACGAACGCCCGACCCGCGCGGGATCGGCTGCCAACGACTCCTGAAAACGCTCACCTTACCGACGAAATGCGGCACAGCAGCGGGCACGGAAAACGCTCCCGAAAAACCTCACCGTAACCGGCGCGGTATCAAAAACTCCAATCTCTTCCGATACTTATGCACAGTAGGCATTTGGCTGTGCCGCGCCAGGATCCCCCGAAAAACCTCACCTTTGGACCGGAATCCTTCATACGACAACCGTATGTCAGCCCCCGAAAAATCTCACCTGTGCCAAAAAGTGGCACAGCAAAAACGAGATTTCTTCCAGTCCTGGCGGGCTTTTCAGCGAATTTGGCCGGCAACAGGTCCCGAAAAGCCTCACCTTTGCCCATTTTTTCAGCACCTCCGGCTCCCGGAAAATCTCACCTGTAAGCCGGATCACGGTCTGTGATCCATGCCCCGAAAAAGCTCACCTTAACGGGATCGGGGCAGGAAAACCCGGATTTCCCTCCCGAAAAACCTCACCTTTGGGGCATCACAGGCCCCCGAGAGCACTTTTGCTGTGCAAAATGGCGTTCGCTTCCCGGAAATCCTCACAGCAAATTCCCGTGGAGTCCCGTGAAACCTCACCTTTCGCCAAATCTGCCCAAAAGATGGGCAAAATCGGGGCGTGAAGCGGGTCCTGCAAATTCTCACCTATGTCTGCACAGGCAGAAAACTGTGCAGTCAGGCACAGCGCGGGTTCCATGGCTGTGAGGCCCCGAAAACCCTCACCTTTGGGAAAACGCGTGTTTTACTGTGATCCCGAATCCGCTCACGACCCTTCCTGCAACGGCTCACGCAGCTCCCCGAACCCCATCACGTCAGCTCCCGCAGAAGGTCACCTTGGCTCCCGTAAAACTTCACCTTGTCGGCCGGAAAGCCTTGCTCCATAAGGCTGTGCCGTGGCGTTAACGTTTTTAACTAAGGGTTCAAGGGTGTTTACTTCTAATACTCTCAAGACATCGGCTGACGAGTTTTCCACAGACACCCCAACCCCTGAACACCGACCGGCAACCGGATCCGGTGTCATGTGAAACAAAGGCCGAAATTCGCGGTTCGCTGGAAAATGCTTGCAAGACAAGGACTTGGCTGACTTTCTTCGCTTTGTTTCACGGAATTCCGGGCCTCCTTCGACCAGATGGACTCATGGATCCGATTTCTGTGCAAAACGACGTAAATTCACAACGGACCCTCGAAACAAGTATCAAGAAATACGTATTTCGTTATGATTGCAACATTTCATAGTCTGCGAGTGTGGTCATGACCCTGGACGAAATGCGTCAAGTCATTCGGGAAGAACTGGAATCGCTGCGCGCAAGCGGTGCACGGCGCCAGGAACTGTCACTGCATGCGTGCAAACGCTTGTTCTTCGATCTCGGCATCCGGCCCTCGGCCGCCAACGTCCGCGATCTCACCCAGACCGGCAGCGCCAGCGACATCCCGAAAGACATCGACCATTTCTGGGAGCGCATTCGTTCCGCGTCCAAGATCAGGCTGGACGGCGCGGCGATCCCGAAAGCCGTCGAGGAAAAGGCCGGCGCGTTGCTGGGCGCACTCTATGAAGAAGCATTGAAAGCGGCGCGCGACAGCCTCGATGGCGACCGCGAGCAGGTTCGCGCCGACATGGCCGAAGCCGAACAGCGGTTGCGTGACGCAACCGTCCGCCAGGAAACGCTCGAAGGGGCGCTCGCGCGCGGAGAAGCGAGAAACGAACAATTGCAGGCCCGGGTGACCGAACTCGAGGTTCAGCTCGCGTCGCAAACGACTCACGGTTCGGCAAGCGAAGCAACCTTGCTCACCACAGTCGCACGACTGGAAAAGGAACTGGCCGCGGCTGCCGGCCGGATCGAAGCCGAACAGGCACAGAACGCCGCCCTGCGCGACCGCATCGATGCGCTGCAAGCCGAATTACAGCAGCGTACCGAGCACTATGCGCAGCAAATCAAGGATGCGGTGGCCGAAGCCGAGCGTCGCGTCAAACCGATGCTGGTCGAGCTGGACTCGTTGCGCAGCATGGCGTCGACCTACCAGAGCGGGTTGCGCGACGTCCAGCGCAAGGAGTTCGATT
Source organism: Burkholderia sp. 28_3 (assembly GCF_003253915.1). Classification (NCBI taxonomy): domain Bacteria; kingdom Pseudomonadati; phylum Pseudomonadota; class Betaproteobacteria; order Burkholderiales; family Burkholderiaceae; genus Burkholderia; species Burkholderia sp. 28_3. Next base: position 115,841 of record NZ_QKZF01000007.1, read on the forward strand.
TCCTGCAGCAATTGAGTTCGGCCAAGGCGCGCGCCGACCGGCTCGAAGAACAGCTGCGTACGCAGAGCGACGAACTGGAGCGCGCAACGCGTGACGTGAGTTCGTTGCGCGCGAACCGCGGAATGAATCCGGAAATCGCCGCGCTGATCCGGCGCCTGGCCGAGGCGGGACGACTCGACGCGGATGCGTATGCCGCGATCGGCACCGCGCTGGATCACGAGATTCCGGCGCCGACCCAGTGCCCGCATTGCGATGGCGAACCGGAACTGTCGCACGGCGACGAAGGTTTTGAAGTCGCGTGCCCCGAGTGCGAGCACGCTTCCGGCATCTGGCCGTCCCGCTTCGAAGCCGTCGCGCGTTTTGCGCACACCTGACCGGAGGCCAGCGGCGCCGCACAGGTGAGATGATCCGGGAAGCTTGAGGTGAGATTTTTCGGGAGCTGTGAAACGGTGAGGCTGCGCCACACAAGGCTGCTCACGGATCGCTTCGCGTGAGCAGCCGGTTCCCGATCAGTGAGTTTCGTCGCGGTCGGACGCGTCACCGTTGTGGTCGGCCAGCCCGTCGCGCCAGTTTTTCCACGCGCGATGCAGGCGATTCGACGAGATCGGCCGCATGAAGCCCAGCCATTTGCCGACCCGCTCGGGCGGCACGTCGTGCTCGAACAATTCCGCCGCATAGGTGTTGCGCAATGTTTGCGGGCTAGCGCGCGCGGTGCGTGACGACGTGAGCCCGGCCGATTCGACGATCGCATCGATCGCGCGCAGCATCGTCGCCTTGTGCATCGGTCGCCCGGCATGCGATGCGGGGAAGACGAGTTCTCCCGGAATCTCCTGGCGCTTGCGCTCGGTGAGCCAGGCTTCGAGCAAAGCGATCGCAAACGAGGCCAGATGGGTCTCCCGCGAATAATCCGGATGCGTCGACTCGATCCGCAGCGACGTGCCGCTCGTATTGATGCAACTAATCGTAAGTGAGCGCGCTTCGCCGGTTTTGATGCCGGCGCCGAGAAATGCAGCGACGAGCGCGCGGTCGCGACGCTCCTTCCAGTATGCGGAACCCGATACGCCGATCGGCGAAAACAGATAGGCGAGCAACGTCGCGCGCTCTGCCGGCGTGAGGAAACCGGTCGGCTCGTTGTCGCGCGCCTTGCGCCAGTTCGCTTCGCCATCCTGAGCAATGAAGCGGGCCGGATTGGTCGACGCGTACTCGGTGCGGCGGATATGGTCGAGCACGCGCTCGATCAGCCGGAGATAGCGCATCCGCTGCGTTTTCTTGATCGGCAACTCGCCGACGAAGTTCGCGATGGTCGGTGTATCGACCGTCGCCAGGTTCTTTTGATGCGCGCGCATCCACGCGAGAAACGCGCCCCACTGTGCGCGATAGACATCGGCTGACGAGCGGCGATAGTCCTGCATGGCCAGCCATGCGTCGAACGCAGCTTCGGGCGACGCGACCCAGTCGGACGCATCGCGGTCGAACAGATCCTTTTCTTCCGGGTGTGCGGCAGTGTCGGGAGCGGCGGGAAGGGACATGGTATTAATTCCGTTAGTTGCGTATATGGTAGCCCTTTCCGCAACGTCTCGGGCAGCGAACGGGTGAACCGGCCGCCGTGCGGCTCGGCCGGGGCTGGGCCATCAGTCGCCCCACGCCTTGGACGGGCGCAGCGCGCGCGCGGGACGCGCGGTGTCGTGCGCCGTTGCCGCGGCTTCATAGGCGAGAACGGCGAACGAAAAGACCGCGGGCAGCGCATTCGAGCGCCCGAAGTCGATCGGATCGTCGGTTTCGGGAAACGTCATGTCCGACGGCCGTTCGAACAACTGGCGCATGCCCGCGTCGTGCCGGCTCGCAAAGCCGAGATCGGCGAGCGCTTCGGCTTCGATCGCGTGCAGCAGGCGCCACGTCAGCGGCACGCGCTGACGGATGTAGCGCCCGGCGATATGGCGGACGATAAACTCGAGGTCGTGCGCGGCAGCCTTGAAGCTGAGCGCGGCCAAATCTTGTTCTTCTGTCATTGCAGGCTCCTGTCGACCAGGGCGGGCGCCTCGGTGCGCCGGCTCCGGCCCGTGCATGGCGGAATGTCCGTATACTGTACAAACATACAGTGTTTTCCGCAACAGGCCTGCGATTGGCCTTTTGGCCGACTATCCGCGCCGTCAGCGATGGATCACGATGAGCAGTGCCCGCGCTTCGGCCTTGCCGGGATTGCGGATCGCATGCGGCTCGTCGGCCGGGTAGCGTGCGGTGTCGCCCGTCTTCAGGCGTCGGCTGGCGGCGGCGGCCTCGATTTCCATCGCGCCCTGCAGCACAGTGAGATGTTCGCGCGTGCCCGGTTCGTGCGCGTTCGATACCAGTGCGCCGCCGCCGGGCAGCGTCAGCTCGTACCACTCGAACTTGCCGGCGAGGTCGATCGGGCCCCATACGCGCAGCTGGTACCGGCCGTCGTGGCCGGCGAGCGTCGGAATGTCGTGCGGGCCGTCCACGCGAATCGTCTCGGGCGCCTTCGGCTGCGAGAACAGTTCGTCGAGCGTGATGCCGAGCGCGTTCGTCAGCCGCCACGCGACGGCGATCGTCGGGTTGGCCTTGTCGCGTTCGATCTCGGAGAGCATCGATTTCGATACGCCGGCCGCGCGCGACAGGTCGTCGAGCGTCAGCTTGCGCTCGTTGCGCAGTCGCTGGATCTGCTCGCCCACGCGCGGCGGGGTCGCGGCCGGCGGTTGCGGGGCGGCTGCGGCGGGCGGGCGCCGCGATCCGGAGGAACTTGCCATTTGGATTCCGTTCGCTTAGAGTTGTTCGATATTTCGAATTCCAGTTCGGAATATCGGATAAATGCGGTCAACCGAACGACCGACTATAACAGTAGCAGGCCGTTGCGCCGCCACGAGCAGTGCGCTGCGGAATGCGAATCCCTGTCAGGAGCTTTGCGATGCGTGATGCCTTTCTCGCCCAGGTGCGCGGGACGCTCGACCAGATCCGCGCGGACGGTTTTTACAAGACCGAGCGCGAGATCGCGAGTCCCCAGGCGGCAGCCGTGCGGCTCGCCGGCGGTGCCGGCGTGCTCAATTTCTGCGCGAACAACTATCTGGGTCTGGCGAACGATCCGCGCCTGCTCGACGCGGCGAAGGCCGGCCTCGACCAGGACGGCTTCGGCATGGCATCGGTGCGCTTCATCTGCGGCACGCAAACCGTCCACAAGCAACTGGAAAGCGCGCTGGCCGCGTTTCTCGGCACCGAGGACAGCATCCTCTATTCGAGCTGCTTCGACGCGAACGGCGGCCTGTTCGAAACATTGCTCGACGAGAACGACGCAGTGATCAGCGACGAGCTGAACCACGCGAGCATCATCGACGGCATTCGCCTGTGCAAGGCGAAGCGTTTCCGCTACAAGAACAACGATCTCGCCGACCTCGAGGCGAAGCTCAAGGAAGCCGATGCCGCGGGCGCGCGGCACAAGCTGATCGCCACCGACGGCGTGTTCTCGATGGACGGCATCATCGCCGATCTCAAAGGCATCTGCGATCTCGCCGATCGCTACGGCGCACTGGTGATGGTCGACGATTCGCATGCGGTCGGCTTCATCGGCACGCACGGCCGCGGCACGCCCGAACACTGCGGCGTCGAAGGCCGCGTCGACATCATCACGGGCACGCTCGGCAAGGCGCTCGGTGGCGCCTCGGGCGGTTATGTCGCCGCGCGTCGCGAGGTGATCGAGCTGCTGCGCCAGCGCTCGCGTCCATATCTGTTCTCGAACACGCTCACGCCGAGCATCGCCGCGGCGTCGCTGAAGGTGCTGGAACTGCTCGGCAGCGACGAAGGCGCGAAGCTGCGCGAGCGCGTGCGCGAGAACGGCGCGCGGTTCCGCAAGCAGATGACCGAAGCCGGCTTCACGCTCGTGCCCGGCGCGCATCCGATCATCCCGGTGATGCTCGGCGACGCGCAGCTCGCGACGAACATGGCCGACAGGCTGCTCGGCGAAGGCGTCTACGTGATCGGCTTCTCGTTCCCCGTCGTGCCGCGCGGCCGTGCGCGCATCCGTACGCAGATGAGCGCCGCGCATACGCCCGAGCAGATCGACCAGACGGTCGCCGCGTTCGTGCGCGTCGGCAAGTCGCTCGGCATCATCTGACGGAGGCGCGACCATGAAAGCACTGGCAAAGCTCGAACGCGGCCCCGGCCTCACGCTCACGCGGGTGAAGCGCCCCGAAGTCGGCCACAACGACGTGCTGATCAAGATCCGCCGCACGGCGATCTGCGGCACCGACATCCATATCTGGAAGTGGGACGACTGGGCGCAGAAGACGATTCCGGTGCCGATGCACGTCGGCCACGAATACGTCGGCGAGATCGTCGAGATGGGGCAGGAAGTGCGCGGCTTCGCGATCGGCGATCGCGTGTCCGGCGAAGGTCACATCACGTGCGGTTTCTGCCGCAACTGTCGCGCCGGGCGCCGGCATCTGTGCCGCAACACGGTGGGCGTCGGCGTGAACCGCGAAGGCGCGTTCGCCGAATACCTGGCGATTCCGGCATTCAACGCGTTCAAGATTCCGCCGGAGATTTCCGACGATCTCGCGTCGATCTTCGATCCGTTCGGCAACGCGACGCACACGGCGTTGTCGTTCAACCTCGTCGGCGAGGACGTGCTGATCACCGGCGCGGGCCCGATCGGCATCATGGCCGTCGCGATCGCGAAGCACGTCGGCGCGCGCAACGTCGTCATCACCGATATCAACGACTATCGGCTCGAGCTCGCGCGCAAGATGGGCGCGACGCGGGCGGTCAACGTCGCGCGCGAGTCGCTGCGCGACGTGATGGCCGACCTGCACATGACCGAAGGCTTCGACGTCGGTCTCGAGATGTCGGGCGTGCCGAGCGCGTTCACGAGCCTGCTCGAGGCGATGAACCACGGCGGCAAGGTTGCGTTGCTCGGCATCCCGCCCGCGCAGACGGCGATCGACTGGAACCAGGTGATCTTCAAGGGGCTCGAGATCAAGGGCATCTACGGCCGCGAGATGTTCGAGACCTGGTACAAGATGGTCGCGATGCTGCAGAGCGGCCTCGACCTGTCGCCGATCATCACGCACCGCTTCGCGGCCGACGATTACGAGCAAGGCTTCGCCGCGATGCTGTCCGGCGAAAGCGGCAAGGTGATTCTCGACTGGACCGTCTGAGTCGACTGAGTGTCGAGACGGGGCAGCGCGGCGCGATCGCCGCCTGCCCCGTTTTCGTTTGCACGCGCACCGTCACACGTCGAAACGCGTGATGCAGCGCTTGAGGTGAGATTATTCGGGAGCTGTGTTTGCGTGCCGAATCGCCGCACGATCCCGCATAGGTGACCGGCAATTGCACGTTCGCTTCACCGGTCGGCAGCTGCTTCGCTTCTCTCCCGTCACGCCATCCGGCGCCTGTTTCTCCACGTCCCCGCAGTTCCCCGCTTCGCTTGGCGTGCACGCGTTCGCCCGCCACCCTATGCGACATCGTGCCGAACCGAAACCTCGACCGTGAGCCGCACCCCGCGTTGCGACTCACTGATTGCGACTCACTGATGCGCGGGGCGATCGGCTTCGATCGGTGCACCGATCGCTACTTGATCCGTTCACCATTCGATCCGCGCGGGTCGAGCTGAAGGCTCAACACGACGAGCCAGCGCTTCGGACACTGCGGCGCAACGTCGAGCGGATCGCCATGCGCGCCGGGAGCCGTGACGAACCCGTGTTGCGCCGCGTACCGGTACGCGCGCAACGCATCCGCCTGCAGCCAGAAGCTCACGAGCACGCACGTCGCGAAGCGGAACAGCAGCACGGCCGCCGCGTCCGGTGCGAAACCGGCTGCGGCCAGCACGCCTTCGAACGCGAACGTCAACACGTGCGCCACCGCGATCGTGACGATCGTCAGCTTCATCACGCCACGCAGCCTTAGCGCCGCCCGCACGCGTGCCTGCCGGATGGCGAGCCGTGCGCGATCGTCGTCGTCATCGCGCTTGCGCACATCGGGTTTCACGATGCCGCACCGGCTTGCCGCGCGACGTCGATCTGCATCGTGCCGTGCGCGCGCGTGCTGCCGTCGGCGCCGCCGACGGCCTTGCACAGGATCGTGCTGTCGTAGTTGTGCCCCGGAAAGCGCACCACGTCGACCGGCTGAAATCCGTCGCGACGATAGAACGCGATGAGCCGAGCCGCCGCGTACGGCGCGTCGAGCGCGAGATGCGTCGCGCCGCGCGCGGCGGCCCGACGTTGCGCGAATGCGAGCAGCGCGCGGCCGATGCCGCGATCCTGCCAGACCGGATCGACGGCCAGCTGCTCGAGCGTCGCGACGCGCCGGCTGCGATACGGATCGCAGCGCGAATCGGGATCGTGCGAGCGCATCGTCATCGTCGCGACCAGATGCGCGTTGCCGAGCGCGACGAAGCACTCGCCGGTCAGCACGCGTTCGCGCGTCGCCGCGGCCGGCTGATCGACGCACGGGCAATTGAAGCCCAAGGCGCCGAGCGGCGCGAACGCGCGATGCAGCAGCGCGGTCAGCGTGTCGTACGAATCGCTGCACGGGTCGAAGCGCCGCACGATGACGCGGCCGTCGAGCCGTTTCGCATAAGCCGCATAGGCGCGCGCGGGGCGCGCGGATTCCGGTCGCTGCATGATGTCCTTTCGCCCAGACAGGGTGACCGAAGTGTAGTGAGCGTCGTGTCGCCGCTTCAAGAAAAAATGTCGTAAACGCGGCCGGCCTCGACGTCTCGGCCAGGACACGACGAGGCCCTCTCGCCGGCAGGGCTTTTCACATGAAGGTTGACGCCGGAGAACGATCGTTCTACCGTAAACCCATGAACACACTTCTCGACTCCTCCGGCGAACCGGGCGTGCGCGACCGGCTGCTCGACGCGGCCGAAGCGCTGATCTATTCGGGCGGCATCCATGCGACCGGCGTCGATGCGATCGTCAAGCGATCCGGCGCGGCACGAAAGAGCTTTTATTCGCATTTCGAATCGAAAGAGGCGCTGGTGGTCGCCGCGCTCGAACGTCGCGACGAGCGCTGGATGCGCTGGTTCGTCGACGCCACGCTGGCGCGCGGCAAGACGCCGCGCGCGCAACTGCTCGGCATGTTCGACGTGCTGCGCGACTGGTTCGGGCAGCCGGACTTTCATGGCTGCGCGTTCCTGAATACGGCGGGCGAGATACCCGACGCCGACGATCCCGTGCGCGTCGTCGCCCGCATGCACAAGGCGCGTCTGCTGGCGTTCGTGCGCGAGCGCTTCGACGCCTGTGCCGACGAAACCGGCATCGAGCGCCGCGGGCTCGCGCGCATCGCGCGTCAGTGGCTCGTGTTGATCGACGGCGCGATCGGCGTGGCGCTCGTCAGTGGCGATGCAAACGCCGCGCGCGATGCGCGCGCGACGGCCGAACTGCTGCTCGATGCCGTGTCGCGGTAGCCGACGCAGCGAACCCGAACCGGCTGCGTGCGTTCGCGGCCACAACCCTGAACAGGAGCAACCCATGTCCGCTTCCCCCGAAGTTCGTCCGCCCGTTCCGCCCTTCACGCTCGACACGGCGCGCCAGAAAGTGCGCGCCGCCGAGGACGCGTGGAACACGCGCGACCCGCAACGCGTGTCGCTCGCCTATACGCCGCAAAGCCGCTGGCGCAATCGCGCGGAATTCGTGACGGGCCGCGACGAGATCGTCGGGCTGCTGCAGCGGAAGTGGGCGCGCGAACTCGACTACCGGCTGATCAAGGAGCTGTGGGCGTTCGACGGCAATCGCATCGCGGTGCGTTTTGCGTACGAGTGGCATGACGATGCGGGTAACTGGTTCCGTTCGTACGGCAACGAGAACTGGGCGTTCGACGAGAACGGCCTGATGGCGCATCGCCACGCGAGCATCAATGATCTGCCGATTCGCGAGGCGGACCGCCTTTATCACTGGCCGCTTGGTCGTCGTCCGGACGATCATCCGGGGCTGTCCGACCTCGGGCTGTGATGCCGCGCACGCGCTCAACGGAGCGGCGAACGCGTCCCCGCGGTTCAATGGTGAGGAAATTCGGGAGCCGTCCGTTGAAGGTGAGATTTTTCGGGACGAGGTGAAATGCTGCGTCGGACTGTGTGCTTCGACCCGGTCGACGCGGCCTTGCGCCCGATGCAGCGGCGGATGTCTCGACGTGCTGCGGTGTGCGTCGTCGCGTGATGCATCTCACCGATCGCGTCGAAGCGAACGTGTGTTGACGATCGGTGGGTGCGAGCGCGACGTGCAACTCACCGATCGAATTGATTTCGACGTCAACGAAGATTCGCGCAAACAGTGCGCGTTGCGATGTGCCGTCGCTCACCGCTCGACTTCACCGCGACGTATCGGCGGAGTCTGCACAAGTGCGCAACCGCATCGCGTGCCGCTCACCGCAGACTATTCACGCAGTGCCGCCCGGCGCGAACGCCGGACGCGCCCCTCAACCGGCAACCCGCGCGGCGATCGCCTCGCCCACTTCCTGCGTGCCTGCATGGCCGCCGAGATCGCGGGTATGCGGCCCCGTGCGCAGCACGTCCTCGATGGCGGCGACGATCGCATCGTGCGCGTCGCGTTCGCGGCCCGTGCCGTTGCCGAGGAAGTCGAGCATCATCGCCGCCGACCAGATCATCGCGACCGGATTCGCGATGTATTGCCCCGCGATGTCGGGTGCGGAACCGTGCACGGGTTCGAACAGCGACGGGAACGTGCGGTCGGGGTTCAGGTTCGCCGACGGCGCGATGCCGATCGTGCCCGTACACGCCGGCCCGAGATCCGACAGGATGTCGCCGAACAGGTTCGACGCGACGACGACGTCGAAGCGGTCCGGTTGCAGCACGAAGCGCGCGCACAGGATGTCGATGTGCTGCTTGTCGACCGCGATTTCCGGATAGCGTTCGGCCATCTCGGCCGCGCGCGCGTCCCACCACGGCATGCTGATCGCGATGCCGTTGCTTTTCGTCGCGACGGTCACGCGCTTCGCGCGCCGCTGCGCGAGCTCGAACGCGAATTTCAGCACGCGCTCGGTGCCGTGCCGCGTGAAGATCGACTGCTGCATCACGACTTCGCGTTCGGTGCCTTCGAACATCGTGCCGCCCACCGACGAATATTCGCCCTCGGTGTTCTCGCGCACGATCATGAAGTCGATGTCGCCGGCGCGGCGGCCGGCGAGCGGCGACGGCACGCCGTCGAACAGGCGCGCGGGCCGCAGGTTGATGTACTGGTCGAATTCGCGGCGGAATTTCAGCAGCGAGCCCCACAGCGAAATGTGATCGGGCACGGTCGCCGGCCAGCCGACCGCGCCGAACAGGATCGCATCCATGTCCGACAGCTGCGCTTTCCAGTCGTCCGGCATCATCTTGCCGTGCCGCGCGTAGTAGTCGCAGCTCGCCCAGTCGATCTCGACGAAGTCGAAGCGCACGCCGAAGCGCGCGGTCACGGCGGCGAGCACGCGCAGCCCCTCCGGCATCACTTCGCGGCCGATGCCGTCGCCGGGGATCACGGCAATCCTGTAAGTCCTGTCGGTCATGCAAATCTCCTTGGCTGGTCGGCCAGCTGCCGGGAAGGCAACGGCCCGTCACGTCATTCTATTTATTTCCATCCGGATTAAAATCACGCAAAAGTTAATCGACTTTCCACGAATCGTGAATAAATCGCCGAACCTCGACGACCTGCGCGTGTTCAGCCTGGTCGTCCGCCTCGCGAGCTTCAGCGCGGCCGCCGAGCAGCTCGCGGTATCGCCCGCGTACGTCAGCAAGCGCATCGCGATGCTCGAGGCGCAGCTCGGCACGCGCCTGCTGCATCGCTCGACACGCCGCATGACGGTCACCGAAGCCGGCGAACGCGTGTTCGCGCGCGCGGAGAAGATTCTCGACGACGTCGATCATCTCGTCGAGGACGTGTCGACCACGCGCACGGTGCCGCGCGGCACGCTGCGCCTGTCGAGCAGCTTCGGCTTCGGCCGGCACGTCGTCGCGCCGGCGCTGCTCGACTTCAGTGCGCGCTATCCGCAGTTGAACGTGCGGCTCGATCTGTTCGACCGGCTCGTCGACGTGGCCGGCGAAGGCTACGACCTCGACGTGCGCATCGGCGACGAGATCGCCGATCACCTGATCGCGCGCCGCCTCGCCACGAACCATCGCGTGCTGTGCGCGTCGCCCGACTATCTGGCCCGCCGCGGAACGCCGCGCTCGCTGGCCGATCTGGCCTCGCACGACTGTCTCGCGATCAAGGAGCGCGATCATCCGTTCGGCGTATGGCGGCTGACCGTGCGCGGCGAAACGGCCACGGTGAAGGTCGGCGGCGCGCTGTCGACAAACCATGGCGAGGTGGCCGTGCAATGGGCGCTGGCCGGGCGCGGCATCGTGCTGCGCTCGATCTGGGAGGCCGGGCCGCTGATCGAACGTGGCGCGTTGTGCCGCGTGCTGCCGGACGCGCTTCAGCCCGCGAACATCTGGGCCGTGTATCCGGAACGCGTCGCGGCGTCGGCGAAGGTGCGCGTGTGCGTGGATTTTCTGGTGGAGACGCTGGCCGGCCTGAACGCCGTCGCGAGCGACGATACGGCCTGAAACCGGCTAAAGGTGAGCTTTTACGGGGGCGTGCGCAGGCGCCGTCGACGGCGCCTGCGGGCGCGTTACACGGCGCTCGACGCACCGAGCATCAAGTCGAGATTCTGCACGGCCGCGCCGGATGCGCCTTTGCCGAGATTGTCGAACACCGCGGACAGCAGCACCTGGCCGCGCGCTTCGTTGACGAACACGCCGAGCCGCAGATCATTGGTGCCGTTCAGCGCTTGCGGATCGAGATGCGTTGCCGCGGCGGCGTCCGCGAGCGGTGTCACGTCGACGTGGCGCGCGTCCGCGTAGTGGTGCGCGAGACACGCGTGCAGCCGCTCACCGGTCGCGCCGGCCGGAAGCAGCCGCAGCTCGATCGGAATGGTGAGCACGATGCCTTGCCGATAGGCACCGTAGGCCGGCACGAAGAACGGGCGGTGCGCGAGCCCCGCATGCTGCCGGATCTCGGGCACGTGCTTGTGTTCGAGCGCGAGGCCGTACACCTGCAGCGGCAACGCGCGCGTGGCGGCGTCGGCCGATTCGAATGCGTCGACGGCCGCCCGGCCGCCGCCCGAGTAACCGGACACCGCGTGGATGCTCACCGGGTAGTCGCGCGGCAGCAGCCCGGCCTGCAGCAGCGGGCGAAGCAGGCCGATCGCGCCGGTCGGGTAGCAGCCGGGATTGGTCACGCGCTTCGCATGTGCGATGTCCTGCGCGTGTCCGTCGGCCATCTCGGGAAAGCCGTAGACCCAGTCGGGCTGCGTGCGATGGGCCGAACTCGCGTCGATCACGCGTACCGCCGGGTTCCGGATGAAGCCGACCGCTTCGCGCGCGGCCGCGTCGGGCAGGCACAGGATGGCGATATCGCACGCGTTGAGTGCATCGGCGCGGCGCGCGGGGTCCTTGCGTTCGGCGGCGGGAAGCGTGAGCAGCCGTACGTCGGTGCGGTCGCGCAGACGCGCGTGAATCTGCAACCCGGTCGTGCCCTGGTCGCCGTCGATGAAGACAGTGGGGAAGCTCATGATGGTCGTGTGCGTCGCGTTCGGTCGTCGGGGGAAACCGTATCGTCCACCGAACGCCTAGAATAGGAAAAGTTGAATTTGCTGATCGTATGATTCAGCTTTCCTGAACGAGAGGGATGCGATGCGCGAGATCAGTCTGGACCGCCTGCGTACGCTGGTCGCGATCGCGGACCAGGGGTCCTTCGTGGCGGCGGCGCAATGGCTTCATCTCGCCCCGCCGACCGTCAGTCTGCATGTCGCCGAGCTGGAAAGCCGCGTCGGCGCGCCGCTGCTGTCGCGCACACGCGGCAACGTGCGCCCGTCGGTGATCGGCGAAGTGCTGGTGGAGCGGGCGCGGCGCCTGCTGGCCGAGGTCGAAGCCACGCTGGACGACGTGCAGCGACAGGTGCAGGGGTTGAGCGGGCGCGTCCGGCTCGGCGCATCGACCGGCGCGGTCGCGCATCTGTTGCCGCAGGCGGTGGCCGGATTGCGCGCGCAGCATCCGGATATCGACGTGCAGATCGCGGTGCTCACGTCGCAGGACACGCTGGCGCGCATTGCACAAGGCACGCTCGATGTCGGGCTGGTTGCGCTGCCGCAGGCGCCGGTCGCGGGGCTGTCGATCCGGCCGTGGCGCCGCGATCCGGTGATGGCTTTCCTGCCTGCGGACTGGCCGCTTCCGGCCCGTGTGACGCCAGCGTATCTGGCCGCGCGGCCGCTGATCCTCAACGATGCGACGACGCGCCTGTCGCGGCTTACGACCGAATGGTTCGCACTGGGCGGCCATCGGCCCGAGCCGCGGATCGAACTCAACTACAACGATGCGATCAAGAGCCTGGTCGCCGCGGGGTACGGCGCGACGCTGCTGCCGCACGAGGCGGGCGCCCCGCTGCCGGATGCGCGCATCGTCATGCGGCCGCTACGGCCGGCGTTGTGGCGCGAGCTGGGGATTGCCCATCGTGCCGGCCCGGTCGAACGGGCGACGCAGCACGTGCTCGACGCGCTGTGGGCGCTCGGTGCGCGATAGCCGATCATTGTGCGATCGGCCCGTGCGAGCCATGCGGCCCGCATGCGCGTTCAGATTCAGAGCCGGTTGTCCTTCGCCAGCGTGAGCACGCGCGCCCAGCGCTGCGCATCGCGCTTGTCCATCATCGGCAGCTTCCATTCGCCGCGCACGGCGTCGCGCACGCGCACGACGAGATGCCAGCGGCCGTCGATCGGCGCGGCCTCGCAGCCGTCGAGCTGCGACAGCGTATAGCGGCCGTCCGCGCCGTCATGCGACAGCCACAGCAGCCCTTGCGTCGCGGACACGCGCAACTCGCCCCACGCGCGATGCACGACGTGCGTCCAGCCTTCTTCCTTCGTGTTCGGTGCGATGTCGCGGCGACGCTTGAGCCACCACGCGATCAGCGCGACCAGGAGCGCGGCGGCCAGCACGGCGGCCGCGATCGCGACCGGCTGGCCGAACTGCGCGGCGATGACGTGAAACAGGTGAACGGCGCCCCATCCGAGGGCGATGAGCGCGAATAGCGCAATGAAAATCGGCATGTCGAATCGGAAAGGAGGACGGGCCGGCGCATGCAGCATGCCGGCCCGTTGCACACGGCATTACCGGCGGCGGTGAATGTCGTGCGTGACGAAGCCCGCGTCGTTGACGGGCAGCGCGAGGCCGTCCTTCACCGCGAGCGTCTTGCGGATGTCGTCGAGACCCGCGGACCAGTGGTCGCGCATCGTCGACAGACCGAACTGATAGTCCTTGTAGTGATGCTCGTACGCCTTCTGCTGATAGATCAGATGCTGGATGTTGTACTTCTTCCCGCTCGACATCGCTTCGGCCTCGACGCACCACGGGTCGTTCTTGCGCTGCTCTTCCGGCACCTGTTCGAGCACGTGGCGCAGCACGTTGCGGTAGCGCTGCTCGCGCTGCAGCGTGTCGGTGACGAAACGCGTGCGGCTCGAGTACTGCACGTCCTTCGTGCGCTCGGCGACGTCGGCCATCGTGCGCGGCAGCGGCCCGCGCGCGCTCCACAGATCGACCTGGAACGCGAGCGTGTCGCGGCGCGGCCGGGCGCGGAGCACTTCCATCAGCGGCGTGTTCGACACGACACCGCCGTCCCAGTAATACTCGCCGTCGATCTCGACGGGCGGGAACGCGGGCGGCAGCGCACCGGACGCCATGAAATGCTCGGGCGCGAGACGGATGCGCGAGTTGTCGAAGTACACGAAGTTGCCGGTGCCGACGTTGACCGCGCCGACCGACACGCGCGTCTCGCCCGAATTGATCCGGTCGAAATCGCACAGTTTCAGCAGCGTCGCGCGCAGCGCCGACGTGTCGTACCAGCTGATTTTTTCAGGATGGTCGGACACGCCCGGCAGCGGCGGCGGAAAGCGCGGCACGAAGAAGCCCTGCTGGCCCTGCATCATCGCGCTGGCGGCCTGCGACGCGGTGAAGAACGTGCGGACCTGGTCGATGCTGTTGAACAGCGCGAATTCGAACGCGGCCGGAATCGTCGGAAAGAACGCCGGCTGGCAGATCGTTTCCCAGAATTCGCGCAAGCGCTCGACGCGATGCTCGGGCGCATTGCCGGCGATCAGCGCGGTGTTGAGCGCGCCGATCGAGATGCCCGCGATCCAGTCGAGCGGAATGCCCGCCTCGTGCAGCCCTTCGAACACGCCGGCCTGGTACGCGCCGAGCGCGCCGCCGCCCTGCAGGACGAGCGCGATCGTTTCGTACGGCAGCGACCGTGCGGCCGCCGGCGCGCCGGCTTCGTGGTGCAGGTCCGCCGCATCCACGGCCTGCTTTTCGGTGCGGGCGTGCGGCTTCATTGCATGAACCAGCCGTGGCTGACGATGAACGACTGGCCCGTGAGCGCGGCGCTCGGGAACGCCGACAGGAACAGCACCGTCTGCGCGACGTCCTGCACCGTCGTGAACACGCCGTCGACCGTGTTGCCGAGCATCACCTTCTTGATCACTTCCTCTTCGCTGATGCCGAGCTCCTTCGCCTGCTCCGGAATCTGCTTGTCGACCAGCGGCGTGCGCACGAAGCCCGGACACACGACGTGCGAGCGCACGTTGTGCTTCGCGCCTTCCTTCGCCAGCACGCGCGCCAGGCCGAGCAGACCGTGCTTGGCCGTCACGTACGCCGACTTCAGCGGCGACGCTTCGTGCGAGTGCACCGAACCCATGTAGATCACGACGCCGCCGCGATCGTCCTTGTACATGTGCTTGAGCGCGGCCTTCGTCGTCAGGAACGCGCCGTCCACGTGGATCGCCTGCATCTTCTTCCAGTCGGCGAACGAGTAGTTCTCGATCGGGTTGACGATCTGGATGCCCGCGTTCGACACGAGGATGTCGACCGAGCCGAACGCTTCGGCCACCTTGTCGATGCCGGTGTTCACGGCTTCCTCGTTGGTCACGTCCATCGCGACGCCGATCGCCTTGCCGCCCGCCTTGTTGATCTCGTCGGCGACCGCGTTCGCGCCGTCCTGGTTCAGGTCGGCGATCGCGACGGCCGCGCCTGCCTTGGCGAGCTCCAGTGCGATTTCCTTGCCGATGCCGCTCGCGGCGCCCGTGACGACTGCGGTCTTGCCATTCAGGTTGCTCATGTTCGAATTCCCGTGGTGAAAGGATTGACAGGGAGAAAGGACTGCGGACGTGTTACTGAGCCAGGTAATCGTAGACGACTTCGCCGAGGCCCAGCGTCAAATCCGCGACGAGGTGGCGCGCCTCGACGATCTCGAGCACCGGCAGATCGGCCACCGGCGCGAGCGCGTGCGGCGCCAGCTCCAGCGATGCGGGGCCCGTCCATGCGCCCTTCATCTTGATGTCCTGCATGTAATAGCGCACCAGTTCGCAGACGCGCGCGGTGCCGTCGACGTGCGGGATGATCTTCAGCAGGAAATTGGGGCCGGCGAGCCGCTTCGTCTGCTCGTCGATGTCGAGTTCCTTGTGCTTGTAGCCCATCGTGCCGGTCGCGACGCGCACCTTGCCGTAGTCGAGCGTGCCCAGGATGTGATCGGTGTTCACGTGCAGCGTGGGCGACGCGAGCTTCTTCGGGAAGCCCCACAGCTCGCGGCCGCCGGCGATCGGCGGATGATCGTCGAGATACATCGCGAGCGTATAGCCGCCCGCCTGACCGTTGTATTCGACCGGGATCACCTGGCCGCTTTCGGTGTAATCGCCGAAGCCGGTCGAATCGGCCATGCGAATGAATTCGTAGTGGACGAGCGGCTCGGTGACCTGCAGCGGCTCGGGGACGATTTCACGGAGGCGGTCCGGATCGGTGCGGTACGTGATGATCAGAAACTCACGATCGACGAAACGGTACGGGCCCATCGGGAACGCAGGGCTGGTCAACGGCATCGCAAACGCTTTCGATCGGACATCGCTGGGTTTCATGCGGACTCCTTGTTGTTGATCGTTTCGTGGATGAGTGGACGTAATCGTATGCCTGTGCGTTGCCGTTGTGCGATGCCGCATCTGGAATTAATTGTTGCCGATTTCGAATAATTTGCGGCGTAAATATTGAGATGAATGAGACAAACGGCCTGGACGGCGTGCCGGCCGGGCCATGGTCGCACGCATCGATGACGTCATCGTGTGAAAAGGGTGAGTCTTTACGGGAGCGAGGGTGAGCCTTTACGGGAAACGGTCGCGCGGTAATATGACAATTGTGTGAACTTGTGTTGCAGTGCAGGCTCTAAGTGCGTTCGCCGCGCGGGCCTTGTCCGGGCGGCTGCCGCATTAAGCACCGCTTAAGCGACGACGCTCTAGCATCGTTCGACTCCGGCCGGGCAACCGGCCGATCCTTGACGCCCCACGCAACCGGATTCATGCAGAACCTCAATCTCGTCATCTTTTCCGCCATCAACGCCGGCGGTGCACCGCACCCGGGCGTTGCCCGCCTCGCGATCTTCGCCGCCGACTGGCTCGTCTATGCGCTGCCCGCGATGCTGCTGCTGACCTGGATCTTCGGCGCACGCCCCGCGCGGCACCAGGCGATCGAAGCCGGCGTCGGCGTCTGCGTGGCGCTCGTGCTCGCGCAAATGCTCGGGCATGTCTGGTTCTCGCCGCGCCCGTTCATGGCCGGCGTCGGCACGCAGCTGATTCCGCACGCGCCGGACAGTTCGTTTCCGAGCGATCACATGACGTTCGCGTGGAGCATGGCGGTCGGCCTGCTGCTCGGCGGCACGACGCGGGTCACCGGTTTCGTGATGGCGGCGATGGCCGTGGCGATCGCGTGGGGGCGCGTCTATGCGGGCGTGCACTGGCCGTTCGACATGGCGGGCGGGGTGCTGGTCGGCACGGTGGGCGCGCTGGCCGCGCACCTGTACGGGCAACGCGTGACCGCGCTGCTCGAACGGCTCGGCGATTCGGTGCATGCGGTCGTGATGGGGCGCCGGCAGGCGCCGTAAGCAGAAGGAAGCGGCGGAACGCCGTCAGCCGGACGAGCCGGATGTGCGGGCCGATTCGGCCGAGGCGGACGGGCTGCCGCCCGCATCGTGCAGTTCAGGCGTATCGGCCGGATGCCGCGCGGCATCGCGGTCGAGGGCGCTTTCCTTCAGGATCGCGCACATCGCGACGAACAGCGCGAGGACGACCGCGGCGAGGCCGCAATAACCGGCGATCTTCAGGTGGCGAAGGAAAGGCGAAGCGTGGCTTTCTTTTGTCATGACCGGGCGCTCCTGGGCGGGCTGCGGCGGCTGTCGCCCGACAGCGGCGTCGCAGACATACATATATACCCGCCGCGATGCCGGTGCCAAGCCCGCTGCTGCGCCGGCGCCACGATTGTTTCAGCCGCCGGTCGAGCGGTATCCGCCCCGCTCAGTCTTCCAGCGTTTCGTGCACGGCCGCCGCGCCGCGCTTCCAGTAGGCCGCCGCGCGGATGCGCGACTTGTCGACGCCGCGCTCGCCGGTCAGGTGCTGGCGCACCGCGCGCATCGACAGCGCTTCGCCGGCCGCCCACACGTAGCCGTCGCCGGACGACGGCAGCGGCAGGTCGCGCACGGCATTCAGCAGCGCGTCGCCGTCCGCCGCGTCGGCTTCGGCGCGAAAGCGCCAGATTTCATGCACGTCGGCGCGCGTATCGAACGAGATCTGCGCGGTGCGATCCGCGACTTCCAGCACGACCGCCGCGCGCGCGCCGGCCGGCAATTCCGAGAGACGCCGCGCGACGGCCGGCAGCGCCGTATCGTCGCCGATCAGCAGATGCCAGTCGAAACCGGTCGGGACGACGAACGAACCGCGCGGGCCGCCGATGCCGAGCCATTGGCCGACGCGTGCCTGCGCGGCCCACTGCGATGCCGGGCCCGGATGGTTCAGCACGAATTCCAGATCGAGTTCGCGGGCGGCGCGGTCGAAGCGGCGCGGCGTGAAGTCGCGCGCGACCGGCTTCGGTTCGCCGGCCGGAAACTCGGGGCCGTTCGCGCCGAGCGTCGGCAGCGCGGGGCGTTCCGCGCCCGGCGGCGGGAAAAATACCTTCACGTGATCGTCGAACGACGCGGATTCGAAATCCGCGAGATCGGGGCCGCCGAGCGTGACGCGCAGCAGATGCGGCGTCACGGGATGCACGCGCAGCACTTGCAGCAGGCGGAACTTGAGGGTGTGGCGCACGCGGGTGACGGTGCGCTCGGATGTGTTCTGCATCGATCCGTTCTCCTTGGGTGGTGACGGGACGGCGCGGATCACGCGCCGGCGCCGCCTTCGATTTCGGCCGTCGCGCGGCGCATGATGGCCGCGATGCGGCGTTGTTCGTCGGCGTCGGCGGCGCTCTTGTGCAGCAGCGCGCGCTTGAGCGCGAGACGCGCCTCGACGAATTCCGGCAGCCAGCCGGCTTGCGATTCGTCCTGCGCTTCGTTGCCCGCCGATTCCCCGGCGAACGCGCGCCGCATGAACTCCATCTTGCGGGCGAGGTGCGTGAGGCGCGCGAACAGCGTGTCGACGCGTTCGCGCTGGGCGTCGAGATGCGCGCGGCCTGCGTCGGTCAGCGCATAGCGCTTGCGGTTGCCTTCCGCTTGCGACGCGACGAAGCCGACTTCCTCGAGATAGGTGAGCGCCGGATACACCATGCCGGGGCTCGGGCTGTAGAAGCCGTTCGAGCGTGTGTCGAGCGCCTTGATCAGTTCGTAGCCGTGGCTGGGCTGTTCGGCCACCAGCGCGAGCAGCAGCAGCTGGAGATCGTCGGAGCTGAACTGGCGGCCGCGCGGCATGCCGTCGTCGCCGAAATCGCCGAAGCCGCGCCCGCCACGGCCGCCGAACGGGCCGCCGCCGAATGCATCGTGGCCGCGACGGTGGCGACCGATCGCGTACCAGAGACCGGCGAATCCCTCGGGGTGGTCATGCGCACCATGACCGTCGCATCGGGCATGGCCGCGGAAGTGGTTGTGTCGCATGATCGTGTCCTGTATGTCGTAAAACATATCTAAAGATATATATCGAAAGATACAGCGTCAAGGGGATTATTGAGGGCGGGATGGTGGGGCGGGGCGTGCGACGAGGCGGCCGTTGGGGGCGTTCCTGCGATGTCGTGGGTGAATCGATCCCGGCGACCGGGCGGGCGCGATGCCGCATCCGGTGTCGCGGCCGTTCGATCGACGCCTCCCGATGCATGGTCGTGCGGATACACCTGCGTTTGCCGACTACCCCGCGAGACATTCGCCGCGATGCGGCGGGATTCATGAATAAGTTAAACAGGGAAGATTATAAAAACGCCGAAGAAAACTATTTTAAAAATCGAAACGGTTTTATTTTATTTTCCACCGTGCAAACAAGAATTCCGCGTTGGCAAAGGTCATTAATCCGACTCCGTCATTCAATGTCATCGTGTCGGCCATGGCGCATGGATCACGGCAGAGCGAGCCGAGATGAAGAATTTCGACCCTTTATCCGTCATCCGAAAATTCATCGAAAAGGTAAAGCATTGCAATATAAAATCGTTATCCAGGTATGCCGGTTGCGGAGCACGATTTTATTTGGCAGGATTTTCATCGGGATGCCAGACTTTAAAACAACAAAGCGATCGACCATTCAGTTTGCCGAAATAACGCGCGACGCTTGGGCGACCCTTGCAGGAAGCTGACCAGAAAAACAGGTAACGAGGCGGCGAACGGGCGGCACTGTTCGCGATCATTGAAGCAATCGCTTGCCCGGCAGCGTCGATGCGTCACTCGAACGATCCGGGCGAATCCGACACGGGGCGGCCATGGCGATACTCAAGAACGACGCTTCCGGAGACGCATGCCTGCTCCGCGCGTATCACGTGTTCGGCCGCGACGACGCGCGCTGCGACACGGTCATCCGGGACGGCTCGGTGTCCCGCGTCCACGCCCATATCCGCTGGGTCGGCGGGCTCTGGGAGCTCCACGATCACAGCAGCAACGGCACGTCGGTATCGGGCGTCTCGCTGCGCGACGGCGAGCATGCGGTGCTGCAGCAAGGCGACGTGATCCGCTTCGGCAGGGCCGGCATCGCGCCGTGGCGCGTCGAGTCGCTCGACGATCCGGCCGATACGCTGTGGCCGATCCGCGGCGCCGCCGCGCCGATCGTGCTCGCGCCATGCCAGATCCTGCCGGCGCCTGCCGCGCAGCCGGTCACGATCGTTCGTTCGCCGGCCGGCGAATGGCTGTGCGACGACACGTTGCCGCCGCGCGCGCTGCATGACGGCGACGAAGTGTCGACCGGCGACTTCGCGTGGCGCCTCGCGCTCGCGCGCCACGGCTCGACGGTGATGCTCGCCGCCCCCGCCGATCCGGCCGCGCCGGCGCAATTGCTCGAGTTCTTCGTCAGCCGCGACGAGGAGCACGTGCGCATGCTGCTGCATGTCCGTGGCGGCGTGGTCGACCTCGGCGAACGCGCCCATCACTACAGCCTCGTCACGCTTGCCCGCGCGCGCTCGGCCGACATGCAGGCCGGCTACGACGCCGCCACGCAAGGGTGGATCGAACTCGACCGGCTCGCGCGCATGCTCGGCATCGATGCGTCCCATGTCAACGTGCAGATCCATCGCGCCCGGAGCCAATTCGCGGCGCTGCCGGGGTTGGGCGCGAGCCAGCTCGTCGAGCGTCGGCGCGGCAGCGTCCGCTTCGGCGATGTGCCGTTCCGGATCATGCGCGGCGAGCATCTCGAATGCGAGTCGGTGCCGGCCGTCGGGCCGCGTATCGGCGTGCCGCGCGCGGTGCCGGGCCCGGTCGTCCATTGCCCGTGAACGCGGGAGAACCGGCCGTGCTACCGACCGCGTCTCACCCCGCCGTCCGCCCGGACGCACCAGAACCGTCGAAGCGCGCGGCGCCTTTCGCGACGCTCGCCGGCAAATGGCATTACCGGCTCGGCGCGCTGCTCGGCGAAGGCGGCAACGGCGTGGTGTTTCGGGCGACCTGCGACGAGACGGGGTACGCCGTCGCGCTCAAGCTGATGCGCGACGACGCCGCGCTGGTCGCGCCGGAGCGGATGCGACGGCGGGCACGCTTTCGGCGCGAAACGAGCCTGTGCGAGGCGCTGCGGCATCCGAACATCGTGGCGCTGCTGGACCAGGGCGAGGCGCCCGACGGGCGGCTGTTCGCCGTATTCGAACTGGTCGAGGGCCGGACGGTGCGCGACCGGCTCGCGGCGGACGGGCCGCTGTCGGCCATCGACACCGGGCGGCTGATGACGGAGGTGCTCGACGCCCTCGCGGCCGCCCATCGGCGCGGCATCGTGCATCGCGATCTGAAGCCGCAGAACATCGTGATCGCGATGGCCGACGACGGGCCGCACGCGAAGCTGCTCGACTTCGGCATCGGCGCGTTGCTGCCCGGCACCGAAGACATCGCGCGCCAGACCGCGACGCTCGCGACCGAGGTGCTCGGCTCGCCGCCCTACTGCGCGCCCGAGCAGTTGCGCAACGAGCCGCCGACGCCCGCCAGCGACCTGTATGCGTGGGGCCTGATCGTGATCGAATGCCTGACGGGCGAGGTCGTCATGCAAGGCGTAAGCGTGGCCGAGATCCTCTATCAGCAACTGAGCCCGGTGGATGTGGCGCTCCCGCCGTCGATCGCGGCGCTGCCGCTCGGCGCGGTGCTGCGGCATGCGCTGAACAAGAATCCGCGGCAGCGCGCCGCGTCGGCCGAGGCGCTCGCGGCGCAGTTTCGTGCGCTCAACTTCGCCGCGCTCGTCGGCCAGTTCGCCGCCGGGCGCGCCGGCCGGCACGCGCGTTCGCGACCGCCTGCGCCGCGCGGCGAGACGATCGCGGAGGTGGGCGAGTACCGGCAGATCACTACTCTGTGCTGCTGCGTGACGATCGCCGGAGAGGGCCGCCGGCGCCATGCCGGAACCGAGCACGGGATGGTGCTCGACGGCTACGAGGAACAGTGGCTGACGAAGTGCGCCGATATCGCCGTCGGTTACGGCGCGCATGTGGGCGGACGGCTCGGCGACACGCTGCTGTTCCATTTCGGCCTGCAAGGCGACATCGACCGGCCCGCCCGCCGGGCAGTACGGGCGGCGCTCGACATGGTGCGCGTCGCCGAGCGCGCGCGGCTGCCGGTGCCGCCGGCCGCCGGCGGCCGTGCTGCTACCGGCGCGGAAGAAGGCTGGCGGGTCGAAGTGGCCGCCGCGATTCACGTCGGGCAGGTGCTCGCGCAGGCGTCGCACATGTCGGGCGTGTCGACGCCCGCCGCGGCATCGCGGCTGTTGCGGCTGGCCGGCCCGGGACAGATTCTGATCAGCGACGATGCGCGGCTCGTGCTCGAACGGCATGCCGATTCGCGGCCGACCGCGTTGCGGCTCGCGCGCGCGGGTGTCGTGTCGCAGCCGGTTCATGAACTGCTCGGCGAGCGGCACGCCGATACGCCGTTCGATTCGCTCGATGCCGGCAGGCGCACGCCCATGGTCGGCCGCGCGCGCGAGCTCGACGCGTTGCTGCGCGCGTGGCAGGACGCGCACGAGCGGCATCGTCGCGCGAGGCGCGGCGAGCCGGCGCCGCCCGGCGTGCCGAGGCTGGTGATCGGCGATGCGGGCTTCGGCAAGTCGCGGCTCGTGCACGAGCTGTGCGAGGCCGTGCGGACCCGCGGCCATGCCTTCGCGCAGTGCGGCTGCCTGCCCGAACGCGAGAACCACGCGTTGTTTCCGATCCTGCGGTTCATCGCCGCGCACTGGCAGGTCGACGCCGATCGTGCGCCCGGCGCGGCGCTCGCGGCGATCGACGCGATGATCGCGCCGCTCGATTGCGACCATGCGGCGGCGCGTGTCGCGCTCGCGACCTGGCTCGGGCTGCCCTGCGATGCGAACGGGCTGCTGTGGTCGAGCGCGCGCGAGCAGCACGCGCTGTTCGACGTCCTGGAGCAACTGATCGTGTCGCTCGGCAACGGCGCGCCGGTGTTGCTCGTGATCGAGGACGTTCAGTGGCTCGATCGCTCGACCGAGGAGTTTCTCGCGTATCTGCAGCACTCGCCGCGCGCAGCGGCACTGTGCATCGTGCTCACGTCGCGCCCCGACAAGCTCGCGCGCTGGCGCGGCGCGAGCGATCGCGTGGTGCTGCGCCGCCTGCCGCGCGACGACGCACAACGTCTGATGTCGGCGCATCTGGGCCCGGGCGCGTTCGATCCGGTGTGGCTCGACCGGCTCGCCGATCGCACCGCCGGCATTCCGCTGTTCATCGAGGCCGTCGCGCGCGAGCTGACGGTGAGCGGCGCGGACGGTCCGCTCGCGGGGCCTGCGGCAACGGACCCGTATCCGCTGCCGCTCAGCCTCGGTGGCATGCTCGGCCTGGCCTTCGACCGGATCGACGACGCGCGCGACACTGCGCAGCTCGCCGCGACCATCGGGCTCGAAGTGGATGCGCAATTGCTCGCCGACGCGTCGCCGCACGATCGGGTCACGCTCGACGCGCATCTGCGGCTGCTGCTCGAGGAGCGGATCGTGTATGCGCAACATCGGCGCGACCGCGTGTTCTATGCGTTCCGCCATGCGCTGATTCGCGACGCCGCATACGAATCGATGCCGCCCGCGGTGCGGCGCGGCAACCACGCGCGCGTCGGCCGTGCGCTGCTCGCGCAGGCCGATCGCGGCGCCGGGGCGCATGCGTTCGGCGTCGCCGGACACTTCGCGCGCGCCGGCGCGTGCGCGGACGCGATCGCGCACGGCATCGACGCGGCGCGCCGCGCGCTCGAACGTTCGCGATACGACGATGCGATCCGTTACGGGCAGGCCGTGCTCGATTGGCTCGCCACCGCCGATCACGCGCAGCGCGAGCACGACCGCGCGCGCATCCGCGCCACGTTGACGCACGCGACGATGGCGCGCTTCGGCTGGGCCGATGCGCAGGTACGCGAGCATGCGGAACAGTTGCTGCGGCAGACGCAGACGCTCGACGACCCGGAGCTCGAGATCAGCGCGTTGTGGACGCTGTCGACCTACTACCACGTCGCCGGCGACCGCGCGACCGTGCGCCGGATCGGCAAGCGGCTCGACACGCTCGCGACCGAGCGCGGCGAGGCGGGCGTGCAGGTCGCGGCGGACGCGATGCGCGGCATGAGCCTGTGGGTCGACGGCGACTATGCGCGCGCGCGTGCCGCGTTCGACGCGGTGCTGGCCGGTTACGACGTGCGACGCGACGCGGGGCACCGGCGCATCCTGGGGCTCGATACGCGCGCATGGACGATGGCGTCGCTCGCCAGCGTGCGCTGGTGCATGGATGACGATCCTCAGCCGGCGCTCGCGATGGCGCACGAAGCCGTGTATCGCGCGACCTGCCTCGATCATCTGCCGACGCTCGGCGTCACGATGATGTACCTCGCGCGCACGCATCAGCTCGCGGGCGATCGCGACGCGGCGCGAGCGGTGTCCGAGGCGATTCTCCGCCTCGCGGACGCGCACCGGCTGCGCGCGGTCGGGCACTACGCCGCGATCATTCACGCGTGGACGCAACGCGATCGCGCGGGCGTCGTCGCGCATCTCGACGCGCAGCGGCAGTCGGGCGGCCTGCTCGGGCTGACCTACTACGCGTCGCTGCTGGCCGAACTGGATGCCGAACGCGGCGACCATGACGCGGCGCTCGCGCAGATCGGGCAGTGCCTCGCCTGGTGCGAATCGAGCGGCGAACGGTATTACGAAGCACAACTATTGCTGAAGCAGGGCGAGTACTTGCGCCGGGCCGATCCGCGTTGCGGCGGCGTGGCCGCGCTGGACGCATGCCGGCGCGCAGTCGAAATTGCAACGACGGCGGGCATGGGCCGCATCGCCAGGCTCGCCGAAGCGACGTTGCAGTCGTTGCCGTAAGCAGTTCAACCCGTCATTCAGGAGAGCAGATCGATGAGCAAGGATCTTCGATTACCGACGTACGAACAGTTTCTCGAATACCGCGCGACCGTCATCCGGGCGATCGCCCTCGCGTGGCATTCGCCGGCGTTTCTCGACAAGCTCGAGGCCGATCCGGTCCACGCATTGCGCGAGCAGTTCGACTATCACTTCCCGTTCAAGCTCGACCTGAAGGTGCAGCTCAAATCGTCGGAATGGACGCCGACCGTCAACGGCGACTGGACGGCCGGCCAGAAAAACAGGCTCACGCTGTACCTGCCGCCCGCGCCGGCCGACGAGACGCAGTTCGCGCAGGCGCTGGCCGCGTACAACGCGGACCACATCACCATCATGGAATGACTCCGGGGAAACCGACATGGCAAAGGACAACGCGAATCCGACGCTCGAATCGATGCTGGAGTTTCAGAAGGTCTATCTGCGTGCGATCGCGCTTTCGTGGCGCGACCCGGCGTTCAAGACCGAATTGCTGGACCGGCCGCTGGATACGCTCGCGAAATACTTCGGCTATCAGTGCCCGTGGATCATCGACATCGATATCGAGAAGACGGGCGGCGATCATGGCTGGACGAGCGACGGGAAAGGCGGCGGGAGCTGGAACCTGCCGCGCAACGTGATGACGGTCGGCATACCGGAGCAGCCGGCGCACCTGGACGAGGAGGCCGTGGCGCTCGCGGCCTACTGCGACGCGGGGCCGTGTTACCTGTTCACCTGCTGTTGACCGGGCGCGGCCGACCCGCGCACCGTCGCGCGGCCCGGGGCGGTTGCCCGGGCCGCGCGACGTTTGTCCGACCCGTCGCACGGAGCCCGACGCATGCTCGATGACCTTTCGCGCGTGTTGCGCTTCAAACCGCACTTGCTCGTGCTCGATGCCGGGCCCGATACGCTGTTCGTCGTCGACGAATTCAAGCGCGCGATGCTGTCCGGCGCGATCTTCGTGCGGATCGCCGCGTGCCTGCGGGCCCGCATGACGATTGCCGAGATCGTGACGTCGCTGGCCGGCACGTTCGGCGAATGGGACGTGCTCGCGCGGCTCGACCATCTGGTGCGGCGCGGCTACGTGCGCGCCGATCCGCCGCACGGCGACGATGCGGCGCGCGGCTATTTCGAGCGCGCCGGGCTCGACGGCGACGTGGCGTGCGCGCGCGTCGCGCAACTGCGGGTCGCGGTGGAGACGTTCGGTGCGGACGGCGCGCCGCTTCGGCGCGCGCTCGACATGGCCGGTATCGGCATCGCCAAGGAAGCCGAACTGGCCGTCGCGATCGTCGATACGCACGACCGCGACGATCTCGCCGCATGCGCCGCCCGCGTGGCGGCGCGCGGCGGTGCACTGCTCGTCGTCGCGGCCGGCGGTGTGCAGACGCTGATCGGGCCGTTGCTGGCCGGCGGCGTCGACGCGCTTGCCGACGCGCCGTGCGTCGAATGCGTGCGCTACTGGATTCGCGTCAACCGGCCGGTCGAGGCGCTGCTGGCGCGCCATCATGGCCGCGACGCGACGCACGTGCCGCCGGCAGCCTCGCGAGCCGGGGCCGCGGCGGCGGCCGCGCTCGTGGCCGCGACGGTCGAGCAGATCGCGGTCAACCGCGCGGTCGCGGAGCGTTTGCAGACGCATATCGTCGCGCAGCGCCTCGACACGCTGACCGTCGAACGGCACCGCGTGGTCAGGCGGCCGCAATGTCCGTGCTGCGGCCATCCCTTGTGGATGCGCGAGCAGGCGGCGCGTGCGCCGCGGCTCGCCGCGCCTGCGCCGCTGGCGCGCGCGGACGGCGGCTACCGGACCGCCGATCCGCAGCAGGTGTTCGCGCGCCACGCGCACCTGATCTCGCCGGTCATCGGTGCGATCGCGTATCTGCATCCGATGCCGAAGCGGCACGCGGGCCTGCGCAAGGTCTATGCGTCGGGCTTTCTCGTGTGCCCGGCCGCCGTACCGGACCGCAACCGGTTCGACAGGCTCTGCTCCGGCAAGGGGCGCACCGACGAGCAGGCCCGCACCAGCGCGCTGTGCGAGGCGCTCGAACGCTTCAGCAGCGTGTATCAAGGCGACGAGGCAACGGTGACCGGCAGCATCGACGGCCTGCGCGCCGATCCGGCTTGCGACGCCGAGCCGATCCACGTGAACGCGCTTCAGCAGTTCAGCGAACGGCAATTCGACGCGCGCGACGCGATCAACGCATTGACGCGCGATGTCCGCAAGCAGGTGCCGCCGCGCTTCACGTCGCGCGACGTGATCGACTGGACGCCTGCGTGGTCGCTCGTCGACGGTCGGCGCCGTCTCGTGCCGCTGAGCTATTGCTACGCGGAAACGCCCGACAGTGCGCGGGCGCCGGCCGCCTGCGTGCACAATCCGAACGGCTGCGCGGCGGGATCGAGCCTCGACGAGGCGATGCTGCAAGGCATGCTCGAGCTGATCGAGCGCGATGCGGTCGCGATCTGGTGGTACAACCGGATCGAACGCCCCGGCATCGATCTCGCGAGCTTCGCCGATCCGTACTTCGACGCGCTCGTGCACGAATACGCGACGTTCGGATGGCGTGTGTGGGCGCTCGACATCACCACCGATCTCACGGTGCCGACCGTGGCTGCGCTCGCGGAAAATCTGCAGGACGGACGTTTCTCGATCGGTTTCGGCTGTCATCCTGATGGCAGGATCGCGGTGCAGCGCGCGCTGACCGAGGTCAACCAGTTGCTCGATATCGCGGCGGATGCGCCCGATCCGTGGGATCGCGACATGCTTTCGTCGACGGGATTTCTGTATCCGGCGCCAGGCACGCCCGCCACGACGCATTCGACGTGGCAGCCGCTCGATATCGCGTCGTTGCCGGCGGCGATCGCGCATTGTGTCGGGCGGATCGCGGCGGCCGGGATGGACGTGCTCGTCGTCGACAAGACGCGGCCCGACATCGGCTTGTCCGTGGTGCAGGTGATCGCGCCCGGGCTGTGCCATTTCTGGCCGCGTTTCGGCGCGCGGCGGCTTTATTCGGTTCCGGTGGCGCTGGGTTGGCGTGCGCGGCCGTGCGACGAAACGGCGCTGAATCCGGCGCTGCTGTTTCTGTGACCTGCGCGCGCAATCGTGTTGTCGTCGAACCGCGCGGGCTGCCGGAACGTCGACAGCCCGCGCCGGATCAGAACCGCGTACTGAACCCCACCCGCGCGATCGACTGCAGCGCGCCGCTCGATGCGCCGTTCGCATCCATCACGCCGTTGATCTGCGCATTGCTGCCGTGGCTCGCGCGTTGATGCACGCCGGCCACGTACACCATCGTGCGCTTCGACAGCCAGTACTGGACGGCGGCGAGCAACTGGTGCGCGTGCGCGTTGCCGAGCGTGTCGTTGCCTTTCATGTACGTGTAGCTCGCGCCGATCACCCATACCGGGGACGGCCGCCACGCGGCACCGGCTTCCGCCGACCACGCCCCCGCGCCGTTCCGCGCGTTGTGCACGGTCGTGACGAGCGCCTTGCCCGTGACCGTGCCGACCGTGTAGTGCACGCCCGCGCCCCAGTTGCGCACGCTGGTGGGCGGCAGCCCGCCGGCCGCGCCGTATTTCTGGTTCGTATAGGCGACGCCCGCGCCGAACGGGCCGCGATCGTAGCTCGCGCCGATGCTGACCGTGTTGTTCGCACCGATCGATCCCGCGACGTTGCCGAAGCCGTACAGCGCGCCGACAGTCAGGCCCGACAGCGACGGGCTCGTGTACTTGACCGAATTCGCGACGCGATTGCTGCCCGCGACGCGGTCCCAGTCGAATGCGCCGGTCGGGTTGTTCGGCAGCGCGAGCCGGTCGAACGGCCCGTTGCGAAAGCCGTACAGGCCGACGAGATCCTGCGCGATCTCGTTGCCGCTGGCGGCCAGCGCATCGACCATGAATTCGTACTGGTTGCCGAGCGTCAGCGTGCCGTACCGGTCGTTCTGCAACCCGACATAGGCCGTGCGCGCGAACAGCCCGCCGCCGATGATCGAGCCGTTGCCGAGCGAATACTGGTTGACGAGCCGGAAGATCGCGCGCGTGCCCGCGCCGAGATCCTCCTTGCCTTCGAAGCCGAGCAGGTTCGGAAAGAAGATGTTGTCGTCGAATTTCGCGGCGCCGTGGCCGCCCTGGTTGCTGACGTAGCTGATGCCGGCATCCATCAGCCCGAACATCGTCACGCTGCTCTGGGCGAATGCCGCAGCCGGAAGCGTGCAGGCCGCGAGGGCCAGAAAGGTCTTTTTCGTCATCTCCAAAGTGCTCCTCACATGATCCGGTCGAGCCGGATATTTTTTAATGGGACTACTGATTGATATGAAGAAACGGGAACCGGGCGAACCCGGTTCGGCGACGGTCACGGGAAGCCGTGACGTGCAACGCGCCTCGGCAGGTCCGCGTCGATCCGTCGATGCGCGACGTGTCGAGCGCTAGACCGTCGAATACCCGCCGTCCACCGGCACGACCGCGCCGGTGACGAACGACGCGCCGGGCGAGCACAGGAACAGGATCACTTCCGCGACTTCGTCGGTCGTGCCCCAGCGCCCGAGCGGCGTGCGCTCGACGATGCGGCGCGACGCCTGCGTGTCGGCCATCAGCGCGCTGCTGAGCGGCGTGTCGATCCAGCCCGGCGCGACCGCGTTCACACGGATGCCGTGATCGGCCCACGCCTGCGCGAGCGAACGCGTGAGCTGCGCGATGCCGCCCTTGCTCGCGCTGTACGCGGGCCGGTCCTTGCTGCCGAAGTACGTGTACATCGACGCGATATTGACGATGCTGCCGCCGGTGGCCGCCAGCGCGGGCAGCGCGGCGTCGGAGGCCCGCATCACCGACGTCAGGTTCACGTTCAGCACGTGCTCGAACTGGTCCATCCGGTATTCGTCCGCGTGGCGGCTGATGCCGACGCCGTTGACGAGCGCGCCGAGCCGCGGCAGCCCGGCGATCGTGCGCGTCAGTGCCGCGCCGTCGGCCACGTCGAGTTCCACGCACCGGATGCGGTCATGCACCGGCGCGTGCGGACCGGCGGCGTCGAGCCCGAGCGCGACGACCGACGCGCCGGCCTGCGCGAACCGCAGCGCGGTGCGCGCGCCGATGCCCGACGTGCCGCCCGTCACCACGACGGACTGCCCGTCAAACGCCCACTGACGATTCATGTTCGGCACTCCCGATGGTGGTGGCGCGACGGGCTGGCCGCTGCGCGGGTGAAACGAGGATCTTGATCTGCGTGCGATCGGCGAGCAGCGCGTCGAAGCCGTCGGCGACGGCGTCTTCGAGCGACACGGTGCGCGTGACGATCGACGTGAGGTCGAGCGCGCCAGACGCGACGATGCGCAGCAGGTCTTCGTACGCATGCCGATAGCCGACGCTCGCGGTGAAGGTCAGTTCGTCGTTGACCGCGCGGAACGCGTCGAAACCCGCGTGCGGCATCAGGCCCACCATCACGACGCGGCCGCCCTTGCGCAGTGCCCGCATCGCTGATTCGAACGTGGCCTGCAATCCGGCCGCCTCGAAGCTCGCATCGACGCCGAGCCCGCCCGTGGCCGCGCGAATCGCGTCCTGCAGCGCGGACGCATCGAGCCCGCGCGCATCGAACGCATGCGTCGCGCCGAAGCGCGTGGCGGCCGTGAGCCGTTCGGGCGACACGTCGACGGCGACGATCGTCGTCGCACCCTGCCGCTTCGCGAGCATGATCAGCAGCAGGCCGATCGGGCCGAGCCCGAACACCGCGCAGGTCTCGCCGAGCCGCAGCTCGCTGCGTCGCAGCGCGTGCAGCGCAACGGCGGCCGGCTCCATCACCGCGGCCTGTTCGAGGCTCACGCCGTCGGGCAGGCGATGCAGCATGTAGGCGGGCACGACCGCGAAGTCGGCCATCCCGCCGTCGCCCATCAGCCCGGCGAAGCCCATCGACACGCACAGGTTGTACGACCCCGCGCGGCAGTACGCGCACTGGCTGCAGCGATACTCGGGCTCGACCGCGACGCGGTCGCCCGCGCGCAGCGTCGTCACGCCTGCGCCGACTTCGACGACGGTGCCGCAGAACTCGTGGCCGAGCGTCAGCGGCGCGGTGCGGCGCGACAGCGGATGCGGCGCGTCGACCGGAATCGCGTGCGGGCCGTCCGCATATTCGTGCAGGTCGCTGCCGCAGATGCCGCAATACGCGACCGCGATGCGCACGTCGCCGGGGCCGACGTGCGGCGTGTCGATTTCCACGAGACGGACGTCGCGCGGGCCATGCCATTGAAGTGCGCGCATGTCAGCGTCCTCCGAGGTTTTGCGTATCGAGGCGGCCGGCCGCGGCGCCGGCGAGCGCGCGCTTGCGCAGCACGGCCGGCGCGGTTTCGACGAGGCCGAACGACAGCACGCACGCGAGGATCGCGCCGGTGGTCGACGTCCACATCGCGAACTGCAGGCCATACTTGTCCGCGGCGAAGCCGGCGACGGTCGGTGCGACGAAGCCGCCGATCAGCTCGCCGGCGCCCATGATCAGCCCGAGCGCGCTCGCGATCGCGCGCGGCGGCACCGTCTCGGCCGGGATCGTCGCCATGAACAGCGTGAAGCAGCCGAGGCCCGTGTACGTGACGAACACCAGCGCGCCGAGCGCCCAGACGGAGCCGACGTGGATCAGCACGACCGGGCACACGGCCGCGATCAGCGCGAACGCGATCATCGTCGGCTTGCGGCCGATCCGGTCGGAGATCGCCGGCACCGCGAAGCCCCAGAACACCCACGCGGCGCCGAGGCAGGTCATCACGACGCCCATGTCGGCCGGCGACAGGTGGCGGCTTTCCACGAGGAATACCGGCGCGAACGAGATGATCACGACGAACCACGTGAGGAAGAAGCAGCTGATCAGCACGCAGAGCAGGATGTTGCGCTCCTTCAGCAGCGCCCAGCGGCTGACCGTCGCACCGCCGGCGGCCGGTGCCGCGGTGGTGTCGGCCTGCGCGTGGCGCACGCCGCCGGGCGGCACTTCGCGCACCCAGCGCCAGATGCAGAACGCGATCAGGAAGCCCGGAATGCACGACACGTAGAACGCCTCGCGCCAGCCGTACGCGGTGGCGATGCCGATCACGACCGGCGGGCCGATCATCGCGCCGAGCAGGCCGGCGGCCGAGCCCTGCAGCAGGCCCATGTTCAGCCCGCGGCGGCTCGGCGTCGAACTTTCGACCATCAGCGATTGCGACAGCGGCAGCACCGGCCCTTCGGCGATGCCCATCAGCGCGCGAAACGCGATCAGGCTCGCGAAGCCGCCGACGAGGCCCGACAGCGCCGAGCACACGGAAAAGCCGAGCACGGCCGCGATCAGCAGCGGCTTGCGGGTGCCGCGCGCGTCGGACCATGCACCCGTGGCGGCGCCCGACAGCGCCCATGTGAGTGCGAGCGCGGACGACACCATGCCGAGCTGCGTGTTCGTCAGGTGCAGCTCGGCCGACATGAACGGAAACAGGAACGACAGCGCGAGGCGGTCGAAGAACACGAAGCCGAACGTCATGAACAGGATCAGCAGCAGCCTGTTCTCGTACGTCCAGGCGGGCCGGGAGGAGGACGGGGAAGTCATCGTGAGCCTCGCCGCGCGTCAGCGGAACAGCTTCTCGATCGCTTGCGCGCCGAGGCCGACCTTCTCGTAATGCGCCTTGCACATCGCGATGTACGAGTGCACGTCGAAGTAGCCGTCGGGATTGCCTTCGTCGTCGAGCCAGATCAGCGGGCCCTTGACGATGAAGAACGCGCGCATCGGCTCGGGGTGATCGAACGCGACGAGCGTGTGGCCTTCGCCCGGCGTCTCGTACACGAAATCGCCGCGCGTCGCGGTCCATTCGTGTTCCAGGTAGCCCCATTTCCCGGACAGCGTGTACGCGAACACCTCGTGCGGGTGATAGTGCCGGTTCACAAGCCCGGCTTCCTTCGCCATCAGGATGTCGCACCATTTGTTCTGCGACGGCGAGATCCACAGCGGCCGCGATGAAACCGTTTCGGTGAACGGAACGTAATAGCGCTCGTCGTCGGTGGCCGCGTTCGGGATGTAGGCTTCGGGCAGCGCATCGGGCTTGAACGGATTGGCAATCGCCGGGATGTTTTGCCAGAATTCGGATACGGCTTTGTCGACCACGGTGTGTCTCCTTGTATGTAGGGGTGTCGTGGGCTCGACTTTAGCCAGCCGGTGCGCGCCGCTCTTGACTGGGCTGGACGAATTGCTTGACCGCGCCGGACATTGCATCGCACCAGGATCCAGACGAACCATCCCCCAATCCGTGCCGCTCCGCACGACAGGCGCCAGCAGGAGGCGACGTGACGAATTCGACCGTTTTTTCACGCACGCGAGGTTCGACGGCCGACGTGCCGGCGCGCGACAGGATGGCGTACTGGGATGCGTTCAACGCGGCGACGCTGGTCGGCCTGCGCTGCTCGTCGCTGTCGCCGGCCGGGCTCGAAGTGGAGAAGACCGACATCGCGCTGCCGGGCCTCGGCATCGCCGACATCAGCGGGCAGGATCACGTGATCGAGCGCAGCCCAGCGCTGGTGCGCCAGTTGCCGAAGGAATCGCTGTTCGCGTGCCAGATCCTGAGCGGGCGCGCGTATTTCATCCAGCGCGACCGGTGCCTGCTCGCGGAAGCCGGCGATGTCGTCGTCTACGACACGCGCGTGCCGTATCTGTTCGGATTCCTGACGCCGATGCGGCAGTTGCTGATCGATATCCCGATCACGACGCTCGACGACCGCCTCGATGCGGAGCTGGCCGCGCTGCCGCTGCGGATCGCGCCGAAGCCGGGTGCGGGCGCGATGCTCGGCGCGACCTTGCGCGCGAGCGTCGAGCGGTTCATGAAGGCGCCGGTCGAGCGCGACGCCGCGCGGTTCGCCGAGCACACGCGCACGCTGATCGCGGCGCTCGTCGATGCGGAGGTGAACGGCGTGGGCGCATCGCGCGCGTCGCTGTCGTACCTGCTGACCGCGAAGCAATACATCGCGACGCATCTCGGCGAACCGGAACTCGGGCCGCAGGCCGTCGCCGATGCGGTCGGGCTGTCGCTGCGGCATCTGGGGCGCCTCTTCGCGGCCGAAGGCGAGTCGATCACGCAGCACATCTGGTCGGAGCGGTTGTCGCACGCGCATCGCGAACTGACCGACGCGCGGCTGCGCAAGACGAGCATCGGCGAGATCGCGTTTCGCTGGGGGTTTTCGAGCCAGGCGCACTTCAGCCGCGCGATCCGCGAGCGCTACGGCGCGTCGCCGATGGCGCTGCGCGACGCGGCGCGTGACGCCGCGGGCTGACGCCGGTTTTCCGACAGGTCGACGGCGGCGCGCGCATCACGCGCCGTCTGCGTTTTCGGCACGGCGTGCTGCAGCGCACACGCACGTGCATTGCGTCACGCCGTCAACATGAACGCCGCGCAGCGCTCCGCGATCATGATCGTCGGCGCGTTCGTGTTGCCGGACACGATGCGCGGCATCACCGATGCATCGCAGATCCGCAACCCGTCGACGCCTTGCACGGCGAGACGCGGCGTGACGACCGCGTGCGCGTCGCTGCCCATGCGGCACGTACCGGCCGGGTGATAGACGGTTTTCGCGCGACGCCGCACGTAGTCGGCGAGCGCGGCGTCGGTCAGCGTCTCGGCTTCGCGCACGAGGCGGGCAAGCGACGGCGCGCGGAGAATCTGCCGCGCGAGCCTGACGCCGCGCACGAGGCCCTCGACGTCGGCCGGGTCCGACAGCGCGCCGCTGTCGAACAGGATCGGCGCGGCCGGATCGTTGCCGCGCAGTTGCACGGCGCCGCGCGAGCGCGGCCGGAGCAGGCACGGGTTGATCGACAGGCCGTGGCCGGGCAGCGGGGCGCGGTCGACGTCGCCGACGAGCGTCGGCAGCACGTGGAACTGGATGTCCGGGCGGCCGCCACCGGTCGTATCGACGAACGCGCCCGATTCGACGACGTTCGACGTCAGCAGGCCGGAGCGGCATAGCATCCATTGCAGCCCGTGCCGCAATGCCCGCCACCCGCGATCCTCGCCGAGCAGGCTGACCGGCGCCTGGGTGCGGCCGTAGATCGATACCTCGAGGTGATCCTGGTAGTGCGCGCCGACGTCGCGGCTGTCGTGCAGCACGTCGATGCCGTGCGCGTGCAGGTGCGCGCCGGGGCCGATGCCCGACAGCATCAGCAGCTTCGGCGTGCTCAGCGCGCCGGCCGCGAGCACGACGTCGGCGCGCGCGGCGGCCGCTCCCGTCGCGCCGCTCGCGGTGCGCCATTCGACGCCGCTCGCGCGGCGCCCGTCGAACCGGATGCGCGTCACGCGGCAGCCGGTCAGCACGCGCAGGTTCGGATCGGCGATCGCGTCGGCCAGATAGGTGGCCGCGGTGCTGCCGCGCTGGCCGTCGAAGATCGTCGTGTGATAGAAGCCGACGCCATGCTGCGCGGCGCCGTTGAAGTCGTCGTTGTACGCGATGCCGGCTTCCTGCGCGGCCTTCACGAACGCGAGGCTCAGCGGATGCCGGAAGCGCGTGTCGCCGACCTTCAACGGCCCGTCGGTGCCGTGGAACGGCTCGGACAGCCGCAGATGCGATTCGGCGCGCTTGAACACCGGCAGCACGTCGTCCCAGCCCCAGCCGGTGCAGCCGAGCGCGGCCCAGTCGTCGTAGTCGTCGCGCGTGCCGCGCACGTACAGCATCGCGTTGACCGAGCTGCCGCCGCCGAGCGTGCGGCCCTGCGGCACGTAGGTCTTGCGTCCCGCGGCGCCCGGCTGCGGCTCGCTCTCGAACGTCACCGTCCGTTGCGTGCCGAGCACGCGGATGAACGTCGCCGGAATCCGGATGAACAGGCTGTCGTCCTTCGGGCCGTCCTCGAGCAGCAACACGCGCCGGCCGGCCTTCACCAGCCGGTGCGCAACCGTGCAGCCGGCCGAACCGCCGCCGACGACGATGTGGTCGTACGTCTCCATCCCGCTTCTTCTCCTTGCTGTCGGGCGGCGGAACGAATGCCGCCGCGCAGGAAGCCAGCTTAGCGAGCGGGTTGCGGCCCGATTTGACCGACGCGGACGCCGTGCTTGCCTCGGCGGGACATGCGGCGAGCGGCGGTGCGAGGAGCGGGTGGCAGCGGTTAGCGCGTGTCGGCCGGCGCGCGCGTGTCGCTCGGCGTTTCGCCGAACCGCGCGCGATAGCTGCGGCTGAAGTGCGCGCTGTTGTTGAAGCCCCAGCGGAACGCAATTTCGCTGACCGTCAGGTGCTTCAGCGACCGGTCGCGCAGGTCGGCGCGGCAGCGTTCGAGCCGCCGCGCGAGGATGTAGCGCGTGAGCGGCGTGCCTTCGATCTCGAACACGCGGGCGAGCTGGCGCGGCGACAGGTTGATCGCGCGGCTGACCGACCGGCTGTCGAGATCGTCGTCGGCGAGATGGCTGTCGATGAACGCCTTCGCGCGCGACAGCGTGTGGACCGTCGACTTCGTCGGCGACGCGTCGCCGTCGCGCAGCCGCAGCATCGACTGCACGAGCTCGAGGATCGCGGCGGCGCGCCGTTCGCGCGCGTCGGGCGTCGGCTCCTGCGGCGCGGCGAGCAGCGCAACCACCTGCCGCACGGCCCACGACGCGACCCCGTCGTCGCGATCGATCTTGACGAGGCTGCGGTAGCGCCACGGGGCGACGCGGGCTTCGAACACGTCGCGCGGCACGTCGAGCACGGTCATCGCCATGTCGGCGGGAAAGCCGTGACCGTACGGCATCGACGTGTCGTACAGCACGAGGTCGCCGGGCCCGTGCTGCATGCAGTCGACGTCCTGGAACGTATAGCCGTGCCCTTCGTGCATCAGGCAGATGAACACGGCGTCGCGCTGGTCGGCGTGGATGTTGTGCGACGTGCGCACGACCGCGTGCCGGTTCGCGACGATGTCGCACGCGCGGAACAGCCCGAGATCGCGTTTGCGCAGCGACGCATCGATCCCTTCGGACGACTTTCCGCTGCATTCGATCCGCACGAGCGTGCGTGCGACGTGGTCGACCCAGAAGTCGACGCGCTCGGCGCCGCGTACGGCGCGCGTCGAGATCGTGGCGATCTCCGTGCTGGTGTCCGGCATGACGTTCTCCCGATGACGGCCCGAGCGGCGCAGTCTCGGGCACGCCGAACGTCGCGGTCAATCCGTGAAAGACCCGGGACGTGCGCGTGACGCGCTTGCAGCGGGGCGCGGCGCGCGATTGCGCGATCGATGGCCGTCCGGGTCAACGAAAGCGGCCGTGCGAGTCAAGACACGTATGCGGCTTTGGGGTAGGCGTGGCCGGCTTACTTCGGCTTCGACGAGGACGACGGCAGCCCGAGCGACACGTCCTCCGCGTAGCCCATCTTGCCGTCGCGGAATTCGACGCTCACGTGGTCCGCCCAGTGCGCGCCGGTGACGTTCGCGTAGATCGACGTCATCACCATCCCCGCGTCGCAGTCGAGCGCGATGGTGCGATCGACGCGCCCCGTCGCGATGTTCACGGCCCGCAGCGACTGCATCGCCACGCCGCACTTGTCGGACCGCGCGTAGACGCCGACCAGCATGTGCGTCTTGGTGCGATACCACATCGGGATATCGACGCTGCCGTCGAGTTGCGGATGCGGGTCGTCGGTGTCGTTCAGCCGCCCGACTTCGTTCAGCGTGATCGGCAGCGTCTTGCGGCCGTCGTCCCACGTGCCGGTCGCCGCTTTGCCGCTGACGGTCAGCGCGATCGGGCAGGGCTTCGGTCGTGACGGCGAGGCGGCCGGCACGACCGGCGCGTCGGCGTTCGATGCGGGCGACGACGCTTCGCACAGCGTCAGGCGGCCGTCAGGCTCGCGCTGGCCGCGCAACGGGATCGGCTTGCGATGCGCGTCGTAGTAGTAGCTGCCGTCGACGCGCCAGCGGCCCGCGTCGTTGTGGTTGATCGCGTCGTAGGTCTGCAGCGACACGTGCACCGGCGCGTTGCCGATCGTGCCGGTGTAGTTCGCGATTTCGTACCAGCCCGCGAACGATACGGCCGGTGCGCAGGCGAGCAGCGCGGCGATCGTCGTGGCGAGCGGACGGACATGACGGGCAGCACGGGAGCGGCGGGCAAGGTGGATCATCGGCGGTTTCTTATGCGTGGTTTTGATTCGGCGCGAAGAAGCCCGGTCGAGCCCCGCGGCCATCGGATGCTCGCCATTGTATCCATCCGCCCTGCGTGAATCGCGGGCAAGCCGTGGAGCCGCCTGCCCGTGCGATTCCATCGGCTTGCCGCCGTCGCGGACTTCAGGGCGCGCTGGCTTCGTCGATCCGGCGGATGTCGTCCTGATCGAGCGTGACGCGGATCGCCTCGCCGAGCAGCGCGAGCTGCGCGAGCGACGTCGCGCTCGCGATCGGCGCGGTGATCGTCGGCCGCGCGATCTGCCACGCGAGCGCGATCGCGGCCGGCTGCGTATTGTGCTTCGCCGACACCGCGTCGAGCGCGGCGAGGATGCGCAGGCCGCGCGCGTTCAGATAGCCGGCGACGCGATCGCCGCGCACGCTCTTCTTCAGGTCGGCTTCGCTGCGGTACTTGCCCGACAGGAACCCGCTCGCGAGCGCGTAGTAGTTAACGACGCCGAGCTTCAGGTCGCGCACGACCGGCTCGAGATCGCGTTCGTAGTCGGCGCGGTCGAGCAGGTTGTATTCGGGCTGGATGACCTGGTAGGTGGGCAGCCCGTCGCGCGCGCTGATCGCGGCGGCCTCGCGCAGGCGTGCGCCGCTGTAGTTCGACGCGCCGATGATGCGCACCTTGCCCGCGTCGATCAGCGTCTGATACGCGCCGAGCGTTTCTTCGAGCGGGGCCGTGTCGGCGAGATCGCGGTGCGAGAAATACAGGTCGATGTAGTCGGTCTGCAGGCGGCGCAGCGAATCGTCGACGGCCTTCAGGATGTTGTCTTTCGACAGCCCCGCGCGCGCGCCGAGCAGGCCGACCTTGGTCGCGATCACGACCTGCTCGCGCTTGCCGGAGCGCTTCAGCCACTTGCCGATGATCGTTTCCGATTCGCCGCCGTGATTGCCGGGAACCCAGGCCGAATAGACGTCGGCCGTGTCGATGAAGTTGATGCCGGTGTCGGCGAGCGCGTCGAGCAACGCGAACGATGCGTTTTCGTCGACGGTCCAGCCGAAGACGTTGCCGCCGAACGCGAGCGGCGAAACCTGGATGCCGGATGTACCGAGGGTGCGATGTGCCATGTTCTGCTCCGTAAGCTGCGGGTGACGGGAGGGACTGCGGGACGTGAAGCCGGTCGCGTTGAGACGGCGAAGCGCATGGCGAGGTTCCGCCGCCGGCGCAGCAACCGGCGGGTTTCGCGCGCGTGCGTCGGGATGCCGGACGAGGCGACGTCATCATGGCGGCGACGTCCGTTCGAGCACCGGCTCCCACGCGCGCAACGTGCTGTATTTATTACCGATTTTCCGTGCCGGGACAGGGAAGTGACGTAGGGCGTCAACGTTGTCGCGCTGCGTTGTCTACGATATCCTTTCATCCCAAAATTAGGGATGGCAGCGGGCCGTTTCCATACGAACGAAAAATCATTCTGAGGCGGTCATGGCTGACCTGGCGGCATTCATTCGAACCCCGTTTTTCCTGCAAGACAAACGCCTGCTCGCGCTGTCTTTTCCGCACGACGACGCACCGTCGGTGACCGACGCGTACGGGCGGCAACGTCCGGCGCGGCTGGTGGCCGAGCGTCTCGTCGCGCACGAAGGGCTGGGGATCGATTTCACGTTCGACGTGACGCTGCTGTCCAGCGAGGCGGGCATCACGCTGGCCGACATGCTGGGCAAGCTGCTCGCGGTGTCGATGGTGCGCCCCGACGGCGGCCTGCGTTATTTCACCGGCTATTGCACCGCGTTTTCGCTGGTCCGCAACGACGATTCGATTGCGGAATACCGCGCGGTGCTGCGCCCGTGGAGCCATTTCCTGCGGACTCGCGTGAACAACCGCCTGTTCCTCGGCCAATCGCTTCAGCAGCAGATCGGCACGCTGCTCGCCGATTACCAGGGGCTCGCGCCGTCGTGGGAGTGGCGCGTGCGCGGCGACGATCCGGCGCGCACGATGAACGTC
The DNA here is from genome assembly GCF_003253915.1 of Burkholderia sp. 28_3. Taxonomy (NCBI): domain Bacteria; kingdom Pseudomonadati; phylum Pseudomonadota; class Betaproteobacteria; order Burkholderiales; family Burkholderiaceae; genus Burkholderia; species Burkholderia sp. 28_3. Next base: position 155,674 of record NZ_QKZF01000007.1, read on the forward strand.
CAGGGCGGCGGGCTCGGCGAAAGCGACTGGAACTACATCGTCCGCCATCTGGAAGCCGTCGGGTTCCTGTACTGGTGGGAGCACGACGAGAAAGGCCTGAAGCTGATCGTCGGCGACGACAGCACGGTGCAGTGCCCGGCCGTCGACGGCCGCTCGCCGGTGATCCGTTTCCAGACCCACGACGGCCCGATGGCCGCCGACGCCATTTCCCAATGGTCCGCGGTGCGGTCGTTGTCCGCCGGCAGCTACAGCGCGACCGCGTTCGATTTCAAGGCGCCGCATGCGGCCCATGCGCAGATTCCGACGCTGCATCCGCCGGGCGTCGCGCCGCAGGTCGAGCATCACGAGTACGTGGGGCACTACGGGTTCGCGAAGCAGACGCGCGCCGGCGATGCGCTGGCGCGCGTGCGGATGGAAGAGATCGAGGCGGCCGCGACGCGTTTCGACGCGGCCGGCAACCATCACGGCATCCTGCCCGGCCGCTGGTTCCAGCTGTCCGATCACTTCAGCGCGGCGTCGGGTAGCCCGCAGGATCACGAGTACCTGATTCTCGAAGCCCGTCACGAAGCGGCGAACAATTACCTGCAGGCCGACGGCAAGCCCGAGTATCGCAACCGCTTCGTCGCGGGCCATCGACGTACGCCGTGGCGCCCGGGCCGCGGGTTCAACAGCGAACCGGTGCGCGTGCTGGCGCCGCAAACCGCGACCGTCGCCGGCGCGAAAGGGGCCGGCAGCGTCGACGTCGACGAATATGGCCGCGTCTGCATCGTCTATCACTGGGATCGTGCGGCGCAGATCAGCGCGCGGATCCGCGTGGCCGCCGGCTGGGCGGGCGGCGAGAAGGGCATGATCGCGCATCCGCGCGTGGGCAGCGAGGTGCTCGTGATGTGCCTCGACGGCAATCTCGATCGCCCCGTCGTGTCGGGCACCACGTACAACGCGGAACGGATGCCGCCGTGGGCGCTGCCCGACCAGCACGTGCTGACGGGCCTGCGCAGCCGCGAGCTGTCGGGCGACAGCGGCAACGCGGCGGGCGGGCGTTCGAACCACGTGCTGCTCGACGACACGCCGCAGCAGCTCCAGCTGAAGCTGCGCAGCGATACCGACGCGAGCGAGCTGACGCTCGGGCACAACGTCCGCATCGATGCAACCCAGGGGCGCACCGATCAGCGCGCCCGCGGCTTCGAATTGCGGACCGACGCGCATGGCGCGGTACGGGCGGCCAAGGGCCTGCTCGTCACCAGCGAGGCGCGCTACGACGCGCGTGCCCACGCGACCGACATCGGCGAGACCGTCGCGCGTCTCGACAAGGCGCACGACCTGCACGAGTCGCTGTCGGGTTCCGCGCACGACGTGAAGGCGCAGGAGTCCGGCGACCAGGATGCCGTCCACCAGGCGCTTCGCACGCAGAACGACGGCCTGAGAGGCAGCGGCGGCAATCCGCAGCAAGGCGAGTTTCCGGAGTTCGCGCAGCCGTTTCTCGCGCTCGCCAGCCCGGCCGGGATCCTGGCCACGACGACGGGGTCGACCCATGTCGCGAGCGATCAGCACGTCGCGTTGACGAGCGGCGCCCATACGAGCATCGGTGCGGGCAAGAGCATGCTGGTCAGCGCGCAGCAGGCGGTGCGCGTCGCCGCGTTCGAGAAGGGCATCCGGCTCGTGGCCGCCGCCGCCGACATCGACATCCAGGCGCTGAAGGACAGCATCAACGTGCTGGCCAAGCTGGACGTGAAGGTCGATGCGAACCGCATCACCATCACCGCGAAGGAAGAAGTCCTGATCAACGGCGGCACCAGCTATACGCGCTGGAACGGCAGCGGCATCGTGCACGGGACCAAGGGCGAATTCACCGCGCATGCCGCGTCGCATACGTTCATCGGGCCGGACAGCCTGCCGGTGCCCGCGCGCGCGTTCCCGGGCACGGCGTGCGCGCCGTGCATGGTCAACGCGGCGTCGATGGCGTCACCGTTCGCGGCCAAGGCGTGAGGCAGGGCAGCGCATGACGAATGACCCGATCGCCGCGCAGGCGGCCGACGCGCTGCAGGCGGCGCTGTCGTCGCAGGACGGGCTGCGCGCTTACGTCCTGATCGACGGTGCCTTGCTCGATACCTTGCCGGACGATGAGAAGGCGTCGTGGCCCGCGTTCGTCGCGGCTTCGCTGCTCGACGACGCCGACGACGAGGCGAGAATCGTCGGGCCGCTGCTGTTCGAATGGCAGCCGGGCGCCGACGGCGCCGATGCCGCGAACGCGATCGAGGCGCGCAGCATTCCATGGCCGGCGGCGAGCGTGCTCGTGTCGCCGCTGTCGCTCGCGCGACTGGCCGCGCACCTGGCGCCGATGGTGGACGTCCAGCTCGAGCAGATGGAGAGCGTGATGCTGATGCGCTTCTTCGATCCGCGCGTGCTGCCGTTCTGGCTCGACATGCTGCCCGCCGCGCATCGCGCGTATCTGGCGCAGGGTGTGCGGCACTGGATTCACCGCGATACCGCGCTGCAGCTTCGCACGGCGGACATCGCCGCGCCCGCCGACGTCAGGCAGGCCGCCGAGTTTCCGCTGCAGTTGACCCAGGCGCAGGAGGACGAACTGCTCGCCGCGTGCTATCCGTACACGATGCTCGAGCGGCTGCGCGTCGAAAAGCCCGCGCTGCTGGCGTCGTTGCCGGCCGCGCGGCACTACGACTTCGTACGCGACCAACTGGCGCGCTGCCGTGCGCACGGCGCCGACAGCGCGGCGTCGCTGCTGATCTATTGCGAACTGGCGTTGCGGTACGGCGCGCGCTTCGACGAGGATCCGGCGATGGCCGCCGTGTTCGACGCGGTGGCGCAGGGGCAGGCGTTTCCGGAGGCGCTGGCGCGGGTGCCGGCGGAAGACTGGCGGCGGATGCAGGAAGCGGCCGCGTGATGGCGCGTGCGCGACGCGACGCGACGCGAATGAAATCGACTGAAAGAGAAGGAAGTTCAATATGAACCGCTGCTGGATCACCTTGCTGTCCGTGATGGTTTTCTCCACGGCTGCCTGCAGCAAGAGCGTGAACGATGCCGAAAAGGACAGCTTGGCGCCGGGCGAAGTGAATAAATGGAACGACCCGAACTACGACATCATTACCGCCGGGTCCTTCAACTATACGGATTACGACATCTACGGCGTCTATCTGCTGCCGCCCGACAAGAACAGCCTCGACGACGCGGCGAGCGCCGACGGCGCGCACGCCACGCCCCGGAATGCGAAGTACTGGTCCGGCGGGGGCGGCTCGCGCCCGAGTCTCGCGTGGGATTTCCGCTGGAAGACCCCGAAGACGTTCAAGGTGTGGTGGGAGCGCGTGGTCGACAAGCGCGCGATGGAAGCGTCGTCCGCGAACTACGACCCGTACACGCACCGGGAAACCCAGCCGGGGATGGCGTGGTGCGAAGGCGAGATCACGGTCACGCGGCCGCCCGTCAAGGACAAGAGCGGCGGCATCGTGCTGCACTTCTTCCCCGATGGCCGGGTGGAAGGCGACATGGATTTCGAAGTCGACGGCCCGGACCCGAAGGTGGCCCTGTCCAAGCGTGACGCGCAGCGCAAGCTGGCCGACCGCGCGTGCCTGAAGGAAATTCCCAATCCGTTCTATGGGCGCAAGAAGCCGGCCCAGTGGAATTGACGCCGGACACCTGATCGGAACAGGAGCGTAACCGCCATGAGCAATCCTCCCCTCATTCGACGCATCACCGATATCACGCCGGTCGAGGATTCGATCCGCCACGCGCACCGCGAGGCGCTCGATCCGCTGCGGGTCGAGCAATGCAAGGAGTGTCCGAAGCCCGTGTGGTTCACGGCCTTCTTCGATGGCACGGGCAACAACTACGGCGAGGACGGCAACGGCTCGACGGACGTCGCGAGAACCAAGTACAGCAACATCGCCAAGCTCGCGATGTTCGCCCATGTCCCGTTCAACAAGGCCAATCCGCGCACGATGGGCCGGTACGTCGAGGGCGTCGGCACCCCCTGCAGCAAGGTCGGCGATTCGGGCAAGGGTCTCGACGGCGTGTTGGGCATGGCGGCCGCGAGCAAGGGCGAGGCGCGCATCCGCTGGATGCTCCGCGAGCTCGAAAAACACGTGACGAACCACATGCCGGCCGTGAGCCAGATCAACGTGGCCGCGTTCGGTTTCTCGCGCGGCGCCACCGAGGCGCGCGCGTTCGTCCGCATGCTGACCGAGCAGCTGGCCGAGAACATCGGCGGCCGGCTCTGGTGGAACAAGAAGAACATGAAGGGGATGCGTCCCGAAGTGGTCGTCTACTTCATGGGCATCCTCGATACGGTGGCGTCGACGGGCTTCGGCGGCAGCCGCCTGGAGAAGGCGGCGCCCTACATCGTGGGCGCGATCCTCGGGCCGGTCTATGGCGGCGTGCTGCACGGCATCGACAAGGGCGGCCATGCGGAATGGGCGAACGACATCCGCATTCCGGACTACGTCCGGCAATGCGTGCACTATGTCGCGTCGCATGAGGTCCGGGAGAAATTCCCCGGCGACTCGGTGCGCGAGGATCAGAAGCTTCCCGCGAACTGCCGCGAGGTGTATTACCCCGGCATGCACTCGGACGTGGGCGGCGGCTACGAGCGCAATTACCAGGAAGGGCGAACCAACGAACTGGCCAACGTCGCGCTGAACAATCTCTTCATCGAGGCCTGGAAGGCCGGCGTGCCGTTCCGCGAGCCGAAGGATGTCATGGAAACGGCCGGCGGGCTGTTCGCGATTTCCCGCGAGCTGGAGGCGGCCTGGAACGTGTACATGGGGCAGGGCAACGAGCGTCGCGCGGGCGTGGCGTCGAACAGCGACCGGCTCGAGTCGCAGATCATCTGGCACATGAACCGCTACTACCAGTGGCGCGCCAGCCGCAGCCGGCGCCTGCACGACGGCCGGCTGAAGCCGCCGGGCGGCGTGGACCCCCACATGGCCATCACCGACGGCGAATGGAACGAAGATGCGGATGCAGTGCGTCGGGCCAACGGGGGCATCCTGACGCGGACCATCTCGGAGCAGTACAAGGCGATCGACGCGGCGACGCGGGTCACCGGCAACTGGCTGGGCGGCATCGATCCGGCGGCGCGCGCGACGTTCGACCGGTTCTTCGATCACTACGTGCACGACTCGATTGCGGGCTTCAAGAAGCAGATGGAAGACGGTTACGCCGGCTTCGCCGAAGCGAGCCGCTGGTCGGTCAACCGCCAGTACTTCATGGGCAAGCGCGGCAAGAAGTTCCTGTACTGGCGTTACGAGGGCGACAAGGCCGAGCAGGCCGCCACGCAACTCGCCAAGGCCGATCCGGCGAAGCAGCAGGACCCGATGGCAGCCAACGAGCCGCAGCTCGCCAGCAACCAGCCCGCGGCGGTTGGCGGCACGCTGCCCGACGCGACTTCGACGGCCTGACGCCGAACGCGATACCGGTCGCGACCGCGACCGGCTGACCTCACGTCGCGGCAGACTGCGTCTGCCGCGACGCTCCCTCCCTACCGCAACTGCACGGCCGCGAGAAACAGCACCATGCTGCCGATCGCGCCATCCAGCACGCGCCACGCGACCGCCTTGCGGAACCACGGCGCCAGCAAGCGCGCGCCATAGCCGAGCCCGAGGAACCACACGACGCTGGCCGTCATCGCGCCGATCGCGAACGCGAGCCGCCCGCCTTCCGGCTCGCGCGCGCCGGCCGTGCCGATCAGCAGGAACGTATCGAGATACACGTGCGGGTTGAGCCACGTGAACGCGAGCGTCATCAGCACGATCGCGAGCGCGCTCTGCGGCGGCGGCGCGACCGCGTCGCCGCGCACGTCGAGCGTGTCGTGGCCGGGCTTGAACGCACGGCGCAGCGCATTGATGCCGAACCACGCGAGATATGCGAGGCCGACGTACAGCACCGCGTGGACGAAGGTCGGATAGCGCTCGACGAGCACCGACGCGCCGCCGACGCCCGCGCCGATCAGGATCATGTCGGAAACCGCGCACAGCAGCACGATCTTGCCGACATGCGAGCGCATGATGCCCTGGCGCAGGACGAATGCGTTCTGCGCGCCGATGGTGACGATGAGCGACGCGCACAGGGCGGCGCCGTGAGAAAAAGCGAGCCAGTTCATGATGGGGGACAGCCGTGGAAGCAGTAGACGAACGAATCGGGTAGCGCTAGTCTGCGAGCAGCGCGGGAATAAGAGAAGCTAAATCACCTAATGCAGATTAAGGAAATCTAATGCTCGACTACGCGTTGCTCGATGCCCTCGCCGCCGTGATCCGGCACGGTTCGTTCGAGCGGGCGGCCAAGGAGCTGAATGTCACGCCGTCGGCGGTGTCGCAGCGCGTGAAGCTGCTGGAGGAGCGGGTCGGCAGCGTGCTCGTCAAGCGCGGGCAGCCGTGCGTCGCGACCACGTCGGGCGCGCTGCTGTGCCGGCATACCGAACGCGTGCAGTTGCTGGAAGCCGAACTGGGCGGCCGGATGCCCGCGTTGCCGGGCCAGATCGCGAGCGCGTGGCCGACGCTGCGCGTGGCCGTCAACGACGACAGCGTCGCGACGTGGTTCATCGACGCGGTCGGGCCGTTCTGCACCGAGCGCGAGACGCTGCTCGACCTCGTGATCGACGATCAGGATTACACGGCCTCGCGCATCCGCGACGGCAGCGTGCAGGGCGCCGTGACCGCGCAGGCCGAGCCCATCCAGGGCTGCCGGTCGGAGCGGCTCGGGCGGATCCGCTATCGCGCGGTGTGTTCGCCGGCGTTTTACGCACGTTATTTCGACGCGGGGATCACGCGCGATGCGCTGCGCCGCGCGCCGTGCGTGATGTTTAATCCGAAGGACGGGTTGCAGGCGCGCTTCATCCGGCGCGTGACGCGCGCGGATCTCGATCCGCCGCAGCACTGGATACCGCACGTCGCCGGCTACCTGCGCGCGTGCGAAACGGGATTGGGATGGGGGATGTGCCCGGACCGGATGGTCGACCGCCAGCTGGCGGCGGGCGAGTTGATCGACATGTCGCGCGGGCGAACCATCGACATCGATCTGTACTGGCAGAGCTGGCGTCTGTCGATCGGCTGGCTCGACGATTTCAGCGCGGCGCTGAAAGCGCGTGCCGCGCTGTTTCTCGATTGACCGGCGAGGTTGGGCAGGCGGCGCGCGACGGGCGCGCGCCGTGCGGTATCAGAGGTGTTGCAGGCCGTCGAAGTCGATGATCTGCACGTGGCGGCCCTGCATTTCGATCAGGCCGCGCTTCTGGAATTTCGACAGCGTGCGGCTGACCGTTTCGAGCGTCATGCCGAGATAGCTGCCGATGTCCTCGCGCGTCATCCGCAGGTTGAATTCCGACGGCGAGTAGCCGCGCTTCAGGTAGCGCGACGACACGTCGAGCAGGAACGCGGCGACGCGCTCTTCGGCATTCAGCGAACCGAGCAGCATCGTTTGCGACGTTTCGCGCACGATCTGTTCGCTCATCAGCTTGTGCATGCGCAACTGCATCGAGCCGGCTTCCGAGCACAGCGTCTTGAGCGCGCTGTACGGAATCACGCAGACCGAGCTGTCTTCCAGCGCGACCGCGGTGCGCGGGTGCGTATCGTCGCAGATGCCGTCGAGGCCGAGCGCTTCGCCGGCAAGGTGCAGGCCCGTGACCTGTTCGCGGCCGTCGTGACGCGTCGCGACGGTTTTCAGCGAACCCGAGCGCACAGCGTACAGGTTGTCGAATGCGTCGCCTTCGCGGAACAGCGCTTCGCCGCGCTTGACCGGGCGTGCCGCGCAGATGACCGACTCGAGGCGACTGAGCGCTTCGGGCGCCAGGCCCTGCGGCATGCACAGGTGCCGCATCGCGCACGACGAGCAGTGCGCGGCCTGGCGAGGGGCCCAGCTACCGGCATGGGGCGTGGCGGCGGGGCGGGTGGCGACGGGCGTCAGCATGATCGTTTACTCCGGCGTTGAATCGACGAAATCATTGTCCCACCGCAAGTTGCCGCTGTCGGGTGACAAAACGTCGCGACCGGCCGCGCCTGCCGAGCGCCGCTCAGGCGGCCGGCTCGTCCGCGTTGGCGGCCGCCGGGATCAGCAGCACGGGCAGCGTCGCGTGGCGCACGCACTGTTCGGCGATGCTGCCGAGCACGAGGCGGCGGAAGCCGCGACGGCCGTGCGTGCCGAGCACGAGCAGATCGGCGCCGAACGCTTTCGCGCCGTCGAGGATCAGCGACGATACGTCGTTGAGCGACGTCGCTTCGTTCAGCCGCGTTTCGCCTTTCACGCCGGCGGCCTGCATCCGCTTCGCGAAATCCTGCGCGAGCGTGTTGCCCTGCGCGACGAGCTGATCGCGCAGCACGGACGGATCGTAGCCGGGCACGTTGTAGTAGATCGCGGCGTTTTCGACGACGTAGAACGGCTGCAGCTCGGCGCCGTGCGCTTTCGCGAGCGCCAGCGCGGCGTCGAACGCATGGCGGGACGTGTCGCTGCCGTCGACGGCAACCAGAATACGCTTGTACATAGTGTCTCCGAGTGGCGGGTTGAAACGAAGTCGGCCGGATGGCCGAGCGGGCTGGGCAATGCGCGATGCTGCGAGGCAGAGTAAACCAACGGGCAGGATCGTGCAGCGAGATGCCCGCGCTGCCGCACGGTCGCGCGGTTCCGGTCGCGGCCGGGCAGGGCCATGCATGCGACGCATGCTGCACCGCGCGATGCGTGTCGCGTGGTGTGGCCGCATCGTCGGCGAAACCGCATGCGCGCGCATCGACCCGACACGGCAGTCACGCCGATGCGCGGCACGCATCGCCATTCAATCGCAATCGCGCCGCGCCGCCATGACTTCGGTCAATGCATGTGCGTCGATGCGATGCGCGGCAGGCATGACCGTGAACGCCGAGGCCCGTGCGCGGAACCGTTCGCTTCGGCATCGCGCGAACGAGTATCGGCGCGTAGCGCGAATCGTACGCGCCGATCCACCGCCATCGTTCGACGGCGATTCCGAATCGAACGATCGATTCAAACGCCGCGGGCTATCCCGGCACGGCGGTCAACTCGATGACGCGCTCGGGGCGGCGGCCGTGGCCGGGCCAGTACGCGCTGCCGTACATCCGGTGAACGGGACCGAACGGCGCGTCGCCCGCGGGCGGCGTGTCGAAGCCTTTCTCGATCACCCGGTAGCCGGCACGCAGCGCGAACGCCGGATGATTGCCGTCGGGGCGGCTGTCGAAACCGGCGAAGCCGTCGCCGGCTTCCGGCATCGCATTGACGAGCGACGCGTTGCTGCGCGTGATCTGGTCGGGCGAGATCGGCCCGACCCCGGCGAGGCGCGACGCTTCGCGGTGCTTGCCGTCGGTATCGACCGTGCTGTCGTGCGTGTCGTCGTTGTCGAGTTCGACGCTGCGCGGATGCGCACGACCTGTTTGAGCGGATGATTCCATCGCGGCTCTCCTGGCGGCGACACGCTCCGGATCGAAGCAAATCCCGTTCCGGGCACGACGGGAAAAGGCGCGCGGGCGATCGCCGCGGTCGCGCGACGCGCACTGATTTGTCATGATTTATTTCAGCTAGAAGACGCGTTTTCTACAGAGTATGATTCTTTTCCTGCGAAGCGGCGACAGGGGATGAAGTCTCGCCGCCTCTGCCCGCGCCGGGGCGCCGCAGCACCCTTAAAGACGGGTAGTGAACAACAAAGCAAGGGACTAGAGGTGGCGGATTCATGCAAGCGACTACTGCCTTCACGCACCGCGGTTATCTGTTGAATTGCGCGCCCGCACGCGCCAGTGACGGTTCATTCAAGCCCTACGTCGTGATCTCCCGATCGAGCGACGGGGAGCTGGTTGCGAACCGTTTTTTTCCGATCGAGCTCCAGTTCAACGACGAAGGCGACGCGATCGCGCACGCGCGCGACTGGGCCGTGCGCTGGATCGACGCGAGCAGCATCTCGATGTGACGCCGTCGCGGTCGAGCAGCGCCGGCCGTCCGGCCGATCCCCGGGGTGCCGCTCCCGGACAAAAAACGCGGTAATCTTGCGGAACCCGTCACTTTATTAGCGGCCGCGCATCCGCGCGCGGCTGCCCGCATTGGCATATGTCGACATCACCCGCCCGTCAGTGGGGCCTCGAAGAAATCGTCGCCGGCTTGCGCGAGTCGCGCGAGGAACTCCATCGCACGCGCCATCCGCGCGGCATCCGCGAACTGCCGTCGCGCGATGCAATCTGCAAGATTGTGACCGGCCTGCGCGCGTCGATGTTTCCGACGCACTACGGCGCGCCCGACCTGACCGACGAAAGCGTCGACTACTACGTCGGCCACACGCTCGAAAGCACGCTGCGCATCCTGTCCGAGCAGATCCGCCGCGCGTTGCCGTTCCTGCCCGAGCACGTCGATACGCCGTTCGCCGAACTCGACGAACGCGCGTTCGAGATCGCACGCGAATTCGGCCGGCAGTTGCCGGCGATCCGCGCGCTGCTCGTCAGCGACATCCAGGCCGCGTACGCGGGCGACCCTGCCGCGCAGCACATCACCGAGATCCTGCTGTGCTATCCCGGCGTGCTGGCGATGATGCACCATCGGCTCGCGCATGCGCTGCACCAGCTCGGCGTGCCGCTGCTCGCGCGGTTCATCAATGAAATCGCCCACTCGGCAACCGGCATCGACATCCACCCCGGCGCGCAGATCGGCCCGAGCTTCTTCATCGACCACGGCACTGGTGTCGTGATCGGCGAGACCGCGATCATCGGCGAGCGCGTGCGCGTGTACCAGGCCGTCACGCTCGGCGCGAAGAGTTTCCCGGCCGATGGCGACGGCGCGCTGGTGAAGGGCAATGCACGGCACCCGATCGTCGAGGACGACGTGGTGATCTACGCGGGCGCGACGATTCTCGGCCGCGTGACGATCGGGCGCGGCTCGGTGATCGGCGGCAACGTGTGGCTCACGCACAGCGTGCCGCCCGGCACGAGCGTCGCGCAGGGCAAGGTTCGCGAAGGCGGCAGCGCCGAGAAGCCGTAACGCGCAGCGAATGCGCGGGCGCCGTTCCGCGCAACGCGGCGGATGACGCGGAATGGATCGGCGGCCGGACCGCCGTCCGGCGTTCGCGGGCGTGAGCGGCGCGAAGCCCGCTCGGCCCGGCGCACGAAGGCGGCGTGCAGCCGCCTTCGTTCATCGAAGCGTCAGTGCTTGCCGTCCGGCGAGCGGTGCTTGTACAGCACGTCCTGGTCCACGCGGATCAGGTTCTGGCCCGCATCGACGACGAAATCCACGCCGTTGTACGCATTGCCCGTCAGCAGCAGGATCGCGCTGGCGACGTCGTCGGGGCCGGCGATGCGCGCGAGCGGCGTCGAGGCGCGGCTCGCGTGTTCGAAGTCGGCCTGCGTCTGGTCGTCGCTCGGCAGCATCAGCCCCGGGAACACCGCATTCACGCGCAGCACCGGCGCGGACGACAGCGCGAGCATCTGCGTCAGGTTGCCGAGCGCGGCCTTCGCGACCGTGTAGCTGAAATGGTCGCGGTGGAAGTTTTCCTTGATCTTCTGGTCGACCACGTTCACGACCACGCCCTGCGTGCCGGCCGCGCGAGCCCGTTCGTAGAACGCGCGCGTGAGCAGGATCGGCGCGCGGCAGTTGACGGCCCACGCCTGATCGAACGCCGCGAGATCGAAGCTCGGGAAATGGTCCTGCCAGAACACCGACGCGTTGTTGACCAGCACGTCGAGGCGCCCGAAGCGCGCATACACCTGGTCGATCAGCGCGGTGATCTGCGCGGCATCGGACAGGTCGGCCTGCAGCGCCGCCGAATCGTGCCCGCGTTCGGCGATCGCGCGGGCGGCGGCCTGTGCGGCATCGGCCGAACGGTCGTAGTGCACCGCGGTGCGATAGCCGTGCGCGGCGAAATACTCGGCGAACGCGCGCCCGGCCCGGCGCGCGGCGCCGGTCACGAGCACGACGGGCGCGTGCGCCGTTTGCTTCGTCTGCTCCATCAGGTATTCGTCAGGTTGACCGAGGAAGGATTCGCAACGATCGACAGGAATTCGCGACGCGTCGACGGATCGGTGCGAAACGTGCCGAGCATGCGCGACGTGACCATCTCCACGCCCGGCTTGTGCACGCCGCGCGTGGAGATGCACTGGTGCGCGGCTTCGAGGATCACGCCGACGCCCTTCGGCTGCAGCACGTCGAACAGCGTGTCGGCGATCTGCACGGTCATCTTTTCCTGGATCTGCAGGCGCTTCGCGAACGCATCGACGAGGCGCGCGAGCTTCGAGATGCCGACGACGCGATGGTTCGGCAGATACGCGACGTGCGCGCGGCCGATGATCGGCACCATGTGGTGCTCGCAGTAGCTCTCGAAGCGGATGTCCTTCAGCACGATCATCTCGTCGTAGCCGTCGACTTCGCTGAACGTGCGCGCGAGGATGTCGCGCGGGTCGAGCGCATAGCCGGCGAAGAACTGCTCGTACGCGCGCACGACGCGTGCGGGTGTGTCCAGCAGGCCTTCGCGCGCGGGATCGTCGCCGGCCCAGCGCAACAGCACGCGGACGGCGTCTTCGGCTTCTTCACGGCTCGGCCGGGAGGCGACCGCCTCGGGCCGCGCGGATTTCTTTCCCTTACCCATGTAGTGGCTCCATCGAAGGCCGCCTGCGGCGGCCGATATCCGGCCATTGTTTCATGCTTTCGCCGGTCGTGCGTGCGGGCCGCCGCGCCCCTTCGTCACTTCGGCCATTCGTCCTGCTCGTCGTTGAACAGCGACGCGACGACGCCGCGCAGCCACGCGGTGCGCGGGTCGTTGTGATACTTGCGATGCCAATGCTGCTTCAGGTCGAAGCGCGGCAACGCGAGCGGCGGCTCGACGGGCACGATGAACGCGTGCTCTGCCGCATAGGCGTAGCCGATCGCGTGCGGCACCGTCGCGATCAGGTCGGTGCGGCTCAGGATGAACGGCAGGCTCATGAAGTGCGGCGTTTCGAGCACCGCGCGGCGCTGCATGCGCTGCTTCGCCAGATATTTCTCGAGCACCTCCTGGCTGCGGCCTTCGGCGCGCACCACCGCGTGCCCGCACGCGAGGAACTGCTCGACCGTGAACGGCGGCGTCTGCTCGAACGGATGGCCGCGCCGCATCAGGCAGACGAACCGGTGCGTGAACAGCCGCTGCTGGAAGAAGTTGTTGCCGTCGAGGTCGGGGAAGTAGCCGACCGCGAGATCGATCGACCCGGCTTCGAGGCCGCGTCCGACTTCGTCGTGCGCGAGCGAGACCGAACGCAGGTTCGCGTGCGGCGCGTGCGTCGCGAACGCCTGCAGCAGCTTCGGCAGGAACACGATCTCGCCGACGTCCGACAGCGCGATCGAGAACGTATGCGTGCTCGCGGCCGGGTCGAAGTCGTGCGGCGCGACGAGGCCGCGCTCGATCTGCGCGAGCGCGTCGCGGGCGGCCGGCAGCAGCGCGAGCGCGCGCGGCGTCGGCTCCATCCCGCGCGACGTGCGCACGAACAGCGGATCGCCGAAATACTCGCGCAGCCGGCCGAGGGCGGTGCTCACGCGCGGCTGACTCACGCCGAGCAGGTCGCCCGCGCGGCTCACGTTGCGCGCGTCGTCGAGCGCGACGAGGTAGGGAATCAGGTTCAGATCGAGCGCATCCATGGCCGGGCCGGTATCTTCAAAACGTATACAACATATCTCCTGAATCGCGTTGCCGCATAGTCGGGAAAGCGCTCAAATGTGTTCCACGATTCGAATTAATGCTCTGGAGACGAACAATGCGCACCCAAGTCGCGATCATCGGCGCCGGTCCGTCCGGCCTTCTGCTTTCCCACCTGCTGCGCCTGCAAGGCGTCGATTCCATCCTCGTCGAAGCGCGTTCGCGCGACTACTGCGAGAACCGCATCCGCGCCGGCGTGCTCGAGCAGGGCACGGTCGACACGCTGAACGAAGCCGGCCTCGGCGACCGGATGCGTCGCGAAGGGCTCGAACATCACGGCATCGAGCTGCTGTTCGACGGCCAGCGTCACCGCATCGACCTGTCCGAGCTGACCGGCGGGCGCGCGATCACCGTCTACAGCCAGCACGAAGTCGTACGCGACCTGATCGCGGCCGGCGTCGAGCACGGTCATCAGATGCACTTCGAAGTCAGCGACGTCGCGCTGCACGATGTCGAAAGCGAGCGGCCGTTCGTCACGTTCAAGCATGCGGACGGTCGCGCCGACCGCATCGACTGCGACTACATCGCGGGCTGCGACGGCTTCCACGGCATCGCGCGGCAGACGATTCCGGCCGACCGGCTGAACACGTTCGAGCGCGTCTACCCGTTCGCGTGGCTCGGCATCCTCGCCGACGCGGCGCCGTCGCTCGACGAGCTCGTGTACGCACACCACGACAACGGCTTCGCGCTGTTCTCGATGCGCTCGCCGACGGTCACGCGGCTGTACCTGCAATGCAAGCCGGATGAAGACCTCGCCGAATGGTCCGACGCGCGGATCTGGGACGAACTGCACACGCGCTTCTCGAACGACACCGGCTGGACGCCGACCGAGGGCCGGATCACGCAGAAGAGCGTGACGCCGATGCGCAGCTTCGTGTCGGAGACGATGCAGCACGGCCGCCTGTTCCTCGCCGGCGACGCCGCGCACATCGTGCCGCCGACCGGCGCGAAGGGCATGAACCTCGCGGTGGCCGACGTCCGCGCGCTGTCCCGCGCGCTCGGCGCACGCTACCGGACGGGCGACGCGACGCCGCTCGAGCGCTATTCGGCGACTTGCCTCGAACGCGTGTGGCGCGCCGAGCACTTCTCGTACTTCATGACGAACATGCTGCATGCGTCGCCGGACGATTCGCCGTTCGTCAATCGCCTGAAGTTTGCCGAGTTGAAATACGTGACGCGCTCGCGGGCCGCCGCGCAGTCGCTCGCTGAAAACTACGTCGGCTTGCCGTTCGACGATGCGACGGCCTCCGAGGCAACCCGCCTTGACAACGCGCTGTGCGCGACTCTATGATCGGCCCATCGTTCGCTAATCGAATCTAGGTTCGAATAGCGAACAAAAGCCGAGGGTCGACGAAGGCCTCCGGCGCGGCACGCGGCACGCGCGTGTCCCCTCGACAGGCCGCGCACGAGCCGCGGGTTCGCATCAGGAAGAGACATGGTCAACAAGATTTTCGAATCGCTTCAGTCGGCGGTTGCCGACGTCCACGATGGCGCGACAATCATGATCGGCGGCTTCGGCACGGCCGGCATGCCGTCCGAGCTGATCGACGCGCTGATCGAACAGGGCGCGCGCGACCTGACGATCGTCAACAACAACGCGGGCAATGGCGAGACGGGCCTCGCGGCGCTGCTGAAGGCGAAGAAGGTGCGCAAGATCATCTGTTCGTTCCCGCGCCAGAGCGACTCGCAGGTGTTCGACGCGCTGTACCGCGCGGGCGAGATCGAACTGGAGCTCGTGCCGCAGGGCAACCTCGCGGAGCGCATCCGCGCGGCGGGCGCCGGCATCGGCGGGTTCTTCACGCCGACGGGCTACGGCACCAAGCTCGCGGAAGGCAAGGAAACGCGCGTGATCGACGGCAAGCCGTACGTGTTCGAGACGCCGATCCACGCCGATTTCGCGCTGGTGAAGGCATACAAGGGCGACCGCTGGGGCAACCTCGTGTACCGCAAGACCGCGCGCAATTTCGGGCCGATCATGGCCAGCGCCGCGAAGGTCGCGATCGTCCAGGTGTCGGAAGTCGTGCCGCTCGGCGCGCTGAACCCGGAACACATCGTGACGCCGGGCATTTTCGTCCAGCGGATCGTCGAGGTGCCGCAGGCCGCGCACGCGGCCGAGCTGGCCGCCGAACACGCTGCGTCGCAAGCCGCCTGACCCGCCTGGAGAAACCGACATGAAACGACTGACCCGCGATGAAATGGCCAAGCGCGTCGCCCAGGACATCCCCGAAGGCGCGTACGTGAACCTCGGCATCGGCGTGCCGACGCTGGTGGCCAACCACCTCGACCCGAGCAAGGAGATCTTCCTGCACAGCGAGAACGGCCTGCTCGGCATGGGCCCGGCGCCCGCGCCCGGCGAGGAAGACGACGAGCTGATCAACGCCGGCAAGCAGCACGTGACGCTGCTCACCGGCGGCGCGTATTTCCACCACTCGGATTCGTTCGCGATGATGCGCGGCGGCCACCTCGACTACTGCGTGCTCGGCGCGTTCCAGGTGTCGGCGAACGGCGATCTCGCGAACTGGCATACCGGCGCGCCCGATGCAATTCCGGCCGTCGGCGGCGCGATGGACCTCGCGATCGGCGCGAAGCAGGTGTTCGTGATGATGGAGCACCTGACGAAGCAGGGCGAGAGCAAGATCGTCGCGCAGTGCTCGTATCCGGTCACCGGCGTGCAATGCGTGAGCCGCATCTATACGGATCTCGCCGTGCTCGACGTGACGGCCGACGGCCTCGCGGTGAGCGAGATCTTCACCGACCTGTCGTTCGACGAGCTGCAGAAGCTGACCGGCGTGCCGCTGATCGACGCGACGCAAAAGGCCGCCGCCTGAACGGCAAGCGTGCCGGGGCGCGCATTCGAGCGCACGCCGGCACGCTTGGGTAGACAATAGGCGCACGCCGTTTCCCCATTCTGATGCCATGCTCGAAGACAGCGCCCGCCTGACCTCCCTGATCTGCGGCACCGAGCCGCTCAACCGGATCTGGTCGCCCCGCGCGACGATCCAGCGCATGCTCGACGTCGAGGCCGCGCTCGCGCGCGCGCTGGCTGCGCAGCAGGTGATTCCCGCCGCCGCGGTCGCGCCGATCGAACGTGCGTGCGACGCCGGCCGGCTCGACGCCGACGCGCTCGCGCACGGTGCGGCGCTCGGCGGCAATCTTGCGATTCCGCTCGTCAAGCAGCTCACCGCGCAAGTGAAGGCCGACGACCCCGAGGCCGCGAAGTTCGTGCACTGGGGCGCGACGAGCCAGGACATCATCGATACCGCGACCGTGCTGCAGTTGCGCGACACGCTCGACGTGCTCGATCCGCTGCTCGACGAAGCCTGCGCGTCGCTCGCGGCGCTCGCGCGCACCCATCGCGCGACGCCGATGATCGGCCGTACGTGGCTGCAGCAGGCGCTGCCGATCACGCTCGGCCTCAAATTCGCCCAATGGCTCGATGCGCTGCTGCGCCATCGCGCGCGTTTCGCCGAGTTGCGCGAACGCGCGCTCGTGCTGCAGTTCGGCGGCGCGGCCGGCACGCTCGCGAGCCTGCGCGAACACGCAGCCGGCGTGAGCGCCGCGCTCGCGGCCGATCTCAAGCTCGCGGTGCCCGCCGTGCCGTGGCATACGCAGCGCGATCGCATCGCGGAAGCGGCGGCGTGCTTCGGGATGCTGACCGGCACGCTCGGCAAGATCGCGCGCGACGTGTCGCTGCAGATGCAGACCGAAATCGGCGAGCTCGGTGAACCGGCCGCCGCCGGCAAGGGCGGCTCGTCGACGATGCCGCACAAACGCAACCCGGTCGGCTGCGCAGCCGTGCTGACGGCTGCCGTGCGCGCGCCGAACCTCGTCGCGACCGTGTTCGCGGGGATGGTGCAGGAGCACGAGCGCGCCCTCGGCGGCTGGCAGGCCGAATGGGATGCGCTGCCCGACCTCGCCCGCCTGACGGGCGGCGCGCTCGCACAGATCGCGCAGATCGTCGCGGGCCTCGACGTCAACACCGAGCGCCTCGCCGCGAACCTCGACCTCACGCACGGGCTGATCCTCGGCGAAGCCGTGATGCTCGCGCTCGGCGACCGCATCGGCCGGCTCGATGCGCATCACGTCGTCGAGCACGCGTCGAAGGAAGCCGTGCGCACCGGCGCGACGCTGTTCGACGTGCTCGCCGCCGATGCGACCGTGTCGGCCCACCTGTCGCGCGACGCGCTCGCGCGGCTGCTCGATCCCGCACATTACGTCGGCGAGGCGCATGCCTATGTCGACGCCGTGCTCGCGCTGCATGCGGGCGCGCACTAACCAGGAGAACCTTGAGATGCCTTTCGCCACTGTCAACGGCGTGAAACTGCATTACCGGATCGACCGTGCCGCGCGCGACGACGCGCCGTGGCTCGTCTTCTCGAATTCACTCGGCGCCGACCTGCAGATGTGGGCCCCGCAGATCCGCCCGCTCACGCAGCACTTCAACATCCTGCGCTACGACACGCGCGGCCACGGCCATTCCGACGCGCCGGCCGGTTCGTACACGATCGAGCAACTGGCGGGCGACGTGATCGGCCTGCTCGACCACGTCGGCATCGACTGCGCGCATTTCTGCGGCATCTCGATGGGCGGGCTGACGGGCGCCGCGCTCGCCGCGCGCTACCCGTCGCGCATCGTGCGCGCGGTGCTGTCGAATACCGCCGCGAAGATCGGCTCGCCGGAAGTGTGGGGGCCGCGTGCGCAGAAGGCGCGCGCCGAAGGCATGGCCGCGCTCGCCGACGCCGTGCTGCCGCGCTGGTTCACCGACGCATTCGTCGAACGCGAGCCGCGTCTGTTCGATGCGATCCGCGACACCTTCGTGCATACCGACAAGGACGGCTATGCGGCGAACTGCGACGCGCTGAACGCGGCCGACCTGCGCGAGGAAGTGAAGGGCATCGCGTTGCCGGTGCTCGTCGTGACCGGCGCGAAGGACATGTCGACGCCGCCCGACCAGGGCCGCGCGCTGGCCGCCGCGATTCCCGGTGCGCTGCACGTCGAATTCGACGCCGCGCACATTTCGAACATCGAGTGCACCGGCGGGTTCAACCGCGCGCTGCTCGATTTCCTGACTGCGTGAGGCACCGGCGATGGATGACCAGGAACGTTATGAAGCAGGGATGAAGGTGCGTCGCGCGGTGCTCGGCGACGCGCACGTCGACCGTTCGATCGAGAACCGCACCGAGGTGACCGACGAATTCCAGAACCTGATCACGCGCTATGCATGGGGCGAGATTTGGACCCGCGACGGGCTGCCGCGCCATACGCGCAGCCTGCTGACCATCGCGATGATGGTCGCGCTGAACCGCGGCGAGGAACTGGCGCTGCACCTGCGCGCCGCGCGCAACAACGGCGTGACGCGCGACGAGATCAAGGAAGTGCTGCTGCAGACCGCGATCTATTGCGGCGTGCCGGCCGCGAATTCCGCGTTCCATCTCGCGGACAAGATCTTCAAGGAACAGGATGCGGCCGGTTAAGCGCCGGCGATGATCCGATCGGGCGGCCCGCCGAGGCTGGCGGGCAGTCGTCGATGAAGAGCGCACCGGCAGCGAATCGGTGCGTGAACGAAGGAAAGGCGCGGCCACGAGGCCGCGCTTCTTGCATATATCAATGTTGCATGGGACCGGCGCAAGCGCAGACGCGCCCACGCCGGCCGACAAGGAGACTAGCGATGAATCGCGCACCCGTGGTCGATGTCCAGACCTTCATCAACGAGCAGCCGTTCGGCGGCTTTCAATGGCTCGTGTTCCTCATGTGTTTCGTGATCGTGCTGCTCGACGGCTTCGATACGGCCGCGATCGGCTTCATCGCGCCGTCGCTGCTCGGCGAATGGAACCTCACCAAGCCCGATCTCGCGCCCGTGTTGAGCGCCGCGCTGTTCGGCCTCGCGTGCGGCGCGCTCGTATCGGGCCCGCTGTCCGACCGGCTCGGCCGCCGCTCGCTGCTGCTCGGCTCGGTGTTCCTGTTCGGCGTCGCGTGCCTGATGTCCGCGTTCTCGAACACGATCGGACACCTGACCATCCTGCGCTTCATCACCGGCGTCGGGCTCGGCGCCGCGATGCCGAACGCGGTCACGATGATGGGCGAATTCTGCCCGGACAAGCGCCGCGCGACCGTGATCAACCTGATGTTCTGCGGCTTTCCGCTCGGCGCCGCGTTCGGCGGCTTCCTGGCCGCGTGGATGATTCCGCATTTCGGCTGGCGCAGCGTGCTGGTGCTCGGCGGCGTGACGCCGCTGCTGCTCGGCGTGCTGTTGCTGCTGAAGATGCCGGAATCGGTGCGTTTCATGGTCGCGACCGGTCAGTCCGTCGACAAGATCCGCGCCACGCTCGCACGCATCTCGCGCGACGCGTTGAACGCCGGCTCGTTCGCATTGACCGAAGCCGCACCGCAGACGGGCGGCAAGGGCCTCGGCGTCGTGCTGTCGCGCTCGTACATCGTCGGCTCGGTGATGCTGTGGCTCGCGTACTTCATGGGTCTCGTGATCTTCTACGCGTCAATCAACTGGATGCCGATCCTGCTGAAGGATGCGGGCCTGACGCCGAAGAGCGCGACGCTGATCTCGGCGCTGTTCCCGCTCGGCGGCGTGGGCGCCGTGCTGTGCGGCGTGCTGATGGACCGCTTCAACGCGAACCGCGTGATCGCCGTGTGCTACGCGCTGACGGCGGTGAGCGTGTATGCGATCGGGCAGGCGGCCGGCAACGTCGGGCTGCTCGTGCTGGTCGTGTTCGTGGCCGGCGTGCTGATGAACACCGCGCAGTCGTCGATGCCGGCGCTGGCCGCCGCGTTCTATCCGACCGAAGGGCGCGGCACGGGTGTCGCGTGGATGCTCGGCGTCGGCCGTTTCGGCGGGATCGCGGGGTCGTTCCTCGTCGCCGAGCTGACGCGCCGGCACTTCTCGTTCGCGGGGGTGTTCGCGACGATCGCCGTCGCGGGCGTGCTCGCGTGTGTCGCGCTGCTGATCAAGCAGATGGCGCGCCCGCATGGCGTGGCGCAGCCGGCGGGCAAGATCGAGTCGCTCGGGCATTGAGCGGCGTGCTGGCCGGTGCGTTGCATCGGCCCGGCGCGTGATGGATTCGGGCCGGGCGAGAGCAGATCGACCGGCGCACGACGACAGACCGGGCCGCCTTCGCGGCCCGTCGACATTGCGGCCGTCGCACCGTTACTCCTCCGCGTCGTGCTCCTTGACGAAGTTGCGCAGATACGCGCGCAGCGCGGCTTCCCGGCCGCGATGATCGTCATGGTTCGCGGCGCCCATTCCCGCCTCGTCGCCGAACAGCGTCGGCGGCGCGCAGTAAGTGCCGACTTCGATGTTCTCGCGCAGCACGCGGATATCGTGCGTGAGCGGGTGATACTCGGCGATCCAGTGCATACCCTCGATGTGCTCGCCCGCTCTGAGCATTGGCTTCATCGGCAATCTCCA
Organism: Burkholderia sp. 28_3; assembly: GCF_003253915.1. Lineage (NCBI taxonomy): Bacteria > Pseudomonadati > Pseudomonadota > Betaproteobacteria > Burkholderiales > Burkholderiaceae > Burkholderia > Burkholderia sp. 28_3. Next base: position 176,742 of record NZ_QKZF01000007.1, read on the forward strand.
TGCAGAGCAGCGGTGCAACCGCCGAAGCGGTTGCACGCGCCCGTACCGAAAGGGTACGCCTGCATCACCTGAAGCTCAACGGGCGCTCGTGAGCGCTTACTGCGGCAGCAGATGGGCGACGAGCGGGTACAGCGACAGGATCAGCAGCACGGCCATCGTCACGTTGAAGATGCGCAGCGCGCGGGGATTCGACAGGAAGCGGCGCAGGCCGAGGCCGAACGCGGCCCACAGGCTGATGCACGGGAAGCCGATCAGGATGAACAGGATGGCCATCCATGCGGCATTCATTCCATAGTCGGCGGACAGGCGGATCGTCGTCGCGGCGGTCAGCACCATCATCCACGCCTTCGGGTTGACCCACTGGAACGCGGCGGCTTCGATGAACGTCATCGGCCGCGATTTGGCGCCGTGCGCCTTCACTTCGCCCGACGTGCCGATGCGCCACGCGAGGTACAGCAGATAGGCGACGCTCGCCACTTCGAGGAGCGTGTACAGCAGCGGCAGGCGCTTGAATGCTTCGCCGAGGCCGAAGCCGACGCAGAGCATCAGGATCGCGACGCCGATGCTGATGCCGAACAGGTGCGGCATCGTACGGCGAAAACCGAAGTTGACGCCGGACGCGAGCAGCATCGTGTTGTTCGGGCCGGGCGTGATCGTCGTGACGAGCGCGAACAGCATGCCGGCGGGCAGCGCGCTGAGGGTGAGGAATTCCATCGCGGATTCTCCATTCGGTTCGAGGCTGGGATGGAGTCAGTGTAGCGACGGTTTTCTGTACAGTACCGGTACAGTTAAATTGACGATTGCCGGTACGGGGGCGTGGGAGGGCGTGACGGCGGTCGTCAGCGCTACGCGAGTATCCGCCAAGGTTCTGCCCATCACAGCCGAACGATGGACCGCTAACGTTCTTGCGATTCGTTGGGCGCAGACGTCACGGCGGGCGGCAACTGGCGATTCGCGATCTCTATCGCTTCAGTTCGCGGCACACCCAAGGTCTGCAACAGGGATGAAGCTGCCCGCTCGGCAAAGCCGTTCTGACTGTACCCGATCATGTTCAACATGTCGGTAACCGGCTTCTCGTCCGCATCGAATCGGAGCTCGATCGCAATGGCGGTCAGTACCGCGCCCCCGACCGTAATCACGCTCATCAGCGGGTCGCTTGCCGAGAATCTCCCCGCGAGGATGCCTTTCTGAATATCCCTCAACAACCGCGGTCCGAGGCCGCGGCTGAGCGCTCGCATGGACAACCCCTCGCGCAGGAGAAATTGTCCCCAGACCGGCTCGCTTCTGGCTCGCAGCAATGTATGGCGCAGCGACACGGAAATGATCTCGGCCGGGTCGGTGAGGCCGCCTGCGATGCGGTCCAGGGTATCCGCGAACTCCTCGAACACGATTTCCAACACCGCGGCATGAATCGCCTCTTTCGATTCGAAGTGGTTGTAGAACGACCCGAAACCCACGTCCGCGGCTTCCGTAATTTCATTGATCGCGACGCCTTCCATCCCCTTTTGCGCCATGAGTACAAAGGCGGCATCCAGCAGGCGCGCGCGCGTCTCGCGCTTGCGGCGCGCGCCCCGCGGCTCGCGAACTTCGGGGCTCGACGGCGCTTGCCCGTTCGAGACGGCCGGCGACGGTGTTCTGGTGCGACGGGAAGAAGTGTTGGGCATCGGCGTGCGCATGGTTTCGGTGTTCGAGTATACGTTCGAACATCAAAATTGACAAAATTATCAGTTATGACTTTAATGTCATCAAGGCGGCCGGCAGTGGCCAGTCCCGAGAATGGGAGACGGAACGGTGGTGGAGACAAAACTGACGTGCGAGCCGGGCGTCCATGAAGGCAACGACAACGCGAACTGTGCCGGCGGCCGCGACTTGCCGTCGGAGGTAGACGTGCTCGTGGTGGGCTGCGGTCCCGTCGGCGCGGCGATCGGTGCGCTTCTCGGCCGGGACGGCGTGCGCGTGCTTGTCGTCGACAGGGCGGCGGAGATCTTCATGGCGCCGCGTGCGATCGCGCTCGACAACGACGCGCTTCGCATCCTGCAGTACGTCGGGGTGAACGAAGCCGACCTCGATACGGTGGCGATTCCGTACGTCCGGATGCGCTCGCCCTGGTTCGGCGAGTTCGGGCGCATCAATACGCTGGGGAGCATCGATGGCCATCCGAAGCTCGTGACGTTCTATCAACCGGACCTGGAGCGATGCTTGCGTGCCCGACTGGCCGCGCACCGCACGGCCCGAATGGCGCTCGGTGTGACGCTCGTCTCGCTCGACGAGCACGCGGACCACGTCGCCGCCACGCTCGACAGCGGGCCGGGCGCACGGCACGTCGTGCGCGCCCGCTACGTCGTCGGTGCCGACGGCGCCAGCTCGATCGTGCGCCAGCTGATCGGACAGGATTTCAAAGGCAAGACGTTCGCGGAGGACTGGTTGATCGTCGACGCGCGAAACGTGCGCCGACCCATCGACCACGTCGAATTCATCTGTGACCACCGGCGACCGACGCCTCATATGACCGCACCCGGGGGGCGCGAGCGTTGGGAGTTCATGCTCCATCCCGACGAGACGCGCGAAGAGATGGAATCCGACGAACGCATCCGCGAACTGCTCGCGCCGTGGGGCGGCATCGAGGACATGGTGATCGAACGCAAGGCCGTGTACCGTTTTCATGCCCGAACCGTCACGACGTTCAGCAAAGGGCGCGTTTTTCTCGCGGGCGATGCCGCCCATATCACGCCGCCGTTCGTCGGCCAGGGGCTCGTCGCCGGCCTGCGCGATGCCGCGAATCTCGGCTGGAAACTGGCGTGGGTCGTCAAAGGCCACGCAACCCCGCAAATTCTGGATTCCTACGATCGGGAACGCCGACCGCACGCCAAGGCGATGATCGGCGTCGCGAAATTCATGGGCAAGCTCGTGATGCCGCGAAACGCCGGGATTGCGTTGTTCACGCATGGTCTGATGCGATTGACGCGGCTCGTTCCGCCGCTACGGAATCATTTCGACGAACTCGGGATCAAGCCGAAGAATGCGTTCCGGAGCGGTCTGTTCGTCCCCGGCCATTCATCCACGCGGCTCGTGCGCGGCGCAGCCCTGCCGCAGGGATGGCTGCGCAGGCACGATGGGACGATCCGCCTGAGCGACGACGTGTTCGGTACTGGTCTCGCGCTGATCGGATTCGGACGGGATCCAGGCGTCGAACTCGACGCCGGCGCGCGAGCCGCGTTTATTGCGGCGGGTGGCGTCGTGGTGCGGGTTGTGCACCGCGGGCAGCGCCTTCATCGCATCGACAACGACGGATGGGAGGACCTGGACGGTACGTTCATGCCGGGTGTCGTGCGGTTTGGCTGGGCGGCCGTGATTCGGCCGGACAAAACGGTCCTGCACGAAGGCCCGGTGGCCGACTCGACCCGTCTGGTTCTCGAATCCCTGCGATTGCTTGGTGCGCGCACCGCGTTGTCGTCGCTGTCCGATCACATTGCCCAGCCGATTTCCTGAGGCCCCCATGAAGCTCACGACTGCACAACCCGCACGGAGTCCCCAGCCGACGACGAAGGCTCGGGCGCTTTCCTATCTGATGTTCGAGCGTCCCGATCTCGAACGGGCCGAACGATTTCTCAACGACTTCGGCCTGCGGACGGTATCCCGTGACGGCGAACATTTGTTCCTTCGAGGCACGGCCGCCACACCGTTCTGCTACGTCGTCCGGCGGGCTGAAAAAAACCGGTTCGTCGGCTTCGGGCTTGAAGTGGACGGCATCGACGCACTGCGAAAGCTTGCCGGCGTGCCGGGCGCGTCGGACGTGGCGCCGTCGCCGTGGCCCGGTGGCGGCCATCGCGTCACGCTCGTCGATCCGTCGGGTTTTCGTGTCGACGCGGTCGCGGGACAAGCGCGGGCCGGCGCCCTGCCGCACCGGTCGGCGTTACCGTTCAACTCGCCCGATTCCGTCGTTCGCGTGAACGATACCCAGCGTGCGCCGCTGGCGGCGCCGGAAGTGATTCGCCTCGGTCATGTCGTGCTCGAACTCGCCGATTTCCAGGCGACTTGTGCGTGGTACACGTCTCACTTCGGTTTCATCCCGAGCGACGTTCAGGTGTTGCCGGATGGATCGCCCGCCGTCGCGTTCTTGCGGCTCGATCGCGGGGCGACCCCCACGGATCACCATACGCTGGCATTGGCACAGGGGTTCGCAGCGCTTTACAGCCACTCGGCATTCGAGCTGGTGGACGCGGACGCCGTGGGGATCGGGCAGCGTGTGCTGAGCGAAAAAGGATGGACGCACGCATGGGGGATGGGTCGCCACATTCTCGGCAGCCAGGTCTTCGACTATTGGCAGGACCCCTGGGGCGACAAGCACGAACACTATTGCGATGGGGACATGTTCACGGCGGACGTGGCGACGGGCATCCACGAAGTCAGCCGTGAAGCGATGTCGCAGTGGGGCCCGCGGATGCCGCGCAGTTTCACCAAACCGAAGATCACCGCCGCCAGCATCGCATCGCTCATCCGAAACCTCCGGGCCAGTCCGGACGTCACGTTCGCGAAGCTGCGCACGCTCGCGAAGCTGTTTGCGTGACCTTCATCTTCACTCAGACCTGTTCGAGGCATCTTCATGGCATTGCACGTCTTGCACTACCGGCATCAGGGGCGCGCCCAATGGGGCGTGGTGAGGCATCACCGGATCACGCCGATACCGGGCGACTACCCGACGACCGGCGAATTCGTGCGCGCACATCGGATCGATGACCTCGCCGCGCTCGACGGAGAAACGATTCCCGAATCGGACGTCGAGTGGCTGTCGCCGGTCACGCGCAATCAACGGTTCGTTTGCCAGGGCGCCAACTATCGCCAGCACATGATCGAGTCCGGCATGAATCCGGATGCGAAGTCATTCAACATGATCTTCACGAAGGCGACGAGCTGCATCGTCGCCGCCGATTCCGACGTCATCCGGCCGCAACATGTGCGGTTTCTGGACTACGAGATCGAACTGGGGCTCGTGCTTCGCCGCGATATCACGTCCCGGCAAGCCATCACGGACAAGAACCTGCACGAGTACGTCGCGGGCCTCGTGATCGTCAACGACTATTCCGCACGCGATATCCAGATTCCCCAAATGCAGTTTTACAAGGGAAAAAGCTATCGGACGTTCGGGCCGGTCGGGCCGTATCTGTGCCTGCTGGAGGCCAGCGATATCGCACGGCTGCACGCGCTGACGCTGACACTGACCGTGAACGGGGACGTGCGGCAGAGCGATTCGACGGGGAACCTCGTGTACGGTCCGGCCGAAACGCTCACGGAACTTTCGGGTGTTCAGGATCTGAACGCCGGTGACTTGCTTGCAACCGGCACGCCGTCCGGGTGCGCGCTCAGCATTCCGTCGCCGGCGAAGCAACGAATTGCCGCGTTGCTGCCGGAGCACATGAAGTGGCGGATTTTCACGAAGGTTCAGGCCGCGCGCCCGCAGTACCTGAAGGCCGGGGATCTGGTCGAGTCGCGGATCCGGAGCAGGGACGGGGCGATCGACCTCGGTGTGCAACGCAACCGAATCGTGGACGAGCTCGCATGAACGCCATCGCAACCGAAGCGGACGTGCTTCGGATCGAAAACCAGGGGCCGCCCGCCGACCTCCCGGCCAGCACTTACGAGATGATCGGCCGTGGTGCGGCAATCGACCCGAGCGCGCCGGCCTTGTCGTTTTTCCTGCGCGCCGACGATCATCGCAAGCCATTGCGCTGGACCTATGCGGCGCTTCTGCGGGATATCACCCGCGCCGCGAACATGTTTTCGCGCCTCGGTATCGATCGCCACGCGGTGGTCGCCTACGTGCTGCCGAATTTGCCGGAAACGCATTTCGTCATCTGGGGAGGCGAAGCGGCCGGGATCGTGTGCGCGATCAATCCGTTGCTGGAGGGGCCGGCGATCGCGTCGCTGCTCAAGGCCGCAAACGCAAAGGTGCTGGTGACGCTGGCGCCCTTTCCGGGAACGGATATCTGGTCGAAGATCCAGCCCGTCCTGAGCGAGGTGCCGTCGCTGCAAAGCCTGGTCCTGATCGATCTGGCCGAGCGCGTGCAGGGGTGGCGCCGCATTGCCGCACGCGCGATGCAGCGTCGCGAATGCAAACGGTTGCACGGGCGCGCCGGCGTGCGCGGCGCCGTTCCGCGCCACGTCGCGATCCACGATTTCGACAGTGCGATGTCGCGTGAATCCGGCGATTCGCTGCTGATCCCACGGCGTTTCGAAGCCGACGACATATCGTCCTACTTCTGTACGGGCGGCACGACGGGATTGCCGAAAATCGCGATTCGCCGGCACGGCAACGAGGTGGCCAATGCCTGGAGCGTCGGGCAGGTCGTCGGCGCCGGGATGGGCCCGGGGAAGACCGTGTTCTGCGGACTGCCGCTGTTCCATGTCAATGCCGTGCTGGCAACCGGCCTGGTGCCGTTCTCGCGCGGCGCACATGTGGTGCTGGGTACGCCACAGGGCTATCGCGGCGACGGCGTCGTCAAACGATTCTGGGAAATCGTCGAGCACCACAGGATCAATTTCTTCAGCGCGGTGCCGACCTTGTATTCGGCGTTGCTCGACGTGCCCGTCGACGGCCGGAACATCGACTCGCTGGAATATGGACTGTGCGGTGCCGCGCCGATGCCCGTGGAAGTATTCCGCACGTTCCAGGATCGCACCGGGGTCCGGATCCTCGAAGGCTACGGGCTCACCGAGGGCGCCTGCGTCAGCAGCGTCAATCCGCCAGGCGGCGAACGGCGTCTCGGTTCGATCGGCTTGCGCGTCCCCGGCCAGATGATGAAGGCGGTGATACTCGACGACGCCGGCCGCTACGTGCGCGATTGCGTCGAGAACGAAGTCGGTGTGCTGACGATTTCCGGGCCGAACGTGTTCGCGGGCTATCTTCAGGAAGATCAGAACAAGAGCCTGTGGCTCGATCTCGGTGACGGCCGGCAGTGGCTCAACACCGGGGACCTCGCGCGACGCGATGCCCAGGGCTACTTCTGGCTCACGGGCCGCCGCAAGGAGCTCATCATCCGGGGCGGGCACAACATCGATCCGGCGACGATCGAAGAACCGCTGCACCGCCACCCGGCCGTGCAGATCGCTGCGGCAATCGGACGTCCCGACGTGCATGCTGGCGAGCTGCCGGTCGCGTACGTGCAGTTGAAAGCCGGCGCAACGGCAACCGAGACGGAGCTCGACACGTTCATACGCGGCATGATCGGCGAGCGCGCCGCGATACCGAAGCGGATTCATATCGTCGATGCGATGCCGCTTACGGCGGTCGGCAAGATCTTCAAGCCCGAACTCAAACGATGGGAGACGTTCGACGCGCTGGTCTCCGCGCTGAAGGATGCCGGCGTCGAGGGTGCGCGGGTGAGCATGGTGGACGACCCGTCGCGCGGGCTCACCCTGCATGTGGCGCTGAGCGATCACGCGCAGACAGCGAAGGCCAATACGGTGGTGGGCCGCTTCCCGTTCGCCTTTTCGACTTCCGTGGAACCCGAACATCACTGATTGTCGATTCCCGGAACGTTCGGCATTGAATTGAGCAAATAGATTCGGAATCCGAATTTATGGAGCGGGAATTTCGCTTGACGAAGCAGCACCCGACGTTTTTGGCGTCGCGCGTCACACGCGCGGGAACAGCCCGCAAGTCATGCGTGGCGCACGGCGATGAAGGCAGGTTTCACGATTCTTGAACACCAACACCAAAATCTGGAGACAATCATGAAACGAATCAGTGCAGGAGCCATCGTATTGGTCGCGGCCATTTCTGGCGCGCATGCGCAATCAGCCGGTCAGTGGGTGGTCAGTGCCGGTTGGTCCCACTTTGCCCCGCAGGGATCGGCGGATCCGCTGACCCTCAATGCACTCGGCCAGTCGCAAGTGATGACCGGCAGCGGCGGGGACATCGCAAGCGGCGATACGTTCGGACTGACCGCAACGTACTTCCTGACCGACCATATCGCGGCGACGACGGTCATGGGCTTTCCGCCGACCTGGCACTTGAACGGCGCAGGCACGCTCAGCGGTTTCGGCGAGCTGGGGACCGCGCGGGCCTGGAGTCCGGCGATCATCTTCAACTACTACTTCGGCCAGCCGAATGCACGGTTCAGGCCGTATCTGGGCGCCGGCGTCACCTACACGTGGTTCAGCAACATCAAGCTCAGCAATCCCGTTTCCACCGGCCAGATCTATTTCTCGCCGACCGTCGGGACCGCGCTCGAGGGACCGACATCCGTGTCGCTCAGTCATTCCTTCGCGCCCGTCGTCAACGGCGGCCTGACGTACAACATCGATTCGCACTGGTCGATCAACGCGTCGGTCGCGTATTCGTGGGTATCGACGCGCGCCACGCTCACTACCCGGTCATCCGTCGGCACGGTCACGAGCACCAGCAAATTCCGGGTCAATCCGATCGTGACGTTCCTGTCGGTCGGATACCGCTTCTGAATCGCATTGCCCGGGACACGGCGCACGCACGTTGCAGTCGCCGCGCTGCGTGCGACGTGATGATTGCCGCCGAGATTCGGCGGCGCATGGGCCGACCTCGGACGCTTCCTGGTCCCTTGCTCGCGACATGCTTCGAGTACGGTCGGAGCATGAAGGATTGCTGACCAGAACGATGAATATGGCCCACACAAGGTGCGGATGATGACAGTGACATCGAAGGAGACGGGTATTGGCTCGGCGTGGTACCGGTTCATCCGGACGAACTGCCTGGATACTTATCGGCGCCCCGCTATCCGCCCCTTCCAGCACTTGAACCACAGCCTCGCAGCCCCGACTCCGCCCGCGACCGGAATCCGCGGCAACAGAAACGGATCGTCGGCCGCGCCGGCGCATCCGCGTCGGGTTGTCGTCGCGTTGCCGTAACCGGCCGCGATGACCTGGTCGCGCACGCGTGCGTCGAGATCGCCGTACGGATAACAGAACGATTCGACGCATTGTCCGCTCAGCATTTCGAGTTGCCGCTTCGATTCGGTAAGCTGAAAGTCCGAAACAGGCGCCGGCACATACGACAGCGCGACGTGATCGAGCGTATGCGAGCCGATTTCATGGCCGTGATCGCGCCACGCGAGCATGTCCTCGCACGTCATCAGCGGCGAGCGCGCGGTCGGCGCGCCCGCGTCCCAGTCGTTCGCGCCGCCGAACCGGCCGGCGACGAAGTAGCAGGTCGCGGTGAATCCGAGCGCATCCAGCACGGGCATCGCATGCGTCAGCACGTTGAGAAAGCCGTCGTCGAACGAAATGCCGAAGACCTTGCCCTGCCGCTCCCCGCGCAGGTACGGCTGCAGTTCGCGCACGCTCAGGCCGCGGTAGCCGAGCCGCCGGAACAGCGTCATCTGGCGGCGGAACGCGTCCGGCGCGACGCTCAGGCTGCGCAGCCGGTCGGTCGGCGGCGGCAGCGGGCGGATCTGGTGATACATCAGGATCGGATAGCGTGGGGTGCGCGCAAGCATCGGCGGGTCGCAGGAAAGCGGGATTACGCGGCCTTGCGGAAAATCCGCAGGGTCTTGAAGTCGCCGACCTCGACGAAATCGGCATTGGCGGCCCACCGCGCGATGATCGGTTCAGCCTTTCGATACGCCGACGATCCCGTGTAGAACAACAGATGGCCGTTGGGCGCGGTATGGCGCGCGAACAGGTCGAGCACCGCTTCGTCGGTCTTCGCGCCGTAGCGGCTGTTCGCTTCGTCGCGGAATTCGCACAGATGGAACAGCGTGACGACGTCGAACGTCGGCAGCAGGCGCGAATGGCTCGTATAGATGTCGCCGAAATACGCGAGGTAGGTCTTGCTCACCTCCGGTTGCCGCGTGACGAGATCGACATACGACTTGTATTCCTTCGGCGATGCCGTCACGCCGAAGACGGTGTTGTTCAGGTGCGGCCGCGCGCATTCGATGCCGACATGGTGGTGGCCGCCGGTGCCGAAGTGATAGATGCGGATGCCCTTGAGGTGCACGGATTCCAGCCATTCGACGAAGTGCACGTCACACGGACATTCCTGCGTGCGCAGGTCCCAGTACTTCTTCCAGATATTCAATGCCATTTCGTGGATCTCAAGGAAGTCACCCAGCGATACGGGTTGTGTCGAATCGACTTCTGATAGACGGACAAGGTCGCGTCGACGAACGCGTCGAACGAAAATTCGCGCTTGCCTTTCAGCCGCGCGCTGCGCCCCATCGCGCGGACGCAGCCGGGTTCCTGCACGATCGCGCGCAGGATCGCTTCGATCGCCGCGGGCTCGCGCGGCGGGACGACCCAGCCGTCCACGCCCGGCTCGACGTTCTCGGGCAGCCCGCCCACGCGCGTCACGATCGCCGGGCAGCCGAGCGACATCGCTTCGCGGCACGCATACGACAGGCTCTCGTGGTACGACAGCACGAACGACACGTCGATGATCGAGAACGGCGCCCACACGTCGTCGAGCCGTCCGGTGAACGCGGTGCGCGACGCCATGCCGTGCCGCGCGAGCTGTTCGCGCTGCTCGCCGGACGGCTCCGCGCCGATCAGCAGCACGCGAAACCGCTCGCGCTCGGCTTCCGGCAGGCGGCCCAGCGCCGCGATCAGGTCCATCCAGCCTTTTTCGGGCGTGGTGCCGGCGCTGCTGCCGAGCACGATCGCCTCCGCGCCGGACGCGCCGAACAGCGCGATCTTGCGGCGGCGGATCTCGTCGCCGGCCAGTCGTTCGGCGGCCGGCCGGCGCACGCCGTGCTTGACCACCGTGACGTTGCCGTACGGCGAGCGCAGCGCGAGCATGCTGGCGACGTAGTCGCTGACCGCGATCGTATGGTCGGTGGCCAGCCGCGCACGCAGCACGTTGCCGAGGCTGTCGGCGCGATAGGTGTTGTGCTTGGTCAGCACGATCGCGGGCCGATACCGGCAGCCGAGCAGTGCCAGCATCACCTGCCGGTGATCGGCGGCCCCGTTCACATGGATCACGTCGAAGCGCTCGGCGGCGATCCGCTGGCGCAGCCGGAGAATCTCCCGGCACAGCCGGTTCCAGCGCGGCTTGAATTCCATGTCGAAGATCGCCACGTCGGGACTGTCCTTCAACAGTCGCGACAGGCGGCTGCCTGCCGGCGACGCGACGGTCACGCGGTGATGGCGGCTCATCGCGACGGCGAGATCGCGGACGTAGGTGTCCTGGCCGCCGCCGTAATCGCCGTGGAAGTTGGTGTACAGAATGTTCATCACGATGCCGCTTTTTTACCGATCCGTCATTTCAGAGGAATACTGATGAAATGCCGGGCTCGACCTGATGGAAGCCTTGACGCGAACGCGGTGCCGCGTTTCCGGCCCAGGATTGCGCATCGACGTCGGCGTACGGCGTCAATGCGAATCATTTCCAAATATTACAGATCGTTTACGTGCCGTAGTGTCGAGGTCTGCGCATCTTTGTGAGAATCTGTCGTGATCGCTGGATCGTGTCGCCCGGTGCGTGACGATCTCCCGCGATCGCGATTTCGATTGCAACGATGGCGCCGGATTTGATTCGGGTCGATGCCTTCCCTATAATGCGACGGTTTAGTCCGGTTATTTCGGGAAGCATGGCGCGTACACGGAACGAAAACCTTCATCAGCAGCGCCGCGAGCAGATCCTGACCGCGGCCGCCCGGGTCTTCAAGGCCAAGGGGTTCCACGGCGCGCGCACGGAAGATATCTGTGCGGCGGCCGACATGAGCGCGGGCGCGGTGTTCCGGTATTTCGCCGACAAGCGCGAGATGATCGACGCGATCATCGCGGTCGAGGTCGAGCGTTATACGCAGGACTTCAACCGCATCCTCAGCAGGGACGGCCTGCTTGGGCTGGCCGGCATCACGGCCGACGAGCTGGCCGGGATGATGGCGCAAGGCGATGACGGCCTCGGTGTCGACAGCTGGCTCGAACTGGCGCGCGATGCCGAACGCCGCCCCGATATCGTCGGGCTCGACCGGAAGATGCGCGCGGATCTTGCGGCGCTGCTGGCGCGCGGCCAGGCCGAAGGCTGGGTCCGGCCATCGCTGGATCCTGCCGGTGCGACGAACATCGTCTTCGCGCTGTTCAACGGCCTGTGGCTCGACCGCAGCCTCGGCACGTCCGTCGACATGAAACAGACGGCCGCCGCGCTCGGCGATTTCTTCCGCACCTACGTGCTGGTTGCCTGACGCCCGACGCCACCGGCGCGCATCACGTCGACACGTTCGCCGCGGCCTTCCGGCAAGCCGCGCGCTATCCGATCCGCTGAAATTCCCCGGCATCCGGCCGTGCCGGAAGCGAGCCGGACCGCGACACCTGCCCTTTCCCGACGACATCAGGACGCAAATCAACCCGCGGCGCTTTCAGATTTGAAAGCCGGCTCGCCGTTTGCGTTAGAATGCCCCCCCTTGTCCGCCCGGGCGACCGCCCGAAGCGGACAGGGTCGCCCGCTTGGAGACACAGGTTTCGATTCGCAGCCGGACGCGAATGATGGGCCAGCCGTTAGCAACATACGCTTTGTAATTTGGATCACTAATGAAAAAGAAGCACAACATTACCAGGTACATCGTTGTCGCGATGATTCTTGGCATCGCCGTGGGTTACGCCTGCCATAGCGCGTTTCCCGACCCGAAGATGGCGAAGGAGGTCGCCGGGTACGTGTCGTTGCTGTCCGATGTGTTCCTGCGCCTGATCAAGATGATCATCGCGCCGCTGGTGTTCGCGACGCTGACCGTCGGCATCGCGCAGATGGGCGACGGCAGCGCGGTGGGCCGCGTGGGCGTCAAGGCGTTCGGCTGGTTCTTCATCGCGTCGTTCACGTCGCTGCTGCTCGGTCTGCTGACCGCGACGCTCCTGCAGCCGGGCAGCCACCTGAGCCTGCCGCTGCCGCCGTCCGATGCGGCGCTCAACCTGAAGACGGGCGCGTTCACGCTGAAGGATTTCGTGGTGCACCTGGTGCCGAAGTCGATCGCCGAGGCGATGGCGAACAACGAAATCCTGCAGATCGTCGTGTTCTCGATCTTCTTCGGCACCGCGCTGTCCGCGCTCGGCGACGCAGGCAAGCGCCTGACCGGGGTGATCGAGGATCTCGCGCAGGTGATGCTGAAGGTGACGGGGGCGGTGATGTGGTTCGCGCCGGTCGCGGTGTTCGCGGCGCTCGCGTCGACGATCACGACCGAAGGGCTCGGCATCCTGCTCACGTTCGCGAAGTTCATGGCCAGCTTCTACCTGGCGCTCGCGCTGCTGTGGGCCGTGCTGACGCTGGCCGGCGTGACGTTCCTCGGCAAGCGCGCGTTCACGCTGATCCGGCTGATTCGCGAGCCGTTCCTGCTGTCGTTCGCGACGGCCAGCTCCGAGGCCGCGTATCCGAAGCTGCTGGACGCGCTCGACCGCTTCGGCGTGAACCGCAAGATCTCGAGCTTCGTGCTGCCGATCGGCTATTCGTTCAACCTCGACGGCTCGATGATGTACTGCACGTTCGCGGTGCTGTTCATCGCGCAGGTGTACGGCATCCATCTGCCGCTCGGCACGCAGATCACGATGTTGCTGATGCTGATGGTGACGTCGAAGGGGATGGCGGGCGTGCCGCGCGCGTCGCTGGTCGTGATCGCGGCGACGCTCAACCAGTTCAACATGCCCGAAGCCGGTTTGCTGCTGATCATGGGCGTCGACATGTTCCTCGACATGGGGCGTTCGGCCACCAACGCCGTCGGCAACTCGATCGCGGCGGCCGTGGTCGCGAAGTGGGAAGGGCAGCTCGACGCGCCGCGCGACGATGACGATTCGGACGGTGCGCGCGTAGCGGTGAAGGTGCGGGAAACGTCGGCATGACGCGTGGCAACGCGGCGGCGCAACGCCGCGTTGCCCAACCCGCGGCAAATGACATTCGCCGGCCCGGATTCGATACGGATTCGGGCCGGCGATGTGTTTTGGGGCGGCGGCTTTTCCCGATGTTGCCGAAATGGCATTCGCCGTTTCAATCGATCGACGTCGAATCGGCGGCGATATTCCGACAGGCGCTCGCCTGATTTTCCCCATTCCCGATCCGGCGCGTAAGTGACCATTCACTGACGGGCGGCGGCGCTCGCCGCAAGCATGGGGCGATTCGCAATTTTTTTCGATTTATATGACGTTATTCTCGCGCTGCGCATGATCGAATGCATGCCGTATGTCATACCGACTGCGCCGGATGATTCGGGGAAGAATTTACATCTCGCGGGCTTCAAGCCATCTGGCCGGCCGATCCCTCATGTGAATGACTACCCTGTTCAGGAGAGCATCCGTCATGGTCGCCAGAAAACGCATCCAGGCCGCGCTCGTTGCCGCGGCGATCGCCGCATGTGCCCCCGCTGCTCATGCAGCCAACACCACCGATTGGCTCGCGAATACGTACGGCACGCTCGCCGCGCACGTCGGCAACGTCGCGCGCGCGATGTGGGTCGCGCCCGAAGGCGTGATCTACACGGCGTCGATGTGGGACGAGGATGAGGGCGGCGTCGCGATCTACCAGAACGGCAAGAGCATCGGCTCGATCGGCGCGCATTCGGAATTCCAGGGCAGCGCGATCACCGGCAATGCAACGTCGCTGTTCGTCGCGCTGCAGCCCGGCAAGACGTACGGCAGCGGCGCGGTGGGGCGCTACAGCCGCGCGACGAAGGTTCGCGATCGTGTCATCCAGATCAGCGCGGCGACCAACCAGCCGCGCATCGATGTCGTCACCGGGCTCGCGACGGCCGGCTCGCTGCTCTATGCGAGCGACTTCTACGGCAATCGCGTGCGCGTGTTCACGACCGACGGCGTGTGGCAGCGGGACATCGGCGTGTCGGCGCCGGGCGCGCTCGCGGTGGACGGCGCGGGCAACGTGTGGGTTGCGCAGAAAAGCGCCGGCTCGATCGTCGGCTTCAGTCCGACCGGCGCGCTGCTGAATACGATCCGGATGCCGGCCGGCTCGCATCCGTCGGCGCTGCATGTCGATGCGGCGGCCGGGCAACTGCTGGTGGGCGACGAAGGCCCCGACCAGAACATCAAGCGTTATTCGATATCGGGCCAGCCTGCGCTGGCCGGCACGTTCGGCGTGCGCGGCGGCTATCTCGACACGACGACGGGCATCAAGGGGCAGGTCGGCCCGCAACGCTTCACGCGCATCGTTGGGATCGGCAAGGACACCGGCGGCAACCTCTATGTGCTCAACAATCCGTGGGGCGGCAGCTGGGATCTCGGGCGCAACGGCGCGACCGACATTCATGCGTACGGCAGCAACGGCAACCTGCGCTGGACGCTGCAGTCGCTGAACTTCGAAGGCATCGCCGCGCCGGACCCGGTCACGGACGGTGCGCTGTTCTACGGCGGCACGCATATCTACAGCGGCAGCGCGGGCGGCAAGTTCGTCGCGAATACCGTCGATCCGTTCACGTACCCGTCGGATCCGCGCATCAACATGAGCGACACGCAGCGCGACGAGCACTTCGGGCTGATCACGTCGGTCGGCGCGAACCGGATCCTCGTCGCGGCCGGCCAGAATCCGCCGATTTTCTACTTCTATCACTTCAACGCGGCGAACGGCTACATCGCGATTCCGGACGGCTCGATTCCGGGCCCCGCGTTCAACACGACGCAACGCGTGACGGGCGGCTTCAGCCTCGACAGCCAGGGCGGCGTGTGGGCCGGCCTCGACAAGACCGGCGCGATCACGCATTACCCGCTGACCGGCTTCGACGCGGATGGCAAGCCGTCGTGGGGGCCGGGCGTCGCGACCCGCATTCCGGCCAGCATCCAGCCGCTCACGCGCATCGTGTATCTCGCGGACAGCGACACGATGGTGCTCGCGCAGGGCGCGCTCGGCAGCAACGACTGGACGTCGATCGGCACGCGCATCGAGGTGTATCACGGCTGGCGCGCAGGCAATACGACGAAGCCGGACCCGGTGATCACGCTGCCGCACAGCGGCGCGAAATCGATCGACGCGGCGGGCAACCACCTGTTCGTCGGCTACTGGTTCAGCAGCAGCGGGCCGCTGTGGCCGAACGTCGACGCGTTCAACCTCACCACCGGCAAGCTCGACACGACGCTCGTCAACACGAGCCCCGCGACGGTCGACACCAGCAGCGCGATCGACGCGATGTACAGCATCCGCGCGTACCGCCGGTCGAACGGCGAGTACGTGGTGATGAAGAACAACGTGAAGGGGAACAGCATCACCGTGTACCGGTGGACGCCCTGACGGGCTGAACGTGCTGGTGCGGTCGCTTCGGGCCGCGGCCGCGGACGCGGACGGAAAGTCGTGAAGACCATCGACGCATTTTCTCGGGATGGTTGCGCAACGCGCATGCAATGAACGGTGGGCACACTGCGTGCCGCACCGCGGTGGCCAGCCGCCCCAACCTCCCGACACGCAAACGCGGTTCCGTGCACAATGACAGCGGCACCCGCGGACGCTGCGCGGGCGTGCCCGATGAACGGGCGCGGCTGCCGCTGCCGCGTTTCTTATGCTCGAAGTGACAACCCCGATGAAAATGAAAACGACACCGAACCGCCTGTTGACGATCGTTGCGCTGGCCGGCGCACTGAGCGGCCCTGTCCACGCCCAGACGGCGGCGACCGTCGCGACCGTCAACGGCACGCCGATCACGCAGACCGACGTCGATACGCTGCTGCGCGCGTCCGGTCAGCCCGATTCGCCGCAGATCCGCCAGGCGATCAAGAATCAGCTGATCACGCGCGTGCTGGTTCAGCAGGCGGCCGAAAAGGCGAACTACGCGGACAAGCCCGAGGTCAAGGCGGCGATGCAGCAGGCGAAGGTGACGGCCGAGGTGCAGCTGTACCTGCGCGACCACGTGAAGCCGGAGCCGGTGACCGACGAGCAGGTCAAGGCGCGCTATGACGAACTCGTCGCCGCGCTCGGCAAGAACGAATTCAAGCCGCGTTTGATCGTCGTCAAGGATCCGGTCGCGGCGGCGACCGTGCTGAGCGAGCTGAAAGCGGGCAAGTCGTTCGACGGGCTCGCGCGCCAGTACAGCGTGGCGCCGAGCCGCGATACCGGCGGCGAGCTGCCGTGGGTGAGCTTCAACACGCCGGCGGTGGAAGGCAGGACGGCCGGATTGCCGCTGCCCGTCGCGCAGGCGCTCGAGAAGCTGTCGGTCGGCGCGGTGACGAAGGATTCTATTCCGGTCGATGGCGTGCGGGCGATCGTGAAGCTGGATGCGAAGCGGCCGACGCAGGTGCCGGGCTTCGAGACCGCGAAGCCGACGCTTCAGCAGCAACTGCAGGCGATCGCGGCCGAGAAGGCGAGTGCGCAGATGATCGGCAATCTGCTGAAGGACGCGAAGATCACGCAGTAATGGCCATGCGATGGCGTCGACATGACGCGCGTCACGCGTGCCAGACCATGCTCGCGCTCGTGTCGGTTGCCGACGCGACGCGAAAGCCGAGCCGTTCGTAGAGCCGCCGCGCCGGGTTGCCGTGCAGCACGCTGAGCGATACCGGCACGCGCGCGTGCGCCGCGTCGGTCAGCAATGTGTGCAGCACGGCTTCGCCGATTCCCTGGCCCTGGCGCGCGGGGAGAATCTGGATCTGATGGACGTGCCATTCGCTGGCGGCGCGTGTCACCTTCAGCAGGCCAATGGCATCGGCGCCTTCACAGACGATCATCGCGTCGTCGAAGTTCGCGCGGATGCGGCGGTCGTGCGCTTCATCGTCGGTCGGCGCGCCGACGCGCTGCAGATGCTCGGTCATCGTGAGTCGACGGAGCGTCAGCAGGAACGGGAGATCTTCCTGGGAGGCAGCACGCAGATGGATCGCGGGTTTCATCAGTGATGAGAGGTTGCGTCGGGCGCGAGGCTTTGGTGCGGATCACATGCCCGGCAACCGAATTTGCAGGCCGGCCGGGCGATGTTCGAGGACATCCGTGACCTCGTATTCGGTTTTTGCCCCGTCCGAAGTTTGCCACTGCTGCATACGGACATTGCACAAGAGCACGTCTCCCTTGCTGAAACTGATCTGGCTGTTGTTCACGCGCGACAGGAAGCCGGCATCGGTGATCGTCGCGTGAATCGTCGACGTGCCGTCGTACAGGCGCCACTTGTTGTCGTCCTTGAACGCGAGCGACACGATCGAGAATGCCATCTTGCGATGCTCGTCGAGCAGGAGCGAATCGGTTGGCTCCGGCGCGTGAAACCATGCGATCTCGTTGTGGGCGACCGTCTCGTATACCTCGGTATCGGTGCCGGCAGCGAAAATCTCGATGCCTTCGCGAGCGAGCGGCGCAAGCACTTGCGCGATGGCTTGGCGAACGCGGACGTCACTCAGCAGCGTGAGGACGGGTAGGTCGATTTCCAGTTCGTCGCCGTCGACGTCCAGCACCGCGGTGTTGTTCTGCATCCGCACGTGCGTGATCTCGCGCCCACGCAGCCATTTGAGGACGGCGAAAAGCCCCTTCCTCGCCCTGGGCGCGGCGATGCCGAGCGCGGTCAGGATCGTGACCGCATTGGCGAGCGCCGTGCCTTCGCTGCCGCTCAGCATGTCGCGCATGCGGCCGAGCAGCGAGGTCGCGAGCGTGAAATCGATGCCGAAGCTGCCGGTCTTGAAGCTGCCGCGCACGTTCACCTGCGGCCGGACCTGACCGCCGCACAGTGCGCGCGTCGACGCGTCGAGCAAATCGCCGAATGCCAGCAGCGCGGGCGCGAGTTCGCGTACGTCCATCTCGGACGAATCGAGCGTGGGCCCGTCGTACGTGATGCGAAATCGGCTCATGGTGTCGAAGGGGCCGATATCGGCCGGGCCGGTACTGTTTTCATCGTGTGCGGTCATGTCGAGTGCTGGCAAGAGAGCTGGACGATACGCCGAAACGAACGCTTTCGGATGCCTTTCATCGTAGGGCCGAATGACCGGCCGCGGCCGATTTTGGCCATCAGGACAAGACGACTTGCAGACGTGTCCCGATAGCGCCCGGCAAGCGGCGAACTTTTCCGATACCTTGCCGGTCACACTCGCCAGCTTGCGGGCGCGCGCCGGTGCCCCGAACGTGCTGCCGCCGTCCGGTATTCCGCCGTTCAACCCGCCCGCCTATCATTCGCACATCGCTCGCACGCACGGCGCAATACACAGGGATTCTCGATGGACACCAAACGATCGCGGCCGGGGCTCGTCGCCGCGCTGCTCTGGGCGGCGCTGTATCTCGCGACCGGCTACATCTCGCACGAATTCAACGGCCCCGTCCGGCTGACGGGCTACATCTGGCTGCCGGCCGGCGTGACGGTCGGCGCATTCATGCTGCGGCCGATGCGCGACTGGCTGACGCTGGCCGGCGCGTTCCTGGTCGGGCAGCTCGCGCTGACCGCCATCGAGCACGGCAGCCTCGTCAACGCGGTGCTGTTCACGGTCGACGAGGTCGGCGCGGCCGCGCTCGCGGTCTGGCTCGTGCAGCGCGTGCGCTTTTCGCTCGAAGGGCTGTATTTCCTGCGCTCGGTGATCCTCGCCGGGATGATCGCGGGCGTCGTCGGCGCGATCGGCGGCGCGGCGTGGTACACGACGCTCAAGGGCGCGCCGTTCTTCGACGTGTGGTCGGTGTGGGCCGCATCCGATTTCGTCGGCGTGCTGCTGGTCACGCCGGTGCTCGCGTCGTGGTCGCGCTTTCGCGCGCACCGCTCGGGCGACCACGAGCGCTTCGACCTGGTGCTCGGCATCGTCGCGTTCGTGCTGCTCGCGGCCGTCGCGCTCGTGATCTTCGACGGCGATACGTCGCGGAAATTCGGCACGGGCGCCGGCTTCGCGCTCACGTATGTCCCGTTGTTCCTGACGGTCGCGGTGACGCTGCTGCTCGGCGGCCGGGCGGGTTCGTCGTCGGTGCTGGTGCTCGCGCTGATCGTGATCGAGCAGACCGCACAAGGCGACGGCCCGTTCGCGTCGCTTCACGCGCATTACGGCAGTGCGCTGCTCGAAGCGCAGCTCTATCTGGCGGTCGCGTCGCTGCTGGTGCTGACGGTGAGCACGCTGAAGACGACGCGCGAGCGCGTCCACGAGCATGCGGCCGTCCTGCAGAACAACATGGAGCTCGCGCTCGCGAGCGCCGGCCAGATCGCGTACGTGCTCGATCCCGAGTCGGGCCGGATCGAATGGAGTGGCGACGTCGAGCGAGTGTTCGGCGTCGGCGTCGACGCCGCGCAGATCGCGACCGTGCCGCTCGTGCTCGAACGCGTGCAGCCGGGCGATCGCGACGCGCTGCGCGACTACTGGAATGCGGAGATCGCGGGCGAGGACCGCGCGTCGCTGTCGCTGCGTATCGTGCTGCGCGACGGCGGCACGCGGACGATCACCGACCACGGTGCGCCGCTGCTGGATTCGAACGTCGACGTGACGGTGGTGGCGGGCGTGTGGCAGCTCGAGCGCGTGTGGCCGGCGGACGAATGAGCGGGTACGCGTCATGACGGGCCGCACGGGCGTGCTGCTGATCCACGGGCTCGGCGGCACGCAATACGATCTCGGTTCGCTGCACAAGGCGATGCGGCGCGCGGGCGGCGACACGCACATGATCACGCTGCCGGGGCACGGCACGCGCCCGGAGGATCTGGTCGGCGTGCGGGCGGAGGCGTGGCTCGATGCGGTGACCGAGCAATACCGCGCGCTGGCGCGCGAGTACGACACGCTGCACGTCGCGGGGATGTGCATGGGCGCGCTCGTCGCGCTGCTGCTGTGTCATCGCGTGCAGCATGCGCGCGGCCGGCTCGCGCTGCTGGCGACGCCGATGTTCATCGACGGCTGGTCGACGCCGTGGTACCGGTCGCTGCGGCACGTGCTGTACCGCGTGCCGGGTGTCGCCGAGCGAATGCGCGTGGAGGAAGGCGATCCGTTCGGCATCAAGAACGCGACGATCCGCGCGAGCGTGAAGAAGAAGTTCGAGCGGCAGGACAGTTTCCACTATGCGTGGGTGCCGCTCGCGTGCGTGCGGCAGGTGGACCGGATGCGCGACTGGGCGCTCGACGCCGCGGCCGGCACGCCGTGCCCGACGCTCGTGCTGCATGCGCGCGAGGACGAGCTGACGAGCCTGCGCTCGGCCGACTTCCTGCTGGAGAAGCTGCCCGACGCGCGCGGGATCGTGCTGGAGAACAGCTATCACATGATCTGCGCGGACAACGATCGCGACGACGTCGCGCGGCACGTGCTCGAATTCTTCGGCTTCGATCCCGTGCATGCGGTAAGCCCGGCGATGGCGCGGAGGATGGGGCGGCTGGGATCGTGACGGTGGCGCAACCGTCACAATGGCGTCAATCCGGGGGCAAATCCATTTGAGGTTGTCGCGATCTAGTCTGGAAGGAACGGACGCGCGATCTTGCGGCTCGCGGCGAGTTCGATCAATCGTATTCGACACGGGGTGCGAAGGCCGGATATTGCCGGGCCATGTCCTGCAGGCAGTCGCGCATCAGCTTCGCGTCGCGGGGAAAGCGGCGTTCGAATTCCGACCAGCCTTTCAGCCGGAGAATGAGCGGCATATCGACCAGCGCGGTAATGGCGTCCCAGAACGCATCCCAGTTTCTTCCATACCAATCCGGGAAACTCAACTTCTTCATCAGTCGTACGTGCAACTGTTCGGTCGATTCGATATCGTCGAGTTCGATTTCTACCCGCGTGTCGCGTGCCATCATGTTCTCCGACGGACAGGTCGCGAAACATTCAATTCATTTCGCGTTCCGTACCGAGCATCATAGCGCGCGCTTCCGGCCGCCGCGCGATCCGCTCGCGGACTTCCGGCGCCGCCAGGCACGTGGCCACGGCTTCATACCCGGGTGCGCCCGGGTAAGGCGCGACGCGTGCGGGCGGGCTGTGATTGGCCGGGCACAACAGGATGGTTTCGTCGGGACCGACCGCCGCGAGATCGAGGATCGCCGTCGAGCGCGTCAGCAGGAACAGCGGCCGCATGCCGGCGGCCGCGCTGTCGCGCAGATGCGCGATCAGCGCCAGTTGCGTGGCCCGATCGAGGCCCTGCTCGATCAGGTCGACGATCCGCACGCGCGGACTTTCCGCTTCGAGGCTGACGAGCAGCGCGGTCAGCGCCGCCGAAGGCGTCGCGCCCGTGCCGACGAGCAACGCCGACGTGCGGTCCACACGTGACTTCAGTTGCGGATCGGCGCGCAATGCGTCGGATGCCGTCGCACAATCGTCGTCCAGCCGATCGAGGCCGACGAACACGGCGCCAGGCAGCGCCTCCGCCAGCCGAAGCGCGAGCCGCGTCTTGCCGCTCCCCAGCGAACCGATGATGTAGTTCAGCGGCCGGATATCGCGACACTCGAACCACTCGCCGCCCCACGGCCACGGCAGGCTGAACGCGACGCCGGCGCTGCCGGGGTCGAGCAGCCGCGTGAGTTCGCCGTCCGCCGGCATCCGCCCGCGTGCCAGGCCGGCGCGCATCGCGCGCACGCGGTCGAGCTTGCTGACGAAATCGTGAATCCCGTGATCGAGCGCCGCTTCGTGGGCGGCCAGCGCTGCGTCGAGACCGCGCGCGTCGCCGTCGAGCACGCTCGCGACCTGCGCGAGCGTGAGGCCGAGCTTGCGCAGTGCCGCGATGTCGGCGGCGCGGGCGAGATCGTCCGGGCCGTACGTGCGGTATCCGGCCGGCGTGCGCGCCGGCGTGACGAGGCCGTGCCGCTCGTACAACCGCAGCGCCTTGATCGAGACGCCGAGCCGCGCGGCGGCGGCCGACGCGTTCAAGCCGGGTGTGGCGGTACCCATCCGTCACCTCTTTGCTGTCGATTCGTTGCGCCCAGCATAAAGGCGATCCCAAGGGCCGGGTCAAGCGCGATCGCGCGGGCGTTCAGTCGGCCGCCGCGAACTCGTCCCGCAGCGCGCGATACAACCGCCGGTAGCGCGCGAGCCGCCCCGCCAGCAGATCGACCGACCCGGCATCGGGCGCGACCGTCTCCGTGACGGGCGGCGCGACGCAGACCTCCTCCAGCGTGTCGTTCGTCGCCGCCAGCCGCGCGAGCCGCGCGGCGCCGAGTGCCGCGCCGACCGCGCCGTCCGCATGGCGCTGCATCGCGAGCCCGGTCGCATTCGCGCACAGCCGCGCCCAGAACGCGCTCTTCGAGCCGCCGCCGATGAAGGACACCGCGTCGAGCGTCGTGCCGGCCGCGCGCAGCGCGTCGTAGCCGTCGGCCATCGCGAACGCGACGCCTTCCATCACCGCATACGCGAGATCGTCCGCATCGTGTTCGTTCGACAGCCCGAAGAACACGCCGCGCGCATGCGCGTCGTTGTGCGGCGTGCGCTCGCCGCCGAGATACGGCAGGAACAGCGGCGCGCGGGCCGGATCGGCGCGTTCGGCGCGCGCAGCGAGCGCGCCGGCGGTCGTGCCGTGCGCACGCGCGAGCCAGTCGAGGCTCGCGGCCGCCGACAGGATCACGCTCATCTGGTGCCAGCGTCCTTCGACGCAGTGGCAGAACGCGTGCACGGCGGCGTCCGGGTTCGGCGCGAAGCGGTCGTTGCCGGCGAACAGCACGCCCGACGTGCCGAGCGACAGGAAGCCGCTGCCGGCGCCCGTGACCCCCATGCCGATCGCGGACGCCGCGTTGTCGCCGGCGCCGCCGGCGATCGTCACGGGCCCGTCGATGCCCCATTCGCGCCGCAACGCATCGCGCAACTGCGCGGCGGGCGCGTTGCCTTCGACGAGGCGCGGCATCTGCGCGCGCGACAGCTCGGTTGCGGCGAGCATCCGGTCCGACCAGTCGCGGCGCGCGCAGTCGAGCCACAGCGTGCCCGCCGCGTCGGACATGTCGGACACGAATTCGCCGGACAGGCGCCAGATCAGGTAGTCCTTCGGCAGCAGCACCTTGTGGACCGCGCGAAACACGGCGGGCTCGTATTTCGCGAGCCACAGCAGCTTCGGCGCGGTGAAGCCGGGCATCGCCATGTTGCCGGTGATCGCGCGCGATTCCGGCACCAGCGCTTCCAGCTCGACGCATTCGGTGCCGGCGCGCGTGTCGTTCCACAGGATCGCGGGGCGCAGCACCTGGTCCGCGCGGTCGATCAGCGTCGCGCCGTGCATCTGGCCGGACAGCGCGATGCCGCGCAGCGCGGCGAAGCCGGCCGGATGCGCGGCGCGCACCGACGCGATCGCGTCGAGCATCGCGTGCCACCACGCCTGCGGGCTTTGTTCGGACCAGTGCGGATGCGGCCGGCTGATCGACAGCGCGGCCGAGCCGGTCGCGAGGGGCACCGATCGGGAATCGGTGAGCAGAACCTTGACCTCGGACGTGCCGAGGTCGATGCCGAGATATGTCACGTATGAAGCGTCCTGTCTGGGGCGCGGGGCGGCGCGCGTCGCGGGGGCGGCGCGTCGTCGCGACCGTGCGGTTCGTTGAGCCGGTGCAGCGCGCGGAACTTCGACGGCGGCACCTGCTTCATCGCGAGAAACTGACGGTTGAAGTTCGACAGGTTGTTGAAGCCAACCCGGTAGCAGATGTCGGTCACCGTCAGGTCGGAAAACATCAGCAGCTCGCACGCTTCGTTGATGCGCAGCCGGTTCAGGTAGCGCACGAACGACGAGCCGGTATGACGCCGGAAAAACCGCGTGAAGGTGCTGACGCTCATGCCGGCGAACGCGGCGACGTCGGCTTCGCGCAGCATGCCGGGCAGGTTCTGCTGCAGGTACGACAGCACCTGGTTGATGGTCGACGACATGTAGTGCTGCGCGTCGCTGCGGTAGCCGGGGCCGGCGAGCACGCGCCGCTCGCGGCACGACGACAGCCGGTCGAACAGCGACATCAGGATCTCGACGCGGCGGCAGCCGTGCGCATTCGCGAGTTCGAGCATCAGCGGCGCGACCTCGATGCCCACGCGGTCGGGAAACTGCACGCCGCGCGCCGCATCGTCGATCAGGTCGATCACCGGCTGCAGCTCGCTGAACGCGCCGACCATCTTCTCGATCGCATCGCGCGAGAACTGCAGCACGACGTCGCGCGACGGCACGCGTTCGCCGTCGGCCAGCTCGCTGACCCAGTTGTGCGGCAGGTTCGGCCCGGTGACGATCAGGTTGCCGGGGCCGAAATCGCCGATGTGGTCGCCGACGAACACCTTGCCGTGCGACGCCTGGATCAGATGAATCTCGTACTCGGGATGGAAGTGCCACTTCGCGACCGAATGCGGATAGTCGTGAACCCACGCGCGAAACGATTCGTCGCGGTGGGTGGGAACGATCTCGAGATCCGGGTTCATCGTGTACTCCGTCGGGGCGTGCCGGCGTGCTACGAACGGGACATCGACCAGCCCGTCGCGGCAGGCGGCGTGGTGCGCGTCGCGGCCGCCGGCGGCGCCGCGTGCGCGATCGGGTTCGCGTCCGGCAGCGTGACGTTGCGCTCGGTGCCGGCGTCGAACAGATGCAGGGCTTCTTCGTCGAAGCGGAACGCTACCACGGCGCCCGGCGCCGGGGCCATCGGGGCCGGCACGAGGGCCGCGCACGGCTGGCCGCGCCAGTCCAGCGTGACGAGCGCCTCGGCGCCGAGCAGCTCGACGAGTTCGACCGTGCCGGTCAGCGTGAGCGTGCCCGGGGTCGGATCGCCTTCGGCGACGAGTTGCAGGTGGTTCGGGCGGATCGCGGCCTTCACCCGCTGGCCGTCCTGCAGCCGTGCGAAGCGCGAGGACGCGAGCGGCCAGCGCGCGCCGTTGCAGTCGAGCAGCACGTTCGTGCCGATGCGCGCGATCGTGCCGTCCGCGAAGTTCATTGCCGGCGTGCCGACGAACCCGGCCGCGAATACCGTGTGCGGCTGGCCGTACAGCTCGGCCGGCGTGCCGATCTGCTCGATGTGGCCGCCGCGCATCAGCACGACGCGGTCGGCGAGCGTCATCGCCTCGAGCTGATCGTGCGTGACGTACAGCGTGGTCGTCTTCAGTTGCCGGTGCAGCCGCTTGATGTCGCCGCGCAACTGCGTGCGCAGCTTCGCGTCGAGGTTCGACAGCGGCTCGTCGAACAGGAACACGGCGGGCGTCTTGATCATCGCGCGCGCGATCGCCGCGCGCTGCTGCTGGCCGCCCGACATCGCGCGCGGACGGCGGTCGAGCAGCGCGTCGAGGCTCAGGATGCGCGCGACGTCGCGCACGCGGCGGTCGATCTCGTCGGCCGGCACCTTCAGCCGCCGCAGGCCGAACGCGATGTTGTCGTACACCGTCATGTGCGGATACAGCGCATAGTTCTGGAACACCATCGCCACATTGCGCTCGCGCGACGGCAGGTCGTTGACGACCGCATCGCCGATCACGAGCTCGCCGCCGGTGATCGCCTCGAGGCCCGCGATCATCCGCAGCATCGTCGACTTGCCGCAGCCGGACGGGCCGAGCAGCACGATGAATTCGCCGTCGGCGATCTCGAGGTCGAGCGGATGCAGCACGGCGGGGCCGCCGTCGTAGTGCTTCGACAAAGCCTTGCAGGTGATCTGGGCCATGGCTCAATCCATTTCGATCTGAATCTTGACGTCGCGCGGGTGTCCGCTCGCCGCTTCCTCGAACGCGCGCACGCCTTCGGAAAACGGGAACGTGCGCGAGATGAACGGCTTCACGTCGATCGCGCCGGACGCGATCAGCGCGAGCGCGCGCGGGAAGATGTTCGCGTAGCGGAACACCGATTCGATGCGGCCCTCCTTCGCCTGCAGCGCGACCACGTCGAGCGGCACCGGCGCGACCGGCATCCCGATCAGCACCGCGCAGCCGCCCGGGCACATCAGGTCGACGAGGCCCGCATACGCATTCGCGCTGCCGCTCGCCTCGAACACGACGTCCGCGCCCCAGCCGCCGGACGCTTCGGCCACCGCGTCGGCCAGCGGCCGCGTACGCACGTCGACGGTCGTGACGGCCGGGTTGCCGGCGAACAGCGCGAGCTTGTCCGGCACGACGTCGGCGAGAATCACGCGCGCGGCGCCGCCGGCGAGCGCGGCGAGCGCCGTCATCGCGCCGATCGTGCCGGCGCCGATCACGACCGCGAGGTCGCCGGGCTTCATCGCCGCCTTCTTCGCGGCCTGCAGGCCGATCGACAGCGGCTCGACGATCGCGCCTTCGGCGAACGACACGTTGTCGGGCAGCCGGTACGTGAACGCGGCCGGATGCACGACGAACGGCGTCAGGCAGCCGTGGATCGGCGGCGTCGCCCAGAAGCGCACGTCGGGATCGAGGTTGTAGAGCCCGCGCAGCGTCGCGGGCGAATCGAGGCGCGGCACGCCGGGCTCCATGCACACGCGGTCGCCGACGCGCAGGTGCGTGACGTCGGCGCCGGTCTCGACGATCGTGCCGGACGCTTCATGGCCGAGCACCATCGGCGCATCGACGCGGAACGGGCCGATCCCGCCGTGAACGTAGTAATGCACGTCGCTGCCGCAGACGCCGACCGTATGGACCTTGATCCGGACGTCGCCGGGGCCGACCGCTTGCGGCAGGTCGATGTCGCGCAGCGCGAGCTCGCGCGTGCGTTCGAGTACGAGCGCTTTCAACGTGTTCTCCTTATTTTCCCTTGACCATCGAATTGAGCAGGCGGCTCAGCATGCCGACGAAGACGAGCGGCGGCAGCGCGAGCAGCACCGTCGACGCGTTGATCACGCCCCACGGCACTTCCTGGCCGAGCGACGTGAACGCGGACGCGACCACCGGCAGCGTCGCGCTGCGCGACGACGTGAGGGCGAGCGCGATCATCAGTTCGTTCCACACCAGCACGAAGCTGAACACGATGCCGCCGAGCAGCGTGCTCGCGCACACCGGCAGCGCGATGTGCCAGAACACCGCGTACGGGCCGTAGCCGTCGAGCGCGGCGGCTTCCTCGATCTCGCGCGGCAGCCGGCGGAACACCGGGATCGACAGCCACGTGATGGTCGACAGCGTGACGAGCAGGTACGTGACGATCATCGACAGCTTGGTGTCGTACAGCCCGAGATCGACCCAGATCGCGATCAACGGCAATGCGACCGCGACGGGTGGCAGGAACCGCAGCGACAGCAGGAAGAACTGGATGTCGCGCTTGCCGCGCACCGGGTAGCGCGCGATCGCATACGCGGCCGGCACGCCGAGCACGGCGCCGATCAGCACGGCCGCGCCGACGATCGCGATGCTGTTGCCGAGCCCGATCAGCACTTCGGGGCTCGACAGCACCTGTTCGTAGTTCGCGAGCGTCGGCGTGAAGAAGAAGCGCGGCGTCGGCGTGACGATGTCGAGCAGGTGCTTGAGCGAATTGAGCACGGCCCAGAACAGCGGGAACGCGGCGACGAGCAGGATCGCGCCGGCGATCGCGACGGTGGAAACGGCGGCGGGGCCGCGGCGGGCCATCAGTCGTCCCATTTGTTGACCCTCTTCCAGATGAGCGTGAAGACCAGCGTGGTCGCGACCATCATCAGCACGGCCATGCCCGACGCATACGACACCTTGCCGGCGAGGCCGATGCCCTGCTGGTACGCGTAGAGATCGAGCGTTTCGGTCGCGATGCCGGGGCCGCCCTTGGTCATCACGTAGATCAGGTCGAACGAGCGCAGCGATTCGACCATCTTGATGAACACGAGACTGACGAGCGGCGCCTTCAGCATCGGCAGCGCGATGTACGCATGCACCTGCCAGGTCGTCGCGTAGTCGAGCCGCGCGGCCTCGAGCGGCTCCGGCGGCAGCGTTTCCAGCAGCTTCAGGATCACGACCGCGAAGAACAGCCCCCACTGCCACACGTCGACGAGCGCGACCGCGTACAGCGCGAGATGCGGATCGGCGAGAAACGCGGTGTGCTCGACGCCGAGCGTGCCGAGCAGCCAGCTCAGGATGCCGGTGAGCGGCGCGTACATGAACTTCCAGATGAACGCGGCCGACACGCGCGGCAGCAGCACCGGCATGATCAGCACCAGCGACGCGAAGCGGCGCCAGCGGCCGTGCACGCGCTCGAACAGGAACACCGCGAGCGCGATCCCGACCAGCACCGCGCCGGCGACCGTGACGACTTCCCACAGCACCGACACCTCGATCGCGTTCAGGAAGCGCCGGTCCGACGCGAGCCGGACGAAGTTGCGCAGGCCGACGTATTCGCTGTCCGGGTAGCGCAGCACGCGGTTGCGCAGCGCGAGATTGATCGCGGCGATCGTCGGGACGAGGCTCAGGACCGCGAGCAGCGCGAGCGTCGGCGCGAGGAACACCCACGGCAGGCTCGTGCGGTCGCGGCGCGCGCGGCCGCGCCGGACCGACGTTGCGGAAGGGGCCGGGCGGACGCCGAGCGTGCGTCCGCCCGTGCCGTCATTTGCGAGCGCCATGTTCGAGCGCGTCCTTCGCATACTGGTCCGCGTCGTCGAGCGTGCCGCGGATGTCCGTCTGCGTGCCGGTGAACACCTGTTCGAGCGCGATGCCGAGGTTGTCGCCGATATCCGGCCACTGCGGCGTCCGCCAGATCGTCACCTGCGTGACGGGGTTGGTGTCGTTCAGCCCGGCCTGGATCTGCGGCGCGACGTGCTGCTTGAAGTACGGGCTGGCGATCGTGCTGGAGCGGTTGTAGTCGCTGAACACGCCGTTGCGCAGCCGCGCCTGCTCCTGGTCCTTGCTGGTCGCCCACGCGATGAAGCGGCCGGCGGCCATCCGCGTGCAGTCGTCCTTTGCGCCGACCGCCGAGATCGCGAAGCCGTGCCCGTACGCGGCCGACGGCAGCGGCGCGGGCGGCCGCGTATAGCCGACCTTGCCGGCCACGCTCGACTTGCTCGCATCTTCCATCCAGTCCGCGAACGGCGTCGATTCGATCATGAACGCGACCTTGCCCGAGCGGAACGCTTCGAGCGCGTTGCTCCAGTCGTAGGTCGCCGAGCCGGGGGGCGCGTACTTGAACAGGTCGCTGTAGAGCTGCGTGGCCTTCACCGCGGCCGGCGAATTGAACGCGGGCTGGCCGCCCTTGTCGGTCCACGCGCCGCCCATCCCGAGCATGAACGGCGACCAGCGCCACACGTTCATCCCCGAGCCGCGCTGGCCGCGCGCGACCCAGCCGTACAGCTTCGGCGGCGCGTTGAGCTTCCTGATCGCGGCGACGAGCTGGTCGAGCGTCTTCGGCACCGGGATGTGCGCGGCGTCGAGCAGGTCGCGGCGGTAGAACAGGAAGTCGCCGCCGCCGATCAGCGGCGCGAAGTACGCGACGCCGTTGTAGCTCGCGACCGCGCGGCGGCCGGGCAGGAAGTCGTCGTAGTCGTAGTCCTTCGGGTAGTACTTCAGGAGCGGCACGATCCAGTTGGCCGACGCGAATTCGGCGACGTTCGCCTCGTCGACGTAGTAGATCTGGTACGAACCCGCGCCGGTCGACGCGTCGAGCCGCGATTTCGCGCGGCGGTCGTTTTCGCCGAAATAGCTGATCTCGACCTTGGTGCCGTTCTTCTTCTCGTAGTCGGCCAGCGATTTCTCCATCACCGACAGGCCGAGGCTCTTCTGCGCGAGCACCCGAAGGGTCGGCACCTTGCAGGTTTGCGCGGCCGCGACGCCCGGCAGACAGGCGCCGAGCAGCAGGCCGGCTGCGACGATTCGCATCTTGTTCACCCGTGTCTCCTTGATTCTGCTTGTTCGAATGCCGCCGATGACGGCAGGGACAATGGTGTGACGGGGGCGATGCGATCACCACATCAAAAGAATTCGCGAACCGATACTTTTTGCTCAGGTTCGGTCGTGCGATGCACAAAATGTGGTGGTCGGGGGGCGGCGCGAGGCCGGCCCGGCGCGGACGAACGGCGGACGCGCGGCGTTACCCGCGCGCCGGTCGATGCGGCGCGTCGAGCGCGATCCGGTAGACGCGCAGCGCGTTGTCGTGCCAGATCGCGCGGCGCGCGGGGCCGTCGAGGTGCGCGATCGCGCCGGCGAACGTGCGCAGCAGTGCGGGATAGGACACGCGCAGTCCGGCGACCGGGAAATTGCTGGCGAACAGGCAGCGCCGCCAGCCGAAGATCGCGATCGTGTCGCGGATGATCCGCGCGTTGTCCGCGTCGTTCCACGCCGCATCGCGCAGGCCGAGCTCGGAGATTTTCACGGTCACGCGCGGCAACGCGGCGAGCGCCGCCATGCCGCCGCGCCAACGCGCGAGTCCGGCTTCGGAACGGTCCCACGGCAGCCCCGCGTGTTCGAGCACGACATCGACGTCGGGTGCATCGACCAGCATCGCGGCCGCGTCGCCGAGATGCCAGAACGGCACGCGCAGATCCCAGCTCAGGCCGTGCGCGGCGAGGCGTTCGAGCGCGGCCGGCCAGCGCGGATCACGCAGCGCGCCCGGCTCGTCGATCGATGCGTCCGGCGCAGCCGCGGTGCGCGGCTTGAACCGCACGCCGCGCACGTGCGGCCACGCGGCCTGTTCGGCGAGCCGTTCGTCCGCATCGCCGGCCAGCAGGTCGACCCACGCGACGATCGCCGACGGCAGCGCGTGCGCGGCCGCGACTTCATGCAGCCAGCGCGTTTCCGCGAGCGCCTCGTCGCGCGCGCGTTCGGCTTCGACGTGCACGCTGGCGACGAGCGGCGCGCATTGCGCCGCGTGCCGGAAATCGTCGACGTCGAAGTTGCGGCACAGCGCCGCGTAGTCGCCGAACATGAAGCGTGCGGGGTCATAGTGCGCCTGCAGCCACGGGTAGTGCGCGCCCGCATCGAGCTGCCACAGGTGGTGATGCGCATCGACGAGCGCATCGGGCATGCCGTCGGGCGGCGCTTCGTCGCGCATGTCAGCGCGCGCCGGCGAGCACGTACGACGCATCGGGCTCGCGCAGCGTCGCGAGCGCACCGACGAAGCGCCACGCGTCGAGGTCGAGTTCGCGCACATGGTCGTCCTGGAACGACACGTACGCGACGCGCCGCGACGGATGGAACGACAGCGCGGTCGGATTGGCTGGCAGCGCGATGCGCTCGATCTCCTCGAGCTGCCGCGCGTCGAACACCGAGATCGACCGCTCGCCGGAGTTGGTCAACAGCAGCAGGTCGCGGCCGTCGGGCGCGCTCGTCCGGTAGATGCGGTTCGGGTCGCTGCGCGTTTTTACGCGGCGGCCGCAGGTCATCGTCTCCGTGTCGATCTCGACCAGCGTGTCGTCGCCGCGATTCGCGACGAACAGCGTGCGCTCGTCGCTCGACAGCGCGTTGCCTTCGGGGCGTGGGCCGGGCATCACCGCGCGTGGCGCGACCGTCGCGTCGCGTGGATGAAACTGCGTGACCGTGTTCGACAGCAGGTGCACGCCGTACGCACGGCTCGCGTCGCGCGTGAGCGTCACGAGGTGCGTTTTCACGCCGCCGGACGGCACGGCCATGTTCGGCACGGGCTGGCGGGTCGGCTCGTCGAATACGAGCAGCATGTCGTGCGCTTCGCTCATCGCATACAGCCGGCCGTCGCGGTCGCTCGCCATCCCGTGCGGCCGGTAGTACGGCCACAGGTCGAGCATGCGCGTGTGCGTGCGCTCGACGAGATCGATCTCGGCGATCCGGTGATCGCCTTCATGGCCGCGCGACCACGCGGTCTCGATTCCGAAGATGCCGACGTACGCGTAGCGGCCGTTCACGTCGACGGCGAATTCGTGCGGGAAGTTCGGCAGCACGATGTGCTTGAGCGGCGCTTTCGTGTCGAGGTCGTAGAAGCTGAAAGTGTGGGCGCATTTCTGCACCAGCAGCAGGATGTCGTTCATGATGGGTCTCCGGTGTGTCGTTCGCTGTCGCGCGGGTTCGTCAGCCCTCGCAGCGCTTCGGCAGCGTCAGCGCGAGCAGCCCGGCTACCGCGAGCGTGGCCGCGAGGCTGTAGACGCCGGCCGCCGCGCTCACGTGCTGCGTCAGCACGCCGACCGCATACGGGCCGCAGAAGCCGCCGAGATTGCCGAGCGCGTTGATCAGGCCGCGGGCGCTGCCGGCCGCCTCGACGCTGCAGAGCTTCGGCGGAATCGCCCAGAACACGCCGGCCGCCGCCTGCAGGAAGAAGCCGCAGCCGATCAGGAACGCGAACGACACGGCCATCGATGCATGCGTGAGCACCGACAGCGCGAGGCACGCGGCGAATCCGACGAGCGGCAGCAGCACGAACAGGCGTCGCTTGCCGGTCCGGTCGGACCAATACGACGTGACGAGCATCCCGATCACCATCGCGACGTACGGCAGCATCGCGAGCAGGCCGACCCGGCCCATCCCGCTGTGCGTGAGATTTTTCAGCAGGGTCGGCAACCACATCGTATAGCCGTAGATGCCGGCCTGATAGCAGAAGTTGATCGCGATGAGCAGCCAGATCGTCGGGTGGCGCAGCAGCGCGCCGAACGACGTGGCCGCCGGCGTGCCGGCCGCGCGCTTGCGTTCCTGCTCGTCGCGCAGCGCGTCGAGGATGTACGCCTTCTCGCGCGGCGACACCCAGCGCGCGGTCTCCGGGCCGTCGTCGGCGAACAGCATCCAGACGACGAGGCACAGCAGCGACAGCGCGCCCGCGCAGAAGAACAGGCGATGCCAGTCGTATGCGGCGAGGATGAAGCCGGACAGCGGCGCGGTGATCATGCCGGCGAGCGGCACGAACAGGATGACCATCGCATTCGCGCGGCCGCGTTCGCGGTCGGGAAACCAATGGCTGACCATCGTCAGCACGACCGGCAGCATCCCGCCCTCGGCCACGCCGAGCAGGAAGCGCAGCGCGAGCAACTGCCACGTGTGCGTGACGAGCCCGGTCAGCACCGACAGCACGGCCCAGCTCACGAGCGACCACGCGATGAAGGCCTTGCCGCTGCCGAGCGCCGCGCGCCGGCCGCCGGGAATCTGCAGGAACAGGTAGCCGAAGAAGAAGATGCCGCCGGCGAGGCCGGCCATCGTCGCATCCATGCCGAGATCGGCGTTCATCCCGCCGGGCATCGCGAACGCGATGTTCACGCGGTCCATGTAGGAAATGATGCACGCGAGCAGCAGCGGCGGAATCACGCGCAGCCAGCGGCGGCGCGGAATGGCTTCGCCGGCGTCGTAGGCCGGGGTGGCGGGGTTCAGCAGGTTCATGGTGTCTCCATCCATCCGATGAGCGGCGGCGGCCTTCTGTCGGGCCGCCGTCACGCCGAGGCGCAACGCACGCGCGTTGCGGGTGCAAAAACGGTCGCTAGCGCCCCCAGCGCAGCACGAGCGGATCGAGCCGCCGCGCCGTGTCGAGCAACCCCGCGCGTACCTGCG
The DNA here is from genome assembly GCF_003253915.1 of Burkholderia sp. 28_3. Classification (NCBI taxonomy): domain Bacteria; kingdom Pseudomonadati; phylum Pseudomonadota; class Betaproteobacteria; order Burkholderiales; family Burkholderiaceae; genus Burkholderia; species Burkholderia sp. 28_3. Next base: position 210,825 of record NZ_QKZF01000007.1, read on the forward strand.
GAGGCAGCTCGGGCCACGGCGAACGCGGCCGGTCGCACGCGATCACGCCGCCTTCCTTCATCAGCGCCTTCGCGGTGAGGAAGCCCGACTGCCGGTTCTCGTAGTTGATCAGCGGCAGCCAGCGCGCGTACGCGTCGTAGGCATCGTCGCGGCGGCCGGCGAAATACGCGTCGGTGATCCGGCGAATCCCGTCCGGATAGCCGCCGCCCGTCATCGCGCCGGTCGCGCCGGCGTCGAGATCGGCGAGCAGCGTGATGCCTTCCTCGCCGTCCCACGGCCCCTCGATCGCATCGCCGCCGAGCGCGATCAGCTCGCGCAGCTTCGACGCGGCGCCGGCCGTCTCGATCTTGAAATACGACACGGCGTCGATTTCGCGCGCGAGCGTCGCGAGCAGCGAGGCGGACAACGCGACGCCGCTCGCCGGCGCGTCCTGGATCATCAGCGGAATGTCGAGGCCGTCGGCGACGTCGCGGAAGTACGCGCGCACCTGGGCCTCGGGCACGCGGAACGTCGCGCCGTGGTACGGGGGCATGACCATCACCATCGCGGCACCGAGCGCCTGGGCCTCGCGATTGCGCTGCGCACAGATCCGCGCGCTGAAGTGCGACGTCGTGACGATCACCGGCACGCGGCCCGCGACGTGCTCGAGCGTGGTGCGCGTGATGAGATCGCGTTCGTCGTCGCCGAGCGCGAACTGCTCGGAGTAGTTCGCGTGGATGCAGAGGCCGTGCGAACCGGCATCGATCATGAAATCGACGCAGCGGCGCTGGCCGTCGAGATCGAGCGCGCCGTGCGCGTCGAAGATCGTCGGCACGACGGGAAAGACGCCCTGGTAGCGTGCGTTCATGTCGGCCCTCACTCGACGATGTCGAACTGGTCGAGGAATTCGGTCTTCAGCGTGAGGCCGAGGCCCGGCACGTCGTCGCGCAGTTGCAGGAAGCCGTTCTCGGCCACCGGTTCGCCGTCGAAGATGTAATAGAACAGCTCGTTGCCGACCTCGACGTCGAACATCGGGAAGTACTCGCTCATCGGCGACGCGAGCGTGCTCATCGTCAGGTGGTAGTTGTGCATCTGGCCCGCGTGCGGAATCACCGGCACGCTGTACGCCTCGCACAGCGCGTTGATCTTGTGCGCCATCGTGATCCCGCCGACGCGGTTCGTGTCGTACTGCACGACCGATACGGCCTTGCGGTCGAGGAGCTGCTTGAAGCCGTACAGCGAGAATTCGTGCTCGCCGCCGGAGATCGGGATGCGCGTCAGCCGGTTCAGCTCCGCGTAGCCGTCGAGGTCGTCCGCGATCACCGGTTCTTCCAGCCAGCGCGGCTGGTATTTCTCGAGCTTCGGCAGGATGCGCTTTGCATACTCGAGGTTCCAGCCCATGTAGCACTCGAGCATCAGGTCGTTGTCGTAGCCGATCACCTCGCGGATCGCCGCGACCGATTTCAGGTTCTCGACCACGCCCTGCTGCCCGTGCGCGGGCCCGTAGCCGAAGCGCATCTTGAACGCGCGGAAGCCTTCCTTCAGGTACTGCTGCGCTTCCTCTTGCATCGCCTTCAGGTCGGTGCGATAGAGCTTCGAGTAGTAGCAGGGAATCTTTTCCTTGGTGCGGCCGCCGAGCAGCTTGAAGACCGGCTTGCCGACGCTCTTGCCGAGGATGTCCCAGATCGCGATGTCGACCGCCGAGATCGCCGCCATGCCGATGCCCTTGCGGCCCCAGGCATGGGTCGCGCGGTACATCCGCTGGTTCAGGTACTCGTAGTCCCACGGGTCCTGGCCGATCACGAGCGGCGCGAGGTACTGGTCGATGATGACCTTCGCGACCTGCGGCGCGAGCGCGACGTTGCCGAGGCCGACGATGCCGTCGTCGGTTTCGACTTCGACGACCGTCCACGCATGGAAGCGGAACGTGCTCATCGTCTCCTGCGGCGCATACAGCAGGTCCATCGCGTTCGAACAGAAGTTGCCCTGCGGCGGGACGGTCTTGCCTTTCCACTGGAATACGCGAGCGCGTACGGAGCGGATCTTCATGATGGTGTCTCCAGAATCGGGGTTGTCGTGTGTAGAAGGCGTGCGAGCGTCACGCCGAAACGGCGGCGGTGCGGCGCGCGGCGCCCATCCGGCACGCGATCTGCAGCGCCTGCCAGGTCGCGCCGACGTCGGCCGTGCCGCGGCCCGCGATGTCGTACGCGGTGCCGTGCGCGGGCGTCGTGATCGGCACGGGCAGCCCGCCCTGCACGGTCACGCCGCGCGAGAAGCCGAGCAGCTTGATCGCGATCTGCCCCTGGTCGTGGTACATCGTGACGATCGCCTGGTAATCGCCGGCCTGCGCCTTCAGGAAGATCGTGTCGGCCGGGAACGGGCCGTGGAACGGCGTGTCGGTCGGCCAGTCGCGCGCCTGCAAGCGGCGCACGGCCGGCTCGATGATGTCGACTTCCTCGCGGCCGCAACTGCCGCCGTCGCCGCCGTGCGGGTTGAACGCGGCGATCGCGACCTTCGGCGCGGCGACGCCGTTCGCGAGCAGCGACCGGTAGATCAGCTCGGACGCCTGTTCGATCCGCTCGATGCTCAGGCAGCCGGCCGCGTCCTTCAGCGGGATATGCGACGAGATCCGCGCGGTCCACAGTTCGCCGAGCGTGTTGAATTCGCAGAAGTAGCCGGTCACGCCGAGCGCCTCGGCGAAGTGGTGCAGCTCGTCGTCGTGGCGCAGCCCGCCGAGCTTCATCGCGTACTTGTTCAGCGGCGCGAAGCAGATCGCGTCGATGTCGCCGGCGAGCGCGGCGTCGAGGCACTGGTCGAGCACGGCCAGCGTCGAGCGGCCGCCGGCAGCATCCGCCTGGCCGACCGTGACCTGCGCGGCGTCGATCGTATCGACCGCGACGAACGCGGCGCGCGCGGTCGACGGCCGGCCGCGCACGGCGGCCAGCGACGCGACGGGTTCGACGTCGATCGTGACGCCGGCGACGCGCTGGCCAGCCTCCCACAGCCAGCGATCGCCGATCAGCACGAGGTTCGCGCGGGCGGTCGCGTCGGGGCGGGCGAGCAGTTTCGCGATCAGTTCGGCGCCGATGCCGGCGGGGTCGCCGAGCGTCAGCGCGACGACGGGCTGCGTGGCGGCGGTCGAGGGGGTGTGCATGCGGTGTCTCCGGTGGCGGCGCGTGGCCGTTGGTCTATGGGGTTGATGCTAGGTAGACGGAATGAGTCGGTAAATTGAAAACTCTTGATGAATCGATAACCTGGAGTAATCAAAAATGGGCTCGATCGACCGACGAGACTCGACCCCGCAACTGCTGAACCGGCTGCGCATGCGCCAGATCGCGCTGCTGCTGGCCGTGGACGAATGCTCGACGCTGCGCGCGGCGGCCGAGCAGATGGGCCTCACGCAACCGGCCGCGACGAAGATGCTGGCCGAACTGGAGAGTGCGCTCGGCCAGCGGCTGTTCGACCGCATCGGGCGCGGGCTCGTGCTGAACCCGGCCGGCGAGCGCGTGCTCGGCTATTTCCGCGGCATCCGCGGCAGCATGGAGGCGCTGAACCGCGAGCTCGGCGAACTGCAGCTCGGCAGCGCGGGGCGGCTCGCGATCGGCAGCATCATGGCGGCGTCGCCGGGGCGGCTGACCGAGGCGCTGGTGCAGTTGAAGGCGCGTTATCCGCTGCTCGCGATCGACATCGCGGTCGACACGAGCGACCGGCTGATGCCGCAGCTTCGCGAAGGCGTGCTCGAAGTGGTGATCGGGCGCCACGTCGGGACCGACTGCGACTTCCGCGTGGTCGACGACGAGGCGCTCGCGATCATCGCGGGCCGCGACCATCCGCTCGCGGACGCGGGGCCGGTCGAATTCGACGCGCTGCTCGACTATGCGTGGATCGTGCAGCCGACCGGCAGCCCGGCGCGCGAGGTCGTCGAGCGCGAATTCCGCTCGCGTCACCAGCCGATGCCGCGCGGGCTCGTCGAAACGGGCTCGATCCTGACCACGATGAACCTCGTCGACCGTTCGTCGATGCTCGGCGTGATTCCGCTGACGGTCGCGCAGCGCAACGCGGCGCACGGGCTCGTCGCGATCATCGATTACACGCTCGAACAGAAGCTGCCGTCGTACGGCAGCCTCGTGCGGCGCGACCGGCCTTTGAGCATTCCCGCGCAGCAGTTTCTCGCGCTGTTTCACCGGGACGGCGCGGGGGATGACGGCGATGCGTAATGGCGCGGTTTGCCAGCCGAGGCGGCCGAGCCAGCCGCGCCAGCCGATCAGACCGATGAGACCGATCAAGCCGATCAAGCCGATCAAGCCGATCAAGCCGATCAAGCCGATCAAGCCGAACAAGCCGAACAAGCCGAGTCACCGCCGCCGCGGAGCGCGGTGAAGCGTGATGGCGACGCCGGCGAGGCGGCCGAGGGCGAACCCGAGCGAACCGCTTCAGTGCGCCGACGGCGCGGCAGGCGCGTCGGCGAGCGCCGGCATCGATTCGGACAGCGCGCGGTCCGGGCGAATCCGCAGCGCGGCGACGATGCCGATCAGCAGCATCGCCACCGAGCCGATGAACGGCACCGTCCAGCTGCCGGTGCGATCGACGAGATAGCCGAACAGGATCGGCGACAGGATTCCCGAGATCGCGGAACCGGCGTTCATCATCCCGCTCGCGATGCCGGCGTGGGTCGGCGCGATGTCGCTCGGCACGGCCCAGATCGGCCCGATCGTCAGTTCGAGGCACAGGAACGACCCGGACAGGCACAGCGCGACGCCGGCCGTCGAGTGCACGAACGCGAGCGGCAGCAGGCAGGCGAGCGCGCCGACGAAGCTCGTCACGATCACGCTCTGCCGCGACAGCGCGAGGTTGCCGGTCTTCCGGTAGATGCGGTCGCAGAGCCAGCCGCCGAGCGTGTCGCCGACCACGCCCGCGAAGAACACGCCGGACGCGAACAACGCGGTCGATTTCAGGTTCAGGCCCTGGCCGTTCAGGAAGAAGGTCGGCAGCCACGTGAAGAACAGCCACGCGGTCCAGCCGTAGCAGAAGTAGACGAAGATGGTCGGCGCCATGCGCCGGAACAGCGGCCCCCACGGCGTCGGGCCGGACGGTGTGACCGGGCGCGCGGCGCGCGGGCGGCCGTCGTCGTCGCCCGCCGGATGCTCGCGGAAGCCGACGATCCACCACGCGAGCCAGACGAGCGTGACCGCGCCGATCACGAAGAACGCCGCGCGCCACGACAGCCACGTCATCAACGCGGCGACGATCGGCGGCGTGACCGCGTTGCCGAGCCGCGAGAACGAATGCGTGAAGCCCTGCACGACGCCGCGCCGCTCGCGCGGAAACCAGTGCGTGATCGCGCGGGCCTGGGCCGGCAGCGTCGCGCCTTCGCCGATGCCGAGCAGCAGCCGCGCGGCGAACAGCAGCGTGAGGCTGTGCACGAGCCCGGTCGTGAACGTGGAGACCACCCAGATCAATCCGCAGCCGATCAGCGTGATGCGCGCGCCGAACCGGTCGGCGATCCAGCCGCCGCCGATCTGGCAGATTGCATACGAATACGCGAACGCGGAGAATGCGACGCCAAGCTCGGTATTCGACAGCCCGAGTTCGGCCTTGATCGCGCCGGCGGCGGTCGCGAGATTGACGCGATCGACGTAGAGGATGAACGAAAGCGCGCACAGCAGCCACAGTGTGTGGCGCCGTTGACGGTGGTCGTTGGGCATCTGTCTCACTCCATGTTCGTGCGCGGCGTTGCAATGACGCTGCGTTCACGGGCCGGCCCAGCATCGCGCGGCGGCGGAGACACTGTCCAATGAATCTTTGGGATCAATCGATAACCCCAGGTGTTCATTCCGGTTTCAGCCGCACCGGGCGCATGGGTGCAACGGACACACAGGTGAAGCATTGACCGACGACGAACTTTCGCTCCGCCCGGAGAGCCGCTTCTGGCAGCTCGCGCCGGTGAGATGGTGGATCCGCGGGCACGGCCGCGACGGCTATTCGTTCCGCCTGCTGCTGTGCCCGCTTGCGATCGTGTTCGTGCTCGAATTCGTCTGCGTGATGGCCGGCGCGCTGTACACCAGCATCGCGGTCAGCGCGGTCGCGACGCTGTTCCTCGGTATCGCCGGATTTCACGGGGCGCAGCGCGAATGGCTGATGACGGCCGCGCCCGCCCGCGCGCTCGTGAAGGCCCGCATGAAGAAGGCGGCCGAGCGGCTTGCGTCGCTCGGCGTCGGTGCGACCGTGCTCGCGATCTTCGTCGCGGCGACCTCGCTGTCGCTCGTGATGTCGGGCCGGCCGGTGCTGGACAGCGTGTCGAAGGACGCGGTGTCGATCTTCATCGCGCTGGTGTTCCTGCCCGTGTACGTGTCCGGCGCGGTACGCAAGCTGGCGATCGCGCGGATCGAGGAGCTGGAGGCGCTGCGTCACGCGACAGTCGGCACGCAGCTGAAATTCGACCGCGCCGGCGCGGTGCGCGCGGTGATCGTGCAGGGCGCGGCCGGAACCGGGACGGTATCGGTGATGGAATACACGGTGCTCGGGTTCAGTCCGCCGCTGGACCAGGTCGGGCGCGAACCGCGCGCGTGAAGGGGGGAGCGGCGGCGCGTTACGCCGGGAAGCGCTCGCTGTCGGGCGCCGGCGTGAGATCGTCGGGCCACCGCACCTCGAACCGCGTGCCGCCCGCGCCGGTCGGCACGCACAGCGCTTCGCCGCGATGCGCATGCGCGATCGCCGCGACGACCGCGAGCCCGAGGCCGGTGCCGCCGGGTTGCGTCTCGTCGACGCGCCGGAACGCCTGGAACACGTGCGGCGCGAACTCGGCCGGGATACCGGGGCCGTCGTCCTCGACGCGCAGCCGGCACATCCCGTTCTCGATGCGCGTCTGGATCCGGATCGCACCGGGCACCGCATGGCGGCGCGCATTTTCCAGCAGCGCGAGCAACGCCTGGCGGAGCCGGACCGGGTCGCAGCGCATGCGTCGCGGGTCGAGATCGAATTCCGGATGCTGGCCGGCGGCCTGCAGCGCGTGCGCGAACGCGTCGACCACGGCGCGTACCTCGGCGGCGAGGTCGGTGTCGCGGATCTCGATGCTCAGGTGGCCGCTATCGGCGAGGCTGATCACGCGCAGATCCTCGATCAGCCGCGTCAGCCCTTCGACCTGCGCGAGCAGGCTGCGATACAGCGCGTCGCTCGGCGTGAACACGCCTTCGGCGAGCCCCTGCAGCCGGCCGCGCAGCACGGTCACGGGCGTGCGCAGCTCGTGCGCGATCGCCGCGTTCCAGAAGGTTTGCTCGTCGGTCACACGCTGCAGTTCGCTCGCGAGCGCGTTGAAGTTGTCGGCGAGCAGCGCCGCTTCCTTCAGCGAACGGTCGCCGGCGACCGCGCGTGCGCCGAGATCGCCGCGCGCGACGCGGCGGATGCTGTCCGTCACCGAATTCAACGGCACGAGGATGCGGCGCGACAGGTTGACCGCGACGACGACCGCGATCAGCAGGCCCACCAGCGTGGTCGAAATGATCCACACCCACTCGGGCCCGCTCGGGACCCAGCTCTGCGGCTTGAAGTACTCGGGCGAGTACTGGTACAGCAGGTAGTAGAACACGTAGGCCGTCACGACGATCAGCACCGTGATGCCGAAGGCGATCGCGCCCATCGTCAGCGCGATCTGGCGGCTCAGGCCGTCGAGTCTCACTCGCCGCTCCACAGTTTGTAGCCGACGCCGCGCACGCTGGCCGGCACGCCCGCGACGCCGAGATCGTCGAGTTTCTTGCGCAGCTTGCTGACGTGGCTGTCGACCGTGCGCTCCAGCGCGTCACCTTCCGGCAGGCAGGTGGCCATCAGCTCGGCGCGGCTGAACACGCGGCGCGGTGCGCGCGCGAGCTGCGCGAGCAGCTTGAATTCGGTGAGCGTCAGCACGAGCGTGTGGCGCACGCCGTCGACTTCGACCGTCGCTTCGTGGTGCTCGAGATCGATCTCGAACGGCGCGGCGCGCAGCACGCGCTGCTCTTCCTGGCGCGCGCCGGCCATCGAACGGCGCAGCACGGCCTGAGCACGCGCGACGACTTCGGCCGGGTTGAACGGCTTGACCACGTAGTCGTCGGCGCCGATGCGCAGCCCGGTCAGCTTGTCGATGTCCTGGTCGAGCGCGGTCAGCATGATGACCGGCGTGTCGCCGCGATGGCGGATCTCGGCAAGCACCTTCCAGCCGTCGACGTGCGGCATCTGCACGTCGAGCAGCACGAGGTCGGGCTTCAGCGACAGGTGGAGTTCGAGCGCGCGGCGGCCGTCGGCGGCGTGCACGGTGCGCAGGCCGTTGCGCGCGAAATACGCGATCAGGATCTCGGCGATCTCGGGTTCGTCCTCGGCGATGAGGACGAGCGCCTGCGCGCCTTGGCCGGCGCCGGGAGATGAAGGAAATTCGGGCATGGCCACTCGTTCGGATTCAGCGGGGTTCCATCGAATCGCCATACTACCGTACGGCTCTGGCGGTCGAATGGAGACGGGCGGCCATGCCCCGGCGAGACGCCGCGCCAGGGCGGCGCGTACCGTCAGTGCCCGACCGCCTTCAGCAGCGCTGCGGCCGCGAGCTTGCCGACGCCGTTCGACGCGAGCGGGCTGTCGCCCGTGATCAGTTTGCGGTCCTGATGGCAGCGGCCGGTCATGTCCTTGTTCAGCACGCGCGCGCCGAGCTTTTCGAGGCTTTGCGCAACGAGCCACGGCAGCGGGCCCGGCATGTAGCCGATGTCGAGGTTCGGCCCCGTGTCGAGCGCATCCGGAAACACGCAGATCTCGTAGTCCTTGAACGGGTAGTCCTGAGGATCTTCGTCGACGGCGGCCGACAGCAGGCATGCGGGCCCGTGACACAGCGTGATGATGTGCCGGTCGTGGTCGAGCGCCCAGCGCAGCGTGCGCTTGACGTCCTTGCTGTGCGGAATGCCGGCGAGCACGCCGTGGCCGCCGGGAATGAACACCGCGATATACGGCGAATCGGCGCCGGAATGCTGGTCGAGCACGTCGGACAGCTTGAGCGGCGTCTTCAGCTTCGGCAGGTATTTCCGGTAAGTACTCTGCACGGCCTCGTCATCCTGCGGCATCGCCCAGAGTTCGAGTTTGGCCGGGTTACCCGACAGCGTCGCGATGTCGATCTCGAAGCCGGCCTTGTCCATGTGGTGCATCGGCAGCAGCATCTCCACCGGATGGTTGCCGGTCGAGAACATCTTGCCGTTCGTCATCAGGATGTAGCGCTCGTCGGTCGCGATCATCAGGACCTTCCACTTGCCGCCGGTGTACGGATTCGGGTAATCGGCGCCGTCGAAGTCGGTCTTCGACGACGTGTACTGCGACAGCGAATACGGCGACGGGAAATACGCATTGTTCTCCGCCGGGTCGGGGGCGGGCGTGCGGTCCACCTGCGTCGTGTCGGAAGTCATGGCTGCTCCTTGCTCAGGGGGGAAGGGGGGCGGGCGGGGCCGGTGAGATGCATGCGTGAGTCGGCGCGCCGATTGCGCGGCGGCCTGGCTTTCCGGTCATGCCCGGTCGGGCGGACGGGGATCTCACAGGAAGAATACGCGCTGCGATGAATCCTACAACGGCATGTCGCGGCGGGCGCCTCCCCGAACGGGTGGGTCTCGCGCGCCGATCGCCGTGATACGTGTACGAGCGGTCCGCCGCCGGTGCCGGCCAGGAGGCCCGCTCCCCCCGGACAGGGGGGGGGCGCGAAAGCCGGCCGGTCCGGTATCGTGGCCGCACGCTCGACGACCCGACCGGTCGCCCATGGAGACATTCATGAATTCGTCATACCCGTATCCGCAAGACGAGCCGGCACCGTCCGCCCATGCGTATCCGCTGCTGATCAAGCAGCTGCTTCATGCGCCGCTGGCGACGCGGCCCGAGCAGGAGATCGTGTACGGCGACCGGGTCCGGCACGATTACTGGACGTTCCGGCATCGCATCGGGCAACTCGCGAGCGGATTGGCGTCGATCGGCGTCGGCGCGGGCGACGTCGTCGCCGTGCTGGACTGGGACAGCCATCGCTACCTGGAGTGCTACCACGCGATTCCGATGATGGGCGCGGTGCTGATGACGGCCAATGTCCGGCTGTCGCCCGATCAGTTGCTGTATACGCTCAACCATTCGGGCGCGCGCATCGTGCTGGTTCACCGCGACTTCCTGCCGCTGCTGGCGGGGATGCGCGACCGGCTCGATACGGTGCGGCACGTCGTGCTGATCGCCGACGGCGATGAAGCCGGTTTGCCGGATGGTTTCACCGACGAATACGAGGCGCTCGTCGCGGCCGGTTCGCCCGATTTCGCGTTCCCCGATTTCGACGAGCAAACCCGCGCGACGACGTTCTACACGACCGGCACCACCGGCCTGCCGAAGGCCGTTGCATTCACCCATCGGCAGCTCGTGCTGCATACGCTCGCGGGCATGGCGGCGTTGTCGAGCGCGCGCGATCGCGGCCGCGTGCATCGCGACGACGTCTACATGCCGATCACGCCGATGTTTCATGTGCACGCCTGGGGGATGCCGTATATCGCGACCGCGCTCGGGCTCAAGCAGGTCTATCCGGGCCGCTATTCGCCGGACGGATTGGTGGCGCTGATCGCGCGCGAAGCGGTGACGTTCTCGCATTGCGTGCCGACGCTGCTCGCGATGATTCTCGACAGCCCGGCGTCCGCGGCGGTCGACCTGTCGGCGTGGAAGGTGATCGTCGGCGGCTCGCCGTTGTCCGACGGGCTCGCGCGGGCGGCGCTCGCGCGCGGCATCGAGGTCTACACGGGGTACGGGATGTCGGAAACCTGCCCGCTGATGACGATCGCGCAGATTGACCCGCCGCGCGCGGCCGGCGGTGCGTCGGCCGACGACGACATCGCGCGCCGGACCAAGGCGGGGCTGCCGTTGCCGCTCGTCGACCTGCGCATCGTCGATGCGCAGTTTCGCGACGTGCCGCACGACGGCCGGTCGGCGGGCGAGGTCGTCGTGCGGATGCCGTGGGCGACGCAAGGCTATCTCGGCGATGCGCCGGCGTCGGCCGCGCTGTGGGCCGGCGGCTATCTGCATACGAACGACATCGGCGTGATCGATCCCGACGGCCGGCTGCAGATCACCGACCGCATCAAGGACGTGATCAAGACGGGCGGCGAATGGGTCTCGTCGCTCGAACTCGAGAGCATCCTGTCGCGTCATCCGGCCGTGCGCGAATCGGCGGTGATCGGCGTGAAGGATGCGCGCTGGGGCGAGCGTCCGCTCGCGCTGGTCGTGCTGACCGACGAGCAGGCTGGCCGCGTCGAGCCGGAGGAATTGAAAGCGCACGTGAAGCAGGTGGCCGACCGCGGGCTGATCTCGCGCTATGCGGTGCCGGAACGGCTGCTGATCGTCGACGCGATCGAGAAGACGAGCGTCGGGAAGATCAACAAGCGCGCGTTGCGCGAGCGCTACCAGCCCGACTGACGGGTGCCCGGCCGCCCAGACGCCGGCGGCCAGGGCCCCGCGGCTCCCCGCCCGGGGTAACCCCCCGAATGGGGGGCTGAACATCGCGCGCCGGTTCGAGAACAATGCGGGTCCCGTGTCGCGGACCGATACGCGCTGCGCGCGCCCACGCCGGTACGGACATCACCTACTTTTGACGGCCGGCGTCGAATCGTTATGCTGTTTTCGGCGCACGGCGAGACCGGGCCCGGCCGGCGGCTTCGCCGGCCGGGCCGACGGACACGCGATCAGCGCGAGGAGAACACGAACAGCATGGCGCCGATGGACAGCAGACAACCGGCCCGCCCGCCGGACCCCGATGCGATCGAAGTGCTGGTGCGCACCAAGCTGGCGCCGGCGTCGGCCCGCGGTATCGTGGCGCGCATCGCGCGGCTCGGCCGGCTCAGGCGCGGCCTCGACCGCCGGCTGACGCTCGTGTGCGCGCCGGCCGGATATGGCAAGACCACGCTGCTGGCGGAATGGCGCCACGCGCTGGTGGCGTCGGACGTCAAAGTCGCGTGGGTGAGTCTCGACCAGGACGACGACAACGCGTCGATCTTCGCGTCCTACGTGGTCGCCGCGATCGTCGACGCAACCGGCGGTGTCGGCGCCCGCGCGCAGCAGTTGTTGCGCGATCGCGCGCTGATTCCGCTGAAGACCGTCTTCGACGAACTGCTCAACGAACTGGACAGCGCGGGCGTCGACCTGTTCCTGATGCTCGACGACTTCGATCGCCTCGCGTCGCCGGTCATTCACGACGCGATGTTCGACCTGCTGCGCTACGCGCCGTCGAACCTGCACGTCGTGCTGGCGTGCCGCTCGGTACCCGCGCTGCCGCTCAGCTATTTCGAATCGCGCGACGAACTCGTGCGGGTGGACGAGCACGACCTGCGTTTCGACGACACGGAGACGCGTGCGTTCTTCGAGCGGGTGGCCGGCAAGCCGCTCAATGCGGACAACGTCGCGCGTCTGCGCGCGGCGACCGAAGGCTGGGTGTCGGGCCTGCAACTGGCGGCCCTGGCGCTGCACGACGACAGCGACGCGGCGCGCGTGGCCGAGCAGGTCAGCCACGCGCGTGCCGGCATTGCCGCGTACCTGAACGACAACGTGATGACGCAGGTGCCGGACGCGATCCGCCACTTCCTGCTGCATACGGCGGTGCTCGACCGGATGACGCCGGCGCTGTGCGATGCGCTGACCGGCCGCGACGATGCGCTCGATTGCCTCGAATGGCTGAATGCGCACAACCTGTTCATCCGGTCGATCGACGGTGACCGGCGGCGCTACCGCTATCACGCGCTGTTCCTGCAATACCTGCGGGAGGAACTGGCGCTGCGCGAGCCCGGCGCGGTGGCCACGCTGCATCGTCGCGCGAGCGCCTGGTACGCGGACGAGCGGCAATGGCCGGACGCCGTCAGGCACGCGCTCGCGGCGGGCGACTTCGATGCGGCCGCCGGCTGGGTCGAGGCGTGCGCGATGAAGCTCATCGCGTCGAGCGACGTGCGCACGGTGCTCGACTGGGTGTCGCGCCTGCCCGGGCAGGCGCTGGCGGGCCGCCTGCGGTTGCGGATCGCGCATACGTGGGCGCTCGCGCTGTCGATGCAGATGGTCGAGGCGCGCCGCGCGCTGGAAGCGCTGGAAGCCGACATCGCGACCGGGCGACTCGATACCGATGCCGTCACGGCGACCGAACTGTTGGCCGTGCGCTCGCTGATCGCCGGGCTGTCGGATCACAGCATCGAATCGCTGCAGCTCGGCGAGCGCGTACTCGCGGCCGCGCCGCCGGCCGGTTCGTGGGTCGAGCAGATCGGGCAGACGACGCTGATCTTCGGGCTCGGCTACGCGGGCCGCCTCGGCGACGTGCGGGATCTCGGCGCGCGCGCGGAACACGCTGCGTCCGGACACGAGCCGCTTTACGCGAACGTGTACCGCCAGAACATGTCGGGCCTGGCCGAGTTCGTCGCGGGCCGGCTGCACGACGCGTCGAAGACGTTCGAGACGGCGCTGCATGCCGCCGAACGATCGGCGGGTCGCCTGTCGGCCGCGACGGCGCTGTCGGCCGGCTATCTGTCGGCGATCTATTACGAATGGAACGACTGGGCGAAGGTGCGCGACGCGCAGGCCGACCGCTTCGACATCGCGATGCAGGCGTGCTCGCTCGGGCCGTTGCTGAGGTTCATGCAGACGGCCGCGCTGCTGCAATTCCAGTCGGGAAACGATGCGCGCGCGCACGACATGCTGGACGAAGCCGATCGCGTCGCGTGCAGCCGGCAATGGCTGCGGCTGCGCGTCGCGTGCATGGCGACCGGTATCCGGCTGCATCTGGCCGCCGGCAAGCCGACGCAAGCCCATCGCGTGGGGCGGGCGCTGGCGTCGCTGGTGTCGCCCGTGCCGCCGGACGAAGCGTCGAGCCACGTCGAGACGTGGCAGATGGCGCAATCCGCGCAGGCCAGGCTGCTGCTCGCCGATGCGCGCGCGAGCGAGGCGGCCCAGCGCATGGCGACCGTGCACGCGGTGCTGGCCGCACGTGGGTTCGACTGGTTCGCGGCGCAGGCGGCCGTGCTGCTTGCGATCGCGCTCGACCAGGCGGGCGACGAAAGCGCGGCGCTCGCGGCGTTGGCGCGCGCGCTCGAATACGGCCAGGGCAACGGACTCGTCCGAACCTTCGTCGACGAAGGGGCCGCGGCCGAGCGCCTGCTGGCGCGCGTACACAGGCGTGCCGACCGCTTTCCGGCGGTCGGCGCATGGTATCTGCGCGATCTGGCCCGTGCGTTCGACGGGCAGCGGCAATCGAACGCCACGCCCGCCACGCGGCAGGGTGGGCCCGGCAACCTCAGCGCACGGGAAGTCGAGATCCTCGACTACGTCGCGCGTGGCCTGTCGAACAAGGAAATCGCCCGTGCGCTGCGGGTCGCGCCGGAGACGATCAAGTGGCACCTGAAGAACGTCTTCGAGAAGCTCAACGTGACGTCGCGCATCCAGGCGGTGCGCAGCGGGCTGGCGCTCGATCCGTCGCGGGTGCGGCGCGACGACGAATGACCGGCCGATACGGTGCCGGCGCGCGTCAGCGGTGCGCGGCGAACGCGGCCACGATCTCGTCGATCGCCGCGCGAATGCGCGCGGTGTGGCGCAGGTCGCGGTGCGTGACGAGCCAGACCTCGTACGGCGACTGCCGCATGCGGTCCGGCCAGATGCGCGTGAGCCCGTCGCGCTCGCCCATGTGGACGGGAATCTCGCCGACGCCGAGGCCCGCGCGCAGCGCCGCGCGCATCATCAGGTTCGAGTTCGTGCGCGTGACGATGCGCCCGCCGTCGATCGGTTCGCCGGCGAGGGTCGGCTTGCGGCTGGCGTCGATGTACGGCTGGTAGACGACGAGATCGTGACCCGCGAACGCGCGGCCGCGCTCGGGCTCGCCGTGCCGGTGCAGATAGTCGGGCGACGCGAACAGGCCCATGTCCCAGCACGCCAGCCGGCGTGCGACCAGATCGGGGTTCTCGGGCCGCACGGTGCGGATGGCGATATCGGCTTCGCGCTTCGCGAGATTCAGGATGTGGGTCGACGTGTTCAGCGCGACGGAGACGTCGGGATGTTTCGCGTGCAGCCGCGCGATCGACGGCATCACGAACTCGATCGCGAGCGCGTCCGTCGTCGTGATCTTCACCTCGCCGGCAAGCCGCCGGTCGACTCCGTGCGTCAGCCGCACCAGCTCGTGCGCGTGCTGCTCCATCGCCTCGGCGGCGCGCAGCGCCAGTTCGCCGACCGGCGTGGGCAGATAGCCTTTCGACGAGCGCAGGAACAGCG
Source organism: Burkholderia sp. 28_3 (assembly GCF_003253915.1). Classification (NCBI taxonomy): domain Bacteria; kingdom Pseudomonadati; phylum Pseudomonadota; class Betaproteobacteria; order Burkholderiales; family Burkholderiaceae; genus Burkholderia; species Burkholderia sp. 28_3. The sequence continues at coordinate 226,059 of NZ_QKZF01000007.1, forward strand.
TCGCGCCGAGCATGTGCTCGAGCGTCGCGAGCCGCCGCCCGACCGTCGCCTGATCGACGCCGAGCGTCTGCGCCGCGCGGCGCAGCGTGCGTTCGCGATGGATCGCGAGAAAGACGCGCGCGTCGTCCCAGTTCATCGTGTGTCCCGACTGATGCATTTTTGCATTCCCCGACCGGTAAATCGCTGCGTGCCCGCCAGCGGCATCGCCCATAGACTGGCTTCACACACATGGCGATGCCGCGATTCGAGGATGGCCCGCGAATCGGCCGCGCATCGACGAACGTTGAGGATCATATCGTGATTGATGACGCGAACCCCCTTCCCACCCACATGACCGCGATCGAAATCGTGCGTCCCGGCGGCCCCGACGTGCTCGTGCCGGCGACCCGCGCCGTACCGGTGCCAGGCCCCGACGACGTGCTGATCCGGATTCATGCGGCCGGCGTCAACGGCCCGGACGTGTTCCAGCGCAAGGGGCTGTACGATCCGCCGCCCGGCGCGTCCGACATTCCCGGCCTCGAGATCGCCGGCGAAATCGTCGCGGTCGGCCGCGACGTCACGCGGTTCGCCGTCGGCGATCGCGTCTGCGCGCTGATTCCCGGTGGCGGCTACGCGGAATACGCGGTGGCGAACGAGAGCAACACGCTCGCGATTCCCGACGGCCTCGGGATGGCCGAGGCGGCGGCGCTGCCGGAGACCTTCATGACGGTCTGGCTGAACCTGTTCCAGCGCGGCCGGTTGTCGCCCGGCGAAAGCGTGCTGATCCACGGCGGCGCGTCGGGCATCGGCACGACGGCGACGATGCTGGCGAAGGCGTTCGGCGCGTCGACGATCATCACGACCGTCGGGTCGGACGCGCAACGCGACGCGAGCATGCGGCTCGGCGCGGATCTCGCGATCGACTATCGCAGCGAGGATTTCGTCGAGGCGGTCGCGCGCTTCACGGGCGGCAAGGGCGTCGACGTGATCGTCGACATCATCGCGGGCGACTACGTCGCGCGCAATTTCGCGGCGGCCGCGATGAACGGGCGCATCGTGCAGATCGGCGTGATCAATGGCCCCGCGAAGGCGCTCGACCTGTTTCCGATGCTGACGAAGCGGCTCACGCACATCGGCTCGACGCTGCGCTCGCGCACTTACGCGGAGAAGGCGCAGATCATTCGCGAGCTCGAGGAGGCCGTGTGGCCGCTGATCCGGCAAGGCACGGTCAGGCCGCAGGTCTATCGGCTGTTCGATCTGCGCGACGCCCGTGCGGCGCACGAGCTGATGGATTCGGGGCGACATATCGGCAAGATCGTGCTGGCGACGCGGGCCGCGGAGGGATCGCTGCGGGCCGCCGTCGACGCAAACGCCAAGCATTCCACATGATCGGCCTACCCTTCAGCCCCCCGGTCGGGGGGCTGAAGCCGCGGCGGGGATGGTCCGACAATCGGGGCACCGAATGCGTCGCCGCGCCCCGTCGGCGCGTCGCGTGGATGCAGCACCGGACTGGACGATGAGTCGAAATGGACATGCTCGAGAACATGCGGACGTTCGTTCGCGTCGTGCAGGCCGGCAGCTTCTCCGCCGTGGCGAAGCAGACCGATGTCGCGACCGCCCAGGTGTCGAGGGCCGTCGCGAGCCTGGAAGCGTATGCGCAGATTCGTCTGTTGAACCGGACCACCCGGAAAATCGCGCTGACCGACAGCGGACGCCGCTATTTCGAGCGCCTGCAATCGATCCTCGGCGATGTCGACCAGGCGAATGCCGAGGCGAGGAACGCGCTGGTCCGCCCGTACGGACGCCTGCGCGTGCATACGATGCCGGGGCTCGGGCAGAGCCATGTGACCGCGTTGGCCGTCGCCTATCGGGCGCGCTTTCCCGACGTCGCCATCGAGATGACCTATTCGCAACGGATGCCCAATCTCGTCGAGGAAGGCTACGACGTATCGGTCGTCACGGCCGCGAGCCTGCCGGACTCCGCGTGCATCGCGCATTCGTGCGGCACGTCCGTCAGCGTGCTGGTCGCGTCGCCGGCCTACCTCGCCCGCCACGGCGCGCCGGCCGTGCCCGCCGACCTGGCGCGCCATACCTGCCTGCGCCTCGATACGCCGGCGGAAGCGAACGGCGAATGGCTGCTGCACGGCGCGGGCGGCCAGGCGGTGTCGCATGCGGTCACGGCCGCGCCGTTCCACGCGAATGCGCCGGAGGCGATGTCGATCGCGCTGCGCGCGGGGCTGGGCATCGGTTCGCTCGCGATCTATTCGGCGATCGACGACCTGCGCAGCGGGCGGCTCGTGCGCGTGCTGCCGGACTACCGGTTGACGATGCTCGACGTGTACGCGATGTATGCGTCGCGCCGCTTCCTGGACGCGAAGGTCCGCACCTTCGTCGATCATCTGCGCGCGACGCTGTCGCCCGCGCTGAAAGCCGACGCGCGCGCGCTGGACGCGCTCGCGGCGCCGCACGGCCGCGAGCATGCCCGTGCGTTGTCGGGCGTCACGGCCTGACGGCCGGCCCATCCGTCGTACCCGTTCGTTCCTGTCGAGGAGAATCCGATGAAGTCTCGTTTTGCAATCGTCGTTGCAGGTTTCGTTGCGCTGTCGCCGCTGGCCGCTCACGCACAGTCCGCCCCGTCCGCTGCGCCCGCCGAGCAGGCGGCGCCGGCAACCGCGTCGCCGCGTGCGGCGAAGAAAGCCGAGCGCGCGGCCGACCGCGCATTCGCGAAGAAGGTCCGTCAGGCCATCGTGAGGGCGCCCGGCGTCGGCAATGCGCAGGTCACCGTGTTCGCGAAGGCGAAGACGGGCGACGTGACACTGGCCGGGCAGATCGCCGACGAGTCCCAGGACCGGGCCGCGGTGGACGCGGCCCGTCAGGTACCGGGCGTGACGTCGGTGAAGAGCAAGCTCCAGTTGCGCCTGGAGGGTGGCCAGTAACGGAAAGGGTTGACGGCATCGGGTGCATGTCTTTGCGGGTTTCGTCGTGTAAAGAATCCACGGCGAAGGCTCGGGAAGGCACGCACCCGTGCCGGCTGCGACGCGTCCCGCCGCCGGTGGCGGGGGCGTCAGATGCGACCGAGCAGCACCAGTATCACGACAATGACGACGATCAGCCCGACGGTACCCGATGGCCAGTAGCCCCAGCTTCGGCTGTGCGGCCATGCAGGAAATGCTCCGATGAGCAGCAGAATCAGAACGATGATGAGGATCGTACCGAGCATCGCATCCCTCCTGGATTTATTCGACACGGTGTCGGCTGTCGCAATTCGCGTGCCGCGATGTGGGGCCGATGAAAACCGGCGCAAGCGCATCGTCTGAATCGGAGAAATTCATGCGATGAATACCGACTGATTCAGAAAATAAATTTCAAAAATGCGGGCCCGGTCGCTATGCTGGGCCTTCGGTTTTCCCTCAGGCGAGCGCAATGGCTGAACTCTTTCTGGTACGGCACGGGCAGGCGTCGTTCGGCACCGACGACTACGACCGGCTTTCCGCGGCGGGCGACCAGCAGGGCGTCTGGCTCGGCGAATACTTCGCGCGGCAGGGGCTGACGTTCGACCGCGTGATCTGCGGCACGATGAACCGCCATGCGCAGACGGTCGCCGCGATCCTGCGCGGAATGGACCGCGAAGGCGTCGCGGTCGACCGCCATCCGGGCCTGAACGAATACGATTTCCACGGGCTGTTCGCGGCCGCCGCCAGCGACTACCCGGAAATCGCGCGGCTCGCGGCCGGCTCGATGAAGGAACATTTCCGCGCGCTCCGGCAGGTGCTGCAGCTGTGGACCGAGGACAAGCTCGGCGATGCGGCTCCCGAAACCTGGGCCCATTTCCAGCAGCGCGTGGCCGACGCGCGCGCCGCGATCCGCCACGGCGGCGGCCAGCGCGTGCTGGCGGTGAGCTCCGGCGGCCCGATCGCGGTCACCGTGCAGCAGGTGCTCGCGGCGCCGCCGTCCAGCGCGATCGCGCTGAACCTGCAGATCCGCAACAGCAGTCTTTCGCAGTTTTTCTTCAACGCCGAGGCGTTCCACCTCGCGTCGTTCAACGGCATCCCGCATCTGGAGGATCCCGAACGACACGCGCTGCGCACCTACGGCTGACCCACGAACGATCGCGACGATGACGAACCCTTCCCAGCAACTCGACGTAGCCCGCCTCACGCGCTATCTGGAAACGCACGTGCCGGGCTTCGAAGGCCCGGTCGACACGGAGAAGTTTGCCGGCGGCCAGTCGAATCCGACTTTCCTGCTGAATGCGAAGAGCGGCCGCTACGTGCTGCGCCGCCAGCCGCCGGGCGAACTGCTGAAATCCGCGCACGCGGTCGACCGCGAATTCCGCGTGCTGACCGCGCTGTCGGGCACCGCGGTGCCGGTCGCGCACCCGTATCACCTGTGCGAAGACCGCGACGTGATCGGCAGCCTGTTCTACGTGATGAGTTTCGAGGATGGCCGGATCTTCTGGGATCCCGCGCTGCCCGAACTGCCGAAGGCCGAGCGCGCGACCTGCTACGACGCGCTGCTGCAGACGATGGCCGCGCTGCACGACGTCGATGTCGATGCGGTGGGCCTCGCCGACTACGGCCGCCCGGGCAACTACTTCGAACGCCAGATCGGCGTGTGGACGAAGCAGTATCGCGCGGCCGAAACCGGCCGCCTCGACGCGATGGAGACGCTGATCGACTGGCTGCCGAAAGCATGCCCCGAGGACACGGGCCGGCCGGCGCTGGTGCACGGCGATTTCCGGATCGACAACCTGATGTTCGCGCGCGACGGCTATCGCGTGCAGGCCGTGCTCGACTGGGAGCTGTCGACGCTCGGCAACCCGCTCGCCGATCTCGCGTATTTCTGCATGTGCCTGCGGCTGCCGTCGGGCGGCCAGGTGCGCGGGCTCGCGGGCCAGGATCGCGCGGCACTCGGGATTCCGGACGAAGCGGCGATCGTCGCGCGCTACTGCGAGCTGCGCGGCATCGCGCCGATCCGCGACTGGCATTTCTACCTCGCCTTCAGTTTCTTCCGGCTCGCGGCGATCGCGCAGGGCGTGAAGGCGCGCGCGCTGCAGGGCAACGCATCGAGCGAGCAGGCGCTGCGCGTCGGCGAAATGGCCGGCCGGCTGGCCGAGCTGGCCGTCGGCGTGATCGACGCGCATCGCTGATATCGCCGCGAAGCGTCACGCTCGCCGCGCGGCGACACGACAACCAATCAATGGAGGAGCACAGCAACATGGCAACGAACCTGTTCGACCTGACGGGCAAGATCGCACTGGTGACGGGCGCGAGCCGCGGCATTGGCGAGGAAATCGCGAAGCTGCTCGCCGAACAAGGCGCGCACGTGATCGTGTCGAGCCGCAAGATCGACGACTGCCAGGCGGTTGCGGACGCAATCGTCGCGACGGGCGGCCGCGCCGAGGCGCTCGCGTGCCACGTCGGGCGTCTGGAGGACATCGCCGCGACGTTCGAGCACATCCGCGGCAAGCACGGCCGTCTCGACATCCTCGTGAACAACGCGGCCGCGAACCCGTATTTCGGGCACATCCTCGATACCGATCTCGCCGCGTACGAGAAGACCGTCGACGTGAACATCCGCGGCTACTTCTTCATGTCGGTCGAGGCCGGCAAGCTGATGAAGACGCACGGCGGCGGCGCGATCGTCAACACGGCGTCGGTGAACGCGCTGCAGCCGGGCGACCGGCAAGGCATCTACTCGATCACGAAGGCGGCCGTCGTCAACATGACGAAGGCGTTCGCGAAGGAATGCGGGCCGCTCGGCATCCGCGTGAACGCGCTGCTGCCGGGCCTCACGAAGACGAAGTTCGCGGGCGCGCTGTTCGCCGACAAGGACATCTACGAAACCTGGATGACGAAGATTCCGCTGCGCCGCCACGCGGAGCCGCGCGAAATGGCCGGCACCGTGCTGTATCTCGTGTCGGACGCGGCAAGCTACACGAACGGCGAATGCATCGTCGTCGACGGCGGCCTGACGATCTGAGCGCGCGATGAAACTCGACAGCTACGCCGGCCAGGCCGTGATGATCACCGGCGCCGCGAGCGGCTTCGGCGCGCTGCTCGCGCGCGAGCTCGCCGCGATGGGCGCGCGGCTCGCGCTCGGCGACCTGAACGGCGATGCGCTCGAACGCGTGGCCGCGCCGTTGCGCGCGGGGGGCGCCGACGTGCTCGCGCAGCGCTGCGACGTGCGCATCGAAACGGACGTCGCGTCGCTGGTGCAGGAAGCCGTCGCGCGCTTCGGGCGGCTCGACGTCGGCATCAACAACGCGGGCATCGCCCCGCCGATGAAGGCGCTGATCGACACCGACGAAGCCGATCTCGACCTGAGCTTCGCGGTGAATGCGAAAGGCGTGTTCTTCGGGATGAAGCACCAGATCCGCCAGATGCTCGTGCAGCGCGAAGGCGTGATTCTGAACGTCGCGTCGATGGCCGGGCTCGGCGGCGCGCCGAAGCTGGCCGCGTATGCGGCGTCGAAACATGCGGTGGTCGGGCTCACGAAGACGGCCGCGCTCGAATATGCGCGCCACGGCATCCGCGTGAATGCGGTATGCCCGTTCTACAGCGCGACGCCGATGGTCACCGACAGCGAGATCGGCGAGCGCCAGGAGTTTCTGGCGCAGGGCTCGCCGATGAAGCGGCTCGGCCGTCCGGACGAAATCGTCGCGACGATGCTGATGCTGTGCGCGAAGGAAAACACGTATCTGACCGGGCAGGCCGTCGCCGTCGACGGCGGCGTCTCGGCCTTCTGAACCGAACGAACGGAAACACGGAATCTCGAGGAGTCGATCATGGACTTTGGCTACACCCCGAAAGTGGAAGCACTGCGCGAACGCGTGAGCGCATTCATGGATGCGCACATCGTGCCGCGCATCCGCCAGTGGAACGACGAAGTGCACGCGGGCCAGTATCCGGTGTCGTTCATGGAGGAACTGAAGGAACGCGCGAAGGCGGAAGGGCTGTGGAACCTGTTCCTGCCGCACCTGAAGGACGACGAGCCGGGGATGGGCCTGACGAACCTCGAATACGCGCCGCTCGCCGAGATCATGGGCCGCGTGAGCTGGGCGTCGGAAGTGTTCAACTGCAATGCGCCGGACACCGGCAACATGGAGCTGCTGCACATGTTCGCGACGCCCGAGCAGCGCGAACAGTGGCTGCTGCCGCTCTTGCGCGGCGAGATCCGCTCGGCGTTCGCGATGACGGAGCCCGACGTCGCGTCGTCGGATGCGACCAACATCACGACGCGCATCGAGCGTATCGGCGACGAGTACGTGATCAATGGTCGCAAGTGGTTCATCACCAACGCCGCGCATCCGAACTGCAAGATCTTCATCGTGATGGGCAAGACCGATCCCGACGCCGAGTCGCACCAGCAGCAGAGCATGATCCTCGTGCCGCGCGACACGCCGGGCGTGACGGTCGTGCGCAACATCACGGTGGTCAATCACCACGCGCCGGAAGGACACTGCGAGATCACGTTCGACAACGTGCGGGTGCCGGCGCGCAACCTGCTCGGCGAGGAAGGCAGCGGCTTCGCGCTCGCGCAGGCGCGCCTCGGGCCGGGCCGCATCCACCACTGCATGCGCTCGATCGGCGCGGCCGAGCTGGCGCTGGAGCTGATGGTCGACCGCGCGCAGTCGCGCGTCGCGTTCGGCAAGCCGCTGAACCGGCACGGCACGGTCGGCGAATGGATCGCGCGCTCGCGCATCGAGATCGACCAGGCGCGCCTGCTGGTGCTGAAGGCCGCGTGGATGATCGACAAGGTCGGCGCGAAGGCCGCGCGCAAGGAAATCTCGATGATCAAGGCGCTCGTGCCGACCGTCTATACGGACGTGTGCGACCGCGCGATGCAGGTATTCGGCGCGGCGGGCCTGAGCCCCGATACGCCGCTGGCCGACCTGTGGACCTGGGGCCGCGCGCTGCGCTTCGCCGACGGCCCGGACGAGGTGCACCTGCAGGCGATCGCGCGGATGGAGATCAAGGACGGCGAACCCGGCGCGACCGCGCCGTACCTGACGCCGCCGCCGCGCGACTGAGCGGCGCGCCGGAGAGCGACGTGGGCGAACGGGAGGCGCACGCCGTATTAAGATGCCGGCAAGGAGATCCGGCGATGCGCCTTTCGAAGATTGATCTGAACCTGTTCGTCGTATTCGAGGCGATCTACAACAAGCGCAACCTGACGCGCGCGGCCGAGGTGCTGAACCTCACGCAGCCGGCCGTCAGCAACGCGCTGGCGCGGCTGCGCAAGACGCTGAACGATCCGCTGTTCGTCAGCACGCCGGCCGGGATGATGCCGACGCCGATGGCCGAGAACATCGTCGGCCGCGTGCGCGAGGCGCTGCAACTGCTCGATTCGAGCGCGCATGAAGGCGACGTGTTCGACCCGGCTTCGTCCGAGCGCGTGTTCCGGCTCAGCATGAGCGACCTGACCGAGGCGCTGCTGCTGCCCGCGCTCGGCGAACTGCTGCAGACGCATGCGCCCGGCATGCACGTGCGCAGCTATACGATGGACCGCCGCGAAGTCGCGACCGCGCTCGCGAACGGCTCGGTCGACATCGCGATCGACGCGCCGCTGATCGGCGATCCGCATCTGCACCAGGCGCTGCTGGTGCAGGACCGCTACGCATGCATGATCCGCGACGATCACCCGTTCAACGGCGACACGCTGACCATGGACGACTACCTGTCGATGGGCCACATCCACGTGTCGAGCCGCCGCAAGGGCAGCGGGCACGTCGACGCGGAACTGACGCGGCTCGGGCTGCGCCGCAATATCCAGATGCGCGTGCAGCACTACATGGTCGCGCCGCTGATCGCGATGCGAAGCGATCTCGCGCTGACGGCGCCGCTGCGGCTGCTGCAGCGCTATCCGGCGCGCATTCTGGAACTGCCGTTCGAGATGCCGGGGCTCGACTACTTCTGCTACTGGCATCGCAGCGCCGATCAGGATCAGGGCAGCCAGTGGCTGCGCGAGCAATTGATGACGCTGATGGGCGGGATCGGCGAGGTGCGGTGACGCGCGCGCAGGCGGCTCAATACGATTCGTCGTCGAAGCGTGACGATGCGGGCCGGCGTTTCATGTCCTTCAACCAGTTCCTGACCTGATCCGGATCCTCGAACTCGCGCAGCGTGACGGTCAAATCCTGGTTGCTCCGCTGCATGCCGGCGATGTCGCGCGCAAGCATGCGCAGCACGGTATCGGGTGCGACCTTGGTGGACGGCGCGATCCCGTACGTGCGCCGGAAGTCGTGCTCGACGTGCGCGATCTCCTGATCGAGTTCGCGCAGCTGTTCCTCCAGGATGCCGTTGTAGCGAGTGAGCCGCGCTTCGCCGAGACCGTCGATCGCACACCGGTCGATCTGTTCGATTTCCAGCTGCAGTTCGAGCAACTGGAGCAGATTGCCTTTCTCGTAGGCACGGTTGACCCGCTGCATCAGCACGGTCTTGCGTTGCTGCTCCTGCGGATCGGGTTCGCGATCGGGGTGCAGCGCGCTGGCCAGCTTGCGATAGATCTCGCGGATCGATTTGCTCGATTCGGCCTGCTCGGCTTCGATCCGGGCCTGCGCAGCCGATTGCTTCGGTGCCTTCTTGCGCTTGGCGCGCCGCGCCTCGCGGGCCGTATGGGCGGCCATGTCGCGCTCGAACTGGGCGTCGAGTTCAGCCTGCATGCGTGCCGCGAGTTCGTCGGGCGACAGCGTGTCGAGATCTTCTGGCGGTTGCGGCTCGGGTTCCCGTTCCCGTCCCGGTTTGGCGGGCTCGGGAGCGCCTGCCGCGTGGCCGGTGTGCGCGGGTCCGGCATGCCGGTCGTAGATGATTTTCAACGTCGCGTCGTCGCTGACGTCGAGCAAATCGCGCGCCATGTCGACGATCAGGTCCGACAGCGTGCGCTGCTCGGCCTTGCTCAGGCCCTTCTGCAGGAACGCGTCGTCGAGCAGATGGATCAGCCGGATGCGCAGCGCAGTCGCTTCCTGTTCGAGCGGCAGCAGAGCGTCGACGAACTTCTTCTGGAACGCCGGCATCGCGGCTTCCCACGCGCCGAGCCGCTCGCGCCGCGTCTCGATCTGCTTGACGAGCGTATTGAACGTTTGCTGGGCTTTCGACAGGCTGGCTGGCTCGTGGCCGGGTGCGATGGCGACCGCGGCACCGCGACGTGCGGTCATGATGAGTGTCCTCCGGCCGCGGCGGGACGCGCGGCAGGCCGGTATTTTAGCCGCATGCCCGCGGGGCGGCGCGGAACGGGGGGCTTCCTCTCGGCGACCGGCGGCGCGTCAGTGCGCCACGGCCGCCGCTGCCGGCGCGCCGGAATCCGAACCCGGTGCGCCGTTCGGGCCGTAGCCCGCTTCGGCATTCTTGTGTTCGGCGAGGCGCTTCGCGGCCAGGCGTTCCTGCGCGGCGACGATGTCGTCCGGATAGCTGTCGCCGTCGCCGATCGACGGGTTGTAGCCGACCGATTCGAGGTCCAGCAACTCCTGGCGCACTTGCGCGCGGGTGAGCGTCGAGTGGGACGACGACTGCGCGTACGACAGGGTCGGTGCGGCAAGCAGCGCGGTGGCGGTAGTGGTGACGGCGGCGATGGTAACGATGAGCGATTTCACGATTTCCTCAGACGGTTTCGTTGCGATTCGGCGTACCTGCGGCAGGCCGCCAGATCGATGGAGCAAGTTTAGGAACCCGGAACGGCCGGATAAACGGCGATTCCTGGCGAGCTGTGTTCCAGAATGCGTGAGAGTGCGCAATGCGCATGCCGGGGCGATCACGCATCGGCGATGGCTGCGGCGGTGCTTGCCGCATGGGCCGTTCCTGACGCGTGTGGTGAGGCGACCCTGATTGCATCAATCGTGTCGCTCGGGCCGGCCCGGCTCAGCGGCAGGTACGTGCATCGGTCGCGAGGCCAATGATCCGGCATGCGGCCGGAGCGACCGGTCGGCGCGGCGTCAAAGCTGGACGCCTGATCGAGGCAATCGGTTTTACTTGTCGTGCGGCAGGTGGGGACGTGCGAATGCCGACCGATGCGGCTTCGGATCGATCCGCAGACTCATGGTCGACGCGCGATGAATGGCCTGCAAGGCTCGGTTGCGTGCGCAACCGGGACGGGCTGGAGGGTGACTCGTCAATCGCCGAACAACTGCCCCTGCCCCGAGATCACGCGTTCGAAATCGTCGCGCAGGAACGGCAGGATCGCATCGGCGACGGGCTGAAGCTGGCGGCTCAGGTAGAACGCATAGTCGATCGGCGAGCGCATCGTTTCGAGCGGCTCGGGGCCGGCCGTCGTCATCACGTAGCTGATCCATCCGCCGCGCTGATACTGCAGCGGCCGGCCCTGCGCATGATTGAACTCGTCGGCGATGCGCGCCGCGCGCACGTGCGGCGGTACGTTGCGCTCGTATTCGCGCAGCGGCCGGCGCACGCGCTTGCGGTACACGAGCTGATCGTCGAATTCGCCGGCCAGCGTGCGCCGCACGTAGTCGCGAATGAAATCCTGATACGGTTCGCGCCTGAACACGCGCCGGTACAACTCGCGCTGAAACTGTTGCGCGAGCGGCGTCCAGTCGGTGCGCACTGTTTCGAGCCCCTTGAACACGAGATCCTCGCCGCCGTCGGCCGTCGCCGCGAGGCCCGCATAGCGCTTCTTGCTGCCTTCTTCCGCGCCGCGCACGGTCGGCATCAGGAAGCGGCGGTAATGCCGCTCGTATTGCAGCTCCAGCGCGCTGTCGAGCCCGAACTGTTCGCGCAGGTGCGCTTGCCACCAGCGATTCACGTGCTCGACCAGCGCCCGACCCTTCGCGCCGGCTTCGTCGTCGTCATGCGCGCGGCCGAGCCATACGAACGTCGAATCGGTATCGCCGTAAATCACTTCGTAACCCTGAGCTTCGATCAGCTTGCGCGTGCGGTGCATGATCTCGTGGCCGCGCATCGTGATCGACGATGCGAGGCGCGGGTCGAAGAAGCGGCAGCCGGTCGAGCCGAGCACGCCGTAAAACGAATTCATGATGATCTTCAGCGCCTGCGACAGCGGTGCGTTGCGCTGCCGCTTCGCGTCGTCGCGGCCTTCCCACACGCGCCGCACGATGTCGGGCAGGCAGTGCGCGGTGCGCGAGAAACGCGCGCCGAGAAAACCGGGCACCGATGTGTCGTCGGCGGGGTGCGCGAGCCCCTCGATCAGCCCGACCGGATCGATCAGGAACGTGCGGATGATCGACGGATAGAGGCTCTTGTAGTCGAACACGAGCACCGAGTCGTACAGCCCGGGGCGCGAATCCATCACGAAGCCGCCGGGGCTGTTCTGCCCCGTCACGTCGCCGAGGTTCGGCGCGACATAGCCGAGCCGATGCATGCGCGGCAGGTACAGGTGCGTGAACGCCGCGACCGACCCGCCGGTGCGATCGGCCGCGAGACCCGTGACGCTTGCGCGTTCGAGCGCGAAGGACAGCAGGTCGGCCTTGTCGAAGATGCGCGTGACGAGCTCGCAATCCTTCAGGTTGTAGCGCGCGAGCGCGGGCTTGTCGTGATCGAAGCGGCGCTGGATCTCGTCCATCCGCTGATACGGATTGTCGATCGACTTGCCTTCGCCGAGCAGAGACTGCGACACGTATTCGAGGCTGAACGACGGGAAGGTCCACGTCGCGGATTTCAGCATGTCGATGCCGTCGAGGATCAGCCGGCCGGCCGCGCCCGCGAAGAAGTGGTCGGGCTGCTGGCCGTGCGCGCGCCAGTCGAGCACGCTGCCGCCGCGTCCGAGTTTCAGCGGCACGCCGTATTGCTCCGCGTGCGCGTGCAGGATGCGCAGGTCGAACTGCACGAGATTCCAGCCGATCACCGCATCGGGATCGTGCTCGTCGAACCAGTCGTTCAGCCGCGCGAGCATCGCGGGCCGGCTGTCGCAGTAGTCGAGATTGAAATCGAGCGTGCCGGTGCTATCGCGTTCGTCGCCGTTCGGCGGGCCGAGCATGTAGACCTGGCGCTGACCGCAACCTTCGAGCGCGATCGAGTACAGCTCGCCGTGGACGCTGGTTTCGATGTCGAGCGACACGCAGCGCAGCGCGGGGCGGTAACCGGTCGCCGGCTTCAGCTCGCCGCCGGTCAGCGTGCCGTCGCGGCCGGGCTGGCCGCGAAACTCGACGCAGGCGGTGATGAAGCGCTCCATCGCGTAGCGGTCGGGCGGCTGCACGTCGGCTTCGTAGACGTCGACGCCGGCGGCGGCCAGGCGTTTCTGGAGCCCGGACAGATGGCGGTAGCGCTTGCAATAGAGGCCGACGACCGGGCGCTGCCGGAAGTCGCGCAGCGCGAGCGGCCGCAACTCGGCGTCGCGCTCGCCGGCCAGCGTGCGCTCGGCGAGCGCCTGCTGCTCGGCGGGGATGAACGCGACGGCTTCCTGCGGGCGCAACCGCACGCGGCGCGGGCCGTGTCCGGTTGCCAGCCAGAACTCGATCTCGATGCCGGATGCGGTGTCCCGCCAGTGGCGGGTAAGGATGAAGCCCTGCTCGAACGCCGTCAAAACGCTTGCTCGTCGTGGATGCTCAGGCGGCGGATTTTAGCGCCTGGAAGCGCTTCGCGCCGGCGGTGGTCGATGGCACCAGGTGGCAGGAAGCCGGAGCGTCACGACGGCCGCATCAGCACGCGCATGCCCGGCGCGATCTTCTGCGTGACTTCGCCGAACGCGGTGGTGTCGACGCGCGCGGACGCCTGCCGGTCGGCCGGCGACAACCGGTCGCGCGGCTGGACGACGATCTCGCGCATCTTGTCGGGGATGCCGTCGAATACGTCCCGGGTCGTTTTTTCCCAGTTCTTCGCCATCTTCAACCACGACTGCAGATACCGGATCGGCGTGGCGCCCTTCAGGAAGCTGGTGATTTCCGGATGATTCGGATCGTAAGACGACCGGAAGTACTGCCCGAGTTCGGTCGCGATCTTGTCGAATCGCAGCGACTCGGCCACGCAGAACACGACGAGCGATTGCGCGAGGAAACGATCATCGGGCGTGAGCATGCGTTTGTCGCCGTCGGGTGTGCGCAGCAGGCCGCGAATCGCGCTATCGAGCGAGAAGCCGCGCACCGCGTCGCTCCCACTGGTGGCGATCGCATCGAACGGCATCCGGTCGAGATTGTGCGAGTAGTTTTCGAACGGATGACCGCCGATCAACTCGACGTACAGGTCGCGCGTACGCATGTTGAGCACGAGCGGTGTGCCGCCGGTGCTGGGAAGCAGGCTGATCGTAAACGAAGGCGGCGCCGCATTCGAACAGATCCGGTAGTACGTGTTGTCGTAGCGGATCAGGTTCGTGTGTTCGGTAACGGCGTCGCGAATGGCATCGATCTGGGTGTCCCAGGTGCGCCCGACACGCAAGATGAAATTCATGGAGATGTCTCCTGATGGCGGACCGAAGCCCGCACGGCCGGATCGGAAATCCGCGGCGGGTATGCCAGGGGCGCCCCGTCGCCTCTCTATTGCTCTTTTTAGGCTTTTGCAGCGGCTCGCGTCGGCGTAGCGTTTGTTCCGGCACCTTTTGTGAAAAGGCAGGCAACGGGCGCGAGGCAAACGATCATAGCAGGGCCGCGGGGTGGGTCGGCTCGGGCATCGCGCGGTGGGATCGGTGACGGTGGAACCGTGTCGTCGTGCAAGCCACGGGTGCTTGCAGTGGGACGTCAGGTGACGCGGAAATGCTCGGCGCACATCGTGCAGGACGAATGGCGTCTGCTTGTCGCAGCATCTCGGTATTACTAAATGCATTCGCGTCAATGAATAACTAATTACAGTTTTCAATTATTTGAATTCCACCCAATTGACGTCACAGAATCGTCATTCGTAGAATCGCCGGTCGAGAACAACATAATTCTGAGAGAGGCGCTATGGATGCGCACAGCATGATCGGGGCACTCACGGGAGGGCTGATTCAGCAGGAACGGCTTCTCAAGCTCGATACACCGCTTGGTAGTAACGTCTTGATCCCGCATCGCGTGTTCGGGCAGTCTCGTATCGGTCGGGATTACCTGTTCATGGTCGACTGTGTGTCGACATCGAATGATGTCCAGCTCAAGGCACTGATTTCGCAGCCCATCACGCTGTGGATCCAGCAAACCGACAAGTCCTATCTTCCTCACCACGGCTACATTCATACCGCGAGAAAACTCGGTGTGGATGGCGGACTCGCGTGTTATCAGCTCAGTTTCTCGTCATGGCTGCATTTCCTGAAATTCCGACGGGACCAGCGCCACTGGCAAGACAAGACCGTCGACGCGATCATTGCCGACGTATTCGATGCGCATCCGCAGGCGCGCGGGATGTATCGCTTTGAATTGTCGCAACCGCTGCCCTCGCGTTCCTATTGCCGTCAGGACGAAACCGACTGGAATTTCGTGCATCGGCTGCTCGAATCCGAAGGTCTGTACGGCGCCTGGAAACAAGCGCAGGACGGCAAATCGCACACGCTCGTGATGACCGACCGTCTGCAGACGCTCGAGCCGCTTGCGCCGGCAACGGTCGAGTTTTCGCGGGCGGGCGTTCATGGCGAAGTGGACGCCTTGACGCAGTGGGCCGGTACCCGGACGCTGCAGTCCGTCCTGCTGTCGACGCGAACGTTCGACTACAAGAATCCGTCGACCCCTGCCAACCCGAAGGCGACGTCGGTGCCCACGATGGCGAACCAGGGCGATCTGCCGTCGCAGGCCGAGGTGTATGAATACACGGGCGGCTATACGTACCCGGAACAGGAGCGCGGCGATCATCTCGGCAAGATCCGCATGGAGGAATGGGAGTCGCGAGCCAAGCGCTACGATGGTGTCGGCGGGGTGCGCCGCATCGATGCGGGGCGGCGATTCACGCTGACGGGGCATCCCGAGCACGATCAGGACGCGGCCGATCACCGGGAATTCGCGGTGATCGAGGTCGAGTGGATCATCGTGAACAACGTGCCGCTTTCCGGGCACGAAGCCAACTATCCACACAGCCTCTATTCTGCAGTGAAACAGGCCGATGCGGACGACCCCGACAAGCTGTTCACCGTATCGCATGACGACGGCTCGACTGGCTTCTATCGAGTTGCCATCGAAGCGCAGCGTACGTCCGTGCCATATCGCAGCCCGCTCGAACACCGGAAACCGGAAGCCAAGCTGGAATCGGCCATCGTGGCCGGCCCCAAAGGGCAGCAGGCGTATACCGACGGCCTGAACCGGATCAAGGTGCTGTTCATCTGGGATCGGCACAACGAAGGTGACGAGCGGGCGTCGTGCTGGGTACGTGTCGCGCAATCCGATACCGGCGACGGGTACGGTGGCGTTCACATGCCGCGCGCAGGCGAGGAACTGCTGATCGGCCATATCGGGAACGACATCGACCGTCCGATTGCGTTGCACCGCGTCTACAACGGGGCCGCGAAGCCGCGATGGCATTCGAATGCGCTGCTGTCGGGCTACCGGTCCCAGGAGTTTTCGGGAAGCGGTTACAACCAGATGGTCATGGACGACTCCACGGGCCAGAACCGCGTGCATCTGTATAGCAGCAGCACGAATGCCGCGTTGCACCTGGGCTACCTGATCGATCAGAACGACAACGCACGGGGCGGTTATCTGGGCAAAGGCTTCGACTTGAGCTCCGAAGCCTATGGCGCGCTGCGGGCCGGGCGAGGACTGTTCGTGACGACGCACCCGGTGGCTGGCCAGCCACTCGATGCCAGCCTGGCGACGCGTCAATTGAACGGCTCCGCGAATATCCTCGATGGCTTGTCGCAGGCAAGCGAAACGTCGAAGGCGGAAAGCCTGAAGGATGGCCACGACACCTTCAAGGCCTTCGCGGATGCGACGCAGCACAGCGAATCGGGTGCGATGGGCGGTGGCGGTGTGACGGCCGGCGGAGGGACGGGCGACGCCAGTGCGTTCAAGCAGCCGGTGATCCTCATGGCTGCGCCTGCCGGCATCGGCCTGTCGACGCAGAAGTCGACGCACGTTGCGGCGGATCAGCACGTCAATATCGTCAGCGGGCAAAGCACGCACGTGGCGACCGGCAAATCGCTGGTCGCCAGCATTACGGAGAAACTGAGCCTGTTCGTGCAGAATGCCGGGATGAAGCTGTTTGCCGCGAAGGGGAAGATCGAGGTTCAGACTCATGCGGACAATGTCGAAGTGACCGCGCAGAAGTCGTTGTTGCTGGCCTCCGTGACCGAGAAGGTCCAGGCATCGGCGCAGCAGGAAATCCTGTTGACGTCGGGCGGCGCGTACATTCGGCTCAAAGGGGGCGACATCGAGATTCATGCGCCGGGAAAGATCGACATCAAGGGCGCGCAGCATGCGTTCAGCGGCCCTGCGCGGATGGATGTGACCCATCCCGCGTTCAAGGATTTGCCGACGCGTCGGCTGATGCTGAATACCATGGCCTCGCCGTCCGCGACCCGTGTCGTTCCGGTCGGCATGCCGTACAAGCTTTACGCGGACGGGGCGCTGGTCAAGCAAGGGGTGTTCGACAAGACCGGGCAGTTGCCGATCGATCATCAGGTCACCACGCAGAAGTACACGCTGGAGATGGCGAACGGGGTGAAGCACGAGATTCCGGTGCCGGGTGAGTATCGGGATGCCGAGAACGGGAAACTTGCGAATCAGGGGTTTCAGTATCACGAAAGCAGCACTGCCACCGATATCGAACCGCCGGGCGATCGGGCCTTGAATAGAACGCGATACAGTAATCTGCTCGGTACCGGGTCGGGAGAGGATGCATGACGGACAAGACGATAACGACGCCGATGGCGCTCAACCACACTGCGACCGCATCACCGACCTTACCGTGGTTTGTGGACATCAACGATGAGAAAAGGGGAGCCGAGTTCCACCCGGTTGATTGCTCATACAGGCCGCTTGTGAACGGGCAAGAGGCGTTTGGCGCCGTGTATGACGCCATCATGGCAGCGAGGTACAGCGTCGACATCATCTGCTGGGGATTTCAGCCTTCGATGTACTTCAAGCGCGGGCTCGGCGGCGCCTCGATGAATATCGGTGAACTGCTCATCACGAAGGGGCTGCAAGGCGTTCGAGTTCGAATTCTGTGCTGGGCCGATTCTTTGGGAGTTGCGCAGTTCAGTGAGAATTCGACGCCCGGCTTGAACTGGTTGAGAAGTCGAGCATTTCAGAACGAGAACGATGCGGAGAGAGAATACGATCGTGCCTGGTACAAGGAGGCGCGCAAGGTCTCTCCATCGCTTTATCGGGACGACTTCAAAGAAGAGATCGCTGCAAAACTGCGTGCACGGCATGCGGCGGGTTTGCCGCCACCACAACAGGGCGACAAGCTTCTCGGTATTCCAGGGTTGCCCTGCATCGAGATGGCGACGCGCGATTTCTCCTTGGGGGATCGCTGGGAAATCATCCATCGTGAAATGATGTTCCGGGAAGATAAGAACCTGAACGAGGAGGCCATAACGGTCGGCTTTAGTAGCGAACCTTCGCATCACCAAAAGTCAGTGATGGTCGACTATGAATGGCCAGAGCATGCAGTTGGCTTCGTGATGGGCCATAACACGCTGGACGCATACTGGGACGACGATCAACATTCGTTTGCGCGGATGCATGCACGCGCTGGTCGAAATGGGGCAACGCCGAGGCAGGACATGTCCGCGATGGTGACTGGCCCCATCCTTGAACACCTGAATGTGAATTTCTGCCGTGCATGGCAACACGCGACCAGCATGGATTTGACGACGCCGCGACGGGCGCTCGCCAAACGCCTTGTCGTCGATAGGAGTCGAGGGACCCCGTTGCGGGCGCAAATCCTGCGGACCCAATCGCAGGAGGGGGAAAACCGTCGTGATATCCGGTCGATGTACAAGCAGACGACAGATAATGCGACGCGTTATATCTACATCGAGAATCAGTACTTTCGCTGGCCACCGCTGGTCGACCACATTAAGGCTGCTATCAACAAGCAGACCAGCGGTGGCAGAGATGTGGGCAAGCACGGACCGCTTTATCTGTTCGTGGTGACCAATTCTAGCGATGACGCGTTGGACCACGGACAGGTATCGACGTATCGCATGATGGAGTCGCTGGGCCATGCGGATACGATGCCGAACGTCACCAGATTGGAGCGCAATGACGCAATGCAGCAGCAACGCTGGAATCTGATGACTCAGATCGACGGCGTGGACAGTGCCGTGCAGGGGGCGAATGTGTACGGTACAGGGACACCGGAGCAAATGGCGGCGTATTACGCGAAACTGGCTGCACAAAAAAAGAAATTACAACAACAATTGAAGGAACTGGATTCTAAGATTGACAATAATAATCATGGAAAAATTGTTCCAGGGGACATTCCCGGGCTTAAGGCGTTAATATGTACGTTGGTTGCGCCAGACTCCCCGGCCGGGAATTGGATGAATACATATGTACATAGCAAAATCATGCTGATAGATGATGTGTTTACAACTCATGGATCAGCAAACGTCAACACGCGCAGTATGGAAGTGGATAGTGAGCTGAATATAGCTCACGAAAATGGCGATATAACGAAGTCGCTTCGGAAGCGGCTGTGGACTATTCATACGAAGCCGAGTCCGGGACAGGGGGTAAAGGATGCTGATGATGTTTTGAGTGATTCAGTTGGCGATGACTTTGGGCGAGTTTATGATACTTGGAAGATGATTCTTTCTAAAAATCAAACTTTCCTGAATTCAAAGAAGCAACCGCCATTTGCTTCAATTGTCAATTTTCAGACTGCGACGACCACGCGAAGCGCGCTCGACTAAGTATGCGAAGAATTTCTATCATCCTACTGATCTCATGCCTACTGGCGGCTTGCTCGAAGAATGAGAGTGCCATGAACTCGTTACCTGATGTAAATGCTGTGCGCCTGAATCTGGCTTTCACTTGTTCGCATGAGGTCGATCATTTGCCGCCTCTCGATCCGGAGGCAGATAAGCTGTTTGAGTATGGTCGATACCTTCAGAAAAAGGAGGGTGAAAAGGATTTTGGTGATGTTGCGCGCTACTATCGGATCGCTGCCGCGCATGGGCACTATAAGGCTAATCACAATTTGCAAATTCTGATTTCATCCGGAGCGGCATCATCGCCTGATCCCGAAAAGGAAAGCGTTGATCTTGCGGAGCAACTTATCAAGGCTGGCGTGCCGAGCGGATACTACGACATTGGTCACTATTTGTTGAGTGGCTACGGTCTCCAGCATGATGAAGACGCAGCGCGACGGTATATCCGAAAAGCTGCTGACCTTGGGAATGCCGACGCGCAGTATTACGTGGCAAACTTGCTTGATCCTGCTGATGCAGCGCCTGATATTGCTCGTCAAATGTTTCAATGTGCTGCGGATCAAGGTCACGCGGATGCCGCGAACTATCTTGGGGTGACTTTTCAGAATGACAAAGATTTTATGAAAGCTTCTCAGGCATTTCAGAAAAGTGTCGAGGCAGGAAGCAGCCAGTCTGCACTACTCCTTGAAGAGTCGTTTGACGCGAAGGCCGGGAGGAATCCGTTGTATGCACTAGGCGCGCAGCCGGATGCGGAACGAAGCCGACGTTATAACCTTATCGGAGTGTTTCTGAGAGACAACGACGGCCGCAATCCCAAGGTCCCGGATATCGACAAGATTGTTCCGCTGCCGCCGGCAAAACTGCCGCCGTGGGACGGCACGTTCCAATGGCAAAAGGAACAAGACGCAGCGACGCCACCGCAGAAGCCTTCAGACGAGTTCATCAACGAGATGGCGAAAGCCAAACATCTCGATCCCGCGACAGGATTACCGCTCCCAGGATCCGCGGACAAGACTTCGCAGGCCGAGCAACCGGAAAACGTCGCATCCCGTCTGCCATTGGGTACGGTTGCTCACACGGGCCAGCCCTGCCCGGAAGACGGCGTATGGTGCGCGAAACTCGGTGCGGGTCAGTTTGGCGATACGCAGCGCCGATTCCTCAAGGGCGACGCGCTACCGTCTGTCGTCGTGCATGAACCGAGAAAGCTGGCGGTGCTCGACAGCATGATGGGGACGCGCCGGCACGTTGAACAAGTTGCGTGGGAACTCGTTGCGTACCTTGAGCAGGCTTGACCGGTTCATGCATCAAGGCTGCGTGCCCAACCCGCTCGTTCGATTGCGGCCACGCGCAGCAGGCTCGATTGATCATGTGTAGAACGTCTATCGCCTTGCTTGTTTCGTGCCTGCTGGCCGCGTGCTCGAAGAGCGAGAATGCTACGCGCGCGCGGACTGCCAACCCTGCCCGCAAGACGGCGCAGGTTGCACGACACCCGAACCGACCAGATTGACGATACGCAGCACCTTTTCACCAGGACGACGCATCGCCGTCCGTCGACCACCCGCCCGGCCAACCGGCATCGCGCACCTGACGACTGATTGATCCCGGAGTCCACATCGGCATGCGCGTGTTGCCGATCACGATGGCGATCGTGACCCTCGGCGGCGCCTGTGTGGTTTACCGGGTGTGGTGCCGCGTGTTCTACGCTCCCGTGAGCCGCGACACGGCGGAAACGTCCCACGGAATGCCGTCGTCGTAGAAGCCGAAGGCGGCGAATCACCGGGCGATCGCTGTCCCTCCTCAGACATGCCCCTCATGCTCGATCGCCCCGCCATTCCCGACCCGCGCGGCGACCCTCACCGGCACCCCTGACACCCTCGCCGCCCGCTTCGCCCACATCGCCGTCAGAATCGGCACGAGGATCGCCGTCACGAGGCACGCGGTCGCGACGATCGCCGTCGCCGCCGGCACCATCGGTTTGAACTTCGGAATCATCTCGCCGATGATCGCCGGGTTCGCGACCGCGGCGCCGGCCGTCGACGACGCGGCAAGTCCGGCCGTCCCGTTGCCGCCGCCCACGAACTTGTCCGCCAGAATCAACGGCACGCCCGTCACGACGATCACCGCGAGCCCGAGTGCGATACCCGGCAGCCCGCTCTTCGCAATCACGTTCAGATCGATGCCGTTGCCGAGCGCGAAGCCGAAGAACGGAATCAGCGGATGCACGCAGCGCCCGAACAACTCGCGCAGGTCTTCATCGAGGTTGCCGAGCGTGAAGCCGATCAGGAACGGCAGCACCGCGCCGACGAAGAGCCGCGTCTCGAACACCGCGACGCCCGCCGCGCCGAGAATCAGCATGCTGACGAGCGGCCCCGATTCGATCGACATCAGCACGAACGCGCCGGCTTCTTCCTTGCTGCCGTACTGCTGCATCACGGCCGCATAGAGGCCGCCGTTGGTCATGTCCATCGACGTCGTGATCGCGAGCAGCGACAGGCCCGCGAACAGGCCCGTGCGGATGCCGTCGTCGGGGATGAACTGCGCGGCGATCAGCGTCGCGAGCCACGCGACCACGATCTTGGTCGCGAGCAGCGTGCCCGATTTGCGCAACACGACGCCCGTCGCGCGCAGGTTGATCGTCGCGCCCATGCAGAAGAACCAGACGGCGAGGATCGGCACCGTGCCGGCGATCAGGCCGTTGGTGAACGAGCCGAAGTACTTTCCGGCGTTCGGGGCGAACGTATGCACGCACGCACCCAGCAGCATCGGGACCAGCATGAGCCCGCCCGGAATGCGGTCGATGGCCTGTTTCAGCTTCACGTCTCCTCCGTGGACGTCGATGCGTCCCGTTGTCGAATGATGTCTGCTGACTGACTATAGGACAGGATTCGGAACGATGGTCCGTTTTTGTGAATTTCAGTGGTAGTCGTATACCCGTAAGACACGATGGCACAGACAGGAAAGGGATTGATCGACCGACGAAGCTGGATCGAAAATCCGGATCGACGTTCCGAATTTGATAAATGTGTGCTTCAATCTTCATCAGGGCGAGCGGCGGCGACGATGCCGGCGGCCTGCCCATTCCCCAACGGAGAACCGGCATGGACGTGCGACAGGGCATACACAGCGAACACGCGAAGGCGCTCGACACGGCCGGCCTGCGCCGGCATTTCCTGGTGGAGAACGTGTTCGCGCCGGACGCGCTGTCGCTCACCTACAGCCATATCGACCGCATCATCGTCGGCGGCGCGTGGCCGGCCACGCGGCCGGTCGAGGTGCCGGCGTCGCTCGGCGCCGCGATGGGCGTGAGCCATCTGCTGGCGCGGCGCGAACTCGGGGCGATCAACATCGGCGGGCCGGGCTGGGTCGAGGTCGACGGGCAGCGTCATGCGGTGGGCACCGAAGAGGCGATCTATATCGGGCAAGGCGGGCAGGGTGTCGTGTTCGGCAGCGACGATCACGCGCGGCCGGCGAAGTTCTACCTGAACTGCGCGCCCGCGCACACGGCCTATCCGACCCGCACGATCACGCTCGCGCAGGCATCGCCCGAAACGCTCGGCGACGCGGCCACGAGCAACCGTCGCACGATCTACAAGTTCATCGTGCCCGACGTATTGCCGACCTGCCAGTTGTCGATGGGGATGACGAAACTCGAGCCCGGCAGCCTGTGGAACACGATGCCGTGTCACACGCACGAGCGGCGGATGGAGGTGTATTTCTACTTCAATCTCGCCGCCGACGCGGCCGTGTTCCATCTGCTCGGCGAACCGAGGGAGACGCGTCACGTGGTGGTGCACAACGAGCAAGCCGTGATTTCGCCGAGCTGGTCGATTCATTCCGGCGTCGGCACGCAGGCATACACGTTCATCTGGGGGATGGTCGGCGAGAACCAGGTGTTCAAGGACATGGATCACATCGCCGTCGCCGACCTGCGCTGACATCATGAAACGCGAAACGCCCGAACTTCCCGCCGCCGGCGCGCATGCCGCGCTCGCCCGCCTGTTCGACCTCAACGGCAAGGTCGCGATCGTCACCGGCTGCAACACGGGGCTCGGCGCGGCGATGGCCGTCGCGCTCGCGTCGGCCGGGTGCGACATCGTCGGTGCGAATCGTTCGTCATCCGATGCAACGTCGGCGCGCGTCGCGGCCGCCGGGCGGCGCTTCGTCGACGTGCGCGCGGATCTGTCGACGCTCGAGCCGGTCGAGCGGATCGTCGAGGATGCGGTCGATGCGTTCGGCCACGTTGACATCCTCGTCAACAACGCGGGCATGATTCGCCGCTGCGATGCGCTCGCGTTCACCGAAGCCGACTGGGACGCCGTGATCGACGTGAACCTGAAGAGCGTGTTCTTCCTGTCGCAGGCCGTCGCGCGGCAGATGGTGCGGCAGGGGCGCGGCGGCAAGATCGTGAACGTCGCGTCGATGCTGTCGTTCCAGGGCGGCATTCGCGTGCCGTCGTACACGGCGTCGAAGAGCGGCGTGCTGGGCCTCACGCGGCTGCTCGCGAACGAATGGGCCGCGCGCGGCATCAACGTGAACGCGATCGCACCCGGCTACATGGAGACCGACAACACCGCGCAGTTGCGCGAGGACAGCCGGCGCAGCGACGAAATTCTCGGCCGCATCCCGGCCGGCCGCTGGGGCGTGCCGGACGATCTCGCGGGCGCGGCGGTGTTCCTCGCGTCGCGCGCGTCGGACTACGTGCACGGCCATACGCTGGCCGTCGACGGCGGTTGGCTCGCGCGCTGACCGGCTCGCGCGATGAACGCGTTATGCTCTCCCGATTCGCATCTCACGGATTCACGGACATGACAGCAACGCCCAGGCAGCGCAAGCGCGATCAGGCGAACCAGGAAACCGGTGGCGGCCAACCGGGGGCCGACCCGTCGGCGGCAGGGAGCGTCGAGAAGCCCGATTCGGTCGCCGCGGTCGGCAAGGTCTTCACGATCCTCGCCGCGCTCGGCGAGCGCCGCGAGATCGGCATCAGCGAACTGTCGCACCAGCTCGGCATGTCGAAGACGACGGTGCATCGCTTCCTGCAGACGCTCAAGACGCTCGGCTACGTCGCGCAGGAAGGCGAGACCGACCGCTACCGGCTGACGATCCGGCTGTTCGAGCTCGGCAGCAAGGCGCTGGAAAGCGTGGACCTCGTGCGCGAGGCCGATCTCGAGATGCGCCGCATCGGGCAACTGACGCGCGAAGCCGTGCATCTCGGCGCGTTCGACGAGGACGCGATCATCTACATCCACAAGATCGACGCCGATTACGGGCTGCGCATGCAGTCGCGGATCGGCCGGCGCAATCCGCTGTACAGCACCGCGATCGGCAAGGTGCTGCTCGCATGGATGGCGCCCGGCGACGCGCGTGCGGTGCTGGCCGGCATCGAGTTCAGGAAGTCGACCGCGAAGACGCTGGCGTCGGCGGATGCGGTGATGAGCATCCTGCCGCACGTGCGGCAGCAGGGCTACGGCGAGGACAACGAGGAGCAGGAAGACGGTCTGCTGTGTCTCGCGGTGCCGGTGTTCGACCGTTTCGGTCGCGTGATCGCGGGGTTGTCGCTGTCGTTCCCGACGATGCGGTGCGGCGCGGACACGAAGGCGCATTACGTCGCGTTGCTGAAGGAGGCCGGGCAGGCGATTTCCGCCCGGCTCGGGCATCATCCGGAGGCGGTAGGCGTCGAAGCGACGACCATCGCGCAGGATTGAGCGTGTGCCGGGCGCGAACCGGCACGCCGAAACAACCATACGGCATACAGAACTTGATCATGCAGATGAAAATGACGATGCGCATGGGCATCGCGATGCTGGTGCTCGGCGCGAGCCTGGCTGCGAGCGGCGCGCACGCGAGGCGCGCGGTCGATTGCGGGCAGCTCGATGCGGCCACGAGCGGTCCGGATGACAACTTCCGGCCGCCGGCGTCGGGTACGGTGATCGGCACGGGGCGCGCGTATTTCTACTCGGCGCCCGACGCGCAATGCATGACGAAGCGGACCTTCATCGTTCCCGGCGATTCGGTGACCGTCTACAAGTCGCACGGGCGCTGGTACAACATCATGTACGTGAACGGCAAGACCGGCGACGACTTCGAAGGATGGGTCGAGCAGGGCCGCGTGCGCCTCGACGGTCGATACGGCGCGCAGTAGTCGCCGTCGGCGGCGCCGCTACACCGGCGCCCATGCGAAATCGCGCTTCAGGTTCTCCGCGCGCAGCGGCCGCTGGTAGAGATATCCCTGCGCATACTGGATCCCGACCGCATGCAGCGCGCGATGCTGCGCTTCCGTCTCCACGCCTTCCGCGATGATCTTCAGGCCGTAGTGATGCGCGACGGCCGCGATCCCTTCGATCAGCCTCGCGCTGCCGCCGTCCAGTTGCGAGATGAACTGCCGATCGATCTTCACGTAGTCGAACGGAAAGCGCGACAGCATGTCGAGATTGCTGTGATGCGTGCCGAAATCGTCGATCGCGAACTTCGCGCCTTTCGAGCGCAGCGTCTGGAAAATCTCGGTGGTTCGCGCGTTCTTCTCCAGCAGGATGCGCTCGGTGACTTCGAGCACCAGCGTGAAGCCGGGCGGCAGCGCGCGGATCGCCTCCTCGACGACGGCCACGAACCGCCCGCGCTCGAGATCCTGCGGCGCAACGTTCACGGCGATGCGCAGCGGCGCGGACGGTGTCAGCGCGGTCAGTTCGGACACGGCCGTGCGCAGCACGAATTCGGTGACCTTCGGCAGCACGGTGCTGGATTCCACCTGCGGGATGAATGCGGCCGGGCTGATGGCCCCCCACTTCGGATGGTGCCAGCGCAGCAACGCTTCGACGCCGACCGTCCTGCGCGTCTGCACGTCGACGATCGGCTGGTACACGACATGGAATTCGTTGCGCCTGAGCGCGTGGCGCACCGCTTTCAGCAACAGCCGCCGCGGGGCCATCGCGAGCAGGTAAGCGGCCATCACGAGGCTGTCGGCCAGCAGCACGATCGTCGCGCAGATCAGCCGGTAGTGGCGCTGCACCTGTGCCGCGTAGCGCGCCGAGGCGATGACCGACACCGTGAACGGCCAGCGCTGCGACGCCATCGTGCTGCCGCCGACGGGGCCGGCCGCCGTTTCCGGCGCGAACTTGCCGTGCTGATCGAGACGGCCCGAACCCGCGATCGACAGCGTGGCCGTTTCCGCGCCATCGCCGGTGCCGTGGTTCAGCGCGTCGGCGACGTAGTCGCCTTCGATCAGGTACAGGACGCCCGCGCCGCGCGCGGTCGCGCGGAACGCGGACAGTACCGGAATGCCATGCTGGAACGGCGTCTGGCGCAGCAGCGTGACGATCATCGATCCCGGTTCGGGTTCGCGCGCATATGCGGCGAGCGGCAGGTCGATCGAGCCGAGCGCCGACGAACACATCACGCGCCCGTCATTTACCAGCGCGACCGCCCGCAGATAGCGCAGGCGAGTGCCCACTTCGGCGAGTGTCCGGAACACCGTCGCGCACGGCCGCCCGACCAGTGCGGTCAGCTCGTCCGCGTGTCGAAGGCGCACGCCGTCCAGAATGCGGTCCACGGAAGCCACGATGTCGTTTGCCACGACGCGCTCATGCGCGGTGACGGCATCGCGCGCGTAGCGGTCGGCCAGCACGATCGCGAACGCGGGCACGAGCACGCAAATGATCACGGCGGCGAAAAACACGACGCGCGGCCACGCGCCGCGGCGATGGAAAAGGGGCTTCGAGCCGGGCGTGAGCGCCCACAGTCCCGCGGTTGCCTTTGGTGTTGTACGCATGGCGTGGCAAGTCGAACCGGTCGATGCGCCAACGGCGCGCATCCCGCATGCCCGATTCGGGCCATGCGGCTCGCGCGCCGGCTTCGGGACGCCGGTCGATTCGGCCGGCGCGACGGCATCGGCTCGGCCTGTCGCGATCGACCCTTCATCTGGCAGCATTCCTCAATAACATGCGCGCATTGAGCATGTATATCGACGCAGCGTACCGAAAAAAGCCCCGGCCGCACAGTGTGTGCAGCCGGGACAAAAAACACCGTCTCTTGGCACGAGGATGGTGCGCGGCAAGTATAAGACGCGGCGCGATATTACGAAATATTGTTGTTTAAATATTGATGTGGTTTTGTGATTGTGTCTCAAAAAGAAACATTTCCATTTGGCGCGGCCGGCGGCAGACTTCTGCCGGGGCGTCAAACCGGAGCGTGACGATGGAAGAAAATGCCGGACCCACGGTCATCGTGACCGATGGCGCCGCAGTGGCGGACGGCGGTTCGCTGTGGATCAGGATTGCAGTGGATGGACAGACGCGCGACTACTCGCTCGATCGCGCACTCGCGTCGCGCGGCACGCCGCGCTACGACAGCATCCGCGGCACGCACGGCGTGCTGTCGAACGAAGAACGACGGGCATTGCGGGTGCTGCTGGAGCGTATTGCCGATCCTGCCATGTGGGCCGGCATCGTCGGCACGTTCATCGAGGTGCTGAAGCGCGCCGACGGGCCATGAACGATGGGGGCGGCTGCGCTTCAGAAATCGTTGCGCATCTTGTGGAGCAGGCCGCTTGGCGACTGATGCGTGTCCACCGCGGTGAGCACGTCGGTCAGGAACCACGGCAGGTTCAGTTGCGTGTCGGCGTCGCCGACGCATACGCGGATCGGCGGTGCGCCGGACGGCGAACGGGCGCCTGGCGCGGCATCCCGCGACGGCACGCAATTTTTCGCATGGGCCTGAGTCGGAACCGGCGCGACGGCGCCGGAGGGCGCACCGGCGATGGCCGGCACGTTGAAGGCGGCAAACAGGGTCAGGGCGGCGGCAAGGGCGACGCGTTTCATGAGGGTTCTCCGGCGATGCGGGTTCGACCACGCGAGCCGATGCGAGTTCGTCCGCGCGCGATGCGTGCACCCGCCCCAACAGCCGCTCAGCCGCTCAGCCGCGCGCGACGCTGGCTGCCCGCGCCGGCTGACGGCTGCGCCACTGCTGCGGCGATTCCCCGGTCCAGCGCCGAAAGGCGCGCGTAAACGCGCTGTGTTCGGAATAGCCGAGCAACCAGGCCACTTCGGCGAGCGTGAGCCGCGGATCGTTCAGATGATCGATCGCGAGCCGCCGCCGCGTATCCTCGCGCAGGTGCCGGAAGTTCAGCCCGAGCCCGGCCAGCCGGCGATGCAGCGTGCGGGACGACACATGCAGATCCGCCGCGATCTGCTCGATGCTCACTTCACCCTGCGTCAGCAAACGCGCGACGGCCTCGCGCACCGACTGTTCGAGATCGTCCGTCTGCCGCAGTTCCGCGAGCAGCGCGCTCGCCTGGCGTTCCATCATTTGCCGCAGCGCGTCGTCGGGCCGCTGCAGCGGCTGCGTGAGCAAGCGCAACGGGAAGGCGAGCCGGTTCACCGGCTGGCCGAACCGGACGGGGCAGCCGAAGTAATCGCGGTACGGCTGTTCGTCGCCGGGCGACGGATGCACGAAGCAGACTTCGTCGGGCCCGGTGCGCGTGCCGGT
Organism: Burkholderia sp. 28_3; assembly: GCF_003253915.1. Taxonomy (NCBI): domain Bacteria; kingdom Pseudomonadati; phylum Pseudomonadota; class Betaproteobacteria; order Burkholderiales; family Burkholderiaceae; genus Burkholderia; species Burkholderia sp. 28_3. The sequence goes on from NZ_QKZF01000007.1 coordinate 255,252, forward strand.
GATATTGCGCGCGAATTGCACGATCGCGGTCAGCGCGACTTCGTCGACGAGCGGGCCGAGCGGTTCCGGTGCATCGTGCCATTCGATCGCCACTGACGTTGCCTCGACGCGCACTTCCATGCGCGCGACGTTCGCGATCAGGTGTTCGTATTGCTGCCAGCGCGCGAGCGCCGCGCCGGCGTCGCGGCACGCATGCAGCGCATAGCCGAGCGCGCCGAGATGCGCGGGCGTGATCCGCTGGCCGACGTGCAGGCCGAGCAGCGGATCGTCGAGCGCATCGGCCGCGCGTTCGAGCAGACGCCGCCAATGCGCGCTCGCGTACAGCGTCAGCCCGCGGTCGTCCTCCGGTGGCCGTGCCTCGCCGAGCACGCGCGCCGCATCCTTGCCCTGCCCGGACAGATAGTCGAACAGCAGCCGCACGTACGTGCTCGAGTAATAGATGCGCTGGGTCGCAAGCGGGGAGGCGGCGGGCATGGCGGAAAGTGTCAAGTAATCGTCGGCAAGTGTCAACGCGGGCCGACCCGTGCGCGACCATACTGCGCGGCAGTTCCCGATCGAGGCTGTCGACATGCCGACCGAGTTGATGACGTGGCTCCATGCGTTCCTGGGTAACGACGTGGACTGGAAGCAGGTGCTGCTGATCGGCATGACGCCGGTGTTCCTGATCGCATTTGCGGTCGAGTACGCGGTAATGACCCGGCGTGGCCGCCGCGAACCGTTTCGCTGGAAGGAGATCGTCGCGAACCTGTCGCTCGGCGCCGGTTATCAGGTGGCCGAGACCGTGACGGGATTGCTGTTGACCGGTGCGATCTTCGCGTGGGTCTATCGACACCGGCTGTTCGACGTGCCGGTGAACGGCTTCACGATCGTGCCGATCTTCGTCGTCGTCGAGTTCTGCTACTACTGGTTTCATCGTACGTCGCACCGCGTGCGCTGGTTCTGGGCCGCACACGTGCCGCATCACAGCGGCGAGGTGATGAACTTCACGACGGCGATGCGCCAGTCGCTGCTGAACGCGTTCGTCGGCGTGTTCCTGTTCTATCTGCCGCCGGTGTGGCTCGGCATTCCGCCCGCCGTCGTGCTGTTCCTGCTTGCCGTCGATCTCGCGTACCAGTACTTCGTGCATACCGAAGCGATCGGCCGGCTGCCGCGCTGGTTCGAGTACGTGTTCGACACGCCGTCGAACCATCGCGCGCATCATGGCCGCAATCCGCGGTACATCGACCGCAACTACGGCGGCGTGCTGATCATCTTCGACCGGATGTTCGGCACCTATGTCGAGGAAACGGAGCCGGTCGACTACGGCATCACGCAGCAGATTCGTTCGTACAACTTTCTTGTTCTGAACGTGCACGAATTCGTCGACATGTGGCGCGATGTGCTCGCACCCGGGCCGGTTCTGCAGCGCTTGAAGCATCTGTGGATGCCGCCCGAGTGGGAGCGGCCCGGGCATCGGCCGATCCATACGTGGAGCGTCGAGCGGAAGGGGGGGGAAGGGGCGAGTCGGGCGGACATGACCGAGCGCGGTACTTGACCGCGCGGGGCCGGTTTTTCAGTTGGCGCCTGTCGGGCGATGACGGAAGAAAAGGTATGCCAGGCCGAGCGGTGCGATGAAAATGGCTAGATACCAACACAGGAACATGGTCATGAACTTGACAACCAGCATCAATGCTGCATTGACAAAGAACATATTGCGTCCAACGATGTAGTTCACGACGCTTTCGTAGACAAATCGGGAATAAGGGTAGAGGAGGCAACTCACCGCCATGAAAATCAATACAAGCGCGAGCAATCCTCCGGGAAGGCCTTCTTTCCCGAAGCTGGAAATGAAGATGAAAACCGTGGGGAAGATCAAGCTGAAAAGAAAGTTACGAATATAGTAGGGGCGAGTGAGTCCGCCAAACGAGCGCGTAATGATTGAATTCATGCCATCCCTGGTCGAAATTCATAGTAACGACCAGAGATGATAAAACTTGATAGGTCGCAATCAGATATTTTAATTGGCCGCGATATTCGAGATTGTCGACGGTGATTGCGGGCATGAAGGACAAGGGCGGACGTCGTCGACGTGATGCATCGCGCATCCGGCATACGTTGTCGTCACCATGCGTCACTGATACCCGTAACACTGCTTCAGCGCCGCGTAGTCGTAGAAGTGGCTGGTCGGCGCGATCTTCGCGCCGTCGCACGCGGCCTGGAAATCCGTTTCGCGCTCGTTGTACAGCATCTTCACGATGAGCCGCGACCCGTTGCGATAAACATCCCACTGCATGTTCGCGGCCATCGGCGACACCTGGTCGCCGCGCCACGGGTTGTTCGCATACGTGTACGTCTGCGCTTGCGGCGTCGGCACGAACACGTTCCTCAGGTTCATGATCGACGCGAACGGAATCACGATCTCCGCATGCGTGAAGCGCAGCTTCGCGGCATGCGTCAGGTCGCCGCGCGCGATCGCATCGACTTCGCCGAAGAAATCGTCCTGCAGCACCTTCGCCATCCGGTACGTCACCGGGTTCGCTTCCTGGATGCCGGGCCCTTTCTGGTAGTAGTCCTCGGCGTCCTGCAGGTACGCGAGATACTGCGCCTGCTCGGCACCGATGTATTTCTCCATCGTGACGCCGCCGGTTTCCGCGGTCATGGCCGGCGCAACCTGCAGCAGGTTGTACAGCACGTTCACCGCATCGACGGCCGTCGCGATCTTCGTCTTGCCGTCGCCCTTCAGCGTGTTGGTGAACTTGCCGTCCGTCGATGTAAACGCATAGGTGCCGGTGTTCGCGAACGTGTAGCCGTCGGTGCCGAGCTTCGCGATGAAGGCCGGCGACACGAGCGCAGACAGCACCGTTTGCGCGACGTCGGCCGCTTGGGGCGCGGCCTTGATCGCCTTCAGCTTCGCGGCCACCGTCGCGTCGTTTGCATAGGCCTGGTATGCCTGGCTCGCCTGATAGGTCGCGTAGTACGGATCGCTCGTGTCGGTCACGAGATCGGTGGCCGGCTTCAGCGAATGGAAATACAGCAGGAAGCGATTGGTGCCGGCCGGCTGCGAGACCGGTGCGTTCGCCGGATAGCCGGCCGGTGCGGCCGGCAGCGTGATGGCCGGCGCCAGTGCCGGCTGCGCGGCAACGAGCGCCGCCGAGAAATATGTCGAACTGTCGACCGCGCGATCCTGGCCCGAGTTGACGACGACCACCTGCCGGTTGCCCGCGGCGAACAGCGCAGGCAGCCGCTGCGCGAGACGCGCGGCGAGTTGCTGATGTTCGCGGATGCCGGTTTGCGTGAGGTTGCCGTACCCGGGTGTCGAGATGCCCTGCACGCCGTAGCCGAGCAGCGCATTGGCCTTCATCATCGCGTACGTGTCGGCCTTGAGTTGCGCGCCCAGCGCGGTCAGCGCGCCGTCAGCCTCGGCCTTGACCAGCATCGCGTAGATCGCGCCGTCGTACTTGAAGCCCGACAGCCCGCGCGAGCCGTGCCGTGCGACGAGTTCGGTGTAGACCGGCGCGTAGCCGGCCGGCGGCGCTTCGTAGGTCGCGGCGTCCTGCTGCGGGCGGTACGGCGTCTTCGTCTGGTAGTAGGTCGCGGGCGCCGGGTCAGGCGTGGGCTGAGGTTGCGGTTGAGGTGCGGGCGCCGTGCCGTTGTTGTCGGCCGACGTGGCAGGCGGCGTCGGGTCGTCATCCCCGCCGCAGGCGGCGAGCAACAGACAGGCGATCGTGAGGGCGGCGGCGGTGCGGGTCGGGCGTGTCATCGTGGCGGGCAACGGACGGCACGATGCGCATGCGCGTCGTGCCGTCTCCGGGGCAATGTGGTCGAGCCCCGGAGTGTTGCAAGCGACTTTGACAGCAGAATGTCAGGATGCGGTCGGACAATCGTCGGATTGCCGCCGGATCGACGATGATGGCCGGCTGCGGCCGGCCCGGGGGCGGGCGTTCAGTGCAGCCCGGCCGATGCGATCGAGCGCACCGTATCGGTGATGTTCACGCAGCGCGACAGGCCGAAATGTTCGACTTCGCGGCGTTCCGGTTCGCTGCTCGCGATCCCGACCGCGCGCTCCGGCGGCACGCCGAGCGCTTGCAACGCGACATCGAACGGATGTTGATTTGATCCGGAGTCCTGTTGATCCGAATCCGTGACGACGACCGAGAAGCGGTCGAGGTTCGCGCGGCCGAACTGGCCTTCGAACATGTCGCTGAGCCGTGCGGCCGGCAGCGTCGTGACGAGACCGAGTCGATATCCTTCTTCCGATGCTCGGTCGAGCCACTGGATGATCGCGTCGCGCTGATGGCGCGATTCGCGCGAATCCGGTGTTGCTTCGATCTGGGCGAATGCTGCGTCGAGACGGGTGACGATGGCTTCGATGACCACGGTGATTCCTTTTCAGAAACGTGATGATCCGTTCGCCGACGGGAATGCCACACACCTTAGCGTCGATCCGGAAAATGCGACCAATTAATATTTTTAGCCGACTCATACGATTCGACTAATGAATGGGGTGGCAAGCCAGAGCGGGTGCGGGACACGTGTCGCACGGCATTTTCCGCGCGAATGGCAGCGCATCGACGGCCTTCAATGTGATGCACCAGCATGGCGCACATTCTGGATGCATCGCGCATATGCATATAAGGAAACGGCATATCGAGCGATGCCCGCCCGATATGCCGCGTTGCGAGGGGGCGCGCGAACAGGCGCGATCAGTGCAGCTTGATCGACGGCTGGTTACGGCTTTGCAGCCAGTGGCTCAGCGACTGGAACAGCGCGCGCTTCACGCCGACCACGCTGAACAGGTGCTTGCGATACAGGAACTTGTACAGCCCGATCGCCGCCAACCCGTCGACGATCAGCGAGCGCGAGCGCACGCCGATGTCCGCCTGGTACACCGCACCCGCATGCCCGAGCGACACGACCGTGCCCGCATCGCGGAACGTGAAGCCGGCCACCGGCTTGCCGGCGACGCGGCGCGCGAACGCGTTGACCAGATACACGGCCTGCTGGTGCGCGACCTGCGCGCGCGGCGGCAGGAACCCGCCGGCACCGGTCGACGGGCATGCGGCGCAATCGCCGAACGCATACACGTGCGGATCGTCGGGCGTCTGCAGCGTGTCGGTCACGATCACCTGGTTCGAGCGGTTCAGCGCGATGTCGCCGATGTCCCGCAGCATCGCGGGGCCGGCGACGCCGGCCGCCCAGATCGTGATGTCGCTCGCGAGCCGTTCGCCCGCCGCGGTCGTCACGGCATCCGCGCCGACTTCCGCCACGCGCGTATCGGTCAGCACGTCGACGTTCAGCGCGCGAAGCTGCGCGTGCATCTTGCCGGACAGCCGTTCGTCGAGCGCCGGCAGGATGCGCGGGCCGCCTTCGATCAGCCGGATGTGCACGTCGCGTGCGGACACCAGCGCCTTGAAGCGGTACGTGGTCAGTTGCTGGATCGCGTGCCGCAGCGCGGCGGCCAGCTCGACGCCCGTCGCGCCCGCACCGATCACGTTGATGCAGATCGGCGCGCCCCGCCGCGCGGGCTGCTGCTCGGCCAGGTGATTCGCCTTCGTGCACGCAGCGAGGAACTTGCGGCGGAAATCCTCGGCCTGGTCGAGGTTTTCGAGCGGCAGCGCATGACGCTCGGCGCCCGGCACATTGAAGAAATTCGTCACGCTGCCGACCGCCAGCACGAGATCGTCATAGTCGAGTTCCCGCTGCGGCAGGATTTCCGTGCCGTCCGCATCCCGCACGGCCGCGATCGTCGCCGTGCGGGCCGCGCGGTCGACCCGCCGCAGCGCGCCCTGCACGAAACGGAAGCCGTGACGCTTCGCCTGCGCCGCGTATTCGATCGTGTGGGAGGCCGGATCGCGATGGCCCGATGCGGCTTCGTGCAGCAGCGGCTTCCAGAAGTGCGTCGGATAACGGTCGACGAGCACGACGTCGGCCTGCCCGCGGCGTCCGACCGTATCGCCGAGACGCGTCGCGAGCTGCAGGCCGCCGGCGCCGCCGCCGACGATCACGATGCGCGGCACGCGCGGTGCGCGGTCCGTTGCAAGGGTGGGCGTGGTGTTGTCCATGTTGGGCTCCCGCTGAATGACGATTCGGATGACATTGCTCAAGAACCGACGATATAGTTTCGAACCCACTCGAACAATTTAATGTTTATAAGCGACTCATATGTATTCACTTATAGGAAAGACCGCGACGTTCCGGCAGCTGAAGGCGCTGGACATGATCGCGCGGCTCGGCAGCGTGTCGCGCGCGGCCGAGGAGCTGAACCTGACGCAGCCGGCCGTGTCGCTGCAGGTTCGCCTGCTCGAGGAGGCCGTGGGCGCCGCGTTGCTGCAGCGGGTGGGGCGTGGCGTGCAGCTGACCGCGGCCGGCGAGATCGTGGCGCGCTACGCGCGCGAGATCCTGCATCTGTGGAGCGAGGCCGGCGACGAAGTGGCCGCGCTGACGGGCGATCTTGGTGGCACGCTGCGGATCGGCGCGATCACGACGGCCGAATACCTGATCCCGCCGCTGCTCGTCAAATTCACCGCGACGCGTCCGCACGTGAAGACGTATTTCAAGGTCGGCAACCGCGACGACATCATCCGCATGCTCGCGACGCATGAAATCGATCTCGCGGTGATGGGCAGCGCGCCGAAGGAACTGCGCACGCACGCGGTCGAGTTCGCGAAGCATCCGATGGTGTTCGTCGCGGCGCCCGGCCATCCGCTGATGCAGCGCAAGCGCGTCGCGCTGAAGGATCTCGAATCCGCGCACCTGCTCGTGCGCGAGCGCGGCGCGGGCACGCGCTCGACCGTCGAGAGCCTGTTCAAGAACGCGGGCCATCGCTTTCATGTGGGTTCCGAACTGTCGAGCAACGAGGCGATCAAGCAGATGGCCGAAGCGGGCCTCGGCGTCGCGTTCCTGTCGTTGCACGCGTGTGCGCTCGAACTGCGAACGGGGCTGCTCGGCCAACTGCCGTTTCCCGGCAATCCGATCGAACGCGAATGGTATGTGGTGACGCTCGCCGACCGGCGGATCTCGCAAGTGACGGGGCTGTTCCGCGACTTCCTGATCAAGCAGGGTGCGCCGGTGATCGACGGCGCGACGGTGGCGTCGCACGAGCGGCGACGCAAGTAGGCGCGACCGGCCGGTCAGGCGAGCCCGAAATCGTCGTTGCTGTCGGGAATCGATGCGAGCAGCCGTTCGAGCCGGTACCAGCCGACCACGCGCAGGCACCACGCGGCGATGGCGGTGCGTGTATTGCGGGCGTCGGGGCCGGATGAAGGGCGAACGGTGGACGGCGAACGCGCGATGAACGCCGCGCGTTGCGGGCAGGAATGGGGCATGACGGGCTCCGTAGGTGTCGGATGAGCGGATCGTAAGCGGCGCGGCGCCCGCCGGCGCGCACGCAAGGATCGTCCCGAGCAGAAACGGATGATCTTTTCTGCTTGATCCGGCGGCGCTCGCGCACGGCCGGCACGCCGGCCCGAAACGCGTCACAATGCGCGTTCGGCACCTGATCTGGTGGAGACCATCAATGAGCGATCCGATTCTTGCCGCGCCGACGGACAACGGCGTCCCGGTCAGCCTGCGCTCCAGCCGCGGGCTGGGTTGGCGCGGCTTCGGCGCGTCGCTGCTGGAAATTCGCGCGGGCACGTACCGGATTCCGGCGGCCGAGCATCACCGGATCGGCGTGCATATCGGTGCGCCGGTGCGGGCGGACTGCGTATGCGACGGCGAGCGCGTGTCCCGTATCCAGGCGCACGGCGACGTCGACGTGATTCCGGCTGGTCTGCCCGGCCAGTGGACCGACAGCGCCGACTGCCGGATCCTGCACATCGCGCTCAGCGACACCTTCGTGCGGCGCACCGTCGAGCAGCTCGAACTGAAGCCGTCGCACGCGCAGATCCGCCGGCGGCTGCAGGTGCGCGACCCGCGGCTGCAGCACATCGCGTGGGCGATGGCCGCTGAACTCGAAGCGGAAGACGCATCGGATCCGCTCTACGCGGAAAGCCTGTGCACGGCGCTCGTCGCGCGGCTGGTCGACGCCCAGCCCGCGTTTCGCGAACGCCGGCGTACGCTGGCGCCGAAGGCCGCGGCGCGTGTGATCGACTATGTCGAAGCGAATCTCGACCGGCGCATGACGCTGGCCGAGCTCGCGGCGCTCGTGGCGATCAGCGTGCCGCATTTCAAGGTGCTGTTTCGCGAAACGCTCGGGATGCCCGTGCACCAGTACGTCGTGCGGCGCCGGGTGGAGCGCGCGAAGGCGCTGTTGCTCGAAGGCCGGCTCAGCATCAGCCAGATCGCGCTGGAAGCCGGCTTTGCCCATCAGAGCCATATGGCGAACTGGATGAACCGCGTGCTGGGGGCGACGCCGACGGAGATCGCGCGGTCGGGCGTGCGGGGCGGGTTGCGGCTGGCCTATGACGGTAAGGATGGCGCGAAACCTCCGCGTCGCTAGCGCGCCAACGGACGCGCGGGCCGTACCCGCGCTCGCATCCCGTCATCCTTTCCTGCTCGATTCATCCTCCCGTGTGCGCCTTTCCGGCCGCGCTTGCCGACAATCACAGCACTTTCATCCCTCGGGAGCGGATCGTGTTCGTGATCTTCGGAGCATCCGGCAACGTCGGCTTGTCGACCGTGACGGCCTTGCGCAACGCAGGCCATTCCGTGCGCGCGGTGCTGCGCGACGCACGCCATCGTGAACGTTTCGTGCAGCTTGGCTGCGATGTCGTGATCGCGGACCTGACGGACGCGAACGCGATCGCCGCGGCGATCGACGGCGCGCGGGCCGTGCAGATGCTGTGCCCGGTGCCGGCGGCCGACCCCGATCCGGCCGCGACGATGACGCGGACAATCGACGCAGCGACTGCCGCGCTCGCCGCGAATCCGCCGCCAGCGCTGCTCGCGTTGTCGGATTACGGCGCGGAGCTTACAGGCAATACGGGTATCACGCGTCTGTTCCATGACTTCGAGGCACGGCTGAAGACGATCCCGACGCGATTGACGCTGCTGCGCTCGGCCGAGCATTTGCAGAACTGGTCGCGCGTGCTGCCGGTCGCACTGGGCACCGGCGTGCTGCCGAGCTTTCACCATCCGGTCGGCAAGGTGTTTCCGACGGTCTGGGCGCCCGATGTGGGCGTCGTCGCGGCGCGGCTGCTGCTCGATGCGCCGGAAGGCGGGCGCGGGCCGCGCATCGTCAGCGTCGAGGGTGCGCGGCGGGTGAGCGTGACGGCGATCGCGGAGACGTTGGGCGCGGCGGCGGGGCGCGCGATCGTCGCGCACGAGTTGCCGCGCGATACGTGGAGCGCGACGCTACTGCGTGCCGGGCTCAGCGAGCGTCATGCGCAGCTGATCGTCGATCTCTACGATGTGCACAACGCGGGGCGCATCGATGTGGAGGCCGGTGTGTCGGAGCGGGTGTACGGGACGACGACGCTGGAGGAGGTGCTTGCGCAACTGGTGCGCCGGCATGCGCATTGAATGAAGCGGCCGTGCGCGGCGTGCGTCACGCGGGCCGCCGCACCCCGTTCAACACCCCATACGCCACCGACCCGATCACGATCCCCCAGAACGCCGACCCGAGCCCGAGCCAGGTCATCCCCGACGCGGTCGCGAGAAACGTGATCACCGACGCTTCGCGGTGGTTCTCGTCCTCGAAGATTCCGTGCACGTTCGCGCTGATCGCGCCGATCAGCGCGAGTCCCGCGAGAATCGCGACGAACGCCTTCGGCAGCGCGAAGAACAGCGTGACGATCGTGCCCGCGAAGAGCCCGCCGATCAGGTAGATCACGCCGTTCGCGAGCCCGGCGACGTAGCGCCGGTCCGGATCCTCGTGCGCATCCTTGCCGGTGCACAGCGCCGCGGTGATCGCGGCAACGACGATCGTGATCCCGCCGAAGCACGCGACGAGCAGCGACATCACGCTGGTCGCCGTGATGATCGGGCGCGCCGGCGTGTGATAGCCGGACACGCGCAGGATCGCCATCCCCGGCAGGAACTGGCCGGTGAGGCTGACGACGACGAGCGGCAGCGCGAGGCTGAGCGTCGTGCCCAACGTCCATTCGGGCGCGATGAAGATCGGACGCGCGAGGCTCGGCGACACGTTGCCGAGATGCGCCATCCCGAGCAACGTCGCGAGCGCGGCGCCCGTCAACAGCACGAGCACGATGCTGTAGCGCGGCAGCAGGCGCCGGAAGATCACGTAGGCCGCGATCATCCCAAACGCGAGCGCGGGCTGCGCCGACGCGGCGGAGAACGCGTGCATGCCGAACGGCAGCAGGATGCCGGCCATCATGCCGCAGGCGATGCCGCGCGGAATGTGGCGCACGAGCCGGTCGAAATAGCCGGAGACGCCGATCGCCAGGATGATCAGCCCAGCCGTGAGGTACGCGCCGACGGCCTGGTTGAGCGTCAGTTGCGGAAACAGGCCGACGAGCAGCGCGGTGCCGGGCGCCGACCACGCGGTGACGACGGGCACCTTCAGCTTCCAGCTGGCGAACAGGCCCGATACCCCGGCGCCGATCGAGATCGCCCAGACCCACGACGACACCATGTCGTTGGACGCATGCGCGGCCTGCGAAGCCTGGAAGAAGATCGCGAGCGGGCCCGCATACGAAATCAGGACCGCGAGAAAGCCTGCGGTTATCGCGGAAACGGACCAGTCGTTACCGAGCGTGCGGATCGCGCCGGGTGGGGTGTTGGGTTGCATCGTCGTCGGGGAAGGCGGCGCGCGGCCGTGCGGCGGAGCCGGGGCGAATGATTGTTGGAAGCCCCGGATGAGCCGCCATTCTGCGCATTGCCGGCGCAATTGGCAATTCGCGGGCGGCGATCGACGTTGTCGGCTTTTCGTAAGGATGGGCGCCGAAACGCGGAAACGTCTGACGTCAGGTACTGATCTGCAACACCCTGTCGACCACCGCCACCTTGATCCCGCTGCCCGTCGACAGCGATGCCGTGCCTGCGTCGAACGGATGCACGGGCGGATCGGTCGGCGTCCACGCATGGCGCGCGAGCAACGCGCGATACCCGCCGCGGATCACGAAGCCGCCGCATTTCTCCGCATACGCAGCGCGCCGCATCCGGTACGCGCGCGGCAGGTCGTACCACGGCAGCTTCGGCAGGTCGTGGTGGACGAGGTGATAGTTGTTGTTCAGGTACAGCAGCCGCATCGCGAAGCCGGCTTCGTTGATCGTGATGCGCGCTTTCGGATGCGGCGCGGCGCGATGCTCGTACAGCGAGCGGATCATCGCGAGCGACAGCGCGGGCCACGTGACGGCCAGCAGGTAGTACCACCACGGCACGCCGATCGCCCATTGCAGCCAGGCGAGCAGCGCGACCACGCACGCGGCATGCGTCGCCCACATCGGCAGATAGCGGAAGTCGCCGCGCCGGAACGCGGCGAACGCATCGCGGAACGTCGCGGCGATGGCGAGCGGCGGCCCGACGGCGATGCGTCCGAGGAAAGTCTTGCGCGCGACCGTCAGCGCCCGGCGCCAGCGCGGCAGCCGCGCCCAGCGTTCGCGTGTGACGTAGTTCGTTTCGGGATCGACACCCGGCACGGTCAGGTCCTCGTCGCGATGATGCTCGAGATGCGTGTCGCGATACAGCGTGTACGGATACCAGATCGTCAGCGGCGGATAGCCGAGCAGCTTGTTCACGAAGGCGGAACGCGTCGGATGGCCGTGCAGCAGCTCGTGCTGCAGCGACAGGTGCCACGCGCCGAGCAGGATCAGCGGCGGCGTCGCGGCGCCGAGCGACAGGTGCCCGTCGCGCACGAGCAGCAGCACGGCGAGCCAGCCGCCGTAGATGACGACGACCAGCAGCCAGGTCGGCCACTCGGTCCGGGCGGTGAAGCGGGCGTCGAGCGCGGCGATCGCGCGCGCGTGGTCGACGTCGAAGTATTCGGCCATGGCGTTGAGGCAGATGGATCGGGCAGTGCGGGGAACGAGCGATGGAACCGGGGCGCTCGGCCCGGGTGCGCTGGTGTCTCGCGGATCACGGTCGGCCTGTCCGGCATCGCGCACGGTGGCGCGCCGGCAGGCATTCGAACGGTACCGGGGCGGGGCGACTACGCCAACCAATCGATTCGCATTTGCTTATCGTCTGGCGGCCGATAAGCATCCGGGCCGCCGCCGATGCGTAGAATGCCGGCATGAACCCCTGGATCGCAGTCCTGCCGATGTACAACGTGACGCCGCGCCATGCCGTGCTGTGGCGCGCGCTGCTGCGCGACGCGCTCGATGCGTTCGCGAACGCGGGCGGGCCCGCCGACGTCGCGCTGCCCGACGCGCCGTTCGACGACCTGCAGGCGCTGTGGCGGCGCGATGACCTGCTGCTGTCGCAGACCTGCGGCTACCCGTACCGGATGCTCGGCTTGCGCGACGTCGTGCGATTGATTGCGACCCCGATTTTCGACGCGGACGGTTGCGACGGGGCGTGCTACAGCAGCGTGCTGGTCGTATCGGCGCGCGTGCATGCGGGCGGCGCGACGACGCTCGCCGCCTGCCGCGGGTTGCGGGCCGCCTTCAACGGCGCGGATTCACACAGCGGGATGAATGCATTCCGGCACGCGGTTGCGCCGCATGCGCACGACGGACGGTTCTTCGGCTCGGTCACGCCGTTCGGTTCGCACCTGAACGTGCTGCGTGCGCTGGCGTCGGGAGAAGCCGATTGCGCGGCGATCGACTGCGTGACGTTCGCGTATGTGCGCGACGCGCTGCCCGATCTGCTGACGGACATCCGGATCATCGGCACGACGGCGTCCGCGCCGGGATTGCCGTTCGTCGCATCGCGGGCGGCGCTGGCGGATACGCAGGTCGTCGCGTTGCAGGATGCGCTGGACCGCGCGGTCGGCGCCGACGCGGAACGGGCGCGCGTGCTGAGGCTGAAGGGATTCGACCGGCTGTCGCCGGCCGACTACGACACGATTGCGCGGTTCGCGCAGGCAGCCGCGGCGCACGGCTATCCCGAACTCGCGTGACGCGGGGGGCGGCGCACGACGGTGCTGCGACCGCTCACGCCGCTGTCCGCTTACTCCTCGTCCATCAACCGAACCTTGACGCGCTTGCCCTTGATCTTCCCCGCATTGAGCTTGCGCAGCGCGTCGCGTGCGACGCCGCGCTCGATCGCGACATAGGTCGAGAACTCGGTCACGTTGATCTTGCCGATCTGCTTGCCGTCGAACCCGGCGTCGCCGGTCAGCGCGCCGAGCACGTCGCCCGGGCGGATCTTGTCCTTGCGCCCGCCGAGGATCTGCAGCGTTTCCATCGGCGGCAGCAGCACGCTGTCGTCCGCCGGCTTCAGCTCGGCGAGCGGATGCCATTCGACCTCGCGCTTCTGCGCCTGTTCGATCGCGCCGACGCGGCCCATCTCGTCCATGCTCGCGAGGCTCAGCGCCCAGCCGTCCTGATCCGCGCGGCCGGTGCGGCCGATGCGATGCACGTGCACTTCGGGGTCGGGCGTCACGTCGACGTTGATCACCGCTTCGAGCTGCGCGATGTCGAGCCCGCGCGCGGCGACGTCGGTCGCGACCAGCACCGAGCAGCTGCGGTTCGCGAACTGGATCAGCACCTGGTCGCGCTCGCGCTGGTCGAGTTCGCCGTGCAGCGCGAGCGCGTGGAAGCCTTGCGCGTGCAGCACGTCGAGCAGGTCGCGGCACTGCTGCTTGGTGTTGCAGAACGCGATCGTGCTCACCGGCCGATAGTGGTTCAGCAACTGGCCGACCGCATGCAGTCGCTCGTCCTCGGTCACTTCATAGAAGCGCTGGCGGATCTTGCTGTCGTCGTGGCGTTCCGCGAGCTTGATTTCCTTCGGATTGCGCAGGAACTGCTGGCTCAGCTTCGCGATGCCGTCCGGATAGGTCGCGGAGAACAGCAGCGTCTGGCGCGTCGTCGGACACATCCGCGCGACCTTCGCGATGTCGTCGAAGAAGCCCATGTCGAGCATCCGGTCAGCTTCGTCGAGCACCAGCGTATTCAGCGCGTCGAGCTTCAGGTTGCCGCGATCGAGGTGATCCATGATGCGGCCCGGCGTGCCGACGACGATATGCGCGCCGTGCTCGAGGCTCTGCGCTTGCGGGCGCATCGGCGTGCCGCCGCACAGCGTCAGCACCTTCACGTTCTCCTCGGCGCGCGCGAGGCGGCGCACTTCCTGCGCGACCTGGTCGGCCAGCTCGCGCGTCGGGCACAGGATCATCGCCTGCACGTCGAAACGGCGCGCATCGAGGCGCGCGAGCAGCGCGAGCGAGAACGCGGCGGTCTTGCCGCTGCCCGTCTTCGCCTGCGCGATCAGGTCCTGGCCGGCCAGCGCGATCGGCAGGCTCGCGGCCTGGATCGGCGTCATGTCGACATAGCCGAGCTGCGCGAGGTTCGCGAGCGTGGCGGGCGTCAGCGGCAGCGCGCTGAACGGCGTGGCGGTCGGTTGGGTCAAGACAGGTCTCCGAGGTAGGGGCGGCCTTCCATCTGCTCGTAGACGACGTTGCCTTCGTCGTCCTCGAAGCGTTCGAGATAGTTGCGGGCGCCGCACAGCGGGCAGCGGAACAGCAGCCCCTGGCCTTCGTCCTTGATGACGACGTCGGACTGCTCCCACTGCGTGCCGCAGCTCTGGTTTCGGCAGGTAAACACGGTCTTTCTCCAGCTGAATTCGGTTGATGGCGCGCCCGGGCGGGCGCGGCCACGGCGGGCGGCGCTCGCGCGGCTCGGGCGCGGGCCGCACCGGCGTGGCTCGGGTTGGGTCGATGCGGATGATGGATCGGGCGGCGACGGCGTCGCGCGTGCCGCAATTCTAGCGGAAGCCGGTGCTTTCGCCCGGTGCGCACCAGGAAAAACGGCCGCCCCGGAGGGCGGCCGTGTCGGGCGGCATCACGGTGCCGCATGGGTGTCGCGCGGGTGTCGCGCGGCATCGGGCGCGTTACAGCGCCATGTCGGCCGACGCCTTCGCCGGGCGGGCCGGCGCGGCGCCGGTGGCCTGCGACGGCGCGCCGAGGTCGATCTTCGGCGGCGGCGACAGTTGCAGCACGTCGCTCGTGTAGGTCCATTCCTCGACGACCTTCGCCGGGCTGTCGTTCAGCCTGGTGCCGTAGCTCGGCACGATCTGTCGGATCTTCTGCTGCCACTCGGGCGTCGCGACCTTGTCCTTGAACACTTTCTTCATCAGGTTCAGCATGATCGGCGCGGCGGTCGACGCGCCCGGCGACGCGCCGAGCAGGCCCGCGATGCTGCCGTCCTGCGACGCGACGATCTCGGTGCCGAGCTTCAGCACGCCGCCCTTGACCGGGTCGCGCTTGATGATCTGCACGCGCTGGCCGGCCTGCCACAGGCGCCAGTCTTCCTTCTTCGCGTTCGGGAAGTATTCCTTCAGCGCGTTGAAGCGGTCGTCGTCGGACAGCATCAGCTGGCCGGCGAGGTACTGCACCAGCGGGAATTCGTCGACGCCCACGCGCATCATCGGCGCGACGTTGTGCAGGTTGGTGCTCTTCGCGAGGTCGAAGTACGAGCCGTTCTTCAGGAACTTGGTCGAGAACGTCGCGAACGGCCCGAACAGGATGATCTTCTTGCCGTCGATGATGCGCGTGTCGAGGTGCGGCACCGACATCGGCGGCGAGCCGACCGACGCCTTGCCGTAGGCCTTCGCGAGATGCTGCTTCACGACTTCGGGGTTGTCGGTCACGAGGAACGAGCCGCCGACCGGGAATGCGCCGTAGTCCTTCGCTTCGGGGATGCCCGACGCCTGCAGCAGGTGCAGCGCACCGCCGCCCGCGCCGATGAACACGAACTTCGCGTCGACGGCTTGCGGCGGTTCATCCGAGTGCAGCTTGACCCACGACACGTGCCACGTGCCGTCGGCGTTGCGCGTGATCTCGCGCACTTCGCTCGACAGCGACAGCGTGAAGTTCGGCTGCGTCTTCAGGTAGCCGACGAACTGGCGCGTGATCTCGCCGAAGTTCACGTCGGTGCCGATCGGCGTCCACGTCGCGGCCACCTTCTGGTTGCGGTCGCGACCTTCCATCATCAGCGGCACCCACTGCTTGATCTGGTCGTAGTCTTCCGAATACTGCATCCCGCGGAACAGCGGGCTCGCCTGCAGCGCTTCGTAGCGCTTCTTCAGGAAGCGGACGTTGTCGTCGCCCCAGACGAAGCTCATGTGCGGCGTCGAGTTGATGAACGAGTGCGGGTTCTTCAGCACGCCCTGCTTCACCTGCCACGCCCAGAACTGGCGCGAGATCTGGAACGACTCGTTGATCTCGATCGCCTTCGAGATGTCGATCTTGCCGTCCGCCTTCTCCGGCGTGTAGTTCAGCTCGGCGAGCGCCGAGTGGCCGGTGCCGGCGTTGTTCCAGCCGTTCGAGCTTTCCAGCGCGACGCCGTCGAGGCGCTCGACCATCGTCATCGACCAGTCGGGCTGGAGCTCGTGCAGCCAGACGCCGAGCGTCGCGCTCATGATGCCGCCGCCCACCAGCAGGACGTCGACCTTCTTCGTGTCGGCGGCGTGCGCGGACGATGTCGCGACGCACAGCGCGAGCGCCGACAGTATTACCCGTAACGTTTTGATCACAGCAGATCCCTTTTTCAACTTGGATGCATCGGTTTGCCATGCCGCCCGGCGCGCGGTTCCGTCGTGTCGAAACACGGGTCCGGAGATCCGGACCACGAATCCGGAATTCCGGATCGACGCTGCACGCCGTTGCATTGGCGCACACGAAGCGATTCGGAAGGACACCTTCGGATCGGCTTCCCGCGAACAGGCAAGGGCCTGCGTCGCGACGGTGCGCCACGCGCCCGGCCCGGGTGGCGGGCCTGAGCGGACGGCGCTTCAGGCTGCGTCGAAAGCGGCCGCGCGCGACACGTTTTGCGGGGGGCGGGATGGCAAGGGGCGCGTAATATAACCGAACTCGGACAACGTGTCGCAGGCGACGAATATCCCTGTTTTCGTGGGGTTTTTTGCGCGTCCGGGTTTCCGGAATGACGGTGTGCGACGCGGGAAAATCGAGGGGGATCAACGGGGCGGAATGGACGGTCACGCAGGCCATGCAACAGACCGGAACGTCACCGGGTCGCGGCGTTGCACCGCGACCCGTTCACGGCTACATCAGTTCACTTCACTTCACTTCACTTCACTTCGCTCCGCCGCTCCGGCAGAACTGCTCATACGCCTGCGCCGAATTCGCGAACCCCTGCGCCTTCGCGAGTTCCCATGGACGCTCGCACTGCCGGGTTCGTTCGCACCATGCGTAGCCGGCCGAGCCGATGCAGCCGTGCGCGTCGCGATCGCCGCCGACCCGCGGCGGGGCCGCTTGCGCGGCAGTGTCGGCGGGCGCGGACGCATTGGCCGGCGTGGACGATGGCGTCGCACAGGCGCTCAATGCGAATGCGCAGGCGATCGCGGCGGCAAACGACGCGGCGGGTGAGTAACGTTTCATCGGGTAGCGCTCCATGGGATGACGATCGGCGGCGGATGCCCGTGTGCGGGCGCCTGCAAAGCATGAACGGTCACGCGTCCGGCACCGGCACGCGCGACGAGAACTTCACCTCGCGCAACGCGAGGCTCGACTGGATCGACGACACGCCGGCCTGTTTCCGCAGCACGCGCTCGACGAATTCCGCATACGCGTCGAGATCGGCCGCGACGACCTGCAGGATGTAGTCGGCCGCGCCGGTGATCTTGTGGCACGACGTCACTTCGTCGTGACGTCGCATCACGTCCTCGAAGTGATCCGAATCCTGGCCCGAATGCATGTTGAACGTCACCTGCACGAACGCGAACACGTTCATGCCGAGCGCGCGCCGGTCGAGGTTCGCCTGATAGCCGGTGATCACGTGCTCGTCCTCGAGCCGCTTGCGGCGGCGCCAGCACGGCGTGACGCTCAGCGACAGCTTCTCGCCGAGCGTGGCGTTCGACAGCGCGCCGTCTTCCTGCAACAGGCGGAGCATCGCGCGGTCGACGCCGTCCAGTTCAACTGAGGCGCGATTTTTGCTCATATTCGGCATTCTGTAGACAGTTTTCTCAAAATTGTACGAAACGAAGCGCTGAAAAGCAAAGCTATTGCCGGGCGGCCTCAATAGACTGTTGCCAACCCCTTTCCCCGTCATCCCTGCAACGGTCAACCATGCTCACGGTCTACAGCAGCGATCACCACCTGCATCGCGGCGTCGAACTGAAGGACGGCGCGATCACCGAGTCGTTCGAACACCCCCTTCGCGCCGAAACGGTGCTCGCGCAGGTCCGCGCGGCCGGCCTCGGCGACGTGATCGCGCCGCGTGCGTTCGACCGGGCGAGCTATGCCGGCGCGCACAGCGCGCGCTACGTCGACTTCCTCGCCGGCGCATGGGACGAATGGACCGCGACCGGCCGCACCTGCCAGGCGCTGCCGCTCGTGTGGCCGGTGCGCGCGATGCCGGCGGCCGCGACGCCGCCCGGCTTCATCGACGGCAAGCTCGGCTTCTTCGCGATGGACGCCGGCGCGCCGATCAACGCCGGCACGTGGGACGCGGTGAGCGCGAGCGCGAACTCGGCGCTGACCGGCGCCGACCTGCTGTCGGGCGGCGGCGCGCGCGCCGCGTTCGCGCTGTGCCGCCCGCCCGGCCACCATGCGGGGCACGAGTACATGGGCGGCTACTGCTACCTGAACAACGCGGCGATCGCCGCGCAGCACGGCATCGCGCGCGGCGCGGCGCGCGTCGCGGTGCTCGACGTCGATTTCCACCACGGCAACGGCACGCAGGACATCTTCTACGAGCGGTCGGACGTGCTGTTCGCGTCGCTGCATGGCGAACCGTCGGTGTCGTATCCGTACTTCTCCGGCTACGCGGACGAGCGCGGCGCGGGCGCCGGCGCGGGCTTCAACCTGAACCTGCCGCTGCCGAAGGGCACGCGGTGGGACACCTACTCGGCAGCGCTCGACCACGCCGCGGCGGCGATCGCGAAGCATGCGCCCGACCTGCTCGTCGTGTCGCTCGGCGTCGACACGTTCGAGCACGACCCGATCAGCCATTTCAAGCTGCGCTCGCCCGACTACCTGCGGATCGGCGAGACGCTCGCGCGCCTGAACCTGCCGACGCTGTTCGTGATGGAAGGCGGCTACATGGTCGACGAGATCGGCATCAACGCGGTGAACGTATTGCTGGGATTCGAAGGGCGTGCGTAAGCGCGGCACGACCTTCGGCGAATGATGGATCCGAACACGAACGAAGCGCGACAAGGAAGGAGACGAGCATGAATCGGCATCACAACACGGTATTCGCCACCGCGGTTGCGCTGACGTGCGCGCTGCCTGCAGGGGCCGCGCAGGCGGACGACGTCGTGCGCATCGGGCACGTCGCGCCGCTGACCGGCGCGATCGCGCACCTCGGCAAGGACAGCGAGAACGGTGCACGGCTCGCGGTCGAGGAAATCAACGCGAAGGGGCTCGTGATCGGCGGCAGGAAGGTCACGCTGCAGCTCGACGCGCAGGACGACGCGGGCGATCCGCGCACCGCGACACAGGTTGCGCAGCGGCTCGTCGACGACAAGGTCGTCGGCGTCGTCGGCCATCACAACTCGGGCACGTCGATCCCGGCGTCGCGCGTGTATCGCGACGGCGGCGTCGTGCAGATCTCGCAGGCCGCGACCAACCCGACGTATACGCAGCAGGGCTTCAAGACGACCTATCGCGTCGTCGCGACCGATGCGCAGCAGGGGCCGGCGCTGGCGATGTATGCGGCGAAGAACATGGGGATCAGGACGGTCGCCGTGGTCGACGATTCGACCGCGTACGGGCAGGGCCTCGCGACCGAATTCGAGAAGGCCGCGAAGGCGGCCGGGATGAAGGTCGTGTCGCGCGACGCGACGAACGACAAGGCGATCGACTTCCGCGCGATCCTCACGAAGATCAAGGGCGCGAACCCCGACGCGATCATGTATGGCGGGATGGACGCGACGGGCGGGCCGCTCGCGAAGCAGGCGCGCCAGCTCGGCATGCGCGCGAAGATCCTGGCCGGCGACGGCGTGTGCTCGACCGATCTGCCGAAGCTCGCCGGGCCGGCGTCGGACAACGTCGTGTGTTCCGAGGCCGGCATCGCGCTCGAGAAGATGCCGGGCGGCGCGGCGTTCGCGAAACGCTACGAAGCGCGTTATCACCAGCCGATGCAGGTGTATGCGCCGTTCTCGTACGACGCGGTCTACATCATCGTCGACGCGATGAAGCGCGCGAATTCGACGGATCCCGCGAAGGTGCTGGCCGCGATGCCGGCCACCGACTATCGCGGCGTGATCGGCGAAACGAGCTTCACGCTGCAGGGCGACCTGAGGCACGGCGCGATCTCGGTGTTCACGTACAAGAGCGGCAGGAAGGCGCTGCTCGACATCGTCCGGATGTAACGCCGCGGCCGGGGCGCGCCGCGCCCCGTTGCGTCACGAGACCGGCACGCGCGCCTCGTCCGCGCGGCGCGCCGCATCGTGCACGATGTGCAGCTCCCGCGTGCGGATCGGCAGCGCGCAATCCGCGTCGGCGAGCGTCTTGCGCACCTGGCGCGCGAGACGCCAGCGCATCGCCCAGAACTGGTCGGTATGCGTCCACACGCGCATGTTCGCGACGGCCGTGCTGTCGTCGAAGCGCATCACCATCACGTCCGGCGCGGGGTCCTGCAGCACGTCGGGATCGGCCACGGCCAGCGCACGCAGCGCAGCGAGCGCGCGATCGATATCGTCATGCACGGACACTTCCACTTCGAGATCGAGGCGGCGCGTCGGGTTGCGCGTGTAGTTGCGGATCGAGCTGCCCCACAGCGCGCTGTTCGGCACGTACTCGCAGATGCCGTCCGGCTTCGTCAGGCGCGTCATGAAGAGCCCGACCTCTTCGACGGTGCCCGCGACGCCCGTGCCGCCGTCGATATAGTCGCCGACCTTGAACGGCCGCAGCAGCAGAAGCATGATGCCGGCCGCGATGTTCTGCATCGTGCCCTGCAGCGCGAGCCCGATGGCCAGGCCGGCCGCGCCGAGCACCGCGACGATGCTCGCGGTTTCGATGCCGAGCTGCGACAGCGCGCCGACGATCGCGACGATGCGGATGCCCCATACCGCGACGTCGCAGAGGATCGGCCGCAGCGTATCGTCGACGCGCCCCTTGTTCGAGAGCAGCCGGTTCAGCCAGTTGCCGATGCGTTTCGACAGCCACCAGCCGGCGACGAGCAGCGCCAGGGCGGCGGACAGCTTGAGGGAGAGGGTGGACAACGCGTTCCACAGGAACGTCCAGCGTTCCGGATGAAGTTGATCGAGAAACATGACGGGATTCCGGTGTTGAAGACACGATGCGCGGCGCGTGTCGCGCGCCGCGCAGCCCTCGACTGTACACGGCACCGCCGGTTTCGCGCGAATGCGTGGCGTGCCGGCTGCGCTGATTTAGTACGAGTATTAAGCGGCTTTTTGAACAAATAAGACGAGTCCTATTCAGCCGTTTCGACCACGCCGATACACTCGCTGTCGAGTAGCCGGATCGCGACGATCGTTCCTGCGCGACGCCCGGCTTTTTCCCGATTTTCATTGAATAGCGAGTGACGACGTCATGCGGTCAGACCTGCGTTTCCGTGTCGCACGCGAGCAAGGTCAACCCGCGTCACGCGGCGTTCACCGTTTTCCGATCGGTCCCGCATTCCTGCGCGGCATCGTCGCGGCGGCCTGCGTGGCCGGCGCACAGGGCGCGGCAGCGCAGGCGTTTCACGACGCCGCGCCGGCCGCGCCCGCGACGGCGGAAACCATCGATCTTGGCGACGTGCCTTTCTTCAATTCCGCGCGCACGACATGGGGCGGCCTGCGTGCATCGTCTGCCGCGCCGCTCGACGTCGCTTATGCGTCGCATGCGTGGAACGTGTCCACGGGCACCGGGCGCGACGATCCGGTGGCGCGCTTCGGCGCCTGCGTTGCATATCGCGTGCTGTGCGATACCGCGCGCGGTGCGGTCGAACGCGGCTATGCGGCGCGGTTCGATTACGGGCTGGCATCGGCGTTGCCCGCGACGGGTGCGCAGCCGGCGTTCGCGCACGGTCCGGTCGATCTGGCCTCCGCCGAGCCGTTCACGCTCGCGCAGCCGGATCGCGGCACGCGCGCCGGCGCGATCGTCGGCAGCCTGCACGCGTCGCTGGCGCGCGCCGATCTGCCGGCCGGCGTCGCCGCGCAGATCGTCCGCATGCTGGCCGGGCGCGTCGATCCGAAGCAGCGCGGCGCGCACGGCGACACTTTCCGCGTGGCATTCGAGCCCGACCACGACGTCACGCGGCCGGGCCGCGTACGCGTGACGGCGCTCGACGTCCGCTTTCGCGGGCAGCGGGTCGCGGCCGTGTGGTTCGCCGCGCAGGCCGGCTCGCCGGGTGCCTATTACGACCTCGACGGCATGCCGCTCGGCGGCGCACGCTTCGCGATGCCGGTCGCCGCGACGCGCATCAGCTCGACATTCGGCGCGCGTGTGCATCCGGTGAGCGGCGCGCGTCACGTGCATTCGGGCGTCGATCTCGCGGCGCCGGCGGGCCGCGCGGTGCATGCGTCGGAGCGCGGCGTCGTGACGTTCATCGGCACCGAGCCGCGCGGCTATGGCAAGTACGTGGTGATTCGCCATGACGGCGGTTACGCGTCGTACTACGCGCACCTGTCGGCGTTCGAGCCGACGTTGCGAACCGGCGCGCGCGTCGTGCGCGGTCAACGCGTCGGCGCGGTCGGCAGCACGGGAACGGCGACCGGCCCCCATCTGCACTTCGAGGTGCGCCGGCATGCGCGCCTCGTCGATCCGATCGAACTTGTGCACGCCGCCCAAGCGACGAAACTGAAGGGTGCGCAGCGCGTGGCGTTCAACCGTGTGGCGCGTGATGCGCGCGTGCAGCTCGCGGCGGCCACGTGGGCGCAACCCGTGGCGATGTCCGCGCCTTCGGCGCCGCATGCCGGCTGATTGCCGGCCAACGCACGACGACCCAACGGGATGAAAAACCATCTTTGTCAAAACTGGATTGCACGTCGAAACGCACGTGGGAGCGCTGACGGCGATTGCCGTCGTGGCCGGTGCACTGACGTCGGCCGATCGGTGCCGGTTGCTCACGCAGAGGGCCCGGCCGGCAACCGGATTTCGAGCACGCCCGCCCCGGTCACCGGATCGTAGTCGCCGCTGTAGCGCTCGAACTCGGGTGCGTCCACGGCTTTGAACCCAGAGGTCGGCAGCCCCCCGTTCCAGATGCCGTGGAACGTCTGGTGGCGTATGGAGACGTGCCCCGCGTGCTCGAAGACCGCATACCGCTGCGGTTCCAGTTCGACGCAGCGAAACGACGCGGACATAGCGCATCGCCGGCCAGCCGGTGTTCATCGGGAACGGGCGCGAGAAGCCGAAGCGCGTCATGTCGCAACGGGCCGGAAATCCTGTCGAGCGTCAGGTCGGTTTCGATAAACCAGCGTGCTTGTCCAACCGGGTCCATAGTGTGCCAATGAGGGTGTCGGGCGGACTGGATGGTATCGGCGGATGGGTATTTGATCGTTCTTGCGGCGCGGGCGCGGGTTCGCGACTGGCCGACGCGCACCGGCCAGTCGCCACGCCGGGCGGCGTGGCGACGCTCGTCGGACTAGCGTGCGTCAACCCAGCGGCCAGTTCAGGATCGCGATGCCGTCGTTGTAGTCGCCATCGCCACCATCTTCCGATCCGACCAGCCCGAAGTAGGTCTTCTTGAAGATGTCGACCTGCCGCGAGCCGATCTTCGACGGCTTGCCGTTCGCCGTCACGACCACGCGCACCTTCCCCTTGCCCGAGTTCACGATCTGCGTGTTCAGGTTCGCGTCCTGCGTGCCGGCGCCCTGGAACGTCGCGGCCGGTTTCGGGTTGTCGTCGACGAAGACCTCGATCGTCTGCGGTGCGGACGAATTGACCAGCGCGGTCACGCCGAACGCGATGTTCGGCGGCAGGTTGAAGACGCCGTCGCGTTCGCCGCCGCCGGTCGGCGCGGGCGCGGGCTGCACCGGTTGCGGTGTCGCTTTCGAGAAGTAATTGACCACCGCGCCGACGCCGAACTTCGCCGCGGCACCGGGCAACACGCCCGGCGCGCCGGCCCACGTCACCGTGCAGGCAACGACCTCGCCTGCCGCATCGGTTTTCACCTTGTTCTGCCAGCTGCCGACGTCGAAGCTGTACGGGATCGTCGCGATATCGACGAACACGTCGTATTGCGGCAGTTTCTCGACGAGCTGCGCGGTCATGAACTGGCGCATCCGGTCTAGCACGGCCTGATCGCCGTTGGCCTGCACGGCAGTGGCGTCGTTGCCCGCGAGTTGCAGCAGCGCGTAAAGGTCGTCGTGGGTAAAGGGCTGTGACATGTCGTCCTCGTCTGAATGGAAGGTTCCGCATCGCATGACCGGCGAACGGATTTCGCCGGACCGCGCGCGGTGTACAGCAGTGGGACTGCAAATGACTGCTCGAACGATGCGCAATGCATGGTGGGCCCCGTCGCCATTGCGATGGTTCGTGATGGCCGTCGATCAACCCAGCGGCCAGTTCAGGAACACGATGCCGTCGTTGTAATCGTCGTCGGCGCCGTCTTCTGATCCGACGATCCCGAAGTACGACTTCTTGAAAATGTCGACCTGTCGCGAGCCGAGCCGCGACGGCCTGCCGTTCGCCATCACGATCACGCGCACGCGTCCGTTGCCGGAATCGAGCACTTTCGTGCCGAGGTTCTGGTCCTGGGCGCCGGCGCCCTTGAACGTCGCGGCCGGTTTCGGGTCGTCGCCGATGTAGATGTCGATCGTCTGGTCGTTCGCCGCGTGGGTGAGCGCGGTCACGCCGAACTTGATGTGCGGCGGGAGATTGAACGTACCGTCGCGTTCGCCGCCGCCGCCGATGTTGCCGGCCCCGGTGCCGCCGGTTTCGGCGCCCTGATTGCCGCTGCCTTGCGACGACGATGGCGCGGCCGTGCCGCCGAGCGCGGACAGGCTCGCGTACGAATCGATGTGCATCGCGCTGCCGCGCACGCTTTTCCACTGGCCCTTCACGAACGTGACGCCGCTGCCGACGTCGATCGTTGCGACGAGCGTGAACGGCATGCGGCCGGTGCTTTCGGGCACTTTCGACGAATACGTGAAGCAGCCGTCCGCGACGACGCCCTGGTTCGTCGCGATCGCGAAATAGATGCCGGGGAAGTTGTTGCCGGTCGCATAAGGCGTCGGCACGTTGAGGATGACTTGCAGTTTGCCGTCGCGAATCCCGGCCTTCGCGACGTCGAGGTAGAGGCCGGGGATGTCGACGTAAGTCTCCGACGTCGCGACGGGCGCGCTAACGATCGAAGCCGAAAGGAGGGGCATGGGAGTCTCCGGAGGGAGGGCGGGGCCGGCCGGGGGCGAGGCGCCGCCGTACCGGGCGCAAACCGCCGGCCGGCGCGGACGCGGCGCGGCCGGCGGCGGTCGGTCGTCGAACGTGCGTCAGGTCAGCCGATCGGCCACTGGAGCACGACGATGCCGTCGTTGTAGTCGCTGTCGTGGCCGTCTTCCGACACGACGATCCCGAAGTTGACCGTGAACGGCGAGCCGTCCGACTTCTTGCCGTTGATCGGCGCGAGGCGCGCGTCGGTCGCCGACGGCTTGCCGTTCACCGACACTTCGAAACGGATCTTGCCGTTGCCGGAATTCAGCGTGGCTTCGCGCGGGCCGTCGCGCGTCGTCAGCTTGTGATACGCGGCGGGTTCCTGGCTGTCGCCGATAAACAATTTGATGTGCTGTTGCTCGGCGGCATTCGCGAAGAAAATCGCGCGGAAATCGGTATTCGTCGGAATCGAGAATTCGCCGGCGCGGTTGGATGACGTTTGAGAATCAGCCATGCTTTTCTCCTGTGGATTATTAGGTAAGGCCAGGGGCCTCGTCGCGCAAACGTTTGCCGTTTGAAACGCGACGTACCGAGCATGACGAAAAATAAATAAAAAAATATTCGTACGTGAATGGATATTGTTCAGTAAATCGAAAAGCAATGCCAATCGATTGAGTGAAATGTAGTTAATGAAGTGGATTTCGATATATTCGATAAATTATATCGATGCGTGTATCGTTTTCCTGAACGATGCGCGAGCGGGGCGGGAGAGGCGGAGGGCAATCGGACTTCGGAGCAGACGCTCGGCGTTCGCATATGGCAGCGTTTCGTTTCAACATCAGCATCTCTGTCGTGGCCGCGCCCACCGGCCACCGTCGAACGCCCACACCGAAGCCCGATTGCAGGGAGGGGTGTGCGGCGACCGGCGAAGAGGATGGACCGACTCACTCCGAACATGAATAGGGCCTCACCGGCGCCGCACCCGTGAAGCATATCGATGGGGCCAGCCGCCGCCTATCGGACTGGACTGATTCTGCGCCAACGCGCGTGTCGGGGGACGACGCGGAATGAATGCGCCCGGTTGACAGCCGTGGCCACCCTGTGATTTGATGCCGGTCATGCACGCCGCCCAGTTCCTCTTCTCGCTACGACTACTAGCCCGCTTCTCCGGGCTGGGTCTGCGGCTGCGCGCTTTCCATCTGCTTCTTTCCTGAAGCGCCAGATTTTCCCCGCATCACCGACCTGGCCCCGGTTGTCGACCGGCGCCTGAGTTCGTCTTTCTTCCGTCACCACTCCGCTCCGTCCCGGTCGCCCAACCGCCAAGGCCGTCGTTTGCCGTACCGCTTTGCCGTTGTGCCGCTTTTTTGCCGTTTTTACCGCTGCGCATGGACCCGGCTCATCACGCCGATGGCCGCCGCGCCGCGCTTCGCCGACAAACAGACCGAGGACCGACATCATGATGCTGAAAAACCCCGCGACCAAATACCGACCGTTTACGCCCGTCAACCTGCCCGACCGCACGTGGCCGTCGCGCACGATCACGCAGGCGCCGATCTGGATGAGCACCGACCTGCGCGACGGCAACCAGGCGCTGTTCGAGCCGATGGACGCCACGCGCAAGATGCGGATGTTCAAGACGCTGGTGGCGATCGGCTTCAAGGAGATCGAGGTCGCGTTCCCGTCCGCGTCCGAAACCGACTTCAACTTCGTCCGCGAACTGATCGAGGGCGGCCACATTCCCGACGACGTGACGATCGAGGTGCTGACGCAGGCGCGCGACGACCTGATCGAGCGCACCTTCGCGTCGCTGCGCGGCGCGAAGCGCGCGATCGTGCACCTGTACAACGCGACCGCGCCGGAATTCCGCAAGATCGTGTTCAGCCTCGATCGCGACGGCGTGAAGCAGCTCGCGGTGAACGCGGCGCGCACGATCAAGCGATGCGCCGATGCGGCGACCGACACGCAATTCACGCTGCAGTACAGCCCGGAAACGTTTACGGCGACCGAACTCGATTTCGCGAAGGAAGTGTGCGACGCGGTGTTCGACGTGTGGCAGCCGACGCCCGAGCGCAAGTCGATCGTGAACCTGCCGGCCACGGTGGAAATCGGCACGCCGAATTACTATGCGGACCAGATCGAGTGGATGCACCGCAACCTCGCGCGCCGCGATTCGCTGATCCTGTCCGTCCACCCGCACAACGACCGCGGCACCGCGGTCGCGGCGGCCGAGCTCGCGGTGATGGCTGGCGCCGACCGGATCGAGGGCTGCCTGTTCGGCAACGGCGAACGCACGGGTAACGTCGACCTCGTGACGCTCGCGCTGAACCTGTACACGCAGGGCGTCGATCCGGGCCTCGATTTCTCGCAGATCAACGAAGTCGCGCGCACGTCCGAGGAATGCACGCAGTTGCCGGTTCACCCGCGCCATCCGTATGTCGGCGACCTCGTGTTCACCGCGTTCTCGGGCTCGCACCAGGACGCGATCAAGAAGGGCTTCGCGGTTCAGCGCGCGGACACCGTATGGGAAGTCCCGTACCTGCCGATCGATCCGAACGACCTCGGCCGCACGTACGATTCGATCATTCGCGTGAACAGCCAGTCGGGCAAGGGCGGGATCGCGTACCTGCTCGAACAGGGCTACGGCGTCGCGTTGCCGCGCCGCATGCAGGTCGATTTCAGCGCGGCCGTGCAGCGCCTGACCGACGAGAGCGGGCACGAGGTGACGAGCGCGCAGATCTGGGCGCTGTTCCAGCAGGAATACGTCGAAAGCGACACGCCGCTGCGTTATGTCGGCCATGAGCTGACCGAGCGCGACGGCCGCGAGACGATCGTGCTGACCGCCGACGTGCACGGCGAGCGCCGTGTGCTGCGTGGGGAAGGCAACGGCCCGCTCGACGCGCTGATGCATGCGCTGCACACGCCGCTGCGGATCCAGCATTACGAGGAACGCGCGCTGTCGCAGGGCGCCGATGCGAAGGCGATCGCGATCGCCGAACTGGCCGGCGCGGGCGTGCGCGGCAGCGCGTTCGGTGTGGGGGTCGATGCGAACCTGACGACCGCGTCGATTCGTGCGGTGATCAGCGGCGTGAACCGTGCGTATGCGCGCGCGGATGAGGTTGTGCAGGCAACCTTCTTTGCCGGACAGCCGGCGGTGCAGGCCGTCGCATAAGCGGGTCGAAACCCGGGCGGCAGGGCCGGCCCGGGTTGTTTTTTCAGGTCACGGCGCGCGCACGCCGTCAGGGCAGCAGCCCGAGCATCGCGGCCTTGGTGGCCGCATGCGTCTTGTTCATCGCGTCGAGCTTCACGACGGCGTTCTGCAGGTGGAACTTCACCGTCCGCTCCGCGATCCCGAAGATCATCCCGATTTCGTAGGCCGTCTTGCCGTCGGCCGTCCACGCCAGCACCTCGCGCTCGCGCAGCGTCAGCCCGGTGCCGACCGGCGCGATCGGATCGGCGAGGCGCGGCATCAGGTACGCATGCGCCGCATGCGAGAGGCTCGCGCACGGTGCGCGCAATCGCGAGATTTCATCCGCGTCGAGCGGCGTCGTGTCGCGCACGAGCGTCAGCACGCCGAGATTGC
The DNA here is from genome assembly GCF_003253915.1 of Burkholderia sp. 28_3. NCBI lineage: Bacteria > Pseudomonadati > Pseudomonadota > Betaproteobacteria > Burkholderiales > Burkholderiaceae > Burkholderia > Burkholderia sp. 28_3. The sequence continues at coordinate 284,090 of NZ_QKZF01000007.1, forward strand.
CGGCCCGGTCGTAGCCGCCGTGCGACCAGCCGTAACGCATCCCGAAGCACGCCGCGTCGTGCCAGAACGCGGTGTCGCCCGGTTCGTCGAACGCATTCCATACGACCGGCCGCGGCTGGCTCGCGACCCGCTTGATGATCGGATCGATGGTGACGTAGCCGAATTTCACATAACGGTGTTCCCATTCGCGTGGATGATTGCCGACGATCTGCAGGTCGGGCCGGGCGAGCGGCAGCGTGCGGCGCAAGCCGTACACGCAATACTGGAATCCGAGCGCGACCGCGGCGGCGGCAATCGGCGGGAACGCGGCTTCCGCGGTGGGTGCGCGCTGTAGTGCGTCGAAACAGTCGTGCAGTATTGTCAGGTCCATCGGTGATCCTCGTCGGTGTGGGCGGGCCGTGCATTGCGGCCCGCGCGTATCCTGTTCAAAAGGACAGTTTTGAGGCGAAGCCGACGCCGGTTTAATGGCGGCTGTTCGCACGACGGGCCCGCTTGTGCGGGCACTGTCCCCCCGTCGTTTCACGTGTTGCGGTACCCCTCCGGTTTCGTACCAGGACTGATCGACCATGACCAGCGTTCAAGACGTGCCTCTCCTCGCACGCGCCGGTGCGCGCGCGTTCGCCTTCGGCGGGATCCGCGCGATCGAACCGCCCTGCGCGTCGGCCCCCGCCCGCGCGCTTGCTCACGAGTATGCCCCGCACGCGCATCAGGCCGGGCAACTATTGTTTACGACGCGCGGCGTATTAGTACTCGACGTCGAAGGCCAGCGCTGGATCACCCCGCCGCTGCGCGCGATCTGGATTCCGGCGCGCACCGTTCATGCGATGCGCGTGGCCGACGACGTCCAGCTCTGCTCGCTCTATCTCGGCGACGCGCTCGGCGCGCGGCTGCCGGCCACGCTGTGCGCGATGACCGTCTCGCCGCTGCTGCGCGAGCTCGCCACGCGCGTGTCGCATCCGTTCGATTGCAGCGTCGACCACGATCCGCTCGCGCGCCTGTTCGCCGACGAACTGAGCGAACTCGCGCAGACGCCGCTCACGTTGCCGTTGCCGCGCGATCGGCGCCTGCTGAAGCTGTGCGAGCGACTGCAGCGCGAGCCGCACTGCGAACTGCCGCTCGACACGCTCGCACGCGACGCCGCGCTGAGCGCGCGCCATCTGGCGCGCCTGTTTCGCAGCGAGACCGGCATGAGCGTGGCCGCGTGGCGCCAGCAACTGCGGCTGTCGATGTCACTCGCGCTGCTCGCGAGCGGCATGCCCGTCACGCAGGCCGCGCACCAGGTCGGCTATCGCAGCCCGACCACCTATGCGGCCACCTTCAAGCGCGCGTTCGGCGTCACGCCGAGCCAGTACCTCGCGGCGGCGGAAGCGGCGGCGCGCTGACCGCCGCCACTGCCGCCCCCGCCGCCGCGTTCAGCGGGCGGTCCAGCGCGGCACCGCTTCGAACGCATGCTCGATCGCATGCGCGATCCGGTCGACGTCCTCGCGACCGATCACGAGCGGCGGCGCGATCGCGAGCCGGTTGCCGAGCGAGCGGATCAGCACGCCGGCATCGCGCGCCGCGTCGGCCAGTGCGGCCGCATAGCCGTCCGACGGATCGATCGATTCGCGCGTGACCTTGTCCTTCACGAGGTCGATGCCGACCAGCAGACCCTTGCCGCGCACGTCGCCGACCACCGGATAGCGGTCGACCAGCGGCTGCAGCCGTTCCAGCAGGTACGCGCCTTCGCGCGCCGCATTGCCGGCGAGATCCTCGTCGACGATGATCTGCAGGTTCGCGAGCGCGGCCGCGCAGACGATCGGGTGGCCCGAGTAGGTGTAGCCGTGCATCAGCGTGCCGATGCCGCCCGGGTTGGAGGCGAACGCGTTCTCGATGCGACGGTTGACGACGGTCGCGCCGAGCGGCAGATACCCTGACGACACGCCCTTCGCCAGGCACATGATGTCGGGCGCGACGCCCCAGCCGCGGCTGCCGAACGCCGCGCCGGTCCGGCCGAAGCCGGTCACCACCTCGTCGGCGATCAGCAGCACGCCGTGGCGGTCGCACACTTCGCGCACCAGCGGCCAGTAGTTCGCGGGCGGCACAATGATGCCGCCCGTCGCCTGCACCGGTTCGGCGATGAAGGCGGCCACGGTATCGGGGCCCTGGAACAGGATCTCGCGCTCGACGAGCGACGCGCACAGGCGGCCGAGTTCTTCCGGGTCGTGCGTGAACGGGTTGCGATAGATCCACGGCGTCTCGACGTGGAAGCAGCCGGCGAGCGTCGGCTCGTAGTTGCGGCGGTAGACGGTGTTGCCGGTGACGGAGCTGCCGCCGAAGTGCGAGCCGTGATAGGCCTGGCGCAGCGCGATGAACTTGGTGCGCTCGGGCTGCCCGGACACCTTCCAGTACTGCCGCGCGATCATCAGCGCGGCCTCGATCGCGTCCGAGCCGCCGGAGCCGAAGATCACGCGGCTCATGTCTTCCGGCTGCAGCATGCCGACCAGCCGCGCCGACAGTTCTTCCGCGCGCGGATGGCTGAACCCGGCGAATACCGGGTGATATTCGAGCTCGTCGAGCTGCCGGACGATCGCTTCCTTGATTTCCCGCCGGCCGTGGCCGACGTACACGTTGAACAGCGACGCGACGGCGTCGAGATACGGCCGGCCGGTGTCATCGTACAGGTAGCAGCCTTCGCCGCGCGTGATGCGAATCGGCGAGCGCGACGCGGCCAGCGGATGTTGCCGGGGATGCCAGAAGCGCGATTCCGAATAGGACATGACAGGACTCCGTAGTGATTCGGTTTGACGGGGCAACACGGTGACGCAGGTGGCGCTCAGCCGGCGAGCGCCGCCGGTTGAAAGTCGAGCCGGCTCTCGAGCGCGCCGAGCGTCGCGAACGGTTCGTCGAGCGCGACACGCATGAAAGTCAGGAACTGGCCGACGTGGGCGTTCAGCGCATCACGGCTGTAGTACTGCGGACTCGCGTCGAAGTCGAAGCGCAGCGGTTCGCCGTTGCGGCGGTCGGTCAGGTTCACCATCAGGTCGTCGGTGGTGCCGACCGACAGGTTGTGCGACGTCGTCACGCAGTCGCCGAACCGCAGGTCGTAGTCGAACGCCATGATGTTGATCTCGGGGCCGAACACGCCCTGGCCGTTGTCGAGCGACGTCAGCTCGCGGTGCAGGTCGCCCATCCGGTAGCGCTGGTGCTGGCGCAGCGCGATCATCTCGCGGTTCGCCTGGCGGCACAGATCGTCGAGCGTGTGGCCCGGCTCGACATGCAGGCGCAGCGGCAGCATGTTCGCGCACTGCGCCGGCGTGCGGCGCTCGCGCGCCGACGTGCGCGCCATCGCGGCGACCGACAGCACGATGTCGTGCGCGCCGGTGTTCAGGTACAGGTACGCGGCGGTCAGCGCGGTGACGAGCCGCGGCACCGTCGACGTGAAGAGATCCCTGGCGACCGCCTCGAGGCGTGCGCTTTCGGCTGCGGTGGCGAGGCGCGTCTCGCGCAGGTCGGGCCCGTCGTCGCGCTCGGGAAAGCGTGCGGGGCCGGCGAGCGTGACCGTGCGCGGCTGGTCCGCGAAGCGCTCGAGCCAGTAGCGGCGATCGTGCGCGAACTGTTCGGACGCGCGGTACGCGTCTTCGTCCAGTTGCAGTTCCGCGAGCGACGCGAAGCGCGCGGGCGGCGCCTTGGCGCCCGAGGCGAATGCGTTGTACAGCTCGGCGGCGCGCGTGGCGATCAGGCTGCCCGAATAGCCGTCGACCAGGATGTGCGCGTAGCCGTGATACCAGTAGTAGTGATCCGGCGCGATGCGGTACAGCGTATGGCGGAAGAACGGCCCGCGCGCCAGCTCGATCGCGCCCGTGCAGTGTGCGCGCATGCCGGCGAGCGCGATGGCGTGCGCGTCTTTCGTGCCGGCGAGGTCGACGTGTTCGAGCGTCCAGTCGTCGGCGAGCGCAGCATCGAGCACGCGCACGGGCGTGTCGCCATCCAGCACGATCCGCGTCGTGTGCAGCGTCTGCGCCTCGCGGATCACCTGCCGCAGCGCGCGTTCGAATGCGCCGGTGTCGAGCGCGCCGCGAATGTCGAAATACTCGGCCGCGTAGATATGCGTCGACGGGACGGGATACGCGAGCGCGGCCTCCCAGAAATCCCGCTGCGGCGCGGACAGCGGCAATTGAAGCGTCGAATCGGTCACGTCGTTTCTCCTGGAAAGCTTATTCCGGTGGATGAATTAATTGCGCGTATTTGTTTAATAAAAAATACATATTCGCATCGTGCATTTCATTTTTGACGAATCGCAATTCTTATCCTAGACAGCCCGATTTGCGGCTGTCAATTCCGTGCGATTTTGTTGGTAATGCGTCAAAGCCTTGACGGTAAAGGCTTTCGTGGATGGGTGAGTGGTCTGGTCCGGAAAGAATATGAGAATGTCCGTTTTGAATAGGCGGCAAATTTGCAGCTTATTTAGCATCGACGCCTGAAATTGCTGCGCAAGCCGAAAACGGCATGCAGGCAATTCGCCGGAAACGGTTTCCGGCGCCGGAAGCCGGCGCAGTGGGCTGGCGCGAGCGGACATTACTAGGAGAGTCCCGTGAATCAACTGGAAGGGCTGGAGCGAAAAATCGGCGAGCAGCACGAGCGGCTCGCGCATCATCCGGTGTTTGGATCGATCCGTACCATCGACGAGCTGCGCGTGTTCATGGAATGGCACGTATTCGCCGTGTGGGATTTCATGTCGCTCGTGAAGCGGCTGCAGCAGGACCTGACCACCGTCGCGGTGCCGTGGGTCGCACCGCGCAACGCGAACGCGTCGCGCCTGATCAACGAGATCGTGCTCGGCGAGGAATCGGACGAAACGCCGAACGGCCACATGAGCCACTACGACCTGTACCTGCACGCGATGCGCGATGTCGGCGCGTCGACGTCGCGCATCGAGGAAATGGTGTCGCTGGTGCGCTCGGGCTTCTCGGCGTCGGCCGCGCTGAAGGCCGTCGATGCGCCGGAGCCGGTGATCCGCTTCGTCGAGGCGACGATGGCCGCGTGCACGTCGGGCGCGACGCACCAGGTGCTCGGCAACTTCTTCTACGGCCGCGAGAACGTGATTCCCGACATGTTCCGCACGCTGCTCGACGAATGGAAGATCGAGCGCTCGTCGATTCCGCTGCTCGTGTATTACCTCGATCGCCACATCGAAGTCGATTCGGGCGAGCACGGGCCGGCGGCGCGCGCGATGATCCGCGAGGCGGCCGACGGCGACGCGGCGAAGCTCGAGGAAGCGCTGCAGGCCGGACTCGATGCGATCGACGAGCGCATGCGCCTGTGGGACGGGCTGCTCGCGCATCTCGGCCAGACTCGCAACGTGGTGCCGGCATGAACGCGCGCGGGCTGTCGGAGCGCATCGTCGATTTCGCGGCGCTCGAGTGGGAGCACCCGGCGGCGTTCGAAGACGGCATCGACCAGGTCGTGCTCGTCGATACGCTGGACGAGCACGCGAAGCGCGGCATCCGAACCCGGATCGTGCGGTTCGATCCCGGCGCGGGCACGCGCGTGCCGTTCCTGCACGACTACCACGAGGAAGTGCATCTGATCGACGGCGACCAGAGCCTGGTCGACGTCGCGACGCGCGGGTACCGCGCGACCTATCGGGAAGGCAGCTACTTCGTGCGTCCGGCCGGCACGCCGCATGGCCCGTTCCGCAGCGACGCGGGCTGCCTTCTGCTCGAAATCCATTACTACGGTTCCCCGGAGGACACTCGATGACGACCGCCGTCACCTACGTGAGCCACGTCGATCGCTGGGAGGCGCGCGCGACCGTGCGATCGCGCCCGCGGCGGATCGTCGAGGACGACGAACTGCGCTACTACCCGCTCGAACGCCAGCCGCTGTGCGCGCACCCGGCGATCGTCGACGCGGGCGATGCGGTGCGCGATTTCGTCCTGCTGCAAAGCTTCTACAAGTACATTCAGGACGTGATCATCTTCGAGACGGAGATCGTCAACGCCACCGCGTTGCGGATCGCGCGCGGCCGCTTCGCGCACCCGTTTCCGTTCGCATGCCGGCAGGATGCGATGACAGTCGTGATCGACGAGGACTACCACGCGTACGTCGCGATGGACTACCTGCGGCAGGTCGAGGAGGCCACCGGCATCGCGCCGCTGCCGCCGAACAGCGAGATCGAGTTGTCGCGGGCGATTCCGCGCGCGGTCGAGCGGGTCGGCGCGCAGTACCGCGACGGCATGGAGCTGATGTGCGTCGCGATCTCGGAGAACACGGTCACGGCGGAAGTCGCGGCGTTCTCGCGCGACGCGACGCTCAAGCGCTCGGTGAAGGGCGTGATGGCCGATCACCTCGCGGACGAAGGCCGTCACTCGGCGTTCTGGATCAATCTCGTGAAGCTGTACTGGTCGGAGATCGACGAACCCGCGCGGCTCGCGCTCGGCGAAGGGCTGCCGTGCTTCCTGCGCGAATACCTGAGCGCCGACCTGCAACTGCAGTTCGATCGCCGCCTGATCGATGCGCTCGATCTGCCGGCCGCTGAGCGTGCGCGGATCGCGGACGACATGGTCGGCGCGTATCCGATCACGAGCCAGCATCCGATGATCGTCAACATCCGGCAGTTCTTCCGGATGAGCGGCCTGCTCGATCACGCGCCGACCCGCGCGGCCTTGTCCGACTACCTGTGAGTCACGTCGTTGACGTCCTCCTCCGCTGCGCCTCAAGGCGGAGGATTCCCACACCTGGCGATGCACGTCCGCATCGGAGAATGTTCAGCGCAGCGTTGGTATCTCGATCATGCTCGACACCACAGTCACTGCAGGCCCACTCTCTTATTCGCAGTCCCGCGATACCTTTCGGCCGCGTCGTGCTGTCTTTCGATCCGCACGACGAACAGGACTGGGTCGAACCGTTTTCGTCGACTTCCTCGAACGTGACTCCGTGCGCGATCGCTTTGTAGCGGAGCTTGTTTCGGAAGGACGACCAGGACGCGTCGTAGACGTTCTTCGCCATCCTGGTTCTGGCGAGTTTCGCAGCCGACACATTGCCAACCGCGATGTAATCGAAGCGCCGCACCAAATCGAGCGCGAGCTTGTGCTGGAAATCGGCGCGGGCATTCGCGACCTTGGCGTGCAGCTTCGCGATATGCCGCTTGTGCTTTCGCGCCTGCTGCGCTTTCGCGAGCTTTTCCGCCGCGCGTCGGCCGAACCGGTCATTCGGCAGTTTTTCTCCGGTCGAAAGGGTGGCGAAGTCTTTCAGGCCGAGGTCGATGCCCACACCGGAACGGATAGGTCGGGCCGGAACATCCGGCGTCTCGATCACGATATTGAGAAACCAGTTGCCGCGTGCATCCTGCGCAAAGTTGGTCCCGTCCTTGATCTTGCCTTCGGGAAGCGGGCGGCTGTTGAACACGCGAAACGTATTGCCGGCGAAACAGAACGCGTCACCCTCGCGCTTCAGGTCACGGCCCTTCAGCGGCACCCAGCCCAGCGATTTTCTGCCGCGATAGCGCAAGTAGGGCCGACGGTGCTGACTGCGCGACTTCGCGTATTGCTCGCACGTCGCGTTGACCGTGCCGGAGTGAATACCGAGTTCCTTGCTGCTGCCGGTCGTCAGCACGTTCAGGTCAAATCCTGTAGGCCACTTCTTGCCCCACTTCAGCGCGTGCTTCTGCGTGTCGTTGCAGAAGTTCCACACGTAGTTCACCGCGCGGCTCTGCTTGTTAAGCAGTCCGTTGAGCGACTTCACGCGGTAGCGGTAGACGAGGATCATGTCGGCCATACTAACCCGTGGAAGAAGCTGCCTGTCAACAGCACTCCTTTCCTTCCCGCCATCCGCCCCGAAGGAACTCCCCTTAGGGGAAATGGCGCGGTTTCTCGGAGCAAATTCTGATGAAAGCGATCATCATTGCGATCGGCGGCCAGACCCGTCTCGCTGCACGGCTGGCGACCGAACTCGAGGCGACCGGCCATACCGTCTGTATCGCCGACGGCCGCGACGGCCCGCTGCGCGACGCGGCCGATGCGCTGCTGCTGCCGGCGCCGGCGCCCGACACGTTACGCAACGCGGCCGAGTGGTCGATCGTCTGCGGCGCACCGGACCCCGCCGTGCATTGCGTCCATGCACGGCCGCTGCATTGCGAGATCGTCGCCGATGCGTTTCCGCCGCGCGAGGTACGCGTCGCGTGGCTCTCGGATGCGGCGCCCGGCGACACGCGCGTGTTGGCCGACGCGACGCTCGCGTTCGGCGCGGCGCTCAACGGCGCCGACCTCGCGGACGAGATCGCCGCGTGCGCGGTCGATCTGATGCACGAAGTCGCGAGCGGGATTGCGCGCGAGCTGAGCGATCCGAACGACGCGCCGCGCGCCGCGCCGCCGGGGCCGGCCGATATCGTGCTCGATCTCGAACGGCTGGCCGGCTGGCACGCGTCGAACGACACGGCCGCGGCGTGGCCGAGCGAGCCGTCGCTGCCCGAACTCGTGTCGCGTGCGGCGGCCGCTGCGCCGGACGCCTGCGCGCTCGTCGCGGCTGACGGCCAGCTGACCTATCGCGAGCTGGTCACGCGTGCCCGCCAGGTTGCCGCGCGTATCGCCGCGCGGCCGGCCGCGCCGCGCATGGTCGCGGTGCGGCTCGACAAGGGCGTCGCGCTGTACCCGGCGATCGTCGGCGTGCTGGGCGCCGGCGCGACCTGCGTGCCGCTCGATCCGGCGTTTCCGCCCGAGCGGGCCCGCACGATCCTGCGTGAATCGGGGGCGCAGGCGCTCGTTGTCGACGGTGCGGTCGAGCCGGCACTGCTCGACGGATTCGACCTCGACGTGATCGACTGCGGCGCGCACGCGAAAGCGGACGCGGACGCCTCGCCCGATGCGCTGTCCGGCCAGTGGCCGCTCGAGCGCGATGCGGATCGCGCTGCGCGCTGCGCGGTCGCGATCTACACGTCGGGTTCGACCGGCGTGCCGAAGGGCGTGATGCTGTCGCACCGGAACATCGTGCAGTTCTGCCACTGGTATCGCGCGCACGTGTCGCTCGACGCGTCGTCGCGCGTGCTGCAATTCTCGACGGTCGCGTTCGATGCGTCGCTGCTCGACATGTTTCCGACCTGGCTCGCCGGCGCGACGCTGGTCGCGCCGAGCGAAGCGCAGCGCCGCGAACTCGACGCGCTCGCGATGCTCGTCGCCGACGCGCGCATCACGCACGCATTCCTGCCGCCCGCGCTGCTCGCAGCGCTGCCGGATTGCGACTGGCCCGCGCTCGCGCATCTCGTTACGGGCGGCGACGTGTGCGACCCCGACACGATCGCGCGCTGGAGCGCGAACCGGCGGCTGCACAACATCTACGGCCCGACCGAATGCACGGTGCTCGCGACGACGGGCGAACTGCGCGCCGGCGACAGCAACCGGCGCATCGGCCGGCCGATCGCGAACGCGCGCTGCCATGTGCTCGCGGCCGACGGCCGGCCGGCGCTCACCGGCGAGGAAGGCGAGCTGTGCATCGCCGGCGCGGGCGTCGGGCTCGGCTATCTCGGCCGGCCCGATCTGAGCGCCGAGCGTTTCGTCGCCGATCCGTACGGCACGCCGGGCGCGACGATGTACCGGACCGGCGACATCGCGAGCTGGGAGCCGGACGGCACGCTGCGTTACGTGGGCCGCCGCGACGCGCAACTGAAGATTCGCGGTTTTCGCGTCGAGCCGGGCGAGATCGAGACGGCCGCGCTGGCGGCGGGGCTGTACCGCCAGTGCGCGGTGGTGCCCGACGAGCGCAAGCGCATCCGGCTGTTCGCCGCGAAGCCGGTCGACGCGGCGGCGACGCCCGATGCGCTGCGCGCCGTGCTGGCCGCCACGCTGCCCGACTACATGGTGCCGTACGACATCACGGCGCTCGACGTATTGCCCGCGACGCCGAACGGCAAGATCGACCGCGCCGCACTCGCGCGCCTGCCGGTGTCGCGTGCGGGGAGCGACACGCGCGACGCACCGCGTGGCGCGCTGGAGCTTCGTCTCGCCGCGATGTGGGCGACGCTGCTCGAACTCGCGCCGGACGAGATCGGTCGCGACGCGTCGTTCTTCGAACTGGGCGGCCATTCGTTGCTGGTGTCGCGGCTGATGCTGGCGGTGAAGCGCGAACTGGGCGGCAACGCGGCGCTCGCGCGTTTCATGGAGCGGCCGACGATCGCCGCGCTCGCGGCGCTGCTGACCGACGAAACGGGCGAGCGCGGCGCGAACGTGCCGGCGCGCGTGCACGACGATCGCCGCCTGCCCGACGACGTGCGACTGCCGGCCGGCCAGCCGGCGGGCGACGGCCCCGGCGCGGTGCTGCTGACCGGTGCGAACGGCTTCCTGGGCAGCTTCATCCTCAGCGAGCTGATCAGCCGCACCAATCAGATCGTCTACTGCGTCGTGCGCGGCGACGACGATGCGAGCGCGCGCCGGCGGCTCGACGAAGCGGCGTTCGTCAACGGGCTCGGCCATCTGTGCGGGCATCCGCGCGTGCGGGTGCTGCTCGGCGATCTCGGCGCACCGCGCCTCGGGTTGTCGGATGCGGTGTGGCAGACGCTCGCGGCCGAGGTCGGCGCGATTCATCACAACGGCGCACACGTGAATCACGTGTACGACTACCCGTACCTGCACGCGGAGAACGTCGGCTCGACGCTCGAACTGCTCCGCCTGTGCTGCAGCGGCCGCCGCAAGGCGCTGCATTTCGTATCGACGCTATCCGCGGCGAGCGCGACGGGCCCGACGGGCCGCCTGATCGAGGCGGCCCCGTCGGAGGCCGGCCCTGCCTTCGTCAACAACGGCTACAACCTGACGAAGTGGGTGTCCGAGCATCTCGTTGCCGAAGCGGCTGCGCGCGGGATCGACACGACGATCCTGCGGCCCGGCAACATCACGGGCCATTCGCGCACGGGGCTGTGCCAGCCGGGACGCAACCGGATCCTGCTGCTGCTCAAGGGCGCGGTGCAGCTCGGCTGCGCGCCGCTCGCGAGCGAGGGCGGGCTGTTCGACCTGAGCCCGGTCGATTACCTGGCGCGGGCGATCGTCGCGTGCACGCTCGACGGTGCGCGCACCGAGCGCGTGTTCCATCTGCACAACCCGCGTCCGCTCGACTGGGCCGGCTACCTGCGCGCACTCGCGCGGCGCGGCTATCCGCTGCGATTCGAGGCGCCCGAGGTCTGGCGCGAGCGGCTGTTGTCGATCGACGAATCGAATGCGCTGTTCGACGTCGTCGCGTTCTATCTCGACGACCGGCAGGACGATATCGGCGACATGGCCGTGATCGATCACGCGCGCACCGAGGCGACGCTGCGCCGGCTCGGCGTCACGTATCCGGACAAGGACGACGCGCTGCTCGATGCGCACTTCGGCTATCTCGCCGAATGCGGTTTCATGCCGCCGCCGCCCGAACCGGCGCCGCGCGCGAACGACGCCCGTCGCGACGCCGAGCCCGAACCCGCGTGGTGAAGACGTACCCCGTTTGATCAATCGCTGTCATCGCATCATTCATCAAGGAGGCATCATGCTGCAACGTACTGCAACGCAACCCCGTCCGTCCACGCTCGTCTACGCGCCGCAAACGCCGATCCTGTCCGGCTCGGCCGATCTCGACGTGCCGGCGCGCGACGCGTGGCGCGTGGTCGGCGATTTCGCCGGCTTCTCGCGCTTCATCACGGGGCTCGACCATACCGACATGATCGGCGAAGGCGTGCGCTCGCTGCGCATCAAGCATTTCGCGGACGGCAACGTCGTCGTCGAACAGCTCAACAGCCACGACGACGAAGCGATGGTGATGACGTGGAGCCTGATCCACACGTCGTTCGACATCGGCAATCTGTGGGCGCTGATGCGCGTCGAACCGCGCGGCGACCACGCCTGCACGGTGACGTGGGACATCGCCGGCGAACCGTCGCACGGCGGCGCCGCGCGCCAGCCGGAATTCGATGCGTTCGTTACCGGCTTCCTCGACATGGCGATGACGAACCTGCGCGCGCTATTCAAGCCGCAGTAACCGCGCATCGCCCGCCGGCGCCGTGCCGCTATGCGGCGGCGCCGGCCCACGCGCCGGCCTTGCCCGGCGCGTGGCTTTTTTTCCCGGCCGGTGATGCGCATGCGTCGTCGTGCACCTGGGCGAACGCATCGCGCAGCGCGGCCTTCATGAAGTCGACCCATGCACGCGTTTTCGCATCGAGATGCTGGCGCGACGCGTACACCAGGAATACGCCGATTTCTTCCGCTTGGTAGTCGGGCAGCACGCGCACCAGCGCGCCCGAGCGCAGGTCGGCCGCGGCGACGAAGTCCGGCAGCAAGCCGATTCCCGCGCCTTCGCGCACTGCGATTGCGAGCGACGCGGCGACGTCGGCCGTCATCGACGGATCGACGTCCACCGTTTGTGCTTCCGCACCGTTCCACAGCGTCCAGATGCGCTCGTGATACGCGGGCGCGACCAGTTGCACGCAGCGATGGTGAACCAGCGCGCCCGGCGAATCGGGCATGCCGTGCGCATCGAGATACGCGGGCGACGCGCACAGCACGCTGCGGATCCGGCCGACGTCGATCGCGACCTGCTCGGAACTCGGCAGGCTCGGCATCGCGATCACCGCGACGTCGTAGCTGTCGCGCACCAGTTTCGGCAGGTGCGGCGCGAGCGTCAGGTCGACGGCCACGTCCGGGTAGCGCGCCTGGAATTGCCCGATCAGCGGAATCACGAAATGGTTCGCGATGCTGGCGCTGCAATGCGCGCGCAGCCGGCCGTGCGGATGCACGCGCGCGTCGCGCGCCTCGCGCTCGCTCGCATCGACGGCCAGCGTGATGTCGCGGGCGCGCGCCAGATAGCGCTCGCCCGCTTCGGTCAGGCACATCGAACGCGTCGTGCGGTTCAGCAACCGGATGCCGAGACGATGCTCGAGCGACGCGACCAGCCGGCTGACGTGCGCGGTCGTGATGCCGAGCCGTTTGCCGGTCTCGGTGAAGGTGCCCGCGTCCGCGAGCGTGACGAACGCCTGCATGCTTTGAATCAGATCCATCGGGATGACGAAACCTCCGGCTGGCCGTATGGCAATGCCGCTACTGTAGCGACGGCCACGGCACGCTGCGCGCGCGCATCAGCGATCGATCGTCGCAAAACGGACAATCGACGCGGATCAGCGCCGCCGGAAGTATTCGCTCGGCGCGACGCCGAGCGCCTTGCGGAACATCGCCGCGAACGCGCTGGGGCTGTCGTAGCCGTGTTCGAGCGCGAGTTCGAGGATCGGCGTGCCGGCGGCGAGGCGCGGCAGGCTCAGCAGCAGCCGCGCGTGGCGGCACCATGCGCCGTGCGTCATGCCCGTTTCGCGCTTGAACGCACGGGCGAGCGTGCGCTCGTTCATGTGCGCGTCGCGCGCCCACGCCTGCAGCGTGACGGCCGACGACGGGTCATTGATGAGCCGCGTGCACAGTGCGACGAGCGCGGGATGGCGCGGCATCGGCACGTGCAGCGACAGCGACGGCGCGATCTCGATCTCGTCGAGGATCAGCGCGAGCACGCGGCCCGCGCGGTGCGACAGGTCGTAGTCGGCGGGCAGGTCGCAGGCCGTCACGATCAGTTCGCGCAGCAGCGTGCCGACTTCGATCACCCGGCATTCGGCCGGCAGGCTCGGCCGCACTTCGGGGCCGACGAACACGGTGCGCATCTGCACGTCGCCGGCCGAGCGGATCTCGTGCTGCGTGCCGCCCGGCACCCACACCGCGCGGCCCGTCGGCACGACCCAGCTGCCCGCGTCCGCGTGCACGATCATCACGCCGGAAATCGCGTGGATCAGCTGGCCTTGGCGGTGCGAATGCGGCGGGTACGCCATGCCCGCCGGCGAGTCGGAGGCGACGACGGCGATCTGCTTGTCGCGCGCCTGGCGCTCGAGTGCGATGAAGAAATTTTCCAATTGATCTGAATTGTCCTTTTCTCGACGACGAATGCGCTTTACGCGCGAGATCGACCACTCAGGTCGAAATTACCATAAGCCCATCGTTTGTTCGACCTCCTTGCCACCCGATGCGCGTTCCGTCCATTCCGTCCGCTTCGCCCGTTTCTCCCGCCGTCGAGACACGCTTGCCGCGCGTGCGGCGCGCCACCTGTGCGGCCGTGCTGCTGGCGTCGGCCGCGCTGGCCGCGTGTTCGGTCGGCGAGCCGTATCGGCCGCCGGTGTCCGACGCGACGCGCACCGGGCCGTTCGACGCGGTGGCCGACGTGCCGGCCGCGGCCGCCGGCGAACCGCCGCAACGCTGGTGGCGCCTGTACGACGATCCGGTGCTCGACGGCCTCGTGCGCGATGCGCTCGCGCAGAACCGCGATCTCGCGGCGGCCGTCGCGCGGGTCGAGCGTGCGCGCGCCGTGTTCGACGAGGCCGGCGCCGCGCGGCTGCCCGATACGACGGCCGGGTTCGGCGTCGATTACGGCAAGCACGCGCCCGACCAGATCGTCGCGGCGGCCAAGGGCACCGAAGCGCGTACGCGCTGGGGTTTCGCGCCGTCGTTCTCGTTGTCGTGGGAAGTCGATCTGTGGGGCCGCGTGCGTCATCTGGTCGACGCCGCGCGGGCCGACGCCGACGCGGTGCAGGCCGCGTCCGATGCGATGCGCGTCGTGGTGGCCGCCGAGACGACGGCCGCATATGCGCAGGTGTGCGCGTACGGCGAGCGGATCGACGTGGCCGAGCAGTCGGTCGGCATCGCCGACCGGCTGGCCGCGCTGACGGCGAAACAGCGCGCGCACGGGCTCGTGTCCGACCTCGAAGTGGCGCGTTCGCGCGCGTTCGCCGACGACACGCGCGCCGATCTGCCCGCGCTCGTCGGCTCGCGGCGCGCCGCGCTGTACGAACTCGCGGTGCTGACCGGGCGCGCGCCCGGCGCGCTGCCCGACGCCGTCGCGCATTGCCGCACCGCGCCCGTGCTCGCGCGGCCGTTCCCGGTCGGCGACGGCGCGTCGCTGCTGCGCCGCCGCCCCGATCTGCGCGAGAGCGAGCGCCAGCTGGCCGCCGCGAATGCGCGGATCGGCGTGGCGACGGCCGAGCTGTATCCGTCGATTTCGCTCGGCGGCTCGGTGAACTGGCTGTCGACCGGCGGCGATCCGTCGACGCTCGGCGACAAGTACGCGATCGCCTGGGGCGTCGGCCCGCTGATCACGTGGCGCTTTCCGAACATGGCGGCGAGCCGCGCGCGGCTCGCGCAGGCTCGCGCCGACGACACGCTCGCCCGTGCGCAATTCGATGCGCAGGTGCTGCGTGCGCTGAAGGAAACCGAGCAGGCGCTGGCCCGGTACGGCGCCGCGTGGCGCCGCCGCGCCGCGCTCGAAACCGCCCGCGCCGAGCATGCGCGCGCCTATCGCCTCGCCGAGCTGAACTACGAAGCCGGCGCCCTCGATTTCCTCGGCGTGCTCGACGCGCAGCGCAGCCTCGTCGCGGTCGATTCGGCGCTGGCCGAGTCGACGCAGCAGGTCTCGCTCGACCAGGTCGCCGTGTTCAAGGCGCTCGGAGGCGGCTGGCAACCGTAGCCGGCCACGTTCGCAGTGTCCCTGTCCGTTCTCTTGCACGCTAACTCATCATTCCGATCATGAGCACGACTGCCGTACCCGAAAAAGCCAAGACCGCCCGGTTCTCCCGGCGCCAACTGATCGCCGCGGGCGTCGTGCTCGCCGTCATCGCGCTCGCCGTGTTCGGCTGGCACTGGTGGACCGTCGGCCGTTTCATCGAAGGCACCGACGACGCGTACGTGCGCGCCGACGTCGTGACCGTCAGCTCGCGCGTATCGGGTTACGTCGCGCAGGTCGCTGTCGACGACAACCAGCCGGTGAAGCGCGGTGACGTGCTCGTGCGGCTCGATGATCGCGACTATCGCGCGAAAGTCGACGATGCGCAGGCCGCCGTGGCAGCGGCCGAGGCGACGCTGCAAGCCGAGCAGGCGGCGGCGTCGACGCTCGACGCGCAGATCGGCCAGCAGCGCAGCCAGATCGCGCAGGCCGACGCCGACGCGGCCGCCGCGCGCGCCGAAGCCGCGCGGCGCGACGCCGATGCGACGCGCTACAAGCAACTGCTGGCCGAATCCGCCGCGAGCGGACAGCGCTGGGAGCAGGCCCACGCGGACGCATTGAAGGCGCGCGCCGAGCTGGCCCGCGCCGGCGCCGCCGTGCGCGTGCAGACCGACCAGCAGACCGTGCTGCAGCGCCGCCGCGAACAGAGCACGGCCGCGATCGCGCAGGCGCGCGCCCGGCTTGCGGCGGCCCAGGCGAAGCTCGCGCTCGCGCAGCTCGATCTCGATCACACGGTGATCCGCGCGACGCGCGACGGCAGCGTTGGCCAGCGCGCGGTGCGGGCGGGCCAGTACGTCGAAGTCGGGATGCCGCTGCTCGCGGTGGTGCCGCTCAGCGACGTGTACGTGGTCGCGAACTTCAAGGAAACGCAGTTGGGTGCGATGCACGACGGCCAACCCGTCGAGATCGACGTCGACACCTATTCGGGCCACACGCTGCACGGCCGCGTGATCGGCCTCGCGCCGGGCTCCGGCGCGCAGTTCGCGCTGCTGCCACCCGACAACGCGACCGGCAACTTCACGAAGATCGTGCAGCGCATCCCGGTGAAGATCCGCGTCGATGCGCCGCCGGCCGGCGTCGTGCTGCGGCCCGGGATGTCGGTGATCGCGCGTGTCGACACGCGCGGCACGCAGGGGGCCGGCACGTGAGCACGACAACCGCGCAGGCCGCGCACGAAGACACCGTTTCGCTGCGCGCGTGGGTCGCCGTGCTCGGCGGCGTGTTCGGCTGCTTCATGGCCGGCATGAACGTGCACGTGACCAATGCGTCGCTGCCCGACATCCGCGGCTCGCTCGGCGCGAGCTTCGAGGAAGGCTCGTGGATCACCACCGCGTATCTGGTCGCCGAGATCGTCGTGATTCCGCTCACCGGCTGGCTCGTGCAGGTGTTTTCCGCGCGACGCGTGCTGCTGGTCGGCGCGACCGGCTTTCTCGCGTTTTCGCTCGCGTGCTCGGTCGCGCCGAGCATCTCGACGATGATCATCGCGCGGGCGCTGCAGGGCGCGTTCGGCGGCGTGCTGATCCCGCTGTCGTTCCAGCTGATCGTCACCGAATTGCCGCCGTCGAAACATCCGCTCGGGATGGCGCTGTTCGCGATCGCGAACAACGTCGCGCAGGCGGCGGGGCCGTCGGTCGGCGGGTGGCTGACGGACATGTATTCGTGGCGCTGGATCTTCTATCTGCAGATTCCGCCGGCAATCGCGCTGGTCGCGGCGATCGGCTGGGCGATCCGGCCCGTGCCGGTGCAGCTCGGGATGCTCAGGCGGGCCGACTGGTTCGGCATCGCGACGATGGCGGTCGGCCTGAGCGCGCTGCAGATCGTGCTGGAGGAAGGCGGGCGCAAGGACTGGTTCGCGTCGGACCTGATCGTCGAACTGTCGATCGTCGCGGCGCTCGGGCTGGCGGCGTTCGTCGCGATCGAGCTGCGGCGCAAGGAGCCGTTCATCAATCTGCGGTTGCTCGGCCAGTACAACTTCGGGATCGCGAGCCTGATGCAGTTCCTGTTCGGCGCGGTGGTGTTCGGCGTGGTGTTCCTCGTGCCGAACTACTTTGCCGAGCTGCACGGCTACAGCGCGCGCGACATCGGCCTCGCGATGATTCCGTACGGGCTCGTGCAGTTCGCGATGTCGTTCCTGACGCCGCCGCTGATGCGCCGCACCAGCCCGCGCACGACGATCGTGCTCGGCTTCGTGCTGGTCGCGGCCGGCTGCCTGATGAACATCCACCTCGACGCCGATGCGGCATCGAACGTGATCGTCCCGTCGCTGATCGTGCGCGGGATCGGGCAGTCGTTCGTCGTGATCGCGCTGGCCGTGATGGCCGTCGACGGGATCGAGAAGGCGCAGCTCGGCTCCGCGTCGGGCGTGTTCAACATGGTCCGCAACGTCGGCGGGGCGATCGGCATCGCGGTGATGAGCCAGATCGTCGTCGAGCGGCAGAAGCTGCATGCGATGCGCATCGGCGAGGCGGTCACGCCATTCTCCGAAGCGTTCCAGGAACGGATGGCGATGCTTGCGCGGCTGCTTTCCCGCGTGCATGCGCCGCGCGCGGACGTGCTGCCCGGCGGATCGATCTCCGGCGTACACGAGCTGGCGCTCGGGCTCGTGAACCAGCGCGTGATGCGCGAGGCGCTGCTGATGGCGTACAGCGATACGTTCCTGATCGCGGGCATCGCGATGATCGGGTGTACGGCGGCGGCCTTCGTGCTGAAGGGGAAGAAGAAGGCGTAGCGGCGCAGTGGCTTGCGGCTAGGGTTGGCGCCGGTAAGGGAATGAACGCGCTCGGACCGGTCCGATGGTGGCAGGCGCGGGGCTCTGCAACAATGCACCGTCGGCCACGATGCGCCGTTTCCGCCGGCCGGCCGTGCGTGTGCGGGCTCGTTCCGGCGCGCGCCACATGCCGCCGGCATTTCCGACCGTTCTCTTGCCCATGCTCCGGATTCCCACGCTGTTCGTCGCCGTCGTATTGAGTTTCGCCGTACTGCCGGCCGCCCATGCCGCCGACCACGCTCGCTGGCCGACCGCTTCCGACGGCCAGCCGCGTGTTGGCGTCCAGGTGAAGATCCAGTCCTTTACCCCCGACGATGCGCGGCAGATCCGGCAGACCGGCTTCGACTTTGTCCGCTTCGGCGTATGGACCGATCGCCTCGATCGTGCGGACTACCCCCGTCAGATCGACGACGCATTCGTGGCGGCGCGTTCGGCTCGCCTGCCGGTGTTGCTGACCGTGCGCACGCTCACGCGGTTCCGGCGAGCGGACCGGCAGCGCGAAGAAGCGCAGGTGGACCGTGAATCGCTCGCGGCTACCGGTGCCCGCCTCGCCGGCACAGTGACGCGGCTCGCCGCGCAATACGGTCACGCGCTGGTGGCGCTTGAACTCTGGAACGAACCGGACCTGGATCGCTATTGGTCGACCGGCGACGTCGCGCACACCTTCCCGCCGTTTGCCGAAGGGTTGTACGGCGGGTCGGCCGCGCGCCGGCCGGACGTTCCGGTCGTCGGCTTCGGATTCGCACGGCCGCCGCTGCCCGGCAGCGTGCCCGACCGTTTGTTAGCCGACGTGTACGCCGCCTCACCCGCGTATCTCGACGCGGTGTCGTACCACGCGTATGGCATGACGCCGATGCAGATCCGCGATGCCGCGCGCGATATCCGCGCACGCTACGGTCTGTCGGCGCTCGTGACCGAAGACGGCGCGGCGTCGGCGGGCGTCGACGGCGATGCGCGGCAGGCGCGCCGTGTGCGTACGCTGCTCGACGCGCGCGCGACACTCGGTACGCCGTTGCTGTCGGTCTATGAATGGATCGATACGCCGAATGCGAACGATGCGGTGCAACGCAGCTATGGGCTCGTGCGTGCGGACCGGTCGCCGAAGCTCGCGCTCGATGCCGCCAGCACGTCGCTGCGCACGACGACGTCGAAGCCGTAGCCGGCTGTCAATTCGGATCGCGCATGCGGATCGCCCACAGCGCCACGGCGAACGGTGCGACGCTGGACAGGTGGCGCAGGTAGCTGCCCAGATCCGGCTCGAACAGCATCGATACCGCGACATGGCCGAGCAGCAGGCACGCGAGCAGTTCACCATTGCGGCGCAGGCCGGTCGTGCGTTCGCCGGTGCGCTACGACGGCACGCGTCGCCACGCGGCGCCGAGGAACAGCGCGACCAGCGCCTGCATCGCGAATCCCTTCGGATCGAACGAGAACAGCACCGGTAGGTTGAGCCGCACGAGCGAATACGCATAGTTGCCTGCGAAATGGACGAATGAATCAGGCGGCAACGGGTTGTAGAAACTCGTGCGCGCGCCGAACGGCGATGCATACATGAGATAGTCGACCGCGAGGTCGCGCAGCTGTTGAAGCAGCGAGTAGGCGGCATTCGGCAGCGCGACGAACACGGCCGTGCCGGCGCCGCCGAGCGCCTGGTACAGCTTGCCGACCGCATCGAACGACGAGCCGTCGTAGGTCGAGCCGCCGCCGATCTGCGTCTGGATCTTCTCCGCGTCGCGGAAGATGAATTCCGGCAGCAGCACGCGTGCGTTCGCATAGACGCCGACGTACAGCAGCGCGAGGCACGCGGCGATGGCATCGCGCAAGCCGCGGCTCAGCAGCGGACCGCTCGCGATCAGCTTACGCAGCATCTCCCGGCCGGATGGCGCGGCGCGCCGTCGGGGCGCGCGACGACACGATCCACACGAGCCACGCAGCCACCGCGATACTCGCGACGAGATGCGCGACGGTCGCGCCGATCGCGTGCTGGTCATGCACAAGCGCGATCGTCATCGGGACGTACGCGAGCGTCAGCACGGCTATCACGCCGGCGACCACGCGGTCTGCCCGCAACGCGACGGCGGCGGCCCATAGTACGTCGCACGCGGCGCGCAGCACGAACGACAGCAGCAGGATCGCGAGGATGACGGTCGACGGCAGGTCGTTGCCTTCATGCGCGAGCCGGAACAGCCACGGATGGACCGTGACGATCGCGAGCGCGGCCGCACCGGTCAGGATCACCGACCCGCGCAGCGCGTGCGCCAGTTCGCCGCGAAACGCCTGCGGTGCGCGGCGCGGACAGTCGAGTGCCCGCACGAGCCGCGGCGCGGCGACCGCCGCGACGGTGGCCGACGCGATCGTCTGGATCGCGTTCGCGATCGACCAGACGAACACGTAGCGGCCGAGCTCGCCCGCGTCGAGCATCGCGGACGCGACGAAACGTTCGAGATACTGCAGCACCGACAGCAGCAGCAACGCGACGAAGAACGGCGCGCCGCTGCGCCAGACCGTCGCGAGCGGCAAGCGCGTGGCGGACAGCGCGGGCATCGCCGGCAGCCGGCGCGCCGTGCCCGCTATCAGCAGACAGCCGGGCGCGACGACGAGCGCGTCGCCGGCGAGCCAGATCGCGAACACGCCGTCGATCGACACGATCGCGCGCGCCGCGAGCGCGGCGACCGCGACGCCGGCCCACGCGCTGGTCCGCGCGAACAGCAGCCACGACGCCGCGCGGACCCGATGCAGCGAGAACAGCCATTTGTTGACCTCGAGCGCTGCATGTTCGGCGCACGCGACGAGCATCACCAGGACGAGCGGCACGTCGGCCAGCGCGCCCGCCTGCGGCAGCCCGGTGAATGCGCCGACCGGCAGCGCGGCCGCGGAAGCGCGCGCGTTGCACGTCGCGGGTAATGGGGCGGCGGGGGAGCCGGTGGCGATGGCGGTCGCGTCGAATGCCATCGTCGCGGAAGCCGGGGCCCCGCGTGCGGATCGTGGATCATCGGCGAGCAAACCGATTGTGGTGGCTGCGGCGCGGCCGGCGGCGAAGTCTGCTGCTGCGTCGCGCGGCAAGGTGGCGCGTCAGGCAGGCGCAAACGCGCCTGCCGTGCAACATGCGGCGAATGCGGCACGCGGTGCCACACCGCATGCGCAGTCGGGCCGCCCGAGCGGCCGATACGCCAGCGACCACGCCGGAATCGAATTCGGCCCAGGCCGTCGGCATGACGGCCGCCGAGTTCACGCAATGGCTCGCCGCGACGCGCGATACGTCGCGGTCGGCCGTGGGCGGCACCGATCTGTCGGTCGGGTTGCCGAATCATACGCGGTTAATCCCGCGCTGATTGGCGGGCGTTACGCGCGTCGCCTCGTGTCGACGGACGGACCTCCCGCGACGCCGGACATCGGCGTCGCTTCCCCGGTTTCCATATTTCGACTATCATCGAAATATGGAAACGAACGAAACCATTGCCGCGCTCGCGGCGCTCGCGCATGAATCCCGCCTCGCGGTTTTCCGCGCGCTCGTGCAGGCCGGGCCGCAAGGCATGCCGGCCGGCCAGATCGCGACGCTGCTCGACGTGCCGCCGTCGTCGTTGTCCTTTCATTTGAAGGAACTCGCGCATGCGCAGCTCGTGACGAGCCGCCAGGAAGGCCGCTTCGTGTTCTATGGCGCGAACTTCGACACGATGAACGGGCTGCTGGGCTATCTCACGGAAAACTGTTGCGGCGGCAATCCGTGCTCGCCGGTGTCCGCCTGTTCGCCTTCCGGAAAGATCAATCGCACGCGTCAATCCTGACGCGCATTCGCGTGCCCTTCCCATGACCACGAACGTCCTGATCCTCTGTACCCACAACTCCGCGCGCAGCGTCCTGTCGGAAGGCATGCTCAATCACTGGGCCGCGAAGCTGGGCAAGGAGGTGCGCGCCTACAGCGCGGGCAGCGCGCCGAGCGGCCGCCTGAATCCGTTCGCGCTGGAAGCCCTGACGAACGCCGGTGTCGACGTCCGCGGCTGTCGCAGCAAAAGCTGGGACGAATTCGTCGGCGACGGCGCGCCGGAAATGCGCGTCGTCATCACGGTGTGCGACAGCGCGGCGTCCGAGGCGTGCCCGTACTGGCCCGGCAGTCCCGTCAAGGTACATTGGGGCTACGCCGATCCGTCGAACGCGACGGGCGGCGACGACGGCAAGCGTCTCGCCTTCGAACTGACACGCCAGGCGATCGGCTATCGGATGCTGCAGTTGCTCGCGCTCCCGCTCGATCGCATGAGCGACGACGCATTGCGGGCGGCGCTGATCGAGATTTCGCGACACTGATCGCGCACCGGGCCGCGCGCAGGAACGCGCATCCGCCCACGACTTCAAGACCCACCCTCGTCCGATGAATACGTCCAACGTCACGCCGCCCGGCAACGCGGTCGCGAAACCCGCCATCAATTTCTTCGAACGCTACCTGAGCGTCTGGGTGGCGCTGTGCATCGTTGCGGGTATTGCGCTCGGCCAGGCGCTGCCCGGCCCGTTCCAGGCGATCGGCCGGATGGCGTACGCGCAGGTCAATCTGCCGGTCGGGCTGCTGATCTGGGTGATGATCGTCCCGATGCTCGTCAAGGTCGACTTCGGCGCGCTGCACGAGGTGCGTCGACACGCGAAAGGCATCGGCGTCACGCTCGTCGTGAACTGGCTCGTCAAGCCGTTCTCGATGGCGTTCCTCGGCTGGCTGTTCATCCGCCACCTGTTCGCACCGCTGCTGCCGGCGGACCAGATCGACAGCTATATCGCCGGGCTGATCCTGCTGGCGGCCGCGCCGTGCACGGCGATGGTGTTCGTGTGGAGCCGGCTGACGGGCGGCGATCCGCTGTTCACGTTGTCGCAGGTCGCGCTGAACGACAGCATCATGGTGATCGCGTTCGCGCCGCTGGTCGGCCTGCTGCTGGGGATGTCGGCCATCACGGTGCCGTGGGCGACGCTGCTCACGTCGGTCGTGCTCTACATCGTCATGCCGGTGATCCTCGCGCAGATGCTGCGCAAGCGGTTGCTCGCGAATGGCCCGGCTGCGTTCGATGCCGCGATGACGAGGATCGGCCCGTGGTCGATCGCCGCGCTGCTCGCCACGCTCGTGCTGCTGTTCGCGTTCCAGGGCGAAGCGATCCTGAAGCAGCCGCTGGTGATCGCGCTGCTCGCGGTGCCGATCCTGATCCAGGTGTTCTTCAATTCCGCGCTCGCGTACGGGCTCAATCGCGCGGTCGGCGAACAGCACGACATCGCGTGCCCGTCGGCGCTGATCGGCGCATCCAATTTTTTCGAACTGGCGGTCGCGGCCGCGATCAGCCTGTTCGGTTTTCATTCCGGCGCGGCGCTGGCCACCGTCGTCGGCGTGCTGATCGAGGTGCCGGTGATGTTGCTGGTCGTGCGCCTCGTCAACCGGTCGAAGGGCTGGTACGAGTGCCGGGCTCGAGATCACGGAAGAACCGACCCATGAACGACTATCTGAACGACCTGCCGCAACTCGACGCCGAACTGTTCCGTGTGCCGGACGGTGCTCGACTGCGGCCTGCGGTGCTATCCACTCATGCGCCGCGGTTCCTGCTGCTGTACGGCTCGCTGCGCGAACGTTCGTTCAGTCGCCTGCTGGTCGAGGAAGCCGCGCGCCTGCTCGCGGCGATGGGCGCCGAAGTGCGCGTGTTCAATCCGAGCGGCCTGCCGCTGCCCGACGACGCGCCCGACAGTCATCCGAAAGTGGTCGAGCTGCGTGAGCTCGTGATGTGGTCGGAAGGGATGGTGTGGTGGCCAACGACACCGAGTACGGGCTGGCGGCCTATCTCTACACACGCGACCACGGCCGCATCTGGCGGGTGGGCGAGGCGCTCGAGTACGGAATGGTCGGCCTGAACACTGGCGTGATTTCCAACGAGGTCGCGCCGTTCGGCGGGGTCAAGCAATCGGGCCTCGGCCGCGAGGGCTCCCGTTACGGGATCGACGAGTACCTCGAGATCAAGTACCTGTGCGCGCAAATCTAACGGTAAATGTCGGCATGAAGGAAACGTCAATGGAAATGCCCCCGCAGTCGATGTGCTTCGAAACGGTTCCGTCTATTCTTCAGGAATGGGGCTGTGTGCGCCGCCTGGGCGACGTGATGACGGGATGGACCGATCGCCGCAATGTGCTGATCGTCACGGATGCGGGGCTTCACAAGGCCGGCGTGCTGGAGCCGGCGAAGGCATCGTTGGCAGCGGCGGGATTTCGCGCGGCAGTGTTCGACGAGGTCGTGGCCGATCCGCCGGAAAGCGTCGTATCGCGGTGCGTGGCATTCGCCCGCCGCGCGGAGGCCGATGTCGTCATCGGCCTGGGCGGCGGCTCGTCGATGGACATCGCGAAACTGGCTGCCGTGCTGACCATGTCGCAGCAATCGTTCGCCGACATGTACGGCATCGGCAACGTTCGGGGCGAGCGCCTGCCGTTGGTGCAGATCCCGACGACCGCCGGCACCGGGTCGGAAGTCACGAACATTTCAATCGTTTCGGTGGGCGAAACGAACAAGATGGGCATCGTCTCCCGTCAGCTGTATGCCGATCACGTGATCCTGGACGCCGAGCTGACCGTCGGCCTGCCGCGCAGTCACACCGCTGCAACGGGCATCGACGCGATGGTGCACGCGATCGAGGCGTATACCAGCAAGCACAAGAAGAATCCGATTTCCGATGCGCTGGCGCGCGAAGCGCTGCGTTTGCTGGCACACAACCTGATCGCGGCCTGCGAGAACGGCGAAGACCGGCGCGCGCGGGAGGCCATGCTGCTCGGCGCGACGCTCGCGGGGCAAGCGTTCGCGAATGCGCCGGTGGCCGCGGTCCATGCGCTGGCGTATCCGTTGGGCGGCCATTTCCACATCCCGCATGGTCTGTCCAACGCATTGATGCTCGCCCCTGTGCTGCGCTTCAACGCCGACGCGGCCGCCGCCCACTATGCGGCGCTGGCAGACGTCGTCGGCGCGGTCGGAACCGGCGACGCACGGGCGCGCACGGCCGCCTTCATCGGATTCCTCGATGACCTGATCGAACGGTCCGGCGCGCCGCGTCGCCTGCGCGACGTGGGCGTCACGCGTTCGAGTCTGCCGACCCTCGCGGCGGACGCGATGAAGCAGCAGCGCCTGCTGCAGAACAATCCGGTCGTCGTCACCGTCGCCGATGCGTTGCGTCTGTATGAACAGGCTTATTGAACCGACGCAGGCCGGTCCGTCGTCGCCGTCACCTTAATAGAGAGAGTGCACCGTGAATACTGTAGAAAGGGTTGAGCATCACGAGGTCGTCATTTTGGGCGCGGGCTTCGGCGGCCTCGGCATGGCGGCCCGCATGAAAATCGCGGGCATCGACGACTTCGTCGTGATCGAGAAGCGCCCGGACCTCGGCGGCGTGTGGCTCGACAATTCGTATCCGGGCGCGGCATGCGATACCGAGTCGCACCTGTATTGCTACAGCTTCCATCCGCATCTGCGCGTCAGCGCAATGTATGCCGGCAGAAACGAACTGCTCAACTACCTGAAATCGCTCGCCGCGCGGTTCGGGCTGGCGGACCACTTGCGGTTCAATCGCGAGATTTGCCGCGCGCACTGGGATGCGGCGGCGCGCCTCTGGCGGTTCGAACTGGACGACGGCTCGCGGATGACCGCTCGCTTCTTCGTGCCGGCATGGGGACAACTGAACCGGCCGATGATTCCGGCGGTACGCGGCCTAGCGAGTTTCAAGGGCGACACCTTCCACTCCGCGCAATGGCGGCACGATGTGGACCTGGGCGGCAAGCGCGTGGCGAGCATCGGCAACGCCGCGAGCGCGGTGCAGTACGTGCCGGCGATCGCACCGAAGGTGGCGCAGCTGACGGTGTTCCAGCGCAGCGCGAACTGGATCATGCCGCGCAACCAGATTATCTTCTCGAAGGAGCAGCTCGATTCGTACGAGCAGGAGCCCCGTCTCTTCGAGGAAAGCCGGAAATCGCTGCACGCGTTCCGCGAGTCGGGATTCGAGCGCACGCGAATGGGTTCCAATGCGCAGACGGAAGGCAAGAGCCTTGCATTGGCCCACCTTCATCGGCAGGTGCCCGATCCGGTGCTGCGCGAGAAGCTGACGCCGGACTACGAATACGCGTGCAAACGGATCCTGCGGTCGGACGACTACTACCCGGCGCTCATGCGCGAGAACGTCGCGCTGGAAACGGCAGGCGTCGAGGCGTTCGTCGAAGACGGCATCGTGACGCGGGACGGGCGTGTTCTGCCGTTCGACGTGGTCATATTCGGCACGGGCTTCGAGAGCCAGGCATTCCAGGGCAGCCTGGAGGTGCGCGGCACGAGCGGCACGCTGGCGCAGGCGTGGGAACACGGGCCGGAAGCCTATCTCGGCATCACGGTGCCGGGCTTTCCCAACATGTTCATGCTGTACGGGCCGAACACGAACCTGAACCACAACTCCATCGTGTCGATGCTCGAGATCCAGCAGAACTACATCATCGATGCGATCGGCGGCATGGCCGCGGCGGGTATCGACGCAGTCGACGTCGACAGGGCCGTGTTCGACGAATACAACGGCAAGCTGCAGGCGGCGATGGCCGGCTCGGCGTTTTCCGCCGGTTGCTCGAGCTGGTACAAGAACGCGCAGGGCAAGGTGATCAACAACTGGCCCGGCACGGTGGATGAATACCGCGCCGCGACGCAATGGGATCAAAGCGTGTTCGGTACGCTCTGAGCGGGGGATGCGCATGACATCGATGTCGTGGTTGCCGCTGACGGAAGTGGCCGACGATGCCCGGGACGCCGTGCGGGCGTTTCGCGAACTGGGCGGACGGCACTACGGCAGCTTCGCCGTGGATCAATCACGCGCGAACTTCGAGCGTGCGTGCGAACTGAACGGCCTTGCGGCTGACGACGCGGTGACCCATAACGACATCGCGGTGCCCGTCACGGGCGGCAGCATTCGGGTACGGCTCTATCGTTCGCGCGGCGCGGCGGGTATCGGCCACGATCCGCTCGTCGTCTTCCTTCACGGCGGCGGGTGGGTGATCGGCAGCGTGGACACGCATGACGGCATCTGCCGTCATCTCGCACGGCATGGCGGGTGCCCGGTCGCATCGGTCGAGTACCGGCGATCGCCGGAGCACCGATGGCCGGTTCCGCTCGAGGACTGCGAACAGGCACTGGATTACCTGATTGCCCACGCCCCGCAGCTCGCGATCGACGTGTCCCGGGTGGTGCTGGCCGGCGATAGCGCCGGCGGCAACATGGCGACGATCATCGCGAATGCGGGAGCGGCGGCGCGCTCCGCGATCGTCGGCCAACTCCTTTTTTATCCGGTGACGGACCTGACCGCGTCGCTGCCGTCATATCAAAGGATTCAAGGCGGATTTCCGCTGGTGGCCGAATCGATGCGCTGGTTCCGCGACCACTACGTGCCGGCCGGCACGCCGCTCGATCTCGCGCGCCTGTCTCCGCTGCTGCATGCGGAGGGCCGGCGGCAGCCGCCGATGTTCATTGCAACCGTGGGGCTCGATCCGCTGTGCGACGAGGGCGTGGCCTATGCATCGTGCGCGGCGCGTGCCGGCAGCGAAGTCGAACATCACCATCTGCCCGCGCATCATCACGGCATTGTGACCGCGGCCCGTCGCATCGCGACGGCGCGCTATCTGCTGGAACGCGCCGCCGCGTTCGTTCGGCGGCTGACCGAACGGGGCAGCGTCGGCGTCTGACGCTTGGGGCCGCGCATTGCCGCGCGAACAACGCGGCTTGCGACGGAGCGGCAGGGCAGCGCGCTCTCGCATAGTTCGACGCGCGCCGGCGTGCCCGACGTGCGTCCAGGCGCGAAGCATCGCGCGATCATTCAAAACAGGACAGAGGAGATTCGGTATGGAAAAGATCTGGCTTGCTTCCTATCCGCCAGGTGTGCCGGCAGAGATCGACTGCAGCGCGTATCGATCCGTCAGCGAATTGATCGACGCAAGCTTCGACAAGTTTCGCGAAAGCCCCGCGTTCGCGTGCGACGGTACGGCGGTCACGTATGGCGAACTCGACGCGATGTCGCGCTCGCTGGCCGCATGGCTGCAATCGCGGGGGCTCGAGCGCGGTGCGCGCGTCGCGATCATGATGCCGAACGTGCTGCCTTACCCGGTGTCGATCTGCGCAGTCCTGCGCGCCGGCTACGTCGTCGTCAACGTGAATCCGCTCTATACGCCCCGTGAACTGGAACATCAACTGAACGACAGCGGCGCCGAGGCGATCGTCCTGCTCGACAGTTGTGTTGCGACGCTGGACGCCGTCATCGCGCACACGCAGGTGAAGCATGTGCTGGTCGCCACGCAGGGCGGCCCCGCCGCCGCGACGTCGCCGGCCCCGGGCTCCTATACGACATTCGACGACGCGATCGCGGAGGGCCGCGGGCGCCCGTTCGTGCCGGCTCGCCTGTCGCCGGACGACATCGCGTTTCTGCAATATACCGGCGGGACGACCGGCGTGTCGAAAGGGGCGACGCTGTTGCATCGGAACATCGTCGCGAATGTATTGCAGGCGGACGTCTGGTTCGAGCCCGCGCGCAGTTGGCGCCCCGACGTGAAGCAGTTCATCACGGTGGCGGCCCTCCCGATCTATCACATCTTTGCGCTCAACATCTGCTGCCTGTCGACGATGTACACGGGCGGGATGTGCGTGCTCGTACCGAACCCGCGCGACATCGGCGGGATGATCGCGTCGCTCGCCGGATACAAGATCACCAGCTTCCCGGGCGTGAACACGCTGTATAACGCGATGCTCCATCATCCCGACTTCTCGCGTCTCGATTGCTCCAATCTGCTGATGGCCAACGGCGGCGGGATGGCCACGCAGGAAGTCGTCGCAAGGCGCTGGATGGAAATGACCGGCGCGCCGATCATCGAAGGATACGGGCTGTCCGAAACATCGCCGTGCGTGGCGGTCAACCCCGTTGCACGCGGCGAATTCAATGGCACGATCGGCCTGCCGTTGCCGTCGACCGACGTGTCGATCCGGGACGACGACGGCAACGAACTGCCGCCCGGGCAAGCCGGCGAGCTGTGCATCCGCGGCCCCCAGGTGATGGCGGGTTACTGGCGGCGGCCGGACGAAACCGCGAAAGTGATGACCGCGGACGGTTTCTTCCGGTCGGGCGACATTGCGTCGATCTCGGCGGACGGCTTCGTGCGAATCGTCGACCGCAAGAAGGACATGATCCTCGTGTCCGGCTTCAACGTGTATCCGAACGAGATCGAAGAGGTCGTCGCCAAACATCCGGGCGTCTACGAAGTCGCGGCGATCGGCGTACCCGACGCGCACTCGGGAGAGGCCGTCAAGCTGTTCGTGGTGAGGAAAACGCCCGAACTGACGGCCGAGGACCTGATGGCGTACTGCAAGGGCCAGCTTACGGGCTACAAACGCCCGAAAAGCATCGAGTTTCGCGACAGCCTGCCAAAGAGCAACGTCGGGAAAATCCTTCGGCGCGAGTTGCGGGCACCGAAGAATTGACGTGATGGGCGACACTCGATGCCTGCAGGCCGCACGACGGCTTGCTCAAACGCTCGCGTAATGGAAAGCCCTGATTCAAATTGCCGTTCGACTGCATAGACTGGGAACCATTGAACTTGGTCAATTGACCATGTTCGAGATGACGAACCAACCCGGAACGTGCATCGCCGTGGCCCGCTTGCTTATTGGGTCGGATGATTCGGCGATCTTCCCGGATCAGGTGCGTGATCGCCGGTATGCACGGGTGAGCGTCTTCGTGCCGTAAGGTCAAATGACCAAGTCGTGTGATCTTGCCGTACAGCGTGACGGATATCTTCAATAACTGGTCATCGGAGGGATCTCATGACTGAGAAACAAACAGCTGCGGTTTTGTCTGAGCACATAGGTGTACTAATCATTGGGGCGGGAATCTCGGGGATCGATGCGGCATGCCATCTTCGCATGAACCTGCCGGACCGCTCGTTCGCCATTCTGGAAGCGATGGACGGATTCGGCGGGACGTGGTGGACGCACCGTTACCCCGGCGCGCGGTCCGACAGCGACCTGTACACGTACGCATTCGGATTCCGCCCGTGGCAGGGCCGCTCGATCGCGACGGCGGAGGAGATCCACAGCTATCTCGGCGAAGTCATCGACGAGTACGACCTCGGTCCGAAGATCCACTATGGGCATCGCGTTCAAACAGTGAACTGGTCGAGCGAACACAAGCGCTGGACGGTAGAGGTGTCGCGCAACGATACCGGCGAACGTTTCACGATGACCACCGACTTCCTGTGGCTGGGCGCAGGGTACTACGATCATCGTCAGGGCTTTACCCCCAAGTGGAACGGGTTCGATCGTTTCAAGGGAACGGTCGTTCATCCGCAGCACTGGCCCGAAGACCTCGACTATGCCGACAAGCGCGTGATCGTCATCGGCTCGGGCGCGACCGCCGCGACGCTGGTTCCGGCACTGGCCGGCACCGCGGCGCACGTGACGATGCTGCAACGGTCGCCGACGTTCTTCACCGCGGTGCCGTGGACCCACCAGCTGGACACGACGCTTCGTGAACTCAGCCTTCCGGAGGAATGGCGCTCGGAGATTCTGCGGCGCGCACACCTGAAGCAGACCTTCGACCTGATCAACCTGTCCGCGGCGAACCCCGATGCGGTGCGCGACTGGCTGATCAACGAGACGCGGCAACAGCTGCCGGAAGGGTTCGACGTCGACAAGCATTTCAATCCGAACTATCGCCCATGGCAGCAGCGCGTGGCTGCCGTCCCCGACGGCGACCTCTTCGCGGCGATCCGGGACGGGAAAGCATCGGTCGTGACCGACACCATCGAATCGTTCGACGAAAGCGGGATCGTGCTGGCGTCGGGCGAACACCTGGACGCGGACATCGTCGTGACGGCCACTGGCTTCGACATGAGCGCGTTCGGCAAGATCGCATTCCGGCTCGATGGCGCCCCGGTCGACATGAGCAAGCGCGTGTCGTACCGCGGGATGATGATCGAGGGCATCCCGAACATGGCGTTCGTCTACGGCTACTACCGTTCGAGCTGGACGCTGCGCGCGGATCTCGTCTGCGAATTCACGTGCCGCGTGCTCGCGCATATGGACAAGGTCGGCGCGAAGACGGTCGAGCCGCGCCTGCGCGACGAAGACGCCGACATGCAGCGGCTGCCCTGGACGGACCCGAACAACTTCAATGCCGGCTACGTGATGCGCTCGCAACACCAGATGCACATGCGCGGCGACCGCATGCCGTGGCAGCACCACTTCGAGTACGAGGAAGAGCGCAAAGCCCTTCCGGAGCTGAGCCCGGACGCCGAAGTCCTCGTGTATCGCTGATTCCCCGCCCAACGTTCGATTACAAGGTGATGTCATGGCACTCGATTTGCATCTCGCGGGTTTTCTCGAATCCTTTGCCGGGTCCGGCGCGAAACCCTTGCCGCAGTCCACGCCGGAAGAAGCGCGCGGACTGATGCTGCACCTGGCGCGCGCCGTTCGCGCGCCGGAAGCCGTCGTTGATCTTCACCGCGTGGAAGACCTGACCGTTCCCGGCGCGGCCGGCTCTCTGCGGGCACGGCTCTATCGTCCGAGCGGCGAGCGCCATCTGCCGACGGTCGTCTATCTCCACGGCGGCGGGTTCGTCATCGGCGATCTGGATACGCACGACAACATTTGCCGGGAACTCGCGCGCGGCGCGAATGCGGTGGTGGTCTCGGTGGACTACCGCCTCGCGCCCGAGCACCGGTATCCGGCCGGGGCGGACGATGCGATCGCCGCGACCAAATGGGTGATCGCGAACGCGGGCGAGCTGGGCGGAAGCGACGTCGTCGCGGTGGCCGGCGACAGCGCCGGCGGCAATCTGGCAGCGGTCGTCACGCAGCAACTGCACGCCGACGGCATTTCGCTGGCCGCGCAGTTCCTGATCTATCCGGCGGTGGCGGGGGACCGTTCAGGCTTTCCGTCCTTCAAGGAAAACGGTGAAGGCTATCTGCTCGACGTCGAGACGATCGCGTGGTTCGAACGGCATTACCTGTCCGACGGCGCGCACCCGGAGGATGCGCGGCTCGCGCCGATCCACGCGAAGAACCTCGCGGGACTGCCGCCGGCGGTCATCGTGACGGCCGAATACGACCCGTTGCGCGACGAGGGCGAAGCGTACGGCCGCCTGCTTCATGCCAGCGGCGTCAAGGTCGACACGCTCCGGTGCGACGGCATGCTGCACGGCTTCTTCGACATGGGCGCGATTTCCCCGGGCGCGCAGACGTGGATCGATAAGGGTATCGCGCGTTTCCGCAAGGTGCTCGACGGCGCGCAGCACCATTGATACGTCGGCGGTAGCGATCTGAATCGCGCATATCGCCAATCCCTGGCCGCATGCGGTTCGATGGATGCCCTCCATCGTTGCCGATGCGGCCACACAGTTCTGATGCGTGACGGAATGAAGCCGACCGCACGACGGCTCGACGGCATGGCGGCGCGAGCGGCGGAATCGATGCATCACGCCGTTGCGCATGAAGCGCCCAGGCATCTATCCAGGACCCACACCCGTGAAGAACTCATTCGATTATCTTGTTGTAGGCGGCGGCTCGGCAGGTAGCGTGCTGGCCTCGCGCCTGACCGAAGACCCCGACGCGACGCTGTGCCTGTTCGAAGCCGGCGGCAACGGCAACGGGTGGCCGATCAACGTGCCGGCCGCCCTCGTGCTGATGATCCCGTCCCGGCTGAACAACTGGGCGTTCGAGACCGTGCCGCAGAAGGGGCTGCACGGGCGGCGCGGCTATCAGCCGCGCGGCAAGGCATTGGGCGGCTCGTCCGCGATCAATGCGATGGTGTACACGCGCGGCCATCATGCCGACTACGACGACTGGGCCGCGCTCGGCAACGAAGGCTGGGGCTGGAACGACGTCTTTCCGTATTTCAAGCGCAGCGAGCACAACGAGCGCATCGGCAATGAGTGGCACGGGCGCGGCGGCCCGCTGTGGGTCAGCGACTTGCGCACCGACAATCCGTTTCAGGCGCGTTGGCTGGAGGCCGGACGGCATTGCGGCCTGCCCGTCACGGACGATTTCAACGGCGCGGAGCAGGAAGGCGTCGGCATCTATCAGGTGACGCAGAAGAACGGCGAGCGCTGGAGCGCCGCGCGTGCGTATCTGTTTCCGCACATGAACGCGCGCGGCAATCTGACGGTGGAAACGAATGCGCAGGTCCGGCGCATCGTGTTCGACGACAACAGGGCCGTGGGCGTCGAAGTCACGCGGGCGGGCAATGTCGAGACGGTCTGGGCGAAAAAGGAAGTGATCCTTTCCGCCGGTGCGTTTCAGTCGCCGCAGTTGCTGATGCTGTCCGGCATCGGTCCGAAGGACGAACTTCAGCGTCACGGGATCGAGGTCGTGGCCGATCTCCCGGGTGTGGGACAGAACCTGCAGGATCACCCGGACTTCGTCGTCAGCTACAAGACGAACAGCCTCGATGCGCTCGGCGTATCGGTACGCGGCGGCCTCAAGACGCTGGCCGACATCAGGCAATACCGGAAGTCGCGCAGCGGGACGATCACCACCAATTTTGCCGAAGGCGGCGCGTTCCTGAAGACGCGTCCCGATCTCGAGCGGCCGGACGTGCAAATGCACTTTGTGGTCGGCCCCGTCAGCGATCACGGCCGGAAGATGCCTCTGGGACACGGCATTTCCTGTCATGTATGCGTGTTGCGGCCCAAGAGCCGCGGTTCGGTGAAACTGCGCAGCGCGGATCCGCTGGATGCACCGCTGATCGATCCGGCGTTCCTCGAGCACAGGGACGATCTCGACGTGCTCGTCGAAGGATACAAGCTGACGCGGCGGTTGATGGCGGCGCCGGCCATGTCGGCATTCGTGACGGAGGATCTGTATGCGTCGCGCTCGCGCACGGACGAAGACATCCGCGCGTTGCTGCGCGAGCGGACCGACACCGTTTATCACCCGGTGGGAACGTGTCGCATGGGGAACGACGAACTCGCCGTCGTCGACGCGCAATTGCGCGTACGGGGCACGGAGGGGCTGCGCGTGGTGGATGCGTCGATCATGCCGACGCTGGTCGGTGCGAACACGAACGCGCCGACGATCATGATCGGTGAGAAGGCGTCGGACCTGATTCGCGGGATCTCGCGATTTCCCGGCGGCCATGCCGCGGTGAAAGCCGGAATCGGGGTTTGACCGATTCGTTGTCGTGCCGGCGTGCGTCGGCACGAAAGCGTCGATCGTATACGGACGTTGCGGCAGCATCGGATGCGCTGCAGCGTCCGCTGTCATCAGACCCGTCTCCTCATCACTTGGCCGATCGACCCCGACCGGCGCCTGTCCCGGTTCAGCGGACGCCATGGGTTCTCCATCCGCTTCCATTCCCGCCGGGTAGATTCAGCACATCGTGTGCGAGCACCATCTTCTTTCGATTCGTCGTGTCGCGTACTGGAGCCTGGAACGCTATCGGGCGCTTGAGCGCGGTCCGCGGCGCGTTCGCACGCCCGTAACGCGATGTGGTGTGCCGCCCGTGGTCGTCTCGGCGTGTGATGAAGGTAGGTGGCGAGTGCGGACACTGCATGCCGGTGCCGGTGAGCGCATTGCGTGGCCGTTCTGCGTGAAAGTGGCTACCGCGCGATCGTGCGCGACTCGTCGCCGTTCAGGTGTGGTCGCCAACGGACGTCGGTTGCGGAAAAAGCGGAGAGTGGTGGGGCATCGGACGCATGTGCGCGGCATCGGCGATCGACTTCGGAAGCACGGCTGACAGGAGGATGGGGCGTCGTCGAACCCATTGACGGCCGGCTTCGCGCGGCATGCAGACCGCACTTCGTCCACATGCCACTTGCGCATCGGGGTCTTCTCGGTCCGCGCCACACGCCCCGTCGCGCGATGATCCCACCATCCGTCTCAGGTCGGAACGCCGTCGGCGCAACGGGCCGCGTTTTTCCATCGCGGCCTGCTGCGCCGATCGGACATCGAGGGGTTACTGCGAGATCGCCCCGTCGCGAGAGAAAACCAGCCATTTGTCGCCGGGCAACGGGAGTGCGGCCGTATAGGTCGTCCCGGTTTCCGTATGCACACGTTTGAACGTCTTCCCGTCATCGGCGCTTTGTGCCTGCAACCCGTCGACACCCACGGCCCGTACCGTCGAGCCGCTGGATGCGAGGGCGGTGATCGAATTCCGGGTATCGAGCGTCGCGCGCGACCACGTACGGCCGTTGTCGTCGCTTCGCATCAACGTGCCGCGCAGTCCGCCGACCAGCAGCACACCGTCGGGCAGCGCGACACCGCACCAGAACGAGCCCTTGTAACCGGTGTCGATCGTCTCCCACGTATTGCCCTTGTCCTTCGACACGAGGAGATGCCCTTTCTCGGCGGTGGCGAACATATCGCCGTTGCCGTTCGAAAAAATGCCGAACAGGTTCAGGTCCGACTTCTTGCCGCTCGGAAGCACGGGTTCCTTTTTCGTCCAGGTCTTGCCGCCGTCGTCGGTGACGAGGATCAGCGACCAGAGCCCGACTGCCACGCCGTGGTTCGCATCGACGAAGTGAACGCCGAAGAGGGGACGATCCTCGGTCGTCGCGAGCCGCTGTATCTGCCACGTCTCGCCGCCGTCGGTGGTCTTCAGGATCGCGCCCCAGTGACCGACGGCCCAGCCCGTGTTGGCGTCGATGAAGCTGACCGACGTCAGCGTCGAGCTCACGGGTACGGCCTTGGCTTGGCGGTACGTCGCGCCGCGATTGTCGGACAGCAGGATGATGCCGTTCGCACCGACGCTCACGACCCGCGGCCCTGCCCACGTTGCATCCAGCACGGCCGACTGCGTCGCAATGCTCGACTGGATGGCTGGCACGGGCTTGAGTTCCGGTGCGGATACCGCGCATGGCATGCCGCCCAGCAGTGTTGCGCCGACGACGATCGCAGCCGAAATGGCGCGCATCTTGTGATTCATGATCGTGGAATCCTCTTCTTCAATGGGCGAGCAGGCCGGGTGCGCGCGCGGGCCGGCGTCTCGGGAACAGGCGCTCGAGCCACACGGCGAAGGCCGGCAGCACGGTCATGGCCATGACCATGTTGACGATGAACATGAACGCCAGGAGCTTGCCCATGTCCGCCTGGAACTTGAGCTCGGAGAACGACCAGGTAGCCACGCCGATCGCGAGCGTGATCGCCGTGAAGATGGTCGCCGTGCCGATCTCGAGAATCGACTGTTCGAGCGCCTTGACGATGCCGACACCGTTGGCGAGATGCAGTTGCAGCCGGTTGTAGATATAGAACGCGTAATCGACACCGATGCCGACCGCGAGCACCATCACCGGCAACGTGGCGACGGTCAGGCCGATCTGCAGCTCCTTCATGAACCAGTACCCGATGAACGTGCCGATCGTCAGCGGCAGGCAGCAGGCGAGCACGGCGCGCAGGTCGCGGTACGTGACGAGCACGAGCAACACGATGGTCGCGTACACGTAAAGCATCATCGGCAGCTCGCTGCGCTCGATTTCGTCGTTGACCGCGGCGAGAACGCCGGCGTTGCCGGATGCGAGCCGGATCTTCACGCCCGGCAGCTTGTTCGTGTCGCGAAAATGTTTCGCGGCGGCGATCACCTGGTTGATCGTCGTTGCCTTGTGGTCGGCCAGATAGATGTTCACCGCGGTCATGCTGCAGTCCTTGCGCATGACGCCCGGCGTGCGAGCCACTTCGCCGGCCAGCGACGAATAGTTGTCCGGATCGATCGGGATCGCCGACATCTTCGGGTTGCCTTCGTTGTACCCCTCGTTGTATTGACGCAGCAACGAGGAAAACGACACGACCGACAACACGCCGGGAACGGCGCGCATCGACCACACGAAGCGATCCTGATACGCGCCGATCTCCACGTTGTTGCACGACTGCGGCGGCGCCTCGAAGACGATGGACATCCAGTCGAGGCCGACGTCGTAACTCGATGCGATCGACACCGAGTCCTGGTTGAAGCGGGCCTCCGCGCGCAGCTCCGGCGCGCCTGCCTGCAACGTGCCGACTACACGGTCGCGGCTTTCCCACGCGGCCACGCAGAACACCACGACGGCGGCCAGCAGGATGATCGCCGCGTTGCGGGGCACCGCGACTTTCGCGAGCACGCGCAGCACGCGGCCGCGGCGGGCCGCATGCAGCTCGGCATTCTTCGCATAGTCGGGGTCGACCTTGAGCAGGGATGCGGCCAGCGGAAGCATCACCAGATTCGTGACGATCTTGTACGCGACGCCGAGCGAAGCGGTGATCGCGAGCTCGCGGACCATCGGAATCGGGATCAGGATCAGCGTGACGAACGACACGAACGCGGTCACCAGCGCGAGCGTTCCGGGAATCAGGAGCCCGCTGAAGCTGGATCGGGCCGCTTGCTCGACCGACTTCCCGTGCGAGATCTCGCGAACGATGAAGTTGATCTGCTGAACGCCGTGCGATACGCCGATCGCGAACACGAGGAACGGCACCAGCACGCCCAGCGGGTCGAGCCCGTAGCCGAGCAGATGCAGCGTGCCGAACTGCCAGACGAGCGAAACGAGCGAGCAGGTGAGCGGCAGAATCGTCAGGCGGACCGAGCGGCAGTACCAGTAGACGGCCAGCGCGGTCAGCAGCAGCGCGATCGCGCAGAACTTCAGCACGGACGACGCACCGTTCGCGATATCGCCGATCTGTTTCGCGAAGCCGATGATCTGGATCTCGTAGTTCGCATCCTCGAACTTCGAGCGCAATTGCGATTCCAGCGCGCGGTCGAATGCGACGTAGTCGATCCGCTCGCCCTTCGCGTCCAGCTCGTTGAGGTCCGCGGTGACCATCGCACTGGTCTGGTCGCGCGATACGAGATTGCCGACGAAGCCGCCTTGCGCGGTCGAGCGCGAAATGGCGCTGACCGTGTTGCCGTCGAGTTGATCGGGCGTCACGGTGCCGGGAATGAGCGGGTCGGCCCGGAAGCCGTCTTCGGTGATCTCGTTGACGAATGAATTGGGCGTCCACAGCGATTGAACGCTGCTGCGCGACACGTTCGGCAAAAACGTGACCGCCTGCGTGACGTCGTAGAGCCGCTTCAGCGCGGCGGGCGTCCAGATGCTGCCGTGGCGCGCCTTGACGACGACGATCAGGCGGTTGGCGCCGAGCAGGTCGCCGCGATACTGGTTGAAGGTTTCCGTGTATTCGTGGCCGAGTGGAAGCTGCTTCTCGAACCCCGCATCCATGCGAAGCTTCACGGCGAAGCAGGCCATGACGACCGTAAACAGAACGAGAAGTCCCAGCACGAGCCGCCTGTGACCGAACAGCGTATTTTCCAGCGAATGAAGCATTCTCAGCAGCTTGCCGGGTCGGGCTGCATCGGAAACAGGCGTTTGATTCATATTGACCTCAGAAATTGCGAGATGCGACGACAGCCACGAAGTCCCTGTCACGTAGCGGGTTGGCCAGCGGGTTGGTCGGGCCCATGAAGCGCGTGTAGTTCAGGGCGACCTGCCAGTTCGCCGGGTTCTGGATGAAATTCACGTACAGGTTCATCGCCGTCACGCCGCGCATGAACTGGGCGTTCACGTTCGGCGTATTGCCGAACAGGCCGTACCGGACGTAGATCCCCGGATTGACCTGCCACCCGGGAATGACGGTGCCGTCGTAGACCCAGTTGAAATCGACGTCGATCCCGCCCGAGTATCTCGTGCCCTGTGCACTACCGGGCGAGTTGAGTGCGCCGGTCGCGAACAGGTCGTTGAATTCGTTCCCCCACAGCAGCGCACCGGGAGAAATCGGCGAGCCGCCATAGCTCTTGTGAAGCCCCGGGTAGGCAATGATCACCGTCTCGGTCGTCAGCGTGGCGGTCTGCGCGCCGAGCAGCTTGAGGAACGCACCGGAATTGCCCGGCTGCAGCGAGTAGAGGGTCGTCAGGTGCCACTGGAAACGCTTCTCGTCGACCCAGCAGTTGCCGCCTTGCGCGACGCAGCCGCTGGCCGGGTTCAGCGGAACGGCGTCGCGCGGACGGTACGACAGTTCCGTGCCGATCGCCCAGTCGCCCACCGGGAAGTTCGCGCTGACACCGATCATGTGACGATCTTCAGGAAACCTGAAGACGGTTCCGCCCGTCGGGCTCAGCGACACCTGCGGGAACTTGTCGTGGTACGCGATCGTGTAGAAGCCGAGATTCAGGTCCGTTCCCGCGGGCTGATAGCGCACGGAGAAGCCGTACTGCCCGCCGTTCTTCGGATGCACGGTCGCCACGCCATACGCGTTGTTGCCGGGCCCGACGATCTGGTTGGACCAATAGCTGCCGACCGGGGGAAGGTAATTCTGGTTCCAGTTGCTCTGGACGTACCCTTCGACGTTCACACCGTGACCGAGGCCGGACGCGACGCTCAGTATCGGCGCCGGCAGGATGAATTCCTTGACCTGCGCGCCGGGCTGCGACGCGCGATTCACGTCGATCGCATTCGTCGCATTGATCCCGCCGACTTCCCAGATGCTTTCGCCCCAGCTGACGACCTGGTTACCCACGCGGATACGCGTGATCTGGTCGCCGACGTTGAACTGCTTGCTGATCCACAGGTCGAGCAGGCGCGGCTTGAAGCGGATGTTCTTCTCGGCATCGGACGGCAGTCCGCCGCTCAGGCTCGGCGCGGGATTGTAGAAAAGATCCTGCCCGCTGGTCGCGCCCGACGTGCGGGTGCCCGAGTAGTCGTATTGCCAGGTGCCGCGCGCCATGAACGTCAGCCCCTGCGACGGCATCTTCAGCAGCAGCTCGTGGTTGCCCTTGAGATAGCTGGTGAACGGATCGCCCTTCTTGTAGTTGATGTCGCCTTGATCGGAGAGTCCGCTCAGTTGACCGAGCCGGCCGCCGCCGGTCGGCGCGCCGGTGGCCGCGTCATAGGTCGGCGAGACGAGATTGCTGCTGGGCGACGCGGTTCGGATGCCGACGCCCGCGGACACCGTCGAATCGAAACTGCCTTCGACGTTGCCGATCGTGAACGTGAACGCGTGCGCGCCGCTGCACCCGAGGGCGACGAGCGCCGAGACCGCCGCGCGCACGAACGCCACACTGCAGCGGGGCTGAAATGAGAAGGGGGTAGCCATTTTGTGTCGGCACCTGTCAACGCTCGCTCAACGCGCGAAGATTGTCGGCGTTGTAGAAGCTCGGCTTGTAGTGTTGGTCCGCCGACGAGTCGACCGACCACTTCGCGTCGCGCCCCGCCGCGAGCATCGAACCGTCCACGAGGTACCGGCCATCGACGAGGTTGTATTGGGCGAACGCGAGCGTGTCGCAGCTTCCCGTCTCGTACACTGGAATGATGTAACCCTCGCGCACTTTCGAGATGTTGCCCTGCGCGTCGTAGTCCACCGCCCCGAGGTAGTTCCAGCTGTCTTCATCGACGTAGAACAGGCGCTTCGGCGCGGTATGGCGCATGCCCTGCTTGACCGTGGCTTCCACGACCCACACGCGGTGGAGTTCGTAGCGGCGCTTCGACGGATTCACGAAGTCGGGGCCGTACGCGTCCTCGAATTTGTCGGAGAAGTCGTACATGCCGAGGTCGTTGTAGGAAACGATCATTTCCTTCTTGCCGAGCAGCTTCCATGAGAATCGGTCGGTCTGCCCGGAGAACACCAGCGCTTCGTCCATGTTGTACTGGTTGTCGAAGCCGATCTGCGGTGCGTCGTACGCGTACGACGGCATGCGGCGGGTACGGCGCTGGCCCGGGAAGTAATAGAAGACTTCGGTCGGCTTGCCGGCGTAGGTCGTGAAGATCGCGGCCTGGCCGGCAAGGGCGGCAGGCGACTTGTACGCGTAGTACGCGTTGCCTTCGACCTCGTTGACCTTCGCGAACGTCGTGCCGGATTTGTCGCCCCACGGCTGGTAGATCCACGCGTCGGACACGTTCTTGATCCAGTCGGACGCGCCCTTGCGCGGCGAGACGACGGTGATGATGTCGCGCATCTCGACGCCGGCGCCGCGGTAATGCAGCTTCGCGTTCCACATCACCTCGGCGCCGGTCTTCGGCGCGGGGAACGGGTAGCCGGGCAGGTGGGCATCGGCGAGTTCCGAGCCATCCGCGGACATCTTGGCGAAGCCCGCGTTGTTCTTCGTATTTTCCGCGACGAAATCCGGGACGCCGCAGGTGCGCCGCGACGCATAGACCGGCATCGTGAAGCCCTTCAGGTTCTTCAGCAATGCGATCTGGCCGGGATTGAGCTTGTCCGCGTATTTGTCGACGTTGCCGGCGTCGATCGTGTACAGCGGCTTGTCGGACTTGTATTTGAAGAAATCCCCGCGGCGCTTGCCGAACGTCCAGCCGGCCCCGACGTTGCCGACCGGCGTCCATGCGGGAATGCCGCTCGCGGTGCCGGCGATCTCGGCGCCGGACGGCGTATGCGAGGAGTCCAACCCTTCCGCGAGCGCGCCGGTCAAAGTCATCGCGACCGCGGCAGCGAGAAGGGACGATTTCGCTGCCGATCGAACGAGCGAAGCGGATTTCCTGAAAGAATGCGTCTTGACCACATCAATCTCCTTGACCTTGACCGGGTAACGTGCGCCCGTCAGAAGGGTTGGGCATAGGCGAATGCAGGCGAACGTGGTGATTTCCGCCGCGATTGATTCGTTATGCGAAATATACAAACGTGCGTTGTACGGTCTTTTTTATGAATCAACTGGCGCGTTCATCCGTGTTGCGCCGGTGCCCGGGTTCTCCGGCACACCTGCTGGCGTGCCGGACGATGCGTACTGCGTGCAGCCGATCTTCGTTTGCCGGAGCCGGGTGCGGTCTGCTCGACCGGAGCGGCTCCGTATGCTGCCTTGGCGTGGCCGCGGCTTATGCGGCGACCGACGACAGGTATTCGGCCGGTTGCGCGTGCCAGCCTGCCCAACGCTTCTCCCAATACAGGTTGTGAATCTTCTCGGAGATCGGGCCGGGGCCGTTGCGATTGCCGAGCGGCTGGTCGTCGACCGCGCTGACGGGCATGATCCCGCCCGCGGACGACGACGTGAACGCCTCGTCGGCTTCGCGCAACTGGGTCGCGGTGTATGTGCCGATGTTCACCTTCAGGCCGAGTTCGGCGGCGATGTCGAACACGCTCTGGCGCGTGATGCCCAGCAGGCAGCCTTCGGCGGGCGTATGGAGCTCTCCGTTCTTGACGAAGAAGATGTTCGCGCCGGCCGCTTCGGTAAGGTTGTCGTGTTCGTCGACGAGTACGGCCCAGTCCTTTTCCTGCGTCATCGCTTCGAACAGCGCGAGCTTCATGTCCATCCAGTGGAAGTTCTTGGCCGTCGGGTCGACCGCTTTCGCGGAGATGCGGTTGTACCGCTTGCTGACGAGCAGGTTCGAGCCGCGCGTGCGGACCTCGTCGTCCGCCTGGAAGAAGAACGGCACCGCGAACGCAAACATCGCGTTCTTCATCGCGCTGCGATCGCGGCGATCGACGCTCAGCGGACCGCGGGTGACGCACCACCACACGTACGCGTCCTTCAGGCCGGCGTTGCGTACGAGGTTGTGCAGGATTTCACGGACCTGGTCGCGATTGAACGGGTTTTCGAGGAAAAACTTCGCGGCCGACTCTTCCATGCGGGTGAGGTGATCGTCGAGCCGGAAGAAGTTGCCGCGCGACACGGTGACGACGTCGTACGCGGCGTCCGCATGCAGGAAGCCGGCGTCCACGAGCGGAACCGTCGCTTCGGTGATGGGGACATAGTTGCCGTCGCAGAAGGCGCTGCCGTCCGCGTAGCGGGGTTCATGCGGGGCGCGAGCATGCAACGGGTGCTCACGCATGATCTGCTGGACCTGGATGATTGCCATGGTATTTACCTTTCGCTCCCGGGGGAGGGTTGCCGTTCGGCGTTGATGTCAGAAAGCGACCGGATCGCGGTGCGCTACGTTGCGGATGGCTTGCTGCCTGGCTATCCGGCTGAAAGTCTGCCACATGACTTGATCAAATGACCGTGTACTAGAAAAGTATTGCTCGAAAAATACGTTGTCGATGAAGGTTAACCCTCTGTGATGGGCGACCGACGCGCGAGCGGCGGGCAGGCTTGAACGCGCCGTTCGTCAAACGTGCAACGAGCGTCTTACTCAACATCGCTTTT
The DNA here is from genome assembly GCF_003253915.1 of Burkholderia sp. 28_3. Lineage (NCBI taxonomy): Bacteria > Pseudomonadati > Pseudomonadota > Betaproteobacteria > Burkholderiales > Burkholderiaceae > Burkholderia > Burkholderia sp. 28_3. Next base: position 327,445 of record NZ_QKZF01000007.1, read on the forward strand.
GGCAATGCTGATTATTACGTAGTCGAGTGACTTGGCCAAATGATCAAAAAAAGCGCTAGTATTGGTCGTCCCGGGCGATTCCGAAGACTGACGACGTGCCCCGAGACCAACTGACATGGAGCGAGCTGATGGCGATTTTTGAAGCAGATCATCTCCGCCGGGCGTTCATCGGCGGGCGATGGGTGGAGCCGGTGAACGGGGGGGGCGAACAGGAAATCATCGATCCGGCGACGGGGGAAGTCTCGGGCGCCTTGCTGTTCTCCGACGAAGCGGACGTGGACCGGGCGGCGAAGGCCGCGAGCGATGCGTTCGCCACGTTCTCGAACACGCCGCTGGTCGAGCGGCTCGGGATGCTCGAGGCCGTGATCGGTGTTTACACCGAGCGGATGCAGGACATGGCGGACGCAATCACGCTCGAGATGGGCGCGCCGATGGATGCGATTTCCCGTCCGCTTCAGGCGGCGCTGGGGCTCTGGCATCTTCATACGACGCTGGAAGTCGCGAGGCAATATCCGTTCGATCGAGTCCAGCACACATCGCGGATCGTGAAGGAGCCGGTAGGGGTGTGCGGGCTGATCACGCCGTGGAACTGGCCGATGAACCAGGTCATGTGCAAGGTCGCGCCGGCGCTGGTGGCGGGTTGCACGATCGTGTTGAAGCCGAGCCAGAATGCACCGTATTCGGCCATCGTGCTCGCCGAGATCCTCGAGCAGGCAGGGGTGCCGCCCGGCGTCTTCAATCTCGTGCAGGGCTCGGGGCAGCGTCTGGGCCGGGCCATCGCTTCGAGTCCGCTCTTTGACATGGTGTCGCTGACGGGCTCGACGAGCGCGGGCGTGGAGGTCGCCCAGGCCGCGGCGACGACGATCAAGCGGGTGACGCTGGAGCTCGGCGGAAAATCGGCGAACATCATTCTGGACAGCGCAAACTTCGAGCAAGGCGTCACGCATGGCGTGCTGCAGATGATGGCCAACTCCGGCCAGACCTGTACCGCGCCGTCGCGCATGCTGGTGCCGGCGCATCGCGTCGACGAGGCGGAAAGGATCGCGGCCGCTGCGTGTGCGCAGGTCGTGGTCGGCGATCCGCGCGATCCGCGTACGACGATGGGCCCCGTGGCGAACCGGCGCCAGCATCGCAAGGTGCAGGAGATGATTCAGACGGGTATCGACGAGGGCGCGCTGCTTCTGTCGGGCGGGCTCGGCAGCCCTGCCGGGCTCGAAAAAGGCTACTACGTGAAGCCGACGATCTTCAGCCGCGTGAACAATCGCATGCGGATTGCGACGGAGGAGATCTTCGGTCCCGTCCTCGTGATCATTCCGTATCGGGACGAAGCGGACGCCGTTTCCATCGCCAACGATTCGCCGTACGGATTGTCCGGCTACGTCTACGGTGATTCGATCGAGCAGGCGGAGCGAGTCGCCAGGCAATTGCGGACCGGGATGGTGCATTTGAACGGCGCGGCCGTCGACATCGCGGCGCCGTTCGGCGGCTACAAGCAGTCCGGCAACGGGCGCGAATGGGGCTACGCCGGCATCGAAGAGTTTCTCGAGACGAAATCGATTTTCGGCGCGGTGCCAGAGGCGGTCAACTGACGGGAATCGAAGACGGGCGCCCATGACGGTGGGCGCCTCTCGTCAAACGGTCGTTCATTCACGAAGCCGTGACGACATCGCTGGCGGTTGCGCGGGCGGGTATCGCAGCGGCCCTTCCACGGTGTCGCTTTCGGTGCAACGACGCACCGCGCCGATTGTCACGCGCGTGTCGTCGAGTTCGAGAGGGCGGCGGCCAGCGCCTCCAGGGCCGAACTTGCGCTATCCACGTTTGCCCGCAGCCTGCCGATATTCGGTTCGGCCTGCCAGCTATTCAGCAATCCGTCGACCAGGATGATGCTCATTCGCGCAATAGGTTCGATCACGTCAGGGCTGACGTGCGGGGCTTGCTTGCCGATATAGGCGACCATGCGTTCGACGGCCTGCATATAGGTCTTCAACGCGAAATCCGGACGATGACGTTCTGCCCACTGGATCAGTTCGGACTGCGCTCGCGCGTACGACGGATGCTGAACGAGCCACTCGACCGTCTTGCGAAACTGCCATCCGGCGAGTTCGCTGAACGACTGAAATTCACCGTGAGCGGGGGTGTGCGTCGCGAGAAGATCGAACAGCGATTCGTAGACCGCGCTGAACAGATCGTCCTTGGTATGAAAGACGTAATGGAGGGATGCGAGCGGGCAGCCTGCGGCTTGCGCAATGCGCCGCGTGGTGGCTCCAGCGACGCCGTGCGCGGCGATGACCTCTACAGCAGCGCCAACAAAATCTTGTCGCCGCAACGCAGCGCGAATTCTTGCCATTGGTAAGCTCCGGTACCCGAAAATCCTCGTCAGTGACGTCTTTGTGGGCGTGTCGCGCTCATTCGTGTATGTGGTCAAGTGACCATGACGCGGGTGAATTATGTCGGCTTCTTGAAAGTTTGTCCATGGGGCGACGAGCTTCCGGTCTTCGTTCCGCGAATATCCTGCTCGTATTGAATGGCGAACGAGAAGCGTATTTCATTGACTTGGTCGTTTGACCAATAAAACGTTACGCAGGCGGCCATGTACTGTCGATGGAGGTAAACCCGTGCGCGAGGCGCGACGCTGCGCCGGTCATGTCACGTTTCCATGAGGATCGACGCGAGAAGGGGGGCGGTTGGTCCGGAATGCGTGCGGTGCCGATAATGCGCGTCGCGCTCACCACGCCGGCTGCGCGAGCGATGGTTCCTGGCGGCACCTTGAGCAGGGGTTGCGTGCAGGTTCAGCGACGCATCGGATGAAACGGCCGGCATCATGCGGCGCGCGCAGCGCGGAGGTGCCGAACAGATGAAGCAAACCTCGCGGCAGCGAGGTCGTCGGGAAGCGAATGCGGTGGCGGGGCGGCTCGAGCTTACTGCTTGCGCGCGGTCTTGCGTGCGGCTTTCGCGGCGGGGCGAGCATCCGAAAGGGTTGCCGCATAGGCGGCCAACATCTTGCTCGCGTGGTCGACGTCAGTTGCCAGGCGTTTCGGGTCTTCCTGGGCAAACCAGGAAAAAAGCAGTCCGTCGGCCAGGGCAATGGTCAGTCGCGCGACGGCATCCAGCGCCTTGGCATCGGGGCGCGGCTCGGCGGAAGAAAGGAAGGCGCGCGCGCCTTCCAGCGAGATGCGCAGGGCGCCGACGGCCACGTCGGGCTGATGCCGCAGCGCCCAGGTATACAGTTCAGACTGGGTCTTCGCATACGCCGGGTTGGCTTCGAACCAGGCCATCACCGAGCGCAGATTGAATTCCGCAAGCTCGGCCAGGCTGCCATGCTCGGGCGCGTCCGGGCTATCGGAGCGGATCAGATCGATCAGGGATTCGTAGACGGCCAGTAGCAGCTCGTCCTTCGAGTGGAACACGTAGTGCAACGAAGCAAGCGGGCATCCCGCCGCTTCGGCGATGCGACGGGTCGTGGCGCCCTTCACACCGTGCTCTGCAATCACCGCGACAGTCGCCGCCACGAGGTCCTGACGGCGGACTTCAGCCCGTACTCGCTGCATAGGCCAGCGCTCCGTTGTATGTCTTCGTTCAAGGATGCTACCCGCGCCGGGTAGTCGAATCGCCCGATATTAGCATGACGATGGGCGGGCTTTGGAAAGCCACGCAACGCATCGTCCAGCACCGATGTTGCATCGGATGCGGCGTGGAAAATGCGGTGCGCCGGTTCGTGACGGGCATGACCGATACGCGCCGCCCAGGCAAGCAGCGCACGGCGTGACGATGCTGGCGCGGCCGTACGCCGCGCCGCTGCGCTGGCCCGTTCGACGCGTTCATCGGGCGGCTAATGGAAACCCCGTATTCCCAACGTCATTTCGAAGCATAAGACTCGTACTTGCTGATTTGGTCATTTGATCAAGTCCAATGACCTTGTGATCCGGGCGGCGTGATGGCTGCCTCCCGGCAACGTGATAAACGACATCGAAAAGGTATGCGAATGAGCAATTTGATTGCTGTCCTCGGCCTCGGCGCGATGGGATCCGCGATCGCCGTCTCGCTGATTGGACAGGGCGAGGACGTGGTCGTCTGGAACAGGCATTCCGGAAAGGCTCGACGCATGGCCGAGCTGGGTGCACGCGTGGCCGACAGTGCGACGGCGGCCTGTGCGCAGGCGGACGTGATCGTCATCGTGACCGCGACGCCGGTCGATCTCGCCGTGGACTTCGAGGAACTCGGTGAGCGCCTGCACGGGAAAACGATCGTCAATCTGGCAACGGGGCGTCCGGCGGAAGTCCTGGCGCTGGGGCGAATCGCGAGCCGCGCCGGCGCGAAATTCATCAGCGGAACCATCCAGTGCTTCCCGCCCGATATCGGCGGCGAGCGTGCGTCGATCCTCCTGGGGGGTGACGAGGCGGTCTGGAACGAAGTCGAGCCCGTCGTTCGAAAGATCGCGCCGCTATCCGTCTACGTCGGCGCACGCCCCGATGTCCCGAACGTGCTCGATGCCGGGCTGACGGGCACGTTCGTGTTCGGCGCCGGCGCAGCCTTCCTGGAAGGCCTCCGGTTCGTCGTGGATTCAGGCATGTCGATCGACGAGATTCGTAACCTGATTCCGATCTACATCGCCGGTCAGGCCCACTTCATCGAAGGCCTGTTCGAAGCCGTGGCGGCTTCCGACTACCAGCCAAGGGGCGCGAACCTCGACGTCTACGCGCGAGCGGTCGACCTGTTCCGGCAGGCACAGGAAGATGCAGGGTCGTCGCCACGCATCCTGGAAGCATTACGCGAGCGCATCCGGTCATCCATCGCGCAAGGCGATGGCGACCGCGGATACGCGGCACTTTTCAATCATTGATATTTGTTGGAGGAAACCATCATGTCGTTGCAACGCCTTTCGAGCGATAGTACTCCTGATGATCTAGCGAATGCGGTGCGTCAGGACGGCGGCGCGATCGTCAAGAATTTCATCGGTTCCGATTTGCTCGCGCGCATCCAGCGTACGCTCTTCGATACGCTGGAGTCGGCGCCGAACGGCGTAGACGATTACTTTGCCGGTACGCAGACGCGGCGCGTGTCGCGTCTGTTCGCACGTACCGACTGGATGGCCGAGGTCGCGTTGCATCCGCTCTATCTGGGCGCCGCGCGCAATATTCTGCAGACGCCGATCAAGATCTGGAGCGGCGAAAACCAGGTGGATGTCGCACCCGACATCCAGGTGGGCGTCACGCAAGCCATTCAGATCTTGCCGGGCCAGGGCCTGCAGCCGTTGCACCGGGACGATTCCGTCTGGCTGTGGCGGCACCCGAACTACGGGCGGGAAGCACGCTTCCAGGTGATGGTCGCGGTATCCGACTTCACCGAGGAAAACGGCGCGACCCTGGTCATTCCGGGCAGCCACAAGTGGGACGACGAGCGCATGCCGAGGCAGGAGGAAGCGATTTCCGCGGTGATGTCCGCGGGCGACGCGCTCTTCTTCATCGGCTCGACTTATCACGGCGGCGGGAAGAACACCAGCAATGCGCCGAGAACCGGCCTGACGATGTCGTATGACCTGGCGATCCTCCGGCAGGAGGAAAACCAGTATCTCACGCTGCCGATCGAACGCGTGAAGCGTTATCCGGAGGAACTGCAGCGATTGCTGGGCTGGACGTACGGCACCACGTTTGCGGGCTTCGTCGAGCGTAACGGGCAGATGTCGGACCCCAATGACCTGTTGAAAATGAAGGATTTCCTCGAGGTCGGGCATTTCGACTGACGGACGGCGCGGGTGATGGGGTTCGGGCCCGGTACCCGGACGGTAACGGGCGATCCGTCACGTGCGCGGCATGCGGTCGTTCGGAGGCGCGAAGTCGTCCTCCGAACGGTGCATTCATGGATGCGAGCTAGAGAGCGACTCGACGCGACGACGCGATTCCGCACTCGTGCAAACGACAAGGAGTAGATCGTGACTGACGAAATCAACGGAATCCGGAAAATCGCGCTGCTCTATACCGGCGCCGTGGTCTGGACGCCCACCTACCTGCTTCCGTTCAACATCGAAGAGTCGATGGCCCGGTTCGGGCTGTCCGAGAGCAGCGCCGGTTGGCTCGCGTCCGCGGTGTTGCTCTGCCTTTCGCTGTCGATCGTGATCTTCGGACGACGGATGGCGACGCTGAACAAGCGAACCGGCGCGCTGGTGGCGGCGGCGCTCGCCGTGCTGTCGACCGGCGCGATGTTTTCACACGATTTCCATATATTCGTGGCCGCGAAAATGGTTCTCGGTGTCGCGTTGGGCGTCAGTTGCGTGTGCGCGTACGGTGTCATCGCGCACGTCAGGCATCCGGAGAAGGTGGCCGCGCAAGTGGCAGTGGCGATGGCGATCATATTTTCCGCGGCGATGTACGTCGTCCCGATCGTGAATGCGAAGATCGGCGCTATCGGCGTCGATGCGGTCCAGTTCGTCATTGTCGTCGCGGCGCTGTTCCTGGGCGTGTTCATGCATCCTGCGGTGAACGCCGCAGAGGAAAACGTCGCGAAGGATGCGATCAAATCCAGCGACGTCCGCGCGATGCTGGTCAGCGCGTTCTTCATTTACGTGTCGCAGACGGCGCTGATGGGATTCGCCACGGAAGTCGCCGCCACTCGCGGCGTCGCAGCCGAGCAACTCGGCATCCTGTTCATGATCAATGCCGCCGCGCAATTGCCGGCGGGGATCGCGGTCACGTGGCTCGGCGATCGCCTGGGACTGTTCAAGCCGATCGCCTTCGGACTCGCGCTGTTGATCGCATGCAGCGTGGGCATGTATTGCGTGGGCGGCCGATGGGCGTTTCTCGTGTCGACAGCGCTCATCAGCGCCGGTGCGACGCTGGTCGCCCCTTATATGGTGGCTGCGCTGTCGAAAATGGATACCAGCGGCAGAAGCACCGCGACCTGCGCGTCGGCAATCAATCTCGGGCTGGCGGTCGGCCCCGCGATTGCCGGCACGGTGTTCGGCGTGGCCGGCTTGCGCGCGGTCGGCTGGCTTTCCGTCGGATTGCTGGTCGTGCCGATTTTCCTGACCAGTGTCGCGATCCGGCAGCTCAAGTCGCGACATGCGCGGCCGGCGATCGCCTGACGCGAGCGCCCGGGCCATCGCGTTGCCGGCCGAGCGCGCGCCGGCTCCTGCGCGTGTTGTCGTGGTATCGGCCGCCCGGCGTGGTCGGGCAGAAACCAACGGATCGCTGTCGCGCGATGTCGCATCGGCAGGCGATGTATCGGCTCGTAGGGATGCGGGCAAGCGCAATCGAGATCCAGGCCTTGACGATCGTTGGAATAACTCATGGAACCCAAATTTCTTCTTTATTGTCTGGCCGACCTCGCGTTGATCACGACGTCGCTCGTTTATGGCGTGAAACTGCTCAGGAAACGCAACGCGCTCCTCGGATTCGAGTGGCTGATCACGACGTTCTCGGCAACGAACCTGATGATCAATGCGCTGACCGGCGAACCCGCATTCTTCAGTGTTTCGCTTTTCTGCGACGCGTTTTCCAGAGGGTTCGGCATACCGATCATCACCATCGTTGGCATGATGGCGGTGACGCATCGATACAAGCCGTCGATCTTCATCGATGTCGCTTACGTGGTGGGTGCGCTGGGGGCAACCGTTGTCCTATGGACAGCGGATTTCATGGTTCAACCCAAGCCGTATTTCTATCTGGTGATGTGGTCGTTGTTCTCCGTGTACCTCGTATACGTCGTCAAGAGGTTGCTGGTCGCGGGGGAGAAACGCACCGCCGTGAGCGTGATCGTCGCGCTGGTCTCCACGCAGATCACCGCGAGCATCTACGATTTCTACCGCATACCAGGCGACAGCGATCACATGATTTTCTACATCTTCGCGCTGCTCTCCTGGTCTTATCTGTCTGTCGCGCTGTATTACGCGTATGGTGCTCTGGAGCGCGTGCAGGAAGAGCAAATGGACCTCGGCCGACGCCATTCCCTTGGCAGCCTGCGACGCAACCCGCAGTAATGGTGGCAATCCGCCGACGTGCCTGTCGCCCTGCGTAACGGGCGGCGAGATGGCTATCCCCGGCAGAGGTGGAATTCCGCCGAAAGACGTACTGGGTGCCGGGGCGAACCCGCCCGGCAATGCGGCCTTCCACCGCGAGGTCGAAGGCCGCGAAATATCAGCGATCAACGCTGCACGGTATCCAGGATATCCAGACGGTTCAATGCGACCGACTTCTGCTTGAGCGCGCCGAATGCCGCTTCGGTCGCCTCCAGCGTGCGCGCGATGTCTTCGTCGGTGTGGCTCGCGGTGAAGAACATGTTGTGCCACGGATGAAGATAGGCGCCGTTTTTGACGACTTCCGAAGCCCATGCCCGGCCCCGGGACACGAGCTCGTCGTCACCTGCGAAGAGCATCTGCGGCATCACGCTCGGGCCGGTCTGCTTGAGTTCGAAGCCATGCCGTTCCGCTTGTTCGGCGATGCCGGCGCGCAACGTGTCCGCCAGGCGCTTCGTGTGTTCGAGGTAGTCCGTCTCTCTGACCAGGCGCAGCGTTTCGATGGCGGCGGCCATCGGGACGGCGGACAGCCAGTAGGAGCCCGTGACGAAAATGTTCGTCGCGGCCTCTCGTGCCTTGTCGGAACCCAGCACCGCGGCGATCGCGTAGCCGCCGCCCAGGGCCTTGCCCCAGCAGCTGAGGTCCGGGTGCACGCCCCAGTCCGACCATGAACAATCGCGCGAGAGACGCAGCCCTGTGCGGACCTCGTCCACGACCAGCAGCGCTTCCTGTTCCTCCACGAGGCGGCGGCATGCCCGGGCGTACTCGATCGACGGAAAGAACTGGTCGAAAAGCACTTCGTGACGGAACGGCGTTGCGTAGATGGCCGCCACGTCACCGTCGACGCTCTTGACGGCGGCGTCGAGACTCTCGATATCGTTGTACTCGAAGTAGACGACGTGAGCGCGATCTTCCTTGGTAATGCCCGTCGTATAGGGCACGTTCCACGGAGACGCGCCATGGTACGTGCCGCGCGCAACGAGAATCTTCCGTTTGCCGCGATAGGCCCGCGAGATCACCATGGCCATCGAAGTGGCATCCGAGCCGTTCTTGCAGAACATCGCCCAATCGGCGTGGCTGATCTGTCGAGTCAGTGCCTCCGCAAGTTCGACCATCACCGCACTCGGGCCCGTGGCCGTGTCGATGTTCTGCAACTGAAGCGCCGCCGCGCGCTCGATCTGCTCGTTGCCGTAGCCGAACAGATTCGTGCCGTAACCGCACACGTAGTCGATGTACTTGTTGCCGTCGACGTCCCAGAGATAGGTTCCCTTCGCCTTTGAAAAGTACAGCGGGAAGTCTTCCGTCAAATACTTGACGCTCTGGTGACCATACATCCCGCCAGGGATGACCTTTTCGGCTCTTGCGAACCACTCGTCCTTCTTCGCCAGCTTTTCCATGCTCGACTCCTTGTGAAAGATTCGTTTCAGGCAATGCCGGATTGGTAAATGATCAATTGAATTGGTCAATTGACTTTCAAAAAATGCGAACTACCGGGTCGAGTCGTAATGCTCGATATGGTAGAGAACCATGAGTCCCGGGCTGAATATGAACAGTATCCCGGCGACAAGCGAGAGCAGGATGAGTAAGCGCTTCGCCATGATCGGCCTCCGCGGTTGATGAACTGAGTGAAAAAATCGAGTGTTCGCGAACATGCCGGGAACGCGGCGAGATGCCCGGATTCCCGGCAAACGCGTATTGCGTCAGACCACTTCGAACAGGCCGGCGGCGCCCATTCCGCCTCCTACGCACATCGACACGACGACGTAGCGTGCGCCGCGCCGTTTGCCTTCGATCAGGGCATGACCGACCATGCGCGCGCCGGTCATCCCGTACGGATGGCCGATGGAAATGCTGCCGCCGTTGACGTTGTATCGGTCGGGATCGATGCCGAGCGTGTCGCGGCAGTACAGCGCCTGGCATGCGAACGCCTCGTTGAGCTCCCACAAGCCGATGTCGTCGGTCTTCAGGCCATGAAGCTTCAGCAGCTTGGGGATCGCGTAGATCGGGCCGATGCCCATCTCTTCCGGCGCGTTGCCGACGACGGTCATCCCGCGATAGATGCCGAGCGGCGTCGCGCCGATCTGCTGGGCGGTTTTTCCGTTCATCAGGACGCACGCGCTTGCTCCGTCCGAAAGCTGGCTCGCGTTGCCTGCCGTCACGACGCCGCCGTCGACCACCGGTGCGAGCGACGCAAGCGATTCGAGCGTCGTGCCGGGCCGATTGCCTTCGTCCTGCGTGAGCGTGACCTCGTGTTGCGACGTCTTGCCGGTCGCTTTGTCGACGACGAGCTTGTGTGTCGTGATCGGGACGATTTCGCTCGAGAAGCGGCCCGCGGCTTGCGCGGCGGCCGTGCGCAACTGGGAGTCGAGCGCGTACTGATCCTGGACGTCCCGGGAGATCCCGTACTTGCGGGAAACGAACTCGGCGGTCTCGAGCATCGGCATGTAGGCCGCCGGCTGCACGGCCAGCACGTTGGGATCCTGGTCGGCGCGCGTCCACTCGAAGTAGCGCGTCTGGACGGCCGAGATATTCTCCTGGCCGCCCGCGACGACGACCTCCATCCCGTCGCACATGATCTGCTTGGCGGCCGTCGCGATCGCCATCAGGCCCGACGCGCATTGCCGGTCCAGCGTTTGCGCGGCGACGCTGGCAGGCAAGCCGGCAGCCAGCACGCCATGTCGGGCGACGTTGCCGCCGGCGGTCCCGGCGTTGAGTACCGAACCGATCACGGCGTCCTCGATGCGATCGGGCTCGATGCCGGCACGCAGGACCGCATGCCTGATCGCGTGCCCGAGCAGCGTGGGCGAGTGCGTGAGGTTGAACGCACCGCGGTATGCCTTGCCGATCGGCGTGCGTGCGGTGGAGACGATGACTGCATCAATCATGGGGGGATCCTTATCAAACAGACGAAGAAATGAAGTGGAGACGATGCGTGCGGGTCAGAACCAATGCTCGGGCATGGTGAGCGGAGTCGTCTCGACCGGATCGAGTACGGCGAGCCACGCAGCGACCTTGGGCATTTCCCATCCGTAGAAGTAGTCGCACGCGGCGCGTTTGCCGCGGTGGAAGTCGGTTCCCGTCGGGCCGCTTTCGAGCGCGCCGGCCACGATTGCCTGATCGAGCCAGAGCCAGCCGACCACGACGTGCCCGAACGCTTCCAGATAGGCCGCGGCGTTCGCCAGCTGGACATCGGGATCGTCGAGCCGGTGCAACGCATCGGTGACGGTCCGGATACGCTCCCACGCGCTTTCGAGCGTATCGGCGTGGCGCCGGAACGAGCGGGTCGATCGTGCGGCCGATACGGTCGCGGCGATCTTCCGGTCGAGCGCCGCCATGGCGACGCCGCCATTTGCGCGTGTTTTTCGGCCCAGCAGGTCGAGTGCCTGAATGCCGAACGTGCCTTCGTGGATCGGATTGAGGCGGTTGTCGCGATAGAACTGCTCGACGTTGTACTCGCGCGTGTATCCATACCCGCCGTGAACCTGAATCGCGAGATCGTTGGCGACGAGGCCCCATTGCGATGGCCAGCTCTTGACGACGGGGGTGAGCAGGTTGAGCAGGGCATGCGCTTCTTCGCCTCCGTCGGCGTCTTCCAGCGACTGGATATCGTCGCTCAGGCGCGCCGCGTAAAGACACAACGCGAGCGCGCCCGACACGTACGCTTTCTGTGCGAGCAGCATGCGCCGGACGTCGGCATGACGGATGATCGGGATCTGTGCGGATGCGGGCGACCGCTCGCCCCGTGGCCGCCCCTGCACGCGCGTCTGCGCATAATCGAGCGCGTGCAGGTAGCCCGTGTAACCGATCGCGGCGGCGCCGAGGCCGACCGAGATGCGCGCCTCATTCATCATGTGGAACATGTACGCCAGCCCCTTGCCGGGCTCGCCGACGATCTCGCCGATCGCGCCGGCCTCGCCTTCCGGGAGGTAGCGACCCTCGCCGAAATTGAGCAGGCAGTTCACGGTGCCGCGATATCCCATCTTGTGATTGATGCCGGCCAGCACGACATCGTTTCGCGGGCCGGGCTGGCCGTCGACGCCGATCAACTTGCGCGGAACCGTGAAGAGCGAGATGCCCTGGATGCCCGGCGGAAGCTGGCCGTTTTCGTCGGGAATTTTCGCCAGCACCAGGTGGACGATATTCTCGGCAATATCGTGATCGCCGCCGGAAATCCACATCTTGTTGCCGAACAGGCGGTAGCGGCCGTCCTTGCCCGGAACCGCGCGCGTGCGGATGTCGGCAAGGCTCGACCCGGCTTGCGGTTCCGACAGGCACATCGTGCCGAAGCACCGGCCTTCCGACATGGCCTTCACATAGTGCGCCACCCGCTCCCGTTCGCCGTGGGCCATGAGCAGATTCGCATTGGCGATCGTGAGAAACGCGTAGCCCGCGGTGCCTGGATTGGCTGCAAGCAGATAGGCCATGCCGGCCCGCTCCACGGTGCTCGGCAGACTCATGCCGTTCCACTCGGCGGGGAACGACGCACTGATCAGGCCGGCGTCCGCGAATGCACGCAACGCGATGCCGACCTCCGGATTGATGGTGACGCGCTCCCCGTCGAATGCGGGTTCGTTGCTGTCGTTCTTCTTGTTGTGGGGCTTGAAGAGATCCGTGGCGAGGGATTCATAGACATCGAGCACGGATGTGTAATCGAAGCGGTCTTGCCCGGCATAGCGTGGCCTGCCGGCAAGAGACTCGACCTGCAGCCAGTCGAAGAGAATGAACTCCACGTCGCGACGGGAAAGGGTGAGTTCGCTGGTCATGGAATGGAGCGGGTTGGCTTCGTAATCTTCGATGAAAAAGAAGAGGAATACGAATGAACGTGACGGGAAATCGGTCCCGGGAAATGGCCGCGCGTGAGGGTATTCACTGCCACGATCGCGCTGCCGGACGGTACTGCATGTTCAGGTTTGCGCCGTGCTGTCCGCGGGTTGTCGCGCACCGGGCCGCGCCTGCGCATTCGCGGCCGCGATGCCGGCCTTCCTGAGCTCGAGATCGCCCTGGGCTACACCGGACGCAGGAACGGTCTCGCCGTTCCGGTTCGTGACCTCGTCGAGGCGCTGCGCGAACTGGTGCACGACGTGGTCGCCCGCGCCGAGGTGGATGCCGGGCGTCAGCGTGATATGCGCGCTCTCGAAGCTGCCCGCGCCTGCGCACAGGATCGTCCGGTTGGGCGCGTCTTCGCCGGCAAGCACGGCTACCGCGGGGCTGACCGACGCAGGCGACAGCGTGTCGAGCGTGTCCGCCGACATCAGGCCTTCGAGCATGCGCGTGCCGGCCGTCGGAGCCAGGCAGTTCACGCGAATGTCGTAGCGCTCGCCTTCGATGGCCAGCGTCTGCATCAACCCCACCAGCGCCATCTTCGCGGCGCCGTAGTTCGATTGCCCGAAATTGCCGTACAAACCCGAAGACGACGTCGTCATCACGATGCGCCCGTACCGTTGCGCCCGCATGGTTTCCCACACGGCCTTCGCGCAATGCACCGCGCCCATCAGGTGCACGTCGATCACCGCGCGAAAGTCGTCGAGCGTCATCTTGCTGAAGCTCTTGTCGCGCAGGATGCCGGCATTGTTCACCAGGATGTCGACACGGCCCCACTGCGAAAGCGCCTGATCGACCATGCACCGGACCTGTTCGAAATCGGTCACCGACGCGCTGTTGGCGACCGCTTCGCCGCCGGCCGCGACGATTTCGTCGACCACCCGCTGGGCGACCGTCGCGGAGCCGCCGTTACCGTTCACGTCGCTGCCCAGGTCGTTGACCACGACCTTTGCACCCAACCGGGCAAGCAGCAGCGCATGCTCGCGCCCGAGGCCGGCGCCGGCGCCGGTCACGATCGCAACGCGATGGGTCAGGTCGATGGTCATGGGGTTGTCTCGTCGATGGTGATGGTGCGGTGGTGCGTGCATCCGCGTGAAGGAATCCGGAGCAACATGGTCCGAACCCGTCCGCATGCACGCTCGTGTGCGCGGCTCAAAGGCCGAGGTGCGTTGCAATGTCGTCGTAATCGACTTGCCACAGGCCCGGCGTGCCGGCCGGATATTGCGAGCGGAAGCCGATGATTCGCTGCACGCGTTTGGACAGGCCTCTCACGATGTCCATGTCGACGATGAACGGATATGCTTCCTCCGGCGTCAGGTACGACGGCTGCATCGGCAGCGTGAGCCCGCGCCGGCGCTCGCTCTTCGTCACGTTCGCGCCGCCGCCGTGGATCACTTTTCCGCTGAACAGCAACGCGTCGCCGGCATCCATCTCGGCGGCGATGGTCATGTCGGGCGTGCCCTTGCTGTCGAAGTAGTCTTCGTCCCAGCTCTGGCTGCCGGGAATGATCCGGGTGGCGCCGTTTTCCTCGGTGAAGCGCGTGAGGGCGATCATCAGGTTCGTAAACACGGTCGGCCCGTTGACGCCGAGCGCGCACAGCGGCGGGAAGTTGCCGACATCGCGATGCAACATCTGCGCGGTGTTGCCCGGGCCGATGTCGATCACCTGTGCGGTCGACAGCCACCAGTCGCCCGATTCCTCACGGTAGAGCACCTCGCCGAGTTCATGAAAGAGGTCGTCGTCGAGCACGCTGCCGAAGGTCTTGCTGTGCGTGATCATGTTCGTCAGGCGCTTCGTATGCGCGCCGTGGAATTCCTTGATCAATTCGTTGTCGTGCGACGACCCTTCGCGAAGCCTGTCGAGCGGACCGTCGACTTCGCGATTGATGTTCGCGACTTGTTGTTCCGACAGGTAACCCTTGATTCGGACGCCGCCGTACTGATTCATCAGCGACACGATTTCTTGCGCACTGGTCGTCTTGGGGACGATGGGGAGAGTGCCAAGAGTGTTCCGGCTATTTGCGCTCATTGTTTCCTCGACGTGGTGGGGATGGGTCGATCAAAGCAGCTTCGCTTTCCGAACCCGGCATTCGGGACTAAAGTTGAGTTTTTGACTTGATCATTTGACCGTGTATGTCCCTGCTTGGTGCGACCGATTCCGCTCCTGATGGGCAACGCAGCGCGTGCACGCCACACCCGTCTCGACAGCCTGATGGCCCGGCGCTCGGTGCACGATGCCGGATACGACAGGGCCGGCGGGTGATCCGACACGCCGGGGGGTTTCGCATCAAATATGGTCGTATGACCAAGTCATGTGACGATGAAAAATTATCACCATGTTTCGCCAGGGTCGATCATGGTTAACCCCTTCGCTTTCCGAATGATTTGGCCTGTGCGCAATACGAGACGGTGGCGGCATCGGAAAGAGGGACAAGGCCATTCGTTGAATGCGGTTCGAAGGGCCGGCCGCGGTGGCCGGCGTGCACGCGTGATGGCGGCGCTGCATTGAATGGAAAGGGAAGACTGCTCAGCCGGTTCGGTCGATGATCGACCGGAGCCGGATGAGGGGAGGGAAGGCTAGGGATACCAGCCGAAAGGGGGATTCGGAGGCTAGTCGAGAGAACGCGGGGAAACCGGGGCAGAGCCGTTCAGATGCGCGTCGGCTTCCGCCAGCCAACCGCCGTCCGCAGCGCCGTCGTGCCCATCATGCGAACACATCGGCAACATACCGGCCATGCTCGCGCTCCATCGTGTCGACCCATGCACGCGCGTTCTCGTCGTTCTCGCCGGTTGCTTCCTGGTATATCCGACCCAGCGTGGCTCGTACGGCCGGAGCCATGTTCTTGCCGTCCCCGCACACATAGACGGTCGCGCCTTGTGCAAACAGCGCGGCGACTTTCTCGCGCTCGAGCCATACCTTGTCTTGAACGAAGCGGGTGCCTTGTTCCGGACGGTTCGAATAGGCGGGCATCACGTCGACCACGCCGCGGTTCGCCCACCCGTCGAGCTCATCGCGATAGAGAAAGTCGACGTCGGGGTCGTCGATCCCGAAGAACAGCAACGACGGGCCCACGTTCTCGCCTCGCTCCTTCTGTAGCGCACGCTCCTGCAGAAAGCCGCGGAACGGCGCGATACCGGAGCCCGCGCAGATCATGATCATCGGAAGACCCGGTTCGGCCGGCGGCCGAAAGCGGGCATTCGACGGCCTGACCGCCACGGACACGCCGTCACCTGCGTCGAGACGCGCGAGATACGACGACGCGACGCCCTCGTGACGGCCGTTCCCCGAGAGCGCCGGCGCATCGACCACGGCGACCGTCAGTGTCACGTGATCCGCTTTCCAGAGCGGCGACGACGAGATCGAATACTGGCGCGCTTTCAGCGCGGGCAGCATGTCGAGGAACCTGTCGAACGGCAAGTCGACGGACTCGAAGCGTTCGAGCAGATCGATGACGGTGGTGCGTTTTTCCAGAATCTCGCCTTCGAACGAGCCGATGCTCAGGCGTTCGAGCTCGATCTTCTCGGGCGGGCAGCGCGTGGCGGCGGCCAGCGTCGAGACTTGGGACCGCGTGGCCGGCACGGCAAGTTCGACGTAGCTCGACAACAGCTCGCCGCAACCGATGGCCTGGCCGAGCGGCAGGCGGGGATTGCTCGATGCCCCTTCGACGATCACCTGCGTGTCCCAGCTCAGCCGGAACCGACGCAACACCCGATCGACGTTGCGTTTCGCGTTGCGCGGCAGCACCGCCAGGTAATCGCCGGCGCGATAGGTCATCGTTTCCGGCAGCTTCAGTTCAATGTGCTTCTTCGAGCGGCTTCCCGGCGCGCCGATATCGACCAGCTCCCGATTGTCGGTCACGATTGCGAGCGTCATGTCGTCCACGCTGAGCAATTTCTCGCGAACGTTGCCGAGGATGCTGACGCTGAGTGCGGGATGGTCATTTTGCGCAACCGCCGCTTCCTTGCCGAAGCTGGTCGCCAGGCGGTTCCAGAGCCCGGCATACCATCGATCGAACTCGCCGAAGAAGTCGCCGCCGGAATCGAGCTCGCCCCGCGCGTGAACGCGCGTGGCGCCCGCTTTCTCGAACGCTTCGTCGACGCGCTTCGGGATCGCCTGATACGTTCTGGCCCACTGCTTGTTGCCGCAGCCGAGCACGGCGAACTGGACGCCGTCCAGCGCGCCTGCGCTCATCGCCTCGATATACGGCAGAAACGCTCTCGCGTTGTCCGGCGGCTGGCCTTCGTACGAAGCCGTGACGACCACGATTGCGGGGAATCCGTCGAGTTTCCCGGCGAACGCATCGAGCGGCGCGCACGTCGCGTGAAAGCCGTGGCGGCCTGCATCGCCCGCGATGCGGCGCGCAAACGACTCGGACGAGCCGGTGTTCCCGCCAAAGAGGACGAGCATCTTCGACACGTCCTTGTCGGCGACCGACGGAGCGTGCTCGACGCTCGGGCTCGGGGTGCTCGCGTGGACGCGAAGCGTGTCGTTCGACACCTTGCGTGCACTTCGCGCCCGCGGCCGCACGTTGATACGCAGGCCGGTGGGCTTGAGCGTGAGGGTTTCGGCGACTTTCAGCTCGTAGTCCGGATCGGCGAGGGAGAAGTCGAATCGCTGAAGCAGCATGATCAGCACGAGGTGGGCTTCCTGCATCGCGAACGGCCGGCCGATGCAGGCGCGCGCGCCATTGCCGAACGGTTTCCACGCGTTCGGCGGCAGCTTTTCCGCATTCTCTGGCGCAAATCGCTCAGGACGGAACGCCTCGACGTCGTCGCCCCACACGCTGGTATCGCGATGCAGCATCGGCGTCAGGATCATGATGATGTCGTCCGGAGAAACGGCGTATTTCCCGCCGAACGTGGTGTCGGCGAGCGGCGTGACGGCGAAGGCCGGCGCCGTGGGCCAGATCCGCAACGTTTCCATCAGGATCTGCTCGACGTAACGCAGGCGTGCCAGATGCTCGATTCGCGGCGTGTCGTTGCCGACGACCTCGTCGACCATGTCCCGCGCTCGCTGCAGCACGTCCGGGTTCTTGAGGAGGAAATAGGTGGCAAACGACAGGAGCCCGCTCGTCGTCTCGTGCCCGGCGATCAGGAACGTGATCATCTGGTAGACGATATTCTCGTCGTCGAGCTTTTCTCCCGTCACAGGATCGACGCCGTTCAGCATCCGGTCCAGCAGGTCCATCGCTTCTTCGCTGTCGTGCGGATGCTTGCGTCTGTCCTCGATCATCTTGGTCGCGAGCGATCGCATGACCTCGATATCCGCGTCGAACTTCCGGCTCCGGGCGAGCATCAGCTTCGACACCAGTTTCGGCCGCAATTCGCGCTTGCCGGCCTCGCTGAGGGTGTCGACCATCGCGTCCACGAACGGATGCTGGTCTTCGCGGTAGAAGCTGTTGAAACGGCAGTCGAACGCACACAGCGCGATCGTGTCGAGCGTCAGGCGCGTCATGTGATCGGACACGTCGACAGGCGTCTCGGGGCCGAAACGTTCCCAGTAGAGGAACATCTGATCGGCGATGTCAACCATCTTGTCGAACATCGACCAGATGCTCAGCGGTCCGAACGACTGCATCAGCACCCGATGCGCCTTTGCCCAGTTCGGTTCATCGCTGAATGCCGTGAACAGCCCGTCGCCGATTGCCGGTCGCAGTTCGAGCAGCGACTGGTGCACGGATTTCTGAAACCGGCTTTCGTCGCACACCTCGTCGACGAGTGCCTGCCCGCTGACGACGTAGTAACCTTGTCCGAACACCTCGAACCAGTAAACCGGCCCGTACGTTCGCGCGAGATCCATCATCTTGGCGAGCGGCGAGGGGCCGAGGACTTCCATCAGGTGACCGATGATGGGCTTCAGCGGCGGTTGCGGGACGAGGGCGGAAGATTTCATTTCAATCACCTTTCACAAGGACATGTCGAGCGTCGTAGCTCAATCTATTGAACGAATGTAAAATAGACAAAAAGACGTGTCCAGAGCTTTTTATGCCACCTGATGTAAGCCCTAATCCCGCCGATCCCCGCTTTCAACGCAGTTACGATTCGCTCGTTCGGGCCGTGACGGAACTGCTCGACGAAGCGCCGCTGAGCATGCTCAGCATTGCCCAACTGGTGCAGCGTGCAGGTGTCGCACGCCCCACCTTCTATCAGCACTTCCCGGACCTTCAGGTCGCCGCTCAGCGCGCGGCACTGGTGAGGCTCGAGAACGCATTCACGTTCGTCGAGGAGCAGGGCAAGCTGCTGAATCCGTCGAACGGCGCGTTCATCCAGTCGATGGAAGTGGAAACGGCGCTGGTCCTTCAGCATCTGCAGGCCCATCAGTCCTTCTATCTGACCGTATTCAACGACGCGGCGACATCGGCTTTCTTCGATGATCTCGTGACGTTCGTCTCGGGCCGTATCCTGCCGCCCTATGAAGGGAGCCGAACGGAAGCGGAAGGGGATTGCCTGACCGTGCTGGGTGGCGGCCTGGTGTGGACGGCGGTGCACTGGCTTCGGCAAGGCCCGACGCGCGAGCATCCCGACGCGATGGCCGCGCGCATGGCCCGTACGTCGGCGACGATCCTCGACGCATTCGACCTGACGCGCGGGTTCGCGCAGGCCGGTTCCAAATAGTCGAGCAGCGGTGGCTCGTGTATTGCTTCAGGT
The DNA here is from genome assembly GCF_003253915.1 of Burkholderia sp. 28_3. NCBI lineage: Bacteria > Pseudomonadati > Pseudomonadota > Betaproteobacteria > Burkholderiales > Burkholderiaceae > Burkholderia > Burkholderia sp. 28_3. Next base: position 346,921 of record NZ_QKZF01000007.1, read on the forward strand.
GTCTCGTGCTCAACGTAGTCGACGTTTCTGCTGGAGCAGCCCCCTGAAACGCCGGACACAGTCACCCACTTACAATAACGGGTAGGCATAAGACTGTGTTTTTGACTAACACCAGGCAAGAAGTGATGGAAGTGTTGACGGGCCCGGAGCGCCGGCGGCGCTGGACGGCGGAGCAGAAGCTGGCGATGGTTCGCGAGAGTTTCGAACCAGGGAAGTCGGTGTCGATGGTCGCGAGGCAGCACGGCGTGAACCCGAACCAGCTGTTCCACTGGCGCAAGCTGTACCAGGATGGGAGCCTGTCAGCGGTCAAGGCTGGCGAGGAAGTGGTTCCGGCCTCAGAGCTGGCCGACGCGCTCAAGCAGATTCGTGAGCTGCAACGGATGCTCGGCAAAAATGGTATGGACGCCTCCTCATCGCATAATGAGGCGTCGTTCAACCAGGAGAACGCAAATGGAACCGACAGTCGTAGGCGTAGACATCGCCAAGCGGGTCTTCCAACTGCACTGGATCGCTGCGGACACCGGCGAGGTGTTCGACAGGCAGCTCCACCGCAGCGATTTTCTCGAGCACTTCGCCAATCGTGAGCCCTGTCTCATCGGCATGGAGGCATGCGGAGGCTCACAGCACTGGGCACGCCGTCTCACCGAGCTCGGCCATCAGGTCAAATTGATGCCAGGCAAACTGGTCAAAGCGTTCGTGACAGGAAACAAGAACGATGTCGCCGATGCGCGCGCAATCTGGGCGGCTGCACGACACCCGGGCGTGAAAGCCGTCCCTGTGAAGACCGAGGCCCAGCAAGCGGTTCTGGCACTGCATCGTATTCGACAGCAGTTGGTTATATTTCGGCGATCTCAATCTAACTGCCTGAGAGGCTTGCTCGGCGAGTACGGAGAGGTCATGGGCGTGGGACGCGCAGCAATGAATCGCGCCATGCCTGACCTGCTGTTACGCCTCGAATTGCGCCTGCCGCAGGTCTTGATCGATTCCCTGCGAGAACAGTGGCAACGCCTTGTCGACATCGACAAGCAGATTACCCTCATCGAGCAGCGACTCCGCGCGTGGCTGCATGAAAACCCGGCCTGCAGAACGATTGCCGAAATCCCCGGCGTTGGGTTCCTGACCGCCACTGCTGCCGTAGCAGCTATGGGCGACCCCAAAGCGTTTCGGTCCGGCCGCGAATTTGCAGCATGGCTGGGTCTCGTCCCTGCGCAGTTTGGAACTGGTGGCAAGGTCCGGCTGCTCGGCATCAGCAAGAGAGGCGATCGATACCTGCGCACGCTGATGATTCATGGCGCACGGTCCGTCATGAAGCACGCGAAAGACCCGGGTTCCTGGGCAGTGCAGTTGAGCATGCGGCGTCCGCTCAATGTCGTGGTCGTTGCACTGGCCAACAAGATCGCGCGGACGATCTGGGCTCTGCTAGGGAAACGCTGATCAATGGACCAACTTCCGAAGTTGCAGGCGAGATGGCTTCAAATTTTCTGGATGACGAAGCGAATCGGCGCTCAATTCAGTGAATTTGGCGCGTAAGCGAGCCTCCCCTGCTCGCATTTTTCATACGCATGACGGACTGCTCCCATGGACCGATCGCAACAGATTTCGCGCAATCACCAGATTCGCCAGAGCGAACAGGCTGAACAGTTGCGCGGTGTTCTTGGCCAAGCCCTTGTATCGGGTCTTGCGATGCTGAAACAGATTCTTGACGATATGAAACGGATGCTCAACCCGCGAACGGATCTGCGCCTTGGTTCGCTCGAGCGCGATCACCAGGTCCTTCAGCGCTCCTTCTTGCATCGCCTTGATCTTTCCCCGCCTGGCAGCGACGTGCCACTTCACGGCCTTGCCCG
>NZ_QKZF01000008.1:0-310790 GCF_003253915.1 Burkholderia sp. 28_3
GTCAGCTGCCGCACCGTCACCGCGTCCTGCTGGCCGGTGCCGTCCGCGACGTTGGTGATCTGGCGGTACGTCTTGTTCGTCGCATCGCCGACCGACACCGCGCCGAGCAGCGTCTGGTCGGTCGTGTCGAACGGGATCGACGCGCTGCCGTTGCGCAGGATGCCCGACGACGGCACTACCGCGCGGTCGGCCACCGAGCCCGAGCCAAGCGCGATGCTGCCGTCGACCTTGGAAATCGCGTTCGGGCCGATCGCGACGCTGTCGACGCCCACCGCCTGGCTGTCCGGCGCGGTCGAATTCGCGTGGAAGTACTTGATGCCGTGCGCGTTGATGTTGTCGATCGCCGAGCCGACGTTGTTGTTGATCGTGGTCGACCCGTCGCTGTTGTACGTCACGTACGACGGCGCCGAGATCGTGCCGGTGGTCGGATCGTAGGTGGCCCCGCCGCCGATCGCGCCGGCCGTGCTGTTGCCGAGGTTCGTGTTGTTGTTCGCGATCGAGCTCAGGCCCGTCGACAACGAACTGATCCCGGTCGACGTGGCGGTCGACAGCGAGGTCAGGTTGCTGTTCGTCGAGCTCAGGCCGGTCGACAGCGAGCCGACGACCGTCGAGGTCGACGTGGACAGCGACGTGATCGAGCTGTTGGTCGAGCTCAAGCCGGTGGACAACGAGCCGACGACGGTCGACGTCGACGTGGACAGCGACGTCAGGTTGCTGTTCGTCGAACTCAGGCCGGTGGACAGCGAGCCGACGACGGTCGAGGTCGAGGTCGACAGCGACGTGATCGAACTGTTCGTGCTCGACAGGCCGGTGGACAGCGAGCTGATGCCCGTCGAGGTCGACGTCGACAGCGACGTCACCGTGCTGTTGGTCGAACTCAGGCCCGTCGACAACGAGCTGATGCCCGTCGAGGTCGACGTGGACAACGACGTCACCGAACTGTTGGTCGAACTGAGGCCGGTGGACAACGAACCGATGCCCGTGGACGTCGACGTGGACAGCGACGTCACCGCGCTATTGGTCGAACTCAGGCCGGTGGACAACGAACCGATACCCGTGGACGTCGACGTGGACAGCGACGTGATCGAACTATTGGCCGACGACAGCCCCGTCGACGTGGAAGTCGACAGCGACGTGACCGTGCTGTCGGTCGAGCTGAGGCCCGTCGACAACGAGCTGATGCCGGTCGACGTCGACGTGGACAGCGACGTCACCGCGCTGTTGGTCGAACTCAGGCCCGTCGACAGCGAGCTGATACCGGTCGACGTCGACGTGGACAGCGACGTCACCGCGCTGTTGGTCGAACTCAGGCCCGTCGACAACGACGAAACCCCGGTCGACAACGACGTGATGCTCGACGCCGTCGACGTCGACAGCGAATCGAGCGCCGTGTTCGTCGCGGCAAGCTGCGAACCGTTGATCGCATCCGTGCTCGCCGAATTGACGCGCCCGGCCGCGACGTTGGTGATCTGGCGCTCGGTGCCCGCCGCGCCGACGCTGACGACGCTCGTCGGATTCGTACCGTTGTAGTTGTACGTGACGCCGCCGAGCGTACCGGTCGCCGTCGGATGCGGCACGTCCGTCACTGAACCGGAGCCGAGCGCGACATCGTTTGCATTGTTCGCGACGGCCGACGCACCGAACGCGATCGCGCCCGCGGCTGCGGCGGTCGACGTGTTGCCGAGTGCGAGTGAACCCGTGCCCTGCGCATTGTTCGTATTGCCGATCGCCACCGCGCCGTTGCCGTTCGCGGTATTGTTCGAACCCATCGTGACCGCGCCGGTGCCGATCGCGCTGCTCGGATCGCCGATCGCGACGGCGCCGTCACCGCTCACCGTCTGGCCCTGGCCGAGCGCCACGGCGCCGGTCCCGCCCAGCACCTTCGAGTTGTTGCCGCCGGCGATCGAACCGGCGCCCGCGCCGGCCGCGACCGAGTTGGACGCACCGATCGCGACGGTCCAGTCCGCCGCCGCCACGCTGTTGATGCCGATCGAGGTTGCCCCGACGGCGGATGCAGTCGCGCCGGGGCCTAGTGCGGTTGCCGACGTGCCGGTCGCGAGCGCGAGATTGCCGAGCGCGACGCCGAACAGCGCCGTCGCGGTCGATTGCACGCCCATCGCGATCGAGCTGACGCCCGACGCGTTCGCGTTCAGGCCGAATGCCAGCGCATTGTCCGCGCCGGCCGTCGTGTTCGAGCCCATCGCGATCGAACTCGTGCCGAGCGACTGCGTGCCCGACCCGGGCACGCCTGCGGTGCCGCCCCAGCCGATCGCGATCGAGCTGGTGCCCTTTGCGCCGCTGTTGACGCCCATTGCAACGCCGGAATTGCCGGTCGCCAGTGCACCGCTGCCGACGGCCACGCCTGCCGAGCCCGTACTCGTCGCTTGGTTGCCGATTGCGACGGTGCCGGTATCAGTCGCATGCGTCGCATAGCCGAGCGCGACGCTTTGCGCCCCGGCCGCACTCGCCCCGAGACCCAGCGCGGCCGCATACTGACCGGACGCGAACGCATTGTTGCCGAGCCCGATGGCGGCAACACCGGTCGCCGCCGCGCCGCTGCCCATCGCCACCGCACCGCTTTGGGTCGCGCTCGACAGGTTGCCGATGGCAACCGAATACGCGCCCGAACCGATCGCCTGCACGCCGAGCGATGCACTGTCGACGCCGGTCGCTTGCGCATTGATGCCGACGGCCGTCGATCCGTCACCCATCGCGTGCGCACCCGGGCCCAGTGCCGTGGCCGATGTGCCTGCCGCCGTGGACAGGTTACCGAACGCGGTTGAATTCACCTGCGTGGCCACCGAACCGTTACCGACCGAGATCGAACTGGCGCCGCCGGTCGCGGAGCCGCCGCCCGCCGAATACTGCGCGTGCGCGCCAGCCTGAAACAGCCCGAGATACGCGGCCGCCAGCGTCATCACGATACGCCGCGGCGACAACCCTGCATGCGCGCCCGGGCGCACCGCGGCGCCCGCCTGCGCGACGTGCTCGGCCACCCTTCTCGACGACGCCACCCGCTTCCCGCGCGCCCGGTCAAGTTCCGAAGCCGCAACCCAGGCTCCCAGTGCTTCGTTCCAGATCGACTTGAACGACTTGTTCATCTCGTGTTCCCTCGGTTCTCATGTGCTGGATGACGCAACAGCGAACGCGACATCAGGCGCGGCGCGGACCCTCTCCGCTTTCGCCTGCCCCGCGACGCTCCGCTTGCTACTTCGCATAACTAATAAAAACTACGAACAGCGTTGCTCGACACGCTCGACACCATCGCAACGGCACGGCCGATCGACGCGCGTGCCCGTTCGGCACGACACGCGATCACGATCGCCGGTTAGCGGCTCATGGAAATCGACTTCGCCGGCCCGGCGGCGCCACGGTGCATGCCGCGCTGCGAGACCGCACGCGCGTCCACCGTCGCACCCGCCGACGGGCGACTTCGAATCTCATCGGAAAAGCGTCGCTCGGACGCTGGACGAACGGAGGCCGGCCCGCATCGCGGGCGGCCCGTCATGTGTCATTCAGGCGGCGAAAGGCGCCATGCTGTCCCCGGGTCTGAAGCATGCGCCGCCGGATCGCTGACGCTGACAGCCGGCACCGGATCGATCGACCCGACGCCCTGACCTGCCATGCTTGTCGTATTCATATTTTTCGTATCCGCCTGATTCGATAGAGCGCCGCGCACGGCCTTCGGATCGATCAAACCGCCCGGCGGCCCACGCGAAACCACTCACCCCTTTCCGTCCGACGGGCGACCCGTTTTTCCGGATTTCCGGAAAAAAACCGGCTACTCGACGAACGACCCCGGCATCGAATTAATCGATCGAATTTGCTTGACGATTTCTTCTCGCTCGATGCCTTTCACCCACACCCACGCCGTCATTTCTCGATTCGCCTTGTATATCTAGCATTTCACGAATCATGACGTTTTCATTACCCTCGTGCCTGTTATTCTTTTGTCATCGCCCTCTCATCATCTGAGAATGCCATCATTCAATGTGACATTGAATATCGGCTGCCATGGAGGCGACGGCAACAGCAATTTTCGTGGCAACCGGAGTCGGGGAAAGAACCGATTCCAGCCGCGTCTGGGCTAGTGTGCCGGCATTCGTTCAAACAAACCTTTTCCGCAGCGGACAAATCCTTTTCCCGAGCGGACAGCATTTACATTCATACACATTCGCAGGAAATCCGATTTTCCGGAAAGCGGAATATCCCCGCGACATCAACGAAAACTTAATCACCACGACAATGAATTAGCAGATTCAATTCAGACCGCTCCATCGAATTTCGACAGCACGCTCACAAATTCATCATTCGGGCCATTTCGATTCCACCAGTCCATTTGACCGGAAATAAAGACCGGAATTATAAAAATCGATTCGGCACATTTTTCCGAATCATTTCGTCGAAAGCGAACCACCTCGCCGGGCCGTCCCCGCGCCCGCCCGACAAGTCCCCACGCGCCGCACGGAATCCTCACAGGCGATACTGTTGTCGGCATATAATTTTTTGCAACAATCGTGCAGATAGCGATGCCTCCGACCTGACAGGCCATTCCCTTCCAACGCGTTCGCAACCATGCCATCCCGCTTGTCCAGTTCGGCGTCGCCACGCACCACGCCGGATCTCGCTGGCGCACATATCCTCATCGTCGACGATCGCCCGAACGACCTGCGGCTCCTGACCGAAATCCTGCGCGCCGCGCAGTGCCGGATCAGCGTCGCGTTCGACGGGCTGCAGGCCTATCACCGCGCGCAGGCCATCGCGCCCGACCTGATCCTGATGGACGTGCGCATGCCGCGCATGGACGGTTTCGCCGCGAGCCGGCTGCTGGCGTCGACCCCGTCGACGCAGTCCATTCCGGTGATCATCCTGACGGCCGCCGGCGATCTCGAGGATCGCATCGCGGGGCTCGAAACGGGGGCGCTCGACTACATCGTCAAGCCGTTCGAGCCGGCGGAAGTCATTGCGCGCATCCGCAATCACCTGAAGCGCGGGCGGCGCAGCCAGCCGTTCGCGCATCTGCCCGAATTGCCCGACAACCCCGACGCGGCGCTCGTGCGCGCCGCGAGCGACGTGCTGCTGCGCGACCTGCGCCATCCGCCGGCGCTCGAGGAACTCGCCCGGCAAGTCGGCACGCACGAAAAGCGGCTGTCGCGCGTGTTCCGCGATCATCTCGGCCAGACCGTGTTCGAGTACCTGCGCGACACGCGGCTGCGCGCCGCGATGCACTTCCTGTCGGAAACGTCGATGGGGATCGGCGACATCGCCGAGGAAATCGGCTTCTCCACGCCCGGCAATTTCGCGACGGCGTTCCGCGAACGCTTCGGCATCACGCCGTCCGACTGGCGGCGCCAGCGCCACGCGGTCGGCGCGCCGGCCGCACCCGGGGGGCACCACGGCGATGCGTAGGCAATACGCGGCATGGGCAGCGGGATGTCGCGGATTGCTCCTGCTGCTGGCGGCGCTGGCCGTCACGTGCGCGACGGCTCGTGCCGCAACGGCGCCGAATCCCGCGCAACTCGAAGCCGTCGCGGTGTTCGAAGACGCCGGCACGACGCTGTCCGTCGCCGACGTGGCCGCCCGGCTCGACGATGCGCACCGCGACGCGGCCACGGCATCCCGCCCGTCGTTCAACGTGACGTTTTCGCGCTCGGCGTGGTGGGTCCGCGCGACGCTGATCAATCGCGACAGCGAAACGCGTCCGCTGGTGCTGGCGATTCGCGATGCGCGCGTCGACCGGGCCGACTTCTATGTCGAGCGGCACGGTCGCTGGCTGCCCGACCACAGCTTCCCGGCCGATCGCGGCGACGCGCGCGAGGCGCCGTCGCGCTACCCGACCCTCGACGTCACGCTGCACGCGGGCGAACAGCTCCCCGTGCTGATCCGCATCACGTCGCGCAAGGAAATGCGGCTCGCGCCGATCGCGTTCACCCGCGACGCGTGGATCGCGCAGGAGTTGCACGCGTCGATGTGGAACTTCGGCTTCTTCGGCGGGCTGCTTGCACTCGTCTGGTGCGCGCTGCTGATCGGCTTTTTCTCGCGCAGCGGCGTGTTCCACGTGCTGGCCGTGCTGACCCTGAACACCGCGCTGTTCGAAGCCGCGTACCGTGGCTATCTCGCGATGGCCCTGTCCCCCGCCGCCCGAGAATGGTCGACGCGCGGCGAAACGATCTTCGCGTACCTGTCGGTCGCGTGCTTCATCGTCTTCATCCTGATGGTCGCGCATCGCGAGAAGGCGAAGATTCCGATGCGCGCGGTGTACGTGGTATTTCTCGCGCTCGAATGCGCGGGAATCGCCGGCGCGGCGTTCGGCGATCTGGGGACCTTCGCACGGTTCTGCCTGTGGCTGAACACCGCGCTCGCGATCGTCAACATCAGCCTGGCGCTGATGCTTGTGATCCGGCGCACGCCGACGGGCCGCGTGATGCTGATCGCGGTCGCGTTCGCGACGTTCAACATGCTGATCCGCATGCTCGATGGCCGCGACGCGTTGCCGTCCGTGCTGTCATGGATCCGGTCCGACGTCTTTCCGAACCCCGTCATCGCGATCATCGGGCTCGCGACGCACCTGCTGGTGCTGGCCGCGTGGATTCACCACGTGGGCAAACAACGCACCGAGGCGCGCAAGCGGCTCGAACACTGGCAGCTCACCGAACAGGACCGGCTGCGCGACGAAGTCGCGCGGCGCACGGTGGCGCTCAACGATGCGTTGCAACAGTCGAAGACGCACCTGCAGCAGAAGATCGAGACGCTCGGCTACGTCAGCCACGACCTGCGCGCGCCGCTGTCGACGATCAACGGCTATGCGAAGCTGCTGCTGCAAGGCGCGACGCGCGGCCAGGCGCGGCTGATCCGGTCGATCGACCGCAGCATCCGCTACCAGCTCGCGCTGATCGACGAATTGCTCGCGTTCACGAAGGCCGAACTGCAGCCGCTCGGCGTCGCGCCCGACCGCACCGACCTGCCCGGGCTGCTGGACGACATCGGCCACTACGCGCTCGCGCTGTGCGCGCAGCAGGACAACCGGTTCGTCTACCAACCGGTCACGGCGCTGCCGCGCACGGTGCTGATCGACGGCATCCGGCTGCAACAGGTGCTGTTGAACCTGCTGTCCAACGCATCGAAATTCACGCGCAGCGGCACGGTCACGCTGTCGGTTCACGCGTCGCGCGAAGGCGACGCGTGGCGCCTGCTGTTCGAGGTCGCCGATACGGGCATCGGCATCGACATCACCGCGACCACCGACATCTTCCGCGCGTACCAGCAGGTGCAGGCCGTGAACGGCGGCACCGGGCTCGGCCTGTTCATCGCGCAGCGGATCGTCGCCGCGATGGGCGGCGAGCTGGCCGTCGCGAGCCAGCCGGGCGTCGGCACGTCGTTCTCGTTCGCGGTCGTCGCGCCGGCCCTCGGCCATGCGCTCGCACCGGCGTCGGGGCTCGTCAGGCGGTTTCATCCGGCCGACGAAGCGCAGCCGGCCCGCGCCGCGCCCGCGATGCGCAGCCCGCCTGCCGATGCACTCGCGGAACTGATCGCGCTCGCCGGCGAAGGCCGGCTGACCGATATCGAGGAATGGCTCGGCCAGTATGTGGACGAGCCGGATCACGCGCCGTTCGTGCACGAAATGCGCGCGCACCTCGACGCACTGGACTTGCACGCGATCGAAAAACTGGCCGGCTCGCTGAAACGCACGCGCGTCGCGGATACGTCGTTCGACACCGAGACGGACGCGACCGGGCCGGCCTGACGGCGCGAACCCGTACGCGTCATTTCACCGCGGTACGCTCGCGCTGCCGATCGGCCCGCTCGACCACGCGGGTCAACCGAATGATGTCGGTCAGGCCGAATTCGCCGGCATCCGGGCGCGGGCGACCATGCTCGTCGGCCACGCGCATCGCGAACGCCAGCGCTTCGGAACGTTCGCGCAGCAGCACCCGCAGCGCATCGGCCACGATCCGGCAGTCGCGCGCGTCGCCCAGGTCGAGCAGCGGCCGGCGGCCGTGCTCGATAGCCAGCGTATCGGCCACGCCCGCCGTCATGTCATCACGCTTCATGCCGTTCTCCTCGCGCAAAGGGGGCGCGGTCGCACTACGACCGCCGCATCGTCGAGACCAGCGCGATGTCCTCTTCCGGCGGCGCCGGCCGCGCGGGGGCAGTATCGCGCGTCGGCCGCTTCGCGCCGAGCCCGGTGCCGCCGGTGCGCCGCCGCGTCGCGTGCCGCTCGATGACCCGCTGCAACACGCAGAACACGCACAGCAGCGCGCCGATCACGATCCGCGTCCACCATGAACTCAGCGTGCCGTCGAACGTGATCAGCACCTGGATCGTGCCGAGGATGCCGACCCCGAACACCGAACCGATCACGTAGCCCACGCCGCCCGTCAGCAGCGTGCCGCCGATCACGGTCGCGGCGATCGCGTCGAGCTCCATTCCCTGCGCCTGCAACCCGTAACCCGACAGCACGTACAGCGTGAACGCCACGCCGCCGAGCGCCGAACAAAAGCCGCTCAGCGCGTAGACGCCGATCTTCGTGCGCGCGACCGGCAAGCCCATCAGCAGTGCCGAGCGTTCGTTGCCGCCGACCGCATACACGTTGCGGCCAAAGCGCGTGAAATGCGCGACGTAGATCGCGACGGCCAGCGTCGCGAGCGCGATCAGCGCGCCGGCGCTCAGCGTGCCGCCGCCGACCGGCACGCTGATGCCGGCGATCGCATGAAACGCCGGCTGGTTGATCGTGATCGACTGCGTCGTAATCAGGAAGCACGCGCCGCGCGCGAGAAACATGCCGGCGAGCGTGACGATGAACGGCTGCAACCGGAAATAGTGGATCAGCGCGCCCATCGCGGCGCCGTACAGCGCGCCGAATGCGAGCACGAGCGGCACGATCACCCATACCGGCCAGTGCAGCCGTTCGGCGCCCACCGCGCAGAAGATCGTTGTCAGCGCAACGACCGAGCCGACCGACAGGTCGATGCCGCCGGATACGATCACGAACGTCATCCCGATCGCGACGATCAGCAGGAACGCGTTGTCGACGAGCAGCCCGGTCAGCACCTGCATCGAGAAAAAGCCCGTGTACATCACGGACCCGAAACCGAACAGCGCGACGAACAGCACGATCGTCACGACGATCGGCAGCGTGCGCGGATCGGCGAGGCGGCCAAGGAAACGGGTCATCGCGGCGTCGCTCCGGTGGTGGTGGCGCGCGATCGCGCGGAAGGCAGCAGTCGCGACGCGTGCCGGACCAGCAGCGCGCGCGCCGCGTCCGACTGGATCAGCGTCACGACGATCACGACGACCGCCTTGACGACGAGCGTCGCCTCCGGCGGCACGCCGATCGAGTAGGTCGTGTAGGTGAGCGTCTGGATGATCAGCGCGCCGAGCACCGAGCCCGCGAGACTGAAGCGGCCGCCGAGCAGCGACGTGCCGCCGAGCGTCACCGCGAGGATCGCGTCGAGTTCGAGCAGCAGCCCCGCGTTGTTGCCGTCGGCGCTGCGCACGTTCGAACTGGCGAGGATGCCCGCGAGCGCCGACATCACGCCCGAACACAGATACACGCCGAACACGACCGCGCCCGAACGCAGCCCGACGAGCCGCGTCGCGACCGGGTTCACGCCGATCGCGCGAATGAACAGCCCGAGCGCCGTGCGGTTCACCAGCAGCGCGATCGCGCCGATCGTCGCGAGTGCGATCCACACCGCGCACGGCACGGTCGCGAGATAGCCGCCGCCGAGCGCGAGGTAGCCGGGCGCGCCGATCGGGATGATCTGGCCGCCCGTCAGCAATTGCGCGACGCCGCGCCCCGCGACCATCAGGATCAGCGTCGCGATGATCGGCTGCATCCCGACGAAGGCGACCAGCAGCCCGTTCCACGCGCCGGCCAGCAGCCCGACGCCGAGCGCGGCGGCCAGCGCCATGCCGACCCGCGACGGATCCGCCTCGAGCACGATCGCGGCCGCCGCGCCGGCGATCGCGACGATCGCGCCCACCGAGATGTCGATCCCGCGCGTCGCGATCACGAGCGTCATCCCGAGCGACACGATCACGAGCGGCGCCGCGCGATTGAGGATGTCGATCGGCGCGCCGAACAGGTGGCCGTCGAGCAATGCGATCGACAGGAAGCCCGGGCGATGCGCGACGTCCAGCGCGAACAGCAGCGCGAGCGTCAGCACCGGCCACGCGAGCGGATGACGAAACAGCGTGCGTAACCGCGTCATGACTGGCCTCCCGCGATCAACCGGTAAACCTGCTCCTCGGACGCATCGGCGCCCGTCAATTCGGCGACCTTGCGGCGGTCGCGCAGCACCGCGATCCGGTGGCTCACGCGTACGACCTCGCCGATCTCCGACGAGATGAACAGGATCGCGAGCCCCTGCGCGCACAGCGCGAGCACACGCTCCATGATGTCGAATTTCGCGGCGACGTCGATGCCGCGCGTCGGCTCGTCGAGAATCAGCAGCTTCGGGTCCGTCGCGAGCCAGCGCGCGAGCAGCACCTTCTGCTGGTTGCCGCCCGACAGCAGCCCGATCGGCTGCTCCGCGTCGCGCGCCTTGATGCCGAGCCGGGCGATGTACGTGTCGGCGATCTCGCGCTGGCGCGCCCGCCCGATCAGCCGCCACCAGCCGCGCCGCGCCTGCAGCGCGAGGACGATGTTCTCGCGGATCGACAGCGCGGCGACGATGCCCTCCTTCTTGCGGTCCTCCGGGCAGTACGCGATGCCGTGGCGCACCGCATCGTGCGGCGATGCGAGCCGCGTGCGCGCGCCGCCGATCTCGATCGCACCGGTATCGGGGCGCGCGGCGGCGAACGCCAGTTGCGCGGTTTCGGTGCGGCCCGAGCCGAGCAGCCCGGCCAGCCCGACGATCTCGCCGGGGCGCACGTCCAGATCGAGCGCGCTCATCATCCCGCGCCGGCCGACCTGCTGCATCGACAGGAACGGCGCGGGGGTCGCGGTGTCGCGCTCGACCGCCGCGGCGCCCGCCTGCAGCGTCTCGGACATGCGCTCGCGGCCGGTCATCTTCGCGACCAGCAGGTCGACCGGCAGGTCGCGCGCGAGATACTCGCCTTCGCGCTCGCCGTTGCGCATCACGGTGATCCGGTCGGACACCGCATAGGTCTGCTCGAGAAAGTGCGTGACGAACAGGATCGCGATGCCCGACGCCTTCAGCCGGCGCAGCACGTCGAACAGCCGCGCGACCTCGCCGTCGTCGAGGCTCGAGGTCGGCTCGTCGAGAATCAGCACGCGTGCGTCGACCGACACCGCGCGCGCGATCGCGACCATCTGCTGCACCGCGATCGGATACGAATCGAGCGAACGCGTGACGTCGAGCGCCAGGTCGAGTTCAGCGAGCGCGTCGCGCGAGCGCGCATGGATCGTCTTCCAGTCGATCGCGCCGCGCCGCATCGGCTGCCGGCCCGCGAATATGTTCTCGGCAACCGACAGGTTCGCGCACAGGTTCACTTCCTGATAGAGCGTCTGGATGCCAGCCGCCTCGGCCTCGCGCGGCGCGGCGAAGTTCACCGGCGCGCCGCCGACGCGAATCTCGCCCGCATCGTGCGCATGCACGCCGGTGAGCACGTTGATCAGCGTCGACTTGCCCGCGCCGTTCTGGCCCATCAGCGCGTGGATCTCACCCGGAAACAGCCGGAAGTCGACGCGCTGCAGCGCGCTGACGCCCGGAAACGACTTGTCGATGCCGATCATCTCGACCACCGGCGAACTCTGCATGCAGCCTCCCTCGAAGCGTCCCCGGACGGTGGCCGCCAGGCCGCCGCCCGGGCGGACAGGTCAGTACTTGCGGGTCGGCAGCACCTGCGCCGCGACGTTCATCGGAAACACCGTTTCGTTGGTCACGATGCGCTTGGGCAACTGCTTGCCGGCGACGACGTCCTTCACCGCGGTCATCAGCTGCGGGCCGAGCAGCGGGCTGCATTCGACGTCGACGTTGATCTTGCCCGCGACCATCGCCTGGAAGCCGCCCTTGGTCGCGTCGAACGACACGACGCTCACGTCCTTGCCGGGCTTGATGCCGGCCTCTTCCATCGCCTGGATCGCGCCGAGCGCCATGTCGTCGTTGTGCGCGTAGACGACGTTGATCTGCTTGCCGTAGGTCTTCGCGAATGCTTCCATCACCTGCTTGCCGCCGGCGAGCGTGAAGTCGCCGCTTTGCGACGCGATCACCTTGAATTTCGGATTGTTCTTGATCACTTCGAGCAGGCCCGCGCGGCGGTCGTTGGCCGGCGCGGAACCGACCGTGCCCTGCAGCTCGACGATGTTGATCGGGCCCGCGTCGTTCTTGTAGCGCTCTTCCAGCCAGTGGCCGGCGCGCCGCCCTTCCTCGAGGAAGTCGGAGCCGATCATCGTCACGTACAGCGACGGGTCCTTCACGTCGACGCCGCGATCGGTCAGGATCACCGGGATATGCGCGGCCTTCGCTTCGGTCAGCACCGGCTCCCAGCCCGATTCGACGACCGGCGAGAACGCGATCACGTCGACCTTCTGCGCGATGAACGAGCGGATCGCGCGAATCTGGTTCTCCTGTTTCTGCTGCGCGTCGGAAAACTTCAGGTTGATGCCGGCGTCCTTCGCCGCGCTCTTCACCGACACGGTGTTCGCGGTGCGCCATGCGCTTTCCGCGCCGACCTGCGAGAACCCGAGCGTGATCGGCTTTTGCTGCGCGTGCGCGCCGCCTGCCAGCACCGTCGCCGCGGCGACGATCGCGCCGGCCGCCAGCTTCCTGATGAATGTCATGGTCCGTCTCCGATGATGTCGTTGTGTGCCGCGGCGCTGTTGTGTTTCTGCGTGGCGCTGGCGCGGATCGGGCTGCGCCGGCCGGCGTGTTCGGCCGGCGCGGTATACAGGCCCCGCATCAGTCTAGAAACAAGTCCGATAACCTTCCAATGAAATATTGGATTGAGCCGATGTCGGAATCGGCATACGTATAAACACCTAAGCGCGACACCCCGCGGGCGCGGCGTCTCGGCACGCCGGCCGCCTTGAACGGAGGCCGGATATCGACGATGACGAAAGCATCAGCGCATCACGCCCCTGGCGCGCAGTTCACGGCCGATACGCCCGATTTCGCGCTCGCCTTCCACCAACGCGGCGGCGCTCGTGTGCACCGAGTAGGCGCCCAGATGAAGATCGTGCGGATGCGGAATCGCCGTACCGACCACGAAGCGCGCGTCGGTCACGGCCTCGAATTCGATCGGCGCGTCGGACGCGTCGAACACGACCAGCTCGCCCCGCCCAACCGGGTCCGGCGTGCGCAGGCGGCCGTCCATCACGGCGGTCCAGCCGACCCGGTGGCCCTGCGGCGGCCGGCAGGTCCAGCGCTCGCCCGCCGTCAACTGCACGACGACGTAGTTGATGCCCGGCGGCGCATCGACCGGGCTGACCGCGTCGCCGTGGCGGCCGAGCAGCACGCGGGCCGGCCCGTCCGTCGGGATGTCGTCGATCGACAGGTGCTGACTGAACGCCGGCGCCAGCTCGCGCCCCGGCGGCAACGCCACCCACAGCTGGAACGCCTTGACCGGCGGCACCATGGAACCCGTATGCCAGACGCCGCGCCCGGCGCTCATCCATTCGATGTCGCCGGCCCCCATCGGGCCTTCGTGGCCCGTCGATTCCACGTAGGTGCCGTGCCCGTCGATCATGAGCGTCAGCGTGGCGATGCCCGAATGCGGATGCCAGCCGAAGGCCGGCTTGCCGAGCGGCGCCCGCGTATCGATCAGGTCGAGGAACACGAACGGCTTGATCATCTCGCCGACGTCGGACGGGCTGACCATGCGGACGACCGGCCCGTGCGCGTGGCCGCGCGTGCGGAACACGACACGACGGCCGGCGACGGTGGTCGAGGGAACGGAATCGAGGGTATTCAACATCGGTTCTCCGGTGGCCGGTATCCGGCGTATTGCGTCAGGCCGCGAGGGCCGCTGCCGCTTCCTTCGCCGATGCAATCGCGCCCGTGCGCTTGTCCGCCCCCATCGCGACGCCTTCGGCACGAATGAACGTGATGTCGGTGATGCCGAGAAAACCGAACGCGTCTCTCAGATAGGTTTCCTGATGATCGAACGATGCGAACGGCGACCCGACGCTGTACACGCCACCACGTGACGACGCGATGACCAGCTTCTTGCCGCCGCACAGGCCGACCGGCCCGTTTTCGTCGTAGCGAAATGTCGTGCCGGCCACCGAGATGCGATCGACCCACGCCTTCAGTTGCGACGCGATGCCGAAGTTGTACATCGGCGCGCCGATGACAACGATGTCGGCCGCAAGGAATTCCTCAAGCGCGCGCTGGCCGATCTCGACGTCCGCCTTCAGCGCGTCGTCGACCGGCGCGCCTTGCGCGGCGGCAAGGTGTTCGGCGGCCAGATGGCCGAGCGGCGTGGCGGCGAGGTCGAGGCGCGTGACCGTGAGGCCGGGATCGCGGGCGCGGAAGCGGGCGACGATTTCCGCCGACAGTTCGCGGCTGACCGAGCCCTGGCCGAGGATGCTCGAATCGATGTGCAGCAGTTTCATGCAGATTCTCCTTGAGACGGATGGATTCGCCGGTAGCGTGAGACCAGTATGGAGATCGATTCAGCTTTACACTAGATGGATAAACAGGATTTGATTAATCCATTTCTGGAGCAATTCCATGCTCGATCTGAATGATCTCGCGCTGTTCGTCCAGGTCGTCCGCGCCGGCAGCTTTTCGGAGGCCGCACGACGCCTGCGCATGCCGGCCAATACGCTGAGCCGGCGCATCGACCAGTTCGAAGGGCACATCGGCACGCGCCTGCTGCATCGCTCGACCCGCAAGCTGGCGCCGAGCACCGAGGGCCTGGCTCTGTTCGAGCGCTACGCGCCGGCACTCGACCGGATCTTCGAGATCGAGCGGCAGCATGCGGACGGGCAGGAACCGGCCGGAACCGTGCGCGTGGCGGCGATGGCCGGCCTGTTCGAAGTGATCAAGCTGGAATGGCTGGCCGAGTTCTACGCGCGCTATCCGCGCATCAGCATCGACTTCCTGCTCGACGACACGCCGTCCGACCTGATCGCCGAGCGCATCGACCTCGCACTGCGCATCGGCATCGAGACCGGCGGCAGCTTCCGCGTGCGCCGGATCGCGCCGGGCACGATGATCCTCGCCGCCAGCCCCGCTTATCTCGAACGACGCGGCACGCCCCGCACGCCGCGCGAGCTGGCCGACCACGATTGCCTCACGGTGTCGAGCCGCCAGGGACGCAGCATGTGGCGCCTGCAGGGGCCGCGCGGCACGCAGGAGATTTCGATCGACAGCCGTTTCTCGGTCAACGACATGCGCGTGGTCATGCAGGCGTGCCTCGCCGGCCTCGGCATCGCGCTGGTGCCGCGGGTGCTCGCCGCGGCGGCGATCGACGAAGGCAAGCTGGCGCGCGTGCTGCCGGCCTACCAACGCTCCGGCGCCGGGCTCGGGCTGCAGCTCGTCTATACGAGCCGCCCGCCGCTGCCGCCCGCGGTGACGGCCGTCGCCGAGTTTCTGCTGGAGAAGCTCGACCAGGGGATGTCGAGGTGTCCCGAGCCCACGGCCGGCCGATGACGTTTCGTCGTCGCCGCGAACGGCATTTCCCGGCCGCTCTGCCGTCGCGTCGTACGGCCAGCCGGCGCACGATTCTTGCTCCCGTTCCGCAACGACCGCTCATGCCGTGCTGCAGGTCGCCGTCCGCGCCCATTACGAACAAGGGAGCAAACACATGACCGCCGCCCACGAGCACGGGTCGCCATCCGTCGCCATCGCCGTCTCCATCGCCGCCAACCGGCACACGCGCGCATGAAGCAGCCCGCTTCGAGCACGGCCGCGGCGCTGCGCCACGTC
The DNA here is from genome assembly GCF_003253915.1 of Burkholderia sp. 28_3. Taxonomy (NCBI): domain Bacteria; kingdom Pseudomonadati; phylum Pseudomonadota; class Betaproteobacteria; order Burkholderiales; family Burkholderiaceae; genus Burkholderia; species Burkholderia sp. 28_3. Next base: position 15,840 of record NZ_QKZF01000008.1, read on the forward strand.
GACGACCGCCAGCCCGGCTACACGCGCCGCCGCCTGCGCAACGGCTTCGCGTATTACGCGCAAGACGGCACGCGGATTCGCGATGCCGCGGAAATCGCGCGCATCAACGCGCTCGCGATCCCGCCCGCGTACACCGACGTGTGGATCTGCGCGGACCCGCTCGGCCACCTGCAGGCGACGGGCCGCGACGCGCGCGGCCGCAAGCAGTATCGCTACCACCCGCAGTGGCGGGCGACCCGCGACGCGAACAAGTACGCACGAATGGCCGCGTTCGCGCGGGCGCTGCCGCGCATCCGCGCGCGCGTCACGCGCGACCTGGCGTTGCCGGGCATGCCGCGCGACAAGGTCGTCGCGACGATCGTCCGCTTGCTCGACACGACGCTCGCGCGGATCGGCAACGCGGAATACGCACGCGAAAACGGCTCGTACGGGCTGACGACGCTGCGCAAGCGCCATTTGAAGATCCAGCCCGGCCAGGTGCGGCTGCGCTTCACCGGCAAGAGCGGGATCGAACACGACGTGACGGTCGACGATGCGCGGGTCGCGCGGATCGTGCGGCGCTGCGCGGAACTGCCCGGTCACGAGCTGTTCCAGTATGTGGACGACGACGGCGTGCGCCATCCGGTCGGGTCGTCCGACGTAAACGACTACCTGCGCGAAGCCGGCGGCGCCGATTTCACCGCGAAGGATTACCGGACGTGGGCCGGCAGCGTGCACGCGCTCGGGTTGCTGCGGCGCGTGGAGCACCGCGGCGTCACGCATGCCCGCAAGCAGATCGTCGAAACCGTGCGCGCGGTGGCGGACCTGCTGCGCAACACGCCGGCCGTGTGCCGGCGCTGCTACATCCATCCGGTCGTGCTCGACGCGTTCGAGTCGGGCGCGCTCGCCACGCTGGCGGTCCGGCGCTCGCCGCGCGGCCTGCGCGCGGATGAAGCGGCGTTCGTCGCGTTGCTGGTGTCCGCGAGCCGGCGCGCGGCGAGATGACCGTCCACGCCGCGCCCCGCCCGCCGGGGTGCAATCCGGGCGACGTCCCCGCGTGTCGTTTACCACCGGTTTCCGGGCGCATGACCGATAGCCGCTCGCGCCCGTTTCTCTAAACTGGTTCGCACAATACACCTGCCCGGTGTCGTCCCGCTGCGCGCGTCACGCCACCGGCATCGAGGCATCCCCGAGACATCCGCCTTCGCAGTCCGCCGGCCCGCACGACCCCGCTGCATTCCCGCCGGCCGGTTGCCAAGGCCATTCCAGGAGAGTTCATTGAGCCCGTCGCAAGCGCACCCCGCGAAAGCCCGGTCTTCGCGCAAGTCCGTCAAGCTGGATGACATCACGATCGTCGACCCTGCCGTCCTCAAGCGCGCGGTCGGCGCGATGGCGTTCGGCAATGCGATGGAATGGTTCGACTTTGGCGTCTACAGCTATATCGCCGTCACGCTCGGCAAGGTGTTCTTCCCGTCCAGCAGCCCGTCCGCGCAGCTGCTCGCGACCTTCGGCACGTTCGCGGCCGCGTTCCTCGTGCGCCCGCTCGGCGGCATGGTGTTCGGCCCGCTCGGCGACCGCATCGGCCGCCAGCGCGTGCTCGCCGCGACGATGATCATGATGGCCGTCGGCACCTTCGCGATCGGCCTGATTCCGAGCTATGCGTCGATCGGCATCATGGCCCCGATCCTGTTGCTCGTCGCCCGCCTCGTGCAGGGCTTCTCGACGGGCGGCGAATACGGCGGCGCGGCAACCTTCATCGCCGAGTTCGCGACCGACAAGCGTCGCGGCTTCATGGGCAGCTTCCTCGAATTCGGCACGCTGATCGGCTATACGCTCGGCGCGGCCACGGTCGCGCTGCTGACGGCCACGCTGTCGCAGGACGCGCTGCTGTCGTGGGGCTGGCGCGTACCGTTCTTCATCGCCGGTCCGCTCGGCCTCGTCGGCCTCTACGTGCGGCTCAAGCTCGAGGAAACGCCGGCGTTCAAGAAGGAGGCGGAAGCACGCGAAGCGGACGAACGCGCGCGGCCGAAGCAGCGCTTCGCGACGCTGCTCGTCGAACAGTGGAAGCCGCTGCTGCAATGCGTCGGTCTCGTGCTGATCTTCAACGTGACCGACTACATGGCGCTGTCGTACCTGCCGAGCTACCTGTCGGCGACGCTGCACGTTCGCGAATCGCACGGGCTCTTCATGGTGCTGCTCGTGATGGTGCTGATGATGCCGATGACGCTGTACGCCGGGCACCTGTCGGACAAGGTCGGCCGCAAGCCGGTGATGATGGCCGGCTGCGTGGGCCTGCTCGCGCTGTCGGTGCCGGCGCTGATGCTGATCCGCACCGGCGGCATGCTGCCGATCTTCGGCGGGATGCTGATCTACGGCGTCCTGCTGTCGACGTTCACGGGCGTGATGCCGTCCGCGCTGCCCGCGCTGTTCCCGACGCGGATCCGCTACGGCGCGCTCGCGATCGGCTTCAACGTGTCGGTGTCGCTGTTCGGCGGCACGACGCCGCTCGTCACCGCGTGGCTGGTCGATCGCACCGGCGACCTGATGATGCCCGCGTACTACCTGATGGGCGCGTCGTTCATCGGCATCGTGTCGGTGCTTGCGCTGCGCGAGACCGCGCGCCAGCCGCTGCCCGGCTCCGGGCCGTGCGTGGCGAGCCACGCGGAAGCGTTGAGCCTCGTGCGCGGTAGCGCCGACGAAACGCGTGTGCGCGGCCGGAGGTTCACACCGGTCAGCGAGCGCGCGTAACGCAGGTCGATGCGACGCCGCGCGGCCTGCGCGCGTGTCGCCGGTCGCGCGGTCGTCAGTTCGCGTGCAGCGGCTGCGCGTCGAACCAGTCGAGCAGCGTGCGCGTGACGAACGCGGGATTTTCCAGGTTCGAAATATGGCCGGCGTCCGGCACCAGCGCATGCGCGCAGCCGATCACGCTCGCCATCTTCACGGTTTCCGACGGCGGGCGCGCCATGTCGCCCGCGCCGCACATCAGCAGCGTGCGTTCCGCGTCGAGTTCGGCCAGTGCGGGCAGCGTGTCGGGCCGGCCGAAGATCAGCCGACCGAGCGGCGCGATCGATTGCCGCAACCGGTCGGCGGGCAGGTTCGCCAACGCATCGCGAAACGCGGTCGGCACCGGATCTTCCAGATTCACGTCCGGCCGGAAGAACAGCGGCACGATCGCGTCGAGCAGCGGCGGCGCGATGCGGCCCGCGGCCTCGATCGCATCGAGCATTCCGAAGTAGCGGGCGCGCGTCGCGTCCGGCTCGGCGTCGAGCGACGCGTCCATGATCACCAGCGAGCGCACGCGCTGCGGCTCGCGCAACGCGAGCCGTGCGCCCCACATGCCGCCGACGCTGAGGCCGACGACCGCGCACTGTTCGATTTCCAGCGCGTCGAGCAGCGCGCTCGCCTGCGTGGCGAGATCGTCGAGCGTGTGCGTGCCGTCCGGCAGCGCGCCCGATGCGCCATGCCCCCAGAGGTCCGGCACGATCACGCGATACCGGCGCGACAGTGCGTCGATCTGCGGCGCCCACATCGTGGCATCCCACAGATAGCTGTGCCCGAGCAGCACCGGAAACCCGGCGCCGTGATCGAGGTAATGCAGGGTACTGCCTTGAATGCCGTGTGCGGGCATGCTGTCTCCGGGAGGTCAGGACTCGGCGGTGGCCCGGAACCGGGCGTCGCCGGTCGGTGGCGTTCCGTGACGAACGCGAAGCGGCGCATCATCGCACAGGTTGCAGGTATTGCGCATGACGCCGCGCACAACGCATTCGCCGGGCCGCGCTATCCGACGCGATACATCGGCAGCACGTTGCTGCCTGCCGTGTCCTGCTCCGGCGCGAGCGCGGGGCACGCCTGATCGAGCAGCCAGTTGGTCAGCACCGCGATATCGAATTCGTTGCACGCATCGGGGTTCTGCACGAGCACGTAGCTGCCCGACGCAACGGTGCAATGCGGGAACAGCTCGACGAGCCGCCCCTGCTTCAGCAGCCCGTCGACCAGCGGCCGCCTGCCGATCGCGATGCCGTGCCCGTCGACCGCGGCCTGGACCAGCTGATCGTACTGGCTGAAGTGCAGCGCGCCGGCCGGCCGCAGCCGCGGCACGCCGAGCTCCTTCAGCAAATGGCTCCACCCGTGCCACGGCCATTCGCCGCGCGGGTCATCGAGATGCAGCAGCACGTGCTTGTCGAGATCGGCCGGCTTCATCGATGCGGCGTCGCCCATCGCCGTCAACAGGCTCGGGCTGCACACCGCCACGACACGCTCGCGAAACAACACGTCCGTATCGTCGGTCGACGTATACGGGCCGGCATAACGCACCGCCAGGTGCAAACGTTTGCGTTTAAGATCTTCAATTTCGCTCGTTGCCGACACGCGCACGTCGATGTCCGGATAGCTGGCGCGGAACGAACCGAGGCGCGGAATCAGCCACAGCGCGGCGAACGAAACGGTGGTCGACAACGAAATGGCGCGCTGGCCGACGCTCGACGACAGCTTGCCGACCACCGATTCCAGATCGGACAACGCGAACGAGATCGCGTCGTACAACTCGCGCCCCTTGTCGGTCAGCGTGAGCGAACGAATGTGCCGATGAAACAGCTCGATCCGGAGCTGCTCTTCGAGCGCCTTGACCTGCCGACTCACGGCCGATTGCGTGACGTTGAGCTCCTGCCCCGCACGCGTGAAGCTCAAATGGCGCGCCGCGCATTCGAAGCCTCTCAGGAAATCCAGCGAAGGCAGACTTCTCAATCGCTTTGCCAATCTCACATTAGCCATACCGCCGCCTCAAAGTTGCACCCATCGACAGACAAGTTGCCGTTCGTCTCCCTGGATCGTCTCTCCTATTTGGATTCGGAAACGATTTTATATTGAAGCATGGATGCATATCATTCTTATTTTCAATCGTGACACTTGTATTTATCTATCAATTTTCATCGCATCGATACGCTTACACAAACATTATCAAGTAGTGATTTTGTAAATTAATATGCGAACGAATCGAGCGTACCAAAAGGGTTGATAAATTGGCGTAAAAACAGGCGATTGCCGACAAAATTCGACGTCATCGCATCCATATCGACGTCATGACAGAGAAATCATCCGATGCCTACAAATCGATTTCAATCAGCCGACTTTTCATTTTATTTTCCGGATTGCGAAAACAAACAGTCTGCAACATACATACAAAATGCCATTCAAATCCGGAATTTAGCGTTTATTAAAATATACTAAACGGATGAAATCCGGTATTTTCATGCCGCCTCGTGAAACTGACGAGCCGATTATGTCCGGAAATGCATAATCCGCCGGCCGGCAGCGCCGGTCGGTGTGCATTCGATGCGCATGTCGGGCGGAATTCGGGCCGCGCCGCGCGACGACCGTCAAGATGAATCCGCTACGGACCGTCCGCCGCGCCATTCACGCGCGCGGTCACTTCGCGGCGATAGCGGTTCAATTCCTGCGCGGTCGCGAACGTGCGCTCGAACAGGATCGACAGGTTGTGCAGGATCCGCTCGACGACCTTCTTCTCCCACTCGCCGTCGAACCGGATCTGCTCGTCGAGCCAGCGCTCGAGCCATTCCGGATCCGGCAGACGCGACTGCACGGTGTCGCGCGGGAACAGCGCCTGGTTCACGTGCAGGTTGGTCGGGTGCAGCGGCTTCTCGGTGCGGCGCGCCGACGCCATCAGCACGCCGATCTTCGCGAATGCGGCACGGGCGACGTCGCCGCAGTTGTTCAACGCCTTCTTCATGTAGCGCAGGTACGCGCCGCCATGACGCGCTTCGTCGCGCGAAATCGTTTCGTAGATCTGCTTGATGACGGGCTCGGTGTGCCAGTCGGCCGCGCAGCGGTACCAGTGGTTCAGGCGGATCTCGCCGCAGAAGTGCAGCATCAGCGTCTCGAGCGGCGGCGCCGGATCGAACTGGAAGCGCACCGCGTGCAGTTCCTCTTCGGTCGGCACCATCTCGGGCTTGAAGCGGCGCAGGTATTCCATCAGCACCAGCGAATGCTTCTGCTCCTCGAAGAACCACACGCTCATGAACGCGGAAAAGTCGCTGTCGTGCTGGTTGTCGCGCAGGAACATTTCCGTCGCGGGCAGCGCCGACCATTCGGTGATCGCGTTCATCTTGATCGTCTTCGCCTGCTCGTCGGTGAGCAGCGAAGCGTCGAACTTGTCCCACGGAATGTCCTTCTCCATGTCCCAGCGGACCGCTTCGAGCGACCTGAACAATTCCGGATAGAGCATCGTCGTCACCGTCGTCGCAACGCGTGGCGCGGTCATGCCGATTGGGTCGAGGCCGGCGTGGCCGCCTCGGCATCGGGCTCGCGATCGTCCCGGTCGTCGTCCACCGCACGCGGCGACAGCCGGCCGCGCAGCAACGCAGAGTAGAACTGCCGATACGTGCGGTGGTAATAGCGGATGCGCGGCGCGATCGCGCCATGCAGGTCGTGCAGCCGCTCGATCGGCAGGTTCGGCATCATGTGATGCTCGACGTGATAGTTGTTGCCGTTCGTGAACCACGTCATGAACGCGTTGCTCTCGATCGTCCGCGTGTTGCGGAACGGGTCGGTGCTCGTCAGGTCGCAGCGGTAGTGTTCGGGCATCTCGACCAGCGCATGCACGGGCGCCGCGACCGATACGAGCGGCACGACCCACACCCAGACGACGAACCACGTGTGCAACGCGAACGACAGCGCGGCCAGCAGCGCGATCGCGGCGGCCATCAGTAGGTAGTCGCGGCGGATCGCGCGCGACACGAGCGCATTGTCGCCGAAGCGCGCGCCCGGCACGACGAGCTTCGCGACGTTCTTCGCGAACTGGATATAGTGCGCGGCCATCGACAGCCGCCACATCCACAGCCCGACGTTGACGACGGGGCGTGCGCCGTACTGGTCGCCGTAATCGAAGAACTCCTTGTTCTCCGGTGTGCCGAGCAGCCGGTGATGCCGCAGGTGGCTGTCCTGGTACGCATGAAACGACACGAGCATCGGCATGCCGAGCAGCACGCCGAACACCATGTTCAGCCGCTTGCTGCGGAACCCCTGGTAATGCAGCGCCTGATGCTGCAGCTCGACGCCGTGCGCGTACATCGCGCCGATCAGCAGGATGCCGACGATCTTCAGGATCACGAGCGTCGACAGCGCGAACATCATCCCGTGCGCGATGAGCGCGACGTAGACCGCCAGCTTCAGCGAGAAGACCACGCCGCTCGGGCGGCTCTTCATGTCCGCAACCGGTTTCGGGCGGGCGACAAGCGATGAGGTGACGGACAAGACGCTCTCCTTGAGCCGGACTGCCCCGGCACGATGACGCGGCGACGCTGGCGCGCTGCCGGGTTGCAATTCTTCTGTGAGTCGATGTTTCGGACAAACGAATTTTCCGAACGCATTGCATGACGCCTGCGCATGAGCGCACCACATCGTGAACTAGACGACCGGTCGAATGAGACCGACCAGTCACCTCGTGGATGCGCGCTGCTCATGCATAGCCTGCATAGATTCCGTTTGTCGCCGCCGATCGATCCGGCAAGAATCCTCCTCACTCGACGAACGGCGCCGCCGGCACCGTGGCGCGAGCGGCCGTGTTCCTCAAGGGGAGAATCCTCGTGACGAAGTGCGCTTCCACCATTCACCGTCTGATCGAATCGCTCGAGGACGTCGCGGGCGCCATGCATCGCATGACGTTCGTCGACGACGCGGGCCACGAAGCGGGCATCACGTACCGGCACTTCGCGGAAGCGGTGTTTCGCCAGGCCGGCGCGCTGCGCGAGCTCGGGGTGCGCGAGAACGACCTGGTGATGCTTGCGCTGCCGGCGTCGGTCGAGCATGCGGTCGCGATGATGGCGTGCGTGATGACGGGCGCGCTGCCGTGCACCGTGCCCGTTCCCGCGCGGCGTGCCACGGCCGGGCGGCAGGTGGCGGACGTCGCGTGCGAGCTGTACCGGCCGCGCCTCGTCATCGCCGCCGACGCGCAGGCCGCGGCCTGGCGCGACGACGCGTTTCCCGCGGCCGCCACGCGCGTCGTCGATCTCGCGACGCTGTCGAGCGCGGCGGATGCCGGCGCGCGCGCGCTGATCAGTTCGAAGAGCGGCCGCGATCCGCATCATGTGCAGCTCACGTCGGGTTCGACGTCGTATCCGAAAGCCGCGGTGCTCAGTCACGAGAACGTGATCGCGAACGTGCTCGGCATCGGCGGATCGGTGCGCTTCGACATCGCGGCCGGCGACGGCACCGCGTCGTGGCTGCCGCTCTATCACGACATGGGGCTGCTCACGCTGCTGTCGAACCTGCATTACCGCGCGCCGTTGCTGATGATGCAGCCGAACAGCTTCATCCGGAATCCGCTCGGCTGGCTCAAGCGCATCGCGTCGGCGCGCGCGACGACGACGTCGGTGCCGACCTTCGCGCTGCGCTACTGCGTGCGCCGCTTCAATGCCGCCGCGATGGATGGCGTCGACCTGTCCGCGTGCCGCAACATCTTCATCGGCGGCGAACGCGTCGACGACGCGACGCTGCGCGATTTCGCCGCGACGTTCGCGCCGTACGGCCTCGCGGCGTCGGCGCTGCAACCGTGCTACGGGATGGCCGAATCGACGCTCGCGGTATCGATGCATCGTGCTTGGCACGAAGGCGCGGTCGATGGCGCGCCGTACGTGATCGCCGATACGCTCGACCGGCGCGCGCTGATCGAGCGCCGCGACGCGCAGCCGGCCGCCGCGAACGATGGCCAGGACACGGAGACCGAAACGGTGCTCGCGATGGGCACGCCGATCGACGGGATGGCGTTCCGCATCCTCGACGACGGCGACCACGCGCTGGCCAATCGCGCGGTCGGCGAAGTCGCGATCCGCGGCACGTCGGTGATGCTCGGCTACCTGAACCCCGACGACGGCACGATCGCCGCGCCGCTGACGGCCGACGGCTGGTTCCGCACCGGCGACATCGGCTACGTCGCGGACGGCCAGTTGCATATCCTCGGCCGCAAGAAGGAAGTCATCATCATTCGCGGCAGCAACTATTTCCCGCACGAGATCGAGGAAGCGTTGGCCTCGCACTGCGCGCTGCGCAAGAGCACCTGCATCGCGTTCGGCCTGCCCGATCCCGAAACCGGCACCGAGCGGCTGGTCGTCGCGATCGAGGCGCGGCCGGTCGACGCGACGCCGCAAACGCGCACCGAGTGCCAGCAACTGCTCACGTCGCGCATCGGCTTCGCCGCGCAGGATCTGTGTTTCGTCGAGCCCGGCTCGCTGCCGCGCACGACGAGCGGCAAGCTGCAGCGCCTGAAGTGCCGCGATCTCTATGCGAACGGCGCACTGCCCGTGATCGCCGCGCCGGTTGCCGCCGAAGCCGGCCAGGGAGCGTTCGCATGACGGCCGTCCCGCTCGACTCCGTGCTCGAACTGCGCGACGTCACCCGCGTGTACGAAGGCGCGGGCCGCGTCGTCGCGGTGCGCGGCGCGACGATCTCGATCGGCCGGCGCGACGTCGTCGCGCTCGTCGGACCGTCGGGCAGCGGCAAGAGCACGCTGCTCAACCTCGCCGGTTTTCTCGACGTGCCGAGCAGCGGCGAACGCTGGCTCGAAGGCCGCCGGATCGACGACGCGCCGGACACGCTCGAACGGATTCGCCGCGAGCGCATCGGCTTCGTGTTCCAGCAATTCAACCTGATTCCGGTGATGTCGGCGCTCGAGAACGTCGAGCTCGGCTGCTTCGCGTGGGGCACGCCGCGCACGCGGCGCGAACGCGCCCGCGCGATGCTCGACGCGGTGGGCCTCGCCGCGCGCGAACGGCACCGCCCCGGCGAGCTGTCCGGCGGCGAGCAACAGCGCGTCGCGCTGGCCCGCGCGCTCGCCAAGGAGCCGGCCATCGTGATCGCGGACGAGCCGACCGCGAGCCTCGACAGCGCCAACGCGCGGGCGGTCGCCGAGCTGATCCTCGACACCCAGCGCACGCTGGGCACCGCCTTTCTGATTGCGTCGCACGACGATCGTCTGTGCGCGCACCTGCCGCGCCGCATCGAAATGCGCGACGGCGTACCGGGAGTGAATCGTGAACTGGTCGACGTTTGCGTGGCGTAACCTCTGGCGCAACCGGCGCCGCACCGTGCTGACGATGGCGATGATCGGCGTCGCCGCGTTCGCGTCGAGCCTCGCGCTCGGCTACGTGATCGCGACGTTCGACGCGGTGCGCGAAGGCTCGATCGACAGCGGCGTCGGCCACGTGCAGGTGCTGCATCACGGCTATCTCGACCTGATCGGCGAACGGCCGCTGCAGTACGGGCTGAGCGCCGACGAACAGGCTGCCGCCACGCAGGCGATTGCAAAGCTGCCCGGCGTCGCGACGACCGCGCGCGGCATCGACTTCGACGGACTCGTGTCGAACGGCGATCTCAGTTACGGGTTCGTCGGCGAAGGGATCGAGCCGAACCGCGAACCGCCCGGCTTCTTCGACTATCACACGGTGCTGTCGGGCCGCTACCTGTCGCCGACGAACGCCGGCACCGAAGTCGTCGTCGGCGCCGAACTCGCGCGCAAGCTCGGCGTGCACGTCGGCTCGGTCGTGCAGCTGATGGCGTCGACCGCGCACGGCGGGATCAACGCGACCGACGCGCAGATCGTCGGTGTGATGAGCACCGGCAACAAGGACGTCGACGAGCGGATCGTCAACGTGACGTTCGCGGCCGCGCAGGCGCTGCTGCGCACCGACCGCGCGTCGCGCATCGCGGTGTTCCTCAAGGACACCGCCGGCACGCCGGCCGCCGCCGCGACGCTGCGCGCCGCGCTGCCGACGCTCGACGTGCGGACCTGGGACCAGCTGGTGTCGCTCTATCACCAGGTCGTCGCGCTGTACAAGAACCAGTTCTCGGTATTCGGCGCGATCCTCTGCGTGACGATCCTGCTGTCGATGAGCAACTGGATCCTGATGAGCATCGTCGAGCGCCGCCGCGAGATCGCGACGCTGCGCGCGCTCGGCGTGCCGGCCGCGACGGTGCGCGGCGTGCTGATCCAGGAAACCGCGCTGCTCGGCCTGCTCGGCGCGGCCGCCGGCATCGCGCTCGCGCTGCTGACGATGGTCGCGCTCAATCACGCGCAGATCCACCTGCCCGCGCCGCCCGGCCGCGTGAAACCGATCCTGCTCGAATTCACCGTGTCGCCCGTCGCCGTGGCTGCCGTCGAAGCCGCGTTCGTCGTGCTCGGCGTGGCCGCGGCGCTGCTCGCGACGCTCGGGCTCGCGAAACGCAACATCCTCGAAGGACTCGCCCCATGAATCGCATTCGTCTCACGTTCGCCGCGTTCGTCGCGTGCGTGCCGCTCGCCGCCCACGCGGCCGACGCGCCGCCGGCGCAGACCATGCTCGCCCGTGCCGACGCTTACCGCAGCACGGCCGCCGATACGCAGACCAACATCGAGATCACCAACGAAGTCGGCGGACAATCCGGCGACGCGACGCGCTATCTCGTCTACACGCGCGGCAACGGCGACACGCTCGCGCTGACGCGCAGCGGCGAGAACGACGGCCAGAAATACCTCGCGACGACGCGCGGGCACTGGTTCTACGTGCCGAACACGCGCAGCGCGGTGCGCATCAACGGAATGCAGCGGCTGCAGGGCGAAGTCGTGATCAGCGACATCACGCGCACGCACTGGGCCGACAGCTATCGCGCGACGGTCGCGCCCGGCACGACGCCGATCGCCGGCAAGCCGGCCACCGAGCTCGATCTGACCGCGACCGATCCCGACAACGTGTACCCGACGATCAAGCTGTGGGTCACGCCCGATACCGACGTGCCGCTGCGCGCGCAGTTCTTCCTCGCGAGCGGCCTGCTGTTTCGCAGTGCGGATTTCTCCGCGCCGGTCGACGCGAACGGCCGCAAGGTGATCCGCAAGATCACGTATCGCAACGAGGTCGAGAAGCAGCGCGCGAGCGTCGTCGACATCCTCGACGGCCAGCCGCGCAAGATTCCGTCGGGCTGGTTCAATCCCGACACGCTCGCCGATGGCCAGTGAGTACGACGCCGATGCCGACGCTCATCGTGACCGCCGCCGTTCATCGCCCGAGCGCGCCCGTCGCGGCTGGCCCGGTGTGGCGCTCGCCATCCCGCTCGCGCTCGGCTGCACGCTCGCGCACGGAGAATCGCTGATGGACCAGCTCGGCACGCTCAACGGGATCGGCTACGCGCGCTCCGTCGACAGCATGGACGGCCACGCGCTGCTCGGCCGCCTGATCGGCGATTCGCCGCGCAACCAGCAGGAAGCCGGGCTGCTCGCGCGCATCGACGGCGAGAACCTGTTCGTGAATGCGCGCGTGGTCGCCAGCAACCATTCGCTCGGCGCGCAGGCGAGCCGCTTCAACGAAGCCGGCGTGCGCTACGCGTTCGACAACGGCATCACGCTCACGGCCGGCAAGCGGATCGATACGCTCGACACGTCGCAGGCGTTCTTCCCGCTCGGCTTCTTCCAGAAACGGGCCGCGACGGCCGACATCTACGATCGCTACGGCGACGTCGAAGGCACACCGCTCGTCGAAGCGAAATGGGCCGGCGAGCAGACCACGCTGCAGTTCATCGCCGGCGAGAACCGCACGCTGCGCAACGACGTCGACAACCGCGACGTCGAAGGCGCGACGCAGCTGGTGCGCGGCGCGTACAACTGGTCGGGCGGCTCCGCCGCGCTGCTCGCCGGCCGTCACGCGGGCCGCGGCGGCGCGGGCGCGACGCTGTCGTTCGACGTCGCGCGCTCGAACACCGTCTATGCGAGCGCGTGGCTCGAACGCGGCACGACGCGGCCGCTGCCCGCCTTCATCGCGAACGGCACGCCGCTCGATTCGGCGGCCGCGTACGACGCCGTCGATCGCCGCAACGATCGCCAATACATGTGGCGCAGCGCGCTCGGCATGCAGAGCGCGCTGCCCGGCAACCTGTCGCTGATCGTCGAGTGGTCGCACGACGAAGCGCGTTACGACGCGAGCCAGTGGCGCCGGATGGTCGGCGCGGTGCAGGCGAACAACGCGCTGCTGCCCGTCGCGCCCGGCGCCGCGCTGGCCGGCCTCGGCGGCACGGCCAGCTTCGTGAGCGTCGACGGCAGCCTGCGCGACTACCTGTTCGCGCGGCTCGGCAAGAAGGTTGGCCGCATCGAGTATTCGTTGCGCGGCGTCTATTCGCCGCAGGACAAGGGCCTGCTCGCGATCGCGCAGGTCGTCGCCGACGTGAACACACGCGTGAGCGTCGATGTCGCGCTCACCCACGCCTTCTCCGACAGCCAGTCCGAGTACCGGATGGTCGGTCTCGGCACCCGCATCGACGCCGCCGTGCGCGTGCGTTTCTGACAGGAACCCTGCCATGTCCACGCTTTCCGCCCCCGCCCCGCTCGCACCGTCGCTGCTCTTGCGCGTGGCCGATCAGGCCGCGTATCCGGTGCTGCGCCACCTCGACGCGATCGGCACGCCGCCACGCGCGGCCGCCCGGCTCGTCGAGGCCGCCGCCGTGCGGCTGCTCGACAGCGAGATGGTGATCGCGCTGCGCTCCACGGCACCGGACGTGCTGCCCGACGCATCCGCGTCGACCCCGCTGCGGCACGACGAAGCGCCGCTCACCGAAGCGCTGCTCGGACAGATCGGCCGCGAAGGGTTTCATCACCTGTTCAAGCCGTTCATGCGCGCGTTCATCCGCATCATGTTCGGGCTGTTCTTCTCGGACGACCAGAACCGCCGTGCCTGCGAGTGCATCGACGCCGGCCACAACTTCGCGTTCCTGATGAGCGACGGCGGCGGCCCGACGCTCGCCGCGTGGCGCACCGTCGTGCGCAGCGACGACCACGGCCTCGCGCTGACCGTCGACAAGGTGTGGGGCATCGAGGCGCATCGCGACTGCATGGCCGTCGTCGCCGCGCGCCTGCCCGGCGTGATGTTCCCGGCCGCCTATCTCGTATGGCCCGACGAATACCGGAAGCTGACCCGCACGACCTGCGGCGCGCCGTTCCTCGCGGGCAACCTGCAGCTCGCGAACGTCGGCGGCCAGGTACGCGTCGCCGCCGAGGACCGCCTGCGGATCGGCGGCCCCACCGTGTTCAACAAATACCTGACCGTCGTGCGGCCGTACTTCGTCCGCGCGCTGATGGCGCACGTCGGCTGGCTCGAACGGACCGGCCGCGTCGAGCTCGACGCCGATGCGCGCGCCGTGCACCGCTTCATCGCGGACGCCGCGCGCAGCCAGACCGACGACGCGCACTACAGCTTCGGCAAGGTGCAGCGTGTGCTCGCGATCAAGCTGCTGTCGAACGAGTTCCTGACCGCGCTCGTGCGCGACGGCAAGGTGCCGCTGTTCGACGACCAGCGCGACCTGCTGGCGTTTTCGAAGATGGAAGGCAGTTCGTACCGTTGTTATCACGAGCTTCGCAAGAGCCTGCGCTGCGAAGCCGGCAGTTGATCCACGCGACAGGCCGATCGATCCCGATCCAATCCACTCAACTTCAGGAGCTCCCCTCATGACGACCCAGAACGTTCCGGCCGACGCGCTCGACATCCTGTCCCGCGAAGTCGCGAAGATCCTCAATGTCGAAACCGTCGACACCGACGCCGGCATCGGCGAACTCGGCATCGATTCGCTGAACATCGTCGAGCTGATCGTGTTCTGCGAACAGCTTTACGGCTCGATCGATCCGGAAGCGCTGAACATCACGCAGTACACGACGCTGCAGCAGCTCGACGCGCAACTGCGCAGCCAGCAGCACGCGGCCTGATCCGACCATGCTCGCGCCCCTTGCCCCCGTGGCGGCCGCCGCCGTCCAGCCGGCCCCGGCGACCGCGCTGACCGTGCAGGCGCTCGCGTACCGGCGCGTCGCGCCGTCGCGCGACGGCGCGGCCGTGCCGCTCGACGACACGGCCCGCGCGATCGGCACGCTCGCGTGCGCCGAACGCGAGCGGCTGTGCGGTGCGATCGGCGCGGACGACTACGTGGTCAGCTCGACGATCCTGTCGATGCTGCTGATGAACGATTCGCCGCAGCATCGCGTGTTCGCGCAGGCCCTTGCCGGCGCGAACGACTACACGCCCGACTGGATGACCTGCTCGTACGAATGCGCGGGCTGGGGCTACGTGCTGCGCCGCACGCTCGCGACCGCGGCGGAAACCGGGCCGCGCACGCTGCTGCTGCAGATCGTCGACCTCGACGTGCACGGCTACACGTACTGGCACGGCAACCCCGCCTGGGGGCGCTCGGGCTTCGGCGTCTGCACGCTGCTCGTCGACGTCGGCCGCGAACCGGCGCAGTCGGTCATTGCGGACGCCGCGCCGCCGGCCAGCGCGGTCGTGCGGCTCGGCCGCGACATCCGCACGTTCTGCGCGGCGCGCCCCGGCCTGCACGCGGCGCTGCCGTTCTTTCCGGCCACGTCGCGCCGCGCGCTGCTCGCGTCGGTCGGCAAGACGCCGCTGCTGCCGGACGGCCACGGCGTATTCGGCCATGCGTTCGGCAGCGACCCGTGGCTGTCGGTGCTGCTCGCGCACCGCGACGGCGATACGCCGCGCCGCGCGGCCGTCTGCTCGCTCGCGCTGAACGGCTATTACGCGATCGCGGACGTCGCGTTCGCGCCGGACGTGACGTTTTCTCTCGACGGCGAGGCGTGACATGGTGCGACCCGTTCACTTCACGTACCGGATCGAGCGCGACGCGCGGCAGCCTGTGGCGGTCGCGGCCAGCGCGTACCGGATGCCGCTCGACACGCCAGCCGATTACGCACGCGCCGCGCTCGCGGAAGCGGCCGGCGATGCGTACGACGCGGGCAATACGTACGACGTGGCCGGCGGCGAGCGCCGCGTGCTGCTCGATCACGTGCAGTATTTCGCGTTCCTCGCGGAAATCACCGCGCGGATTCGCGACGCCGTGCATCCGGACGCACGCCTGTTCATCGAAGTGTGCGCACCGTATTTCGGCGCGCTGCCGGCCGAACTGCTCGCGCCGCACGTGCTGCTCGGCGTGCACCTGTACGACGAAGCATTGCGCGACGCATCGCGCGGCGCGCCGGTCGTGTGGATCGGCGACCGCATCCTGCGCGACGCGGAGTTCGCCGGCGACAACCGCGTGTGCTGCGCGATCTGGCCCGCGCGGCTCGCCGACGCGTTCGACGCGCAACTGCGCGGCGCGTGGCCGTCGTTCGCGATCCGCGTCGAGCCGCACCCGGGCGCGTCGCGCGCCGCCGCCCCGTTCACCGATTCCGCCCATCATTCCGGCGCCGCCGCGCGGCCGGGGAGACCCTGACATGAATGACACGCTTACCGTGATGCAGGACACGGCCGATATCCGCTGGTCGATGCCCGTCGACGCGCTGATGTCGAACGACTACGCACTGCGCGAAGAGGCGCTGAACCGGCTGTACGAGAAGGCGAAGGCCGCGCAGTGGGACGTCGCGACCGACGTCGACTGGCGCCACGACCTCGACCCGGCGAACCCGCTCGGCATGCCCGATCCGACACTCTTGATCTACGGCACCGAGCTGTGGGGCAAGCTGGCCGACGCGGACAAGCGCGAGGTGCGCCATCACGCGCAGGGCTGGCTGTTGTCGCAGATCCTGCACGGCGAGCAGGCCGCGCTGATCTGCGCGTCGAAGCTCGCGTCGGCCGAGAATGGTCTGAGCGCGCGGTTGTGCGCAGCCGCGCAGATGATGGACGAAGCGCGCCACGTCGAGGCCTACGCGAAACTCGTCAACGAGAAGCTCGACGTCAGCTACCCGATGAGCCGCTCGCTGAAGGGGCTGCTGCACGACACGATCACGAGCAGCGCGCTCGACATGACGAACCTCGGGATGCAGGTGCTGGTCGAGGGCATCGCGCTGTCGATCTTCCAGAGCGTCGTCGCGTACAGCACCGATCCGTTCATCAAGGACCTGTTCCTGCGAATCCAGCGCGACGAAGCACGCCACTTCGCGGTCGGCCGGATCACGCTGTGCCGCGTGTACGCGGAGATGAGTGCGCACGAGCTGCGCGAGCGCGAGGAGTTCATCAGCGAAGGCGCGGCCGTGCTGTACGACCACCTGTGCGCGGACGACATCTGGGAACCGATGGGTCTGTCCAGGCGCGAATGCAGCGCGATGGTGCGCGAATCGCCGGTGTCGAGCTCGATCCGCCGCTCGATCTTCCGGCGCCTGGTGCCGACGATCCGCGAGATGGGCCTGCTCACGCCGACCGTGCAGGCGACCTTCGCAAAGCTCGACGTCCTCGACTACGCGGCGATGCCGCTCAACTGAACCATGACGACGACCTCCTCCCAAACGTCACGCGATTTCTGGATCGGCATCGACGCGGTGGCCTACGAGCTGCCGGGCCTGCCGGTCGATATCGAGGCCTGGGCCGCCGAACGCGACTACCCGGCGCAGCGGGCGGCCGCGATCGCGCAGTCGGGCAGCCGCTATTTCCACATGGCGCTCGACACGAGCGAGACCGATCTCGCGATCGCGGCGGTCGGCCGGCTGCTCGACACCGCGCGTGTGCAGCCGGCCGACGTCGGTGCGATCGTGCACGTGCACACGCAGCAATTCAGCGTGCCGCCCGCGCCGCGCAGCCTGCCGCACGAAGTGGCCGCGCAATTCGGCATCGAGCCGCTGTGGCTCGGCTCCGTCGCGCAACTGAACTGCGTGTCGGTCGCGGCCGGCATCGAAACCGTGCGCGCGTTGATGCGCCGCCATCCGCAGCTCGACACGGCGCTCGTGGTCTCGTCCGATCGCGTGTACGGCGAGGACTACCGGATGCGGCAGATGACGGGCGTGCAGTGCGACGGCGCGGCCGCGATGCTGATCGTGCGCAACAGCACGAAGAACCGGCTCGGCGGCATCGCGATCGAGACGCACGCGAAATGGCATCGCGGGTCGGACACCGTCGCCGCGAACGAGGCCGACCTGATCATGATGGAGTGGCCGTACACGCGCCGCGCGATCGACGCGGCCGTCGCGCTCGAGCCGCATGCGCTCGACGCGTACGACCTCGTGCTGCCGCACAACGCCGACCTGCCCGGCTGGAACGCGCTGTGCCGCGCGATGCGCGTGCCGGCCGAGCGGCTGTATGCGGACAACATCCATGCGCGCGGCCACGCATGCTGTTCGGATTTTCCGATCAACCTGGCCGACGTCGGGCTCGACGCGGTCGCGCACGGCAAGCGCGTGCTCGGCGTGATGCAGTCGAACTGCGGCGCGTATGCGGCCGCCACGCTCCATCCGGTGGGCTGCCATGACGCCTGAGCGCCCGCTTCCATCCGCCGGCGATCACGCGTGGATCGCCGATCTGCGCACGCCGTGCTACGTGTACGAGCCGGAGGTCGCGATCGCCCGCTACCGGTCGCTGAAGGCGCGCCTCGGCACGCGGCTGATCGTGTCGCTGAAGGCGAACCCGAACCAGGACATGCTCGCGCGCTGCGCGCATGCGTACGAGGACGGCGTCGAACTCGCGAGCCGCGGCGAACTCGACGCGGTGATCGGCCGGATCAAGACGGCGCGCTACCTGAACAATCCGTCGATGGACGAGATGTTCATGCGTGCCGGGCTCGCGTCGCGCTGCCATTTCGTGCTCGACAACCCCGACGCGGTCGCCCGTTTCGTGCCGCTCGCCCGCGAAGCGGCGGCCGGCGGCAGCACGCCGGGCGCCGTCCTGCTGCGCGTGAATGCCGGCGCGCTGGCAGGCGAACTCGCCCGCGCGCAGTGGCACGACCACTTCGGGATGACGCCGAACGAGGCGCACGACGCGGTGCGCACGCTCGCCGCCGCCGGCCTGCTGGTGGCCGGGCTGCACGTGTTCTCCGGCCCGCATTCGTTCATCCGCCAGGACCCGACGCAGCCCGACACGCTCGTGCTGCCCGAGCGGCTCGCGGCGCTGGCCCGCGATCTCGCGCCCGCCAACGGCGCACCGCTCGGTTCGTTGAGCCTCGGCGGCGGGTTTGCCGACGATCACCCGGGCGATGCCGCGTTCGAACGCTATGCCGCCGCGCTCGCGCCGCTGGCCGGCCGGTATTCGCTCGCGCACGAATCGGGCCGCGCGATCTTCGCCGATGCGGGCGTGTTCGCGACGCGCGTCGTCGCGGTCAAGACGTGGCAGGACCGCACGATCGCCGTCTGCGACGGCGGGCTGTCGCATGCGTTCCTGCTCGCGCAGACCGAATCGGTGATGCGCCGCCTGGCCGCGCCGTCGCTCGTGCGCCGCATGCCCGCGCCGCCGTCGCGCGGCGTGCCGACGCTCTACGTCGGCAGCACCTGCAGCCGCGCGGACGTGATCGGCCGCGACGACGCGGGCGCGCCGCCGCAGGTCGGCGACATCGCGGTGTTCGAACGCTGCGGCGCGTATCACCGCACGTACTCGATGGCGCATTTCCTGTCCCACGAAGCCGCGCACGTGTACGTGCGGCCGGCCTGAACCAGAGGAGCCGATCATGAACGCATTGATCAGCATCGCCGACCTGCTCGAACACGGCGCCGAGCGCTGGCCGCATCATCCGGCGTATGCCGACGGCGGCGGCACCCTGACTTACGACCAGCTCGCCCGCGCGGTCCGACGCGCCGCCGCCGTGCTCGCGGCGCGCGGCGTGCAGCCCGGCGAACGCGTCGCGATCTACGCGCCGAAGCGCGTCGAAACCGTGGTCGCGATGCTCGCGGCCAACGCACTCGGCGCGATCTTCGTGCCGGTCAATCCGCAGTTGAAGGAAGCGCAGATCGAACACATCGTCGCCGACAGCGGCGCCGCGCTGTTCGTGACCGGCGCGCAGCGGCTCAAGCGCCTGCCGGCGCTCGCCGCGCTCGTCGGCACGCGCACGCTGCTGATCGAGGAGCTGGCCGATGCGATCGACTCGCCGGGCACCGACACGCCGGCGTCGGCAGCGGCCCCCGCCGGCCGGCCGGTCGACGACGATCCGGCCGCGCTGCTCTACACGTCCGGCTCCACCGGCAAGCCGAAGGGCGTCGTCGTATCGCACCGCAACCTGGTGTCGGGCGCATTCAGTGTCGCCGCGTACCAGCGGCTCGCCGCCGACGACGTCGTGCTCGGCGTGCTGCCGCTCAGCTTCGATGCGGGCCTGAGCCAGCTCACGACCGCGCTGGCGTCCGGCGCGTGCTACACGCCGCTCGACTTCCTGCAGCCGGCCGAAGTGCCACGCCATTGCGACGCGTTCGGCGTCACGTCGATCACCGGCGTGCCGCCGCTGTGGATGCAGCTCGCGTCGGCCGGCTGGAGCGACACCGCGCGCACGCGGCTCCGCCGCTTCGCGAACACCGGCGGCCATCTCGCGACGCCGCTGCTGCACCGCCTGCAGGCGCTGTTCACGCAGGCTTCGCCGTACCTGATGTACGGGCTGACCGAGGCATTCCGCTCGACCTACCTGCCGCCCGCGGATGCCGCGCTGCGCCCGACGTCGATCGGCAAGGCCGTGCCGAACGCGGAGATCCTCGTGCTGCGCGCGGATGGCAGCGAATGCGCGGCCGACGAACCCGGCGAACTCGTGCATCGTGGCGCGTTCGTCACGCTCGGCTACTGGAACCGGCCCGAGCTGACCGCGCAGCGTTTCCGCCCGCTGCCGCGCCGGCACGGCGAGATTCCGCGCCCGGACGTCGCCGTGTGGTCGGGCGACATCGTGCGGCGCGACGCGGACGGCTACCTGTACTTCGTCGCACGCGGCGACGACATGATCAAGACGTCCGGCTATCGCGTGAGTCCGACCGAGGTCGAGGACGTGCTGTTCGCGCTGCCGCACATCCGCGAGGCCGCGGTGTTCAGCGTCCCGCATCCCGCACTCGGAGAAGCGATCGCCGCATGCGTCGTATCGACGCTCGACGCCGACGCGTGCCGCGCCGACATCGCCCGCGCGTGCCGCGATGCGTTGCCCACCTACATGAACCCGCTCGTCGTCGAGCCGCTGCCGGCGTTGCCGCGCAACCCGAACGGCAAGATCGACCGACCGGCGCTGAAAGCGCAGTATCGCGACGCGTTCGCGCGCCCGAACCTCGAGGAGACCGCCGCATGACCCTGTCGACGCTCGATGAAACCTGTATCGGCGCGCCGCGCGTCGCCGCGCCCGGTACGCTCGCGTTGTCCGGCGGCGTCGTGGTGCTGCCGCCCGCCGTCGTGTTCAGCGCGATCCAGGCGCAGGAGCGCCACCCCGGCTACCGGCACCTGCTGTTGCCGCAGGCGCGCTTTGCGCGGCCGCGCGGCATGGGCGCGCTGACGCCCGACGAAGGCACGCGCCTCGCGCCCGGCGGCCGGCCCGCGCTGCGCGTCGCGCCGCCCGGGCGCAGCCTCGCCGACCTCGCCGCCGACGCGGCGCTGGACCTGCGCGACCAGCTCGGCTCCGGCGCGCTGGCGCGCACCACGCACGTGATCGTCGCGAGTTGCGCGCTCAACGAAGGGATCGGCGACTCGGTCGTCGGCCGCATGCAGTACGAACTCGGGCTGCAGCGCGTGACGCCGTTCGCGCTCGGCCAGAACGGCACGCTCGGCTGGTATTCGGCGCTGATGCTGCTCGACGGGTTGCTGCTCGACGAGGGCGACCAGGCGCTCGTGATCCTCAGCGACAAGTGGCTCTACCCGTTCTTCCGCCAGTTCGGCGACCTGGTCGGCTACGGCGACGCGGCCGCCGCATTGCTCGTATCGCGCGCGGGCCCCGCGCCGGAGCCGGCCGCGTGGGGCGGCGTGCGCGCCGTCGCGCTCGAATTCGGGCCGTCGGTCACGGATCCGTGGGCCGATGCGCCGGCCGCGCTGCGCGACACGCTCGCGCCAGTCGCGGCCCGCGCGATCCGCCGCGCGCTCGAGCAGGCGAACCTGCGCGCGAACCAGATCGACTGGTGCGTGCCGCCCGGCTTCGATCCCGGCTTCGCGGCGCGCGTGGCCGACGCCGCGTCGATTCCGGTCGGCGCACGTATCCAGCACGACGGCTCGGGCCATCTGTCGTCGGCCGAATCGGCCGCCGCGCTGATCCGGCTCGCGGGCGCGCTCGACGAAGGCGAACGCCGCACGGTGCTCGTCTGGGACGCGGCGCTGCATGGCGGGGCCGCCGCCGCCGTGGTCGACCTGGCCGGCGGCCTCGACGCCGCGCTCGACATCGAAGGAGACGCATGATGAGCGCATACAAGGTGAGCCTGCGCGAGCTGCGCTTCTTTCTGTGGGAACTGTTCGAGGCCGACAAGCGGTTCCTGGCGGAGCACGGCCTGTACGGCACGCACGATCGTGCATCGATCGACGCGCTGCTCGAACGCGCGCGCGACTTCGCGCTCGACCTCGGCCGCAGCTATCAGCAGGCCGACGTCGAGGGCTGCACGCTGCTCGACGACGGCCAGGTCCGGATTCCGTCGCATTTCCACGCGCTGTGGGCGCGCTTTCGCGACGAATGGTCGAACACGCTGTTCGGCACCGCGCACGGGCTGCCGCCGATCGTCACGCAGATGATCTACGAGATGTTCATGGGCGCGAATCCGTCGTTCATGACCTACGGCGGCTTCACGCGCCCCGCGATCAAGCTGCTGCAGATGCACGGCACGCCGCACCAGAAGGCGCTGATTGCGCCGCTCGAAGCGTACCGCTGGGACGCGTGCTTCTGCGCGACCGAACCGCAGGCCGGCACCGACCTCACCGCCGTGGCGCTGCGCGCGACGCCGATCGAACGCGACGTCTACGCGATCGACGGCGAGAAGGTCTACATCTCGGCCGGCATGCACGAGCTGACGGAGAACACGCTGTATTTCGTGCTCGGGCGCATCGATACCGCGTCGCCGGATTCGTTCTCGCTGTCGTGCCTCGTCGTGCCACGCTTCTGGCCCGACGACGAAACCGGCGAGCTGCAGCCGAACCACGTCGACTGCATCGGCCTGCCGCGCAAGATGGGGCTGAAGGGCTGCGCGAACACGCATCTGGTATTCGGCGCGAACGGCACGACGAAAGGCTGGCTGCTCGGCGGCCGGCGCAACGTCGGCCTGCTGCAGCTGATGCCGCTGATGAACCAGGCGCGGATGAGCACCGGGATGTTCGGCGTCGGCGTCGCGTCGAGCGCGTACCTGCACGCGGTCGAGTATGCGGGCCGCCGGCTGCAGGGCCGGCCGATCGAGCGCGCGTCGAACACCAATGCCGCGCGCGTCGCGATCGTCGAGCACGCGGACGTGCAGCGCATGCTGGTCGACATGAAAAGCCGCGTCGACGGCTGCCGCGGCCTGCTCGGCAAGCTCGCGGCGACCGCGACGCGCGCGGCGATGCTCGAGGCGACGCCCGACGCCGACCCGGCGGAGATCGAACGCCATCGCAAGCTGCAACTGCTGCTGACGCCGATCTGCAAGGCGTTCATCTCCGACCAGGCGTGGCGCATCTGCGAAACGGCGATCCAGGTGCACGGCGGGCTCGGCTATACCGATGCGAGCCCCGTCGAGCAGAACGCGCGCGACGTGAAAATCCTGTCGATCTGGGAAGGCACGAACTACATCCAGGCGCAGGATCTCGTGCGCGACAAGCTCGGCTTCGGCCGTCATTCGCGGCTGATCCAGTACTACCGCGACGAACTCGACGCGTTCCTCGCGCAGCAGCATCACACCGCCACGCATGCGGAATTGCGGCCGCTGTTCGATGCGCTGCGCGCGGGCGCCGACCGCATCGCCGCCGCGCTCGACGACATCGCGCGCGACGTGCAGGACGGCCACACGCATCGCAGCAGCCAGTTCTACACGCGCTTCCTGGAGATGTTCGGCGTGGTCACGTCGGCGTGGGTGCTGCTCGAATCGGCGACGATCGCCGCGCGCCGGCTCGATGCGCCGGAGACGGCCGACACGCCAGCCGAACTCGCGTTCTATCGCGGCAAGCTGAAAAGCGCGCGCTACTACTTCGCGAACGTGCTGCCCGTCGTCGACCAGCACGCGGCCGTGATCGCCGCGATGGCGCACGCGGCGATCAGCGTCAGCAGCGACGAACTCGCCGCGGTGGAATGACATGGATACGACACTCGACTCCAGCGTCCCCGCCGCGAAGACCGGCGATGCGCCGCGCAACCTGCTCGGCCGGCCGACGACGCGCCATCGCGGCACCGACATCGACGGCGCGACGCTCGACCCCGAAGCGCTCCGCGTGCGCGATCTCGACCTGAACGCGCTGATCGGCGCGACGACGTTCGAAGGCGCGCTCGCGCATCTGTGGTTCGACGTCGCGCCCGGCCGCGCGGACCACCGCACGCACGAGGCGACGATCGGTGCGCGGCTCGCGGCGTTCGCCGACGCGCTCGCGCCGGGCTCGGTCGCGCAGTCGATCGCAGCCGAGCTCGGCGCGGCCGGCGTCGCGCCGGTGTTCGCGGCCGCGTCCGGCCTGCTGCGCGGCCTCGACGACGTGACCGACCGCGTGCGCGGCCCGGCGCCGGACGATGCCGATCTCGACACGATGCTGCTGTGCGCGGCCGCCGCGCCGTTCCTGCTGCACGCGGCGATCGAGGGGCGGCCGTTCGCCGCCGGCCCGCACGCCCGCGGCGGCACCGCGCTCGATGCAGCGCGGACGCACACGCAACGCATGCTCGTGCTGACCGGCGCGACACGCCACGACTCGCCGGCACAAGCGGCGATGGACATGCTGCTCGTCGCGTGGCACGCCGGCTTCGGCTACATCACGCCGACCGTGCTCGCGCCGCGCGTCGCGATCGGCACCGGCGTCACGCTGACGCAGGCGATCGCGTCCGGCTTCCTCGCGAGCGGGCCGTCGCACGTCGGGGCGGCGCTCGAAGCGATGCAGTGGCTCACGGCACTCGCGCGATCCATACCGGGCGGCGCCGGCGCGCCGGCCACCGCGCTCGACGCGGCCGGCCGCGCGGCGATCGATACGGCGCTCGACGCGAAACGCACGCTGTACGGCTTCGGCCATCCGCTGTTCGTCGCCGATCCGCGTCCGCCGCACATGCGCGGCCGGTTCGCCGCATGCGGCTTCGACGGCGGCTACGTGACGCTGTTCGACGCGTGCTGCGCACAGGCCGATGCGCGCCGCGCGCTGCGGCCGAACATCGATTTCCTGACCGCCGCGACGCTGCTCGAACTCGGCGTCGCCGCGCCGTCGTGGGGCGTCGGCGTCGGACTCGGCGCGCGCATCGCGGCGATGGCCGCGCATGCGGTGGAACGGCGCCGCCGCCCGGCGTTCGGCGTCAACAGCGCGACCGCGCGGCGGCTCCTGGCCGCCGTGCCGGTCGGCTGGCTGTGAACCCTCACCCTTTTTGCACAAGGAACGTCATGCTGCTCAAGAACCTGCGCCCGGCGAACGACTACGATCGCTTCGCCACCGAAACGCTCGAACCGTGGGACCTGCTGTTCATCAGCCGCATCCGCCAGCTGGCGCGCGGGATGACGGCCGGCACGATCGCCGACATCGGCACGGCCACCGGCGTCGTGCCGGTGCGGCTCGCGACCGATCCGGCGATGCGCGGCTGGCGCTACGTCGGCATCGACCTCGATCCGGCGATGCTCGACGAAGGCCGCCCGCGCATCCACGAACTCGGGCTCGACGACACGATCGAGATGCGCGTCGGCGACGCGCTCGCGCTGCCGTTCGACGACGGCACGCTGACGATGGCGGTCGGCCGCGCGACGCTGCATCACCTGCCCGACAAGGCGCTCAGCCTGACCGAGATGTACCGCGTGCTGGCGCCGGGCGGCATCGCGCTCGTGCACGACATGCGCCGCGACGCGCCGCAGCACCTGCTCGACCGCTTCACCGCGATGCGCGCGGCCGCCGACTATCCGCCGACCCACGTCGAGGAAAAGATCACGCTCGACGAAGCACATGCGCTCGTCGCCGAGGCCGGTCTGGCCGAAGTTGCGTCGATCTACAGCCCGAGCATGGGGCTCGGCGCGCTCGGCTTCGAAATCCTGCTGAAGAAACCGGCGCTGGCCTGAGCGATGACCGATCTCGCCTTCCTCGCCGCGCATGCCGCCGCGCGCCTCGGAGCCGACGACGTGCACTGCGCGGCGGTCGCGCCCGGCGCGACGCTGCCGCTGTGCGTGACGCCGCGCAGCGCCGAACTCGCGACGTCGCCGGAGATGTTCGTCGCGTGGTACCGCTCGCGGCTCGACACGATCGACACGCTGCTCGACGCATGCGGCGCGCTGCTGTGGCGCGGCTTCGCGGTGCCCGACACCGCCGCGTTCGGCCGCCTCGGCGCGCTGTATCCGCCGCACGCGAACGGCTACACGGCCGGCGCCGCGCCGCGCCGGCAGATCGACGGCCAGGTCTACGAGTCGACCCGCATGCCGCCGCCGTTCAGGATCGGGCTGCATCAGGAAATGGCCTACATGCCCGCGTTTCCGCGCCTCGTCGCGTTCTACTGCCGGCTGCCGGCGGAAGCCGGCGGCGAGACGCCGATCTGCGACATGCGGCGCGTGACCGCGCGCGTGCCGGCCGCGCTGCGCGAACGATTCGCCGAACGCGGCGTGATGTACCTGCGCAATTTCGCGGCGCCGGGCGACCGCGTGGACAGTCTCGCCGCGAACCCGAACCTGCCGTTCGCCGCGTACCACCGGCCGTGGGACGACGCATTCGGGACGACCGAGCGCGACGAAGTCGAGCGGCTGTGCGCGGAACGCGGCGTCGGCTGCCGCTGGCTCGACGACGGCAGCGTGACCGTGTCGCACGTCGGCAGCGCGCTGCGCACGCATCCGCGCACCGGCGAGACGGTGTGGTTCAACCAGGCGAGCGCGCAGCACCCGAACCCGCGCTCGATGGGCGAGCTCAGCTATCGCTACCTGCAGCGCATGTACGGCGCGCGCGCCGCGTTCCCGTACGAGATCCGCTACGGCGACGGCGCGCCGATGCCGTTCGACGATCTGGTGGCGATCTACGACGCGCTCGACGACGAGGAATTCGCGTTCCCGTGGCAGACCGGCGACGTGCTCGTCGTCGACAACATGCTGGTCGCGCACGGCCGCAACCCGTACCGGGGCGCGCGCGACACGCAGGTCATGCTGTTCGACTGAGGATGCCGACGATGAGCGTTTCGTTTCTTGCGTCGGTGCGCGCGATGTTCGGCCCGTCCCCCGCGTTCGATCGACCGCAGCGCGCGGGCACGCCGCCGCGGCCCGACGCGCATGCGCCGGGCGCGGCGCTCGGCGCGCGCGCGATCGACGTCGCGGCCGGCGATTTCCGCTTGTCCGCGCGCCACGTGCGCTTCCGGCTCGGCGCGATCACCGCGATCGTCGGGCCGAACGGTTCCGGCAAGACCACGCTGCTCGAAACGCTGCTCGGCTTCCGGCGCGGCGGCAGCGACGTGCGCGTGCTCGACGTGCCGGCCGAACGCTTCATGCGCGATTCGCGGTCGTTACAGCGGCTCGGCGCGCAATTGCAGAAGGTCGAGTATCCCGATCATCTGCGTGTATCCGAGATCGTCGCGCTGCACCGCGCGATGTACGCGCACACCGATGCGGCGATCGCCGACGCGCTCGGCATCGCCGAACTGCTCGACAAGCCGTGCCGCGCGCTGTCGAAGGGGCAGCGCCAGCGCGTCGACCTGTACGTCGCGCTCGCGCACCGGCCCGAGCTGGCCGTGCTCGACGAGCCGTTCACGGGCCTCGACCGCCGCTATGCGGGCGTCGTGATCGATCTGCTGCGCCACCGCGCAAGCGGCACGAGCGTCGCGATGATCTGCCATTCCGAGGAAGAACTGAGCGTGGTCGACGATCTCGTCTGGGTACGCGACGGCGGCGTGCGCTACCAGGGCGACCGGGATACGCTGCGCGCCGAGCTCGTCGGCGACGCGCGCGCGGTGCTGCATTGCCGCGACGAAGCCGATGCGCGCGCGCTGCGCAAGCGGCTCGCGGCGCTGCCCGGCGTGACCGGCGTGCGCGTGTCGGCCGCGCACGTGGTCGAGGCGTTCGGCGACGCCACGCTGCATCCGAACGTGCACCGGATCGTCGGCGAACGCGGCATCCAGCATCTGGCGCTCGCGCCCAGCACGCCGGGCGACCTGCTGCGCCTGTGCACCGAGGGCCCGACCCATGACTAAGGTGTTCCTGATCCTCGTGCGCAACGAGTTGCTCGGCTATCTGCGCAGCCGCTCGTCGCTATTCTGGACGCTCGTGTTCCCGGTGTTTCTGCTGAGCGTGATGCTGTTCGCGTTCGGCGGCTCGGGCTCGCTCGGCACGGCCGACATCGCGTTCGACGTGCCCGGCGGCGCAACGCCGTACAGCCGCGCATGCGAAGCGCAGATCGTCGCCAGCCTGTCGCACAGCGACACGGTGAAGGCGACCTTCGGCGGCCGCGGCGCGCCGGCCGATCGCGTGACCGTCGTGCTCGGCGCCGACGAGCGCACGCCGGCGACGATCCGCTACGACTTCAACGGCCCGCTCGCGGTGAAGGCCGCATCGCGGGTCGTCGAGATCGCGCTTGCGCGCTGCGCCGCGCAGCGGCTCGGGCTGCCGGCCGCACAGGCGCGCTTCGAGAATGCCGCGCCGACGCGCCGGCCGTTCGACTACGGCGCGTTCTTCGCGACCGGCATCCTCGTGATGGCGTTCATGGCGATCGGCCTCAATTCGACGACCACCGCGATCGCCGCGCTGCGCGAGCGCAATACGTTCAAGCTGTACGTGTGCTTTCCGGTGTCGCGCGGCGTGTTCCTCGCCGCGCTGATCGTCGCGCGGATGGCGATGATGGCGCTGTCGGCGCTCGTGCTGCTGACGGTCGCGCGCGTCGCGTTCGGCATCGCGCTGCCGATCGCGACGCCGGACGGGCTGCGCGCGTTGCCGATCGTGCTGCTCGGCGCGGCGATGGTGCTGAGCATCGGCGTGCTGCTGGCGAGCCGCGCCCGCTCGCTCGCCGCGGCCGAACTCGCATGCAACGTCACCTACTACCCGCTGCTGTTCTTCAGCGACCTGACGATCCCGATGCACGACGCGCCCGCGTGGCTGAAGGCCGGGCTCGCGTTCCTGCCGACCAACCAGTTCGCAGTCGCGCTGCGCGGCGCGCTGGTCGACGGCGCGCCGTACGCGCAGCTCGCGCCGCAACTGCTCGGCATGACCGCGTGCACCGCGCTGTTCCTGTTCGCCGCCGTGCGGCTGTTCCGCTGGCACGACGCTTGACGCGTCGCCCCGCTGTTTCGACGAAGGAGAATCATCGATGAAATCGAACCATCCCATAACCGGCTACCTGCTGCACGCGAGCAATTTCCTGCCGGCGATCGTGTTCCTGTTCTACGGCCGGCTCGGCCCCGAGCAGCCGGACCTGCGCTGGACCCACGCGTTCCTGATCGGCGGCGTGCTCGCGCTCGTGCACGGCGCGTGGCTGATGCGCCGCGCGGAACGCAACAGCATCGCGCTCGGCGTCGACCTGTTCCTCGTGATCGGCGCGGTGCTCGCGCTCGTCTCGCCGACAGGTAGCCGTCTGTGGGGCGAGGAGCTCGGGCCGGCCGCGATGCTCGTCTGCGTGCTGGTGGTCGGCATCGTGCATACCGCGTGGTCGGACGGCGGCTTCGTCGACGGCACGTTCGTCGACCATGCGCGCGCGCGTTCGCTGTCGCTCGTGCTGCTCGCCGTCACCGTCGTCGCGCTCGCGGTGTCGATCACGATGCGCCACAGCCCGCTGTGGGGCGGCGTCGTGCCGCTGATCGCGCTGGTCGTCGTGCGCGGCCGGCTGCGCAAGCAGCTCGCGCGGGCAAGCTGACGATGAACGCGCTGCCCGCACACGCAGCCCACGCCGCGCAGCGGCACGCGCTCGCCGCGGCACTCGGCGACGGCTGGCTCGACGGCTCGGCCTGCGAGCCGTATGCGATCGACGTCGCGCGATACGGCGGCGTGCCGCTCGGCGTCGCGCGGCCGGCGTCGACCGCCGACGTGCGCGCGCTCGTCCGCGTCGCCGTCGCGCACCGGATCGCGCTCGTCGCCCAGGGCGCGCGCACCGGGCTCGTCGGCGCCGCCGTGCCCGATCGCAGCGGCACGCAATGCGTGGTGTCGTTCGAGCGGATGCGCGCCGTTCGCGGGTTCGATCCTTCGAATCGCAGCATCACCGTCGACGCCGGCGTGCGGCTGTCCGACATCAATCGCGTGGCGGGCGAAGCCGGGCTCTGCGTGCCGATCGATCTCGGCAGCGATCCGGCGGCCGGCGGCCTCGTCGGCGCGAACGCGGGCGGCAGCCGCCTGATCAAGTACGGCGACGTGCGCCGTCACGTGCTCGGCGTCGAAGTGGTTCTTGCGGATGAAGCCGGCACCGTGATCGACGCGCTCGCGCCGCTGCGCAAGCGCAACGCGGGCTTCGACGTCGCGCAGTGTTTCATCGGCGCGAATGGCGCAAACGGGCTCGTGACGGCCGTGTCGTTCGCGCTCGCGCCGCTCGAGCGGTCGTCGTGCGCGGCGTTCGTCGCGTTCGCGTCGTACGACGCGGCGCTCGCCGGCCTGCTCGCATTCGAACGCGCGTTCGGCGAGATGCTGTCGGCGTTCGAATTCATGTCGGCGGCGGCGGTCGGTTGCGTCGCCGCCGCGTTTCCCGCGTTGCGCGCGCCGTTCGACGCGAGCGCTGCCGCGTGCTACGCGCTCGTCGAGATCGCGACCGGCATGCCGGGGCTCGATGCGCTGCTCGAGGAACGCACGGTCGCGACGCTCGACGCGCTCGCAAGCGAACGGCGGGTGCTCGACGCGGCGTGTGCGCCGGCGGAACGGTTCTGGCGGATTCGCGACGCATTGCCGGTCGCGGTCGCGCAGGACGGCGTGCCGCTGTCGTTCGACGTGTCGTTCCCGCGCGGCGCGCTGGCCGGATTCGTCGCCGACGCCGAGCAATGGCTCGCCGCCGCGCATCCGGCGCTGCGCTGCCATGCGTTCGGGCATTTCGGCGACGGCGGCTGCCATCTCGTCGTATCGATTCCGCATACCGAAGCAGAACGCTACGGGCCGCTGCAGCAGGTGGCGTTGCGCGGCGCGCTGTACGACCGCGTCGTGCGCGCGGGCGGCTGCTTCAGCGCGGAACATGGCGTCGGGCCGGTCAATATCGCGTACTACCGCAAGCACGTGCCGGCCGCGCACCGGCAACTCGCCGGCGCCGTCCAGCATGCGATCGATCCGCTCGGGCTGGTCGGGCGGGTCCGTTACTGATGCGCCGCTTCACGGCGCCACGGAGATTTCGCATGATGTTTCGACACCCGCCCGGCCCGGGCACGCCTTCCGAACCCGACGCCGATCCTTCGTCCTCGGGCATCCCGGCCACGCTGCCCGACTCGGGCGTGGTGGTCAACGTGCGGGGCGTCGCCTGCGTGATCCCGTTGCCGCCGCGCGACCATGCGCGCCCGGCGCTGTGGCGCGAACTGGCGGACTGGCGCGACGAACGGTCGATCGCTCGCGACCTCGAACCGGATGGACGGCAGGATTGAGCAGCCGGCTCGCGACGGCGCGGCAAGCGCGCCGCGCATGCAACCGCGGCGCCGGACCACCTCGGTCGTCCGGCGCCGCGACGGGCGAAACGCGCAACGCAATCAGAACACCGCGTGCCCGCTGATCAGGCTCGGCAGCCACGTCGAGAAGAACGGCATGTACGTGACGATGTTGATCGCGCTGAAGATTGCGAGGTAGTACGGCCACGCCATTTTCGTGGTCTCGCCGATCGATACGTTGCCGATCGCGCAGCCGACGAACTGCACCGACCCGATCGGCGGATGCACGAGGCCGAGCGAGCAGTTCAGCAGCAGCATGATCCCGAACTGCACCGGGCCGACGCCGCACGCCATCGCGATCGGCAGGAACAGCGGCGTCGTGATCAGGATGTGCGCGGCCATGTCGACGAACGTGCCGAGGAACACCTGGATGATGTTGATGTACAGCAGCATCAGCCACGGCGCGGCGGTCGACTGCTTCAGCAGCCCTTCGATCGCATCCGGGATCTCCAGGTACGACATCTGGAAGCGCAGCATGTTGGACACCGCGATCAGCAGCAGCACGACGCCCGTCGTGCGCGCCGCATGCGACAGCGCGCGGCGCAGCTTCTCGGCCGTCAGTGTCCGGTAGACCACCGCGGTCAACACCAGCGAGTACACGACGGCGATCGCGGCCGCCTCGGTCGCGGTGGCGATGCCCTTCGCGACGCACACGAGGATGATCGCGATCACCATCAGCCCGGGCACCGCGCCGACGAAGCTGCGCAGCACCGCATACCAGCCGGGAAACCGCGGCAGCGCGGACGAGCCGTCCTCGCGGTGCGGATAGCCGTGACGCACGGCCTGCCAGTACGCGGCGGCGAGCACGAAGCCCATCACCCACAACACCGGCAGGAGCCCCGAGAACAGCAGGTCGCCGATCGACACGCCGCTCACCGGCTGGCCGTGCAGCATCCCGGTGATGCCCTGCGCGGCGAACGCGTAGATGATCATGTTGGTCGACGTCGGCATCAGCGCGCCGGCGAGCGACGCATGCGTCGTCACGTTGACCGCGTACGCGGCGCTGTAGCCTTCGCGCTTCATCAGCGGAATCACCACGCCGCCCATCGCCGACGTATCGGCGGTCGGCGAGCCCGACACGCCGCCGAACAGCGTGCACGCGACGACGTTCGCCATCCCGAGGCCGCCGCGGAAATGGCCGACGGTCGCCTGCGCGAAGCGCAGGATCCGGTCCGCGATGCCGCCGTGCAGCATCAGTTCGCCGGAAAAGATGAAGAACGGCACCGCGAGGAACGAGAACGCGTTCATCCCCGAGATCATCGCCTGCATCGCGGTCGCGATCGGCAGGCCTTCGACCAGGTAGGTGAGCACGCACGCAATGCCGAGCGCGAACGACACGGGCACGCCGAGCACGAGGAAGATCAGAAAACTGACGGACAGGATCGCGAGTTCCATGGCGTTATTGTCCCGACGAAGTACGACGAAGCGCGAGCAGGTGCTCGAGCGAGAAGAAGATGATCGCAACCGCCGCGGGCATCGTGATCAGGTAGCGCACGCCTTCGGGCAGCCCGATGATCGGGATGCGGTCGCCCATCGTCTCGGCGGCCATGCTGCCGCAGCCGATCATGATCATGATCGCGAACGCGATCAGGCTCAGGTGCTGGATCGCGATGACGACCGTGCGCGCCTTCGGCGACAGCCGGCGCACCAGCGAATCGAGGCCGATATGGCCGCCGTCGCGCACCTTCATCGCCGCGCCGAACATCGCGATCACGATCACGAGCAACAGCGCGATCGGCTCGACGAAATCCGGCGCGTTCTCGAACACGTAGCGCATCACGACCGCATAGAACACCAGCACCGTGAGTACCGCGAGGCATGCTGAAGCGATTCCCGCCAGCACGCGGAACAGCACGTCGTTCACGCAGCGCAGCAGCGGCGCGGCGTGCGGCCGCGCCGGCGCCGCGCCGTCGGGGGCGGCGGCCGACGCGCCTGCGGCCGCCGCGCTGTTCAGGGAAGTGCGACGCGTCACTTGGTGGCCTCGATCTCGTCGACGATCTGCTTCATCTGCGGCGTCTTTTCATACTTGGTCCACAGCGGCTGCATCGCCTTCACGAACGCCGCGCGGTCGATCTGCGCGGCCGGCAGGATCTTCGCGCCGCCCTTCGTCACCAGCTGCTGCGCGGACGCCTCGCGCGCGGTCCACAGCTTCTGGTAGTACGGCACCGAATCGGCCGCCGCCTTGCGGATCGCCGCCTGCTCCTGCGGCGACAGCGTGTCCCAGATCTTCTTCGAGAACACCAGCACTTCCGGCGTCATCGCGTGCTGCGTCTCCGAGTAATCGGGCGCGACTTCGTAATGCTTGGTTTCCTCGTACGACGGCAGGTTGTTTTCCGCCGCATCGACGAGGCCCGTCTTCAGGCCCGTGTACACCTCGGCGAACGGCATCGGCGTCGGCGTGCCGCCCATCGCCTTGATCTCGTCGACCATCAGGTCGGACGGTTGCACGCGCACCTTCAGCCCCTTCATGTCGGCCGGCGAGCGCACCGGGCGCTTCGCGTAGATCGAGCGCGCGCCGCTCTCGTAGAACGTCAGCGCGATCATCCCCTTCGCGGTGAACGCATCGAGGATCTTCTGGCCGGCCGGCCCGTACATCGCCTTGCGGAAGTGCGCGACGTCGCGGAACAGGAACGGGAACGACGGAATCAGCGATTCCGGCACGATCTCGTTGAACGACGCGCCGTTCACGCGCGCCATGTCGATCGCGCCGATCCGCACCTGGTCGACCGTGTCCTTCTCGGAGCCGAGCGCGCTGTTGCCGAACACCTTGATCGAATCCTTGCCGCCCGTCTGCTTCGACAGTTCCTCGCCCATGAACTTCACGGCCATGTTGGTCGGGAAGGTGTCGCCGTGCACGTCCGCCGAGCGGAACACGCGCGCCTGCGCGGACATCACGAAACCGGCCATCAGTGCGACGGCCAGGGCGGTACGGGAGCCGGTGAATCGGTGCTTCATGGTGAGTCTCCTTGATGGTCGATCGTTGTTGTGCGGCGATCCGTCGGCAGGCGCCTGCGTCGCCGGTACGCTTCCTTGAACCGCAGAGTCATACGTCGTATGACATGTCGAGCGAATGTACGTCGGTTAACCGTTTAACTCACTTGGTGCATACCCCTATAACCGCTGCTATCAAGGGCTTTTGACGGGAATCGAGGAATCGCATTCTCTGTTTCCGCGCTTTTTCGCGAAACGTTTTCCGGAACCGGGTCGGCATGCAAACGGGATACCGACGTGGCGGTTTCCCGACATCCGGCGGCCTTGTTTCGCTTCGCTTGTCGTCGTTATAGGATGACTGACCACGATGTTGTCACGCCGCCGCGGCGCCACGAGCGCGCGCCGGCCCGCATCCCGCACGACGCGATTCGCGCTCGTGGCGCGCGCCCGACGAACCGCGCCGGCGGCCGCTCTCCCCCGCTTCAGCGTTGCCCGCTGCCCGTCACCGCCCGCGCTCGCGTCGCGGCGACCCGCGCCGCCCGAACGACCCGATACCAACCCGGCATCGCGCCGCCGATGCCTCTTCAGGAGATCTCCGTCATGACACTTTCCGTTGCCCGGCCACATTCCCGGCCGAATTCCCCGCCCAGCCGACGCCCGCGTGCGCTCGGCCTGCTCGCCGCGCTGCTCGCCACCGCCGCCGCGCTCACCGCGTGCGGCGGCGACGACGCGAGTACCGGCGGCGGCGCGGCGTCGACCGCACCGCCCGCGACCAGCGTGTTCCAGGTCGGCACGACGACCGTCGACCCGAACCTGCCGCCCGAACCGGCGTTGCCCGCCGACACGCAGGTGTGCAGCACGCTCGAAGCCGCCAATACGCTCGTGAGCCGCCCCGACGGCTCGCTGCCGCCGGAGGCCGATCCGTCGACGGCCGGCGTAGGCAAGGCCGTGTCGACCGCGACGGCCAACCCCGACCAGGCGCGCATCCAGGCCGCGCTCGACGCCTGCGGCGCGGCGGTCGACGCCGAAGTGGGCGCGACGATCGCGGCGGCGGACGCCGCGGCCACCGCCGCGCAGAAGACGGCCGCCGCGCCGAACGCGAACCTCGCCGGCGCGTCCGGCGAGGAACTCGCGAAGCCGAAGTACCGCGCGAGCAAGTTCGCGGTGCGACTCGTCGTCAATCGCGCGGGGCCCGGCAACGGCTTCATCAGCGGGCCGCTGACGCTGCCGTCCGGCGTCACGCTGTGGATCGACAAGGGCGTCACGCTGTATGCGTCGCGCGACGTGAAGGCGTATTCGCCGAACGCCGCCGGCCCGTACTGCGGCAACACGGCCGTCAGCGCGACGAAAGCCGGCAGCTCGTCGAACTGCGCCGCGCTGATCACCGGCACCAACCTCGTCAACGCGGCCGTGGTCGGCGACGGCCGGATCGACGGGCGCGGCTACGCGGAGCTCGTGACGTCCGATGCGAAATACCCGCTGATGAAGGTCGACCTGACCTGCTCGAACACCTACGCGGCGTACAAGAGCGGCACCGTGGCGCCCGACGGCACCGCATGCGACGACGGCGGCACGGTCGTCGATTCGAAATCGACGGTGCGCAACATGACGTGGTGGGATCTCGCGTATCTCGGCAACATGGTGCAGAACGGCACGACCGGCTTCGGCTCGCAGTCGAATTTCCGGCTGATGGTGTTCAACTACGCGAAGAACCTCACGCTGTACCGCATCACGCTGAACAACAGCCCGAATTTCCACGTGGTGCCGAGCGGCGTCGACGGGCTGACGATCTGGAACGTGAAGGTGCAGACGCCGACGCTCGCCGCGTTCGCGAACCCGGCCGGCAACGGCAACCCGCTGTACAACGGGCAGACGTTCAACGCGGACAACGTGAAGAACACCGACGCGTTCGACCCGGGCTCCGCGTCGAAGCCGACGTCGGTGGCGCTGTCGACCGGCAGCACGACGACGTCCGCCGCCGCGATCTCGTTCGACGGCTACCTGAAGAACTTCGTGTTCGCGTACAACTACGTGAGCACCGGCGACGACGACATCGCGCTCAAGGGCAGCAACAATCCGGCGCCCGCCGGCTCGGGGCTGTTCGGCATCGACGGCAATCGCGACGTGCGCGCCGATCGCAAATGGGGCGTCGTGATCGCGCACAACCACATCTACTGGGGGCACGGCATCTCGATCGGCAGCGAGACCAACGGCGGCGTGACCAACGTTCAGGTGTACGACAATGCGTTCCGCGATTCGGAAGAAGGACTGCGCATCAAGTCCGACTATGCGCGCGGCGGCGAAGTGAGCAACATCCACTACGCGAACATCTGCATCCGCGATGCGAAGAACGCGCTGCTGTTCACGCCGTACTACAGTACCAAGGCCGTGCCCGCGAGCGGCCCGCTGTATCCGAACTTCCACGACATCTCGCTCGCGAACGTCGTGATCGAGGGCGCGGCCGGCGTGAAGCTGCAGGGCTTCGAAGCGAATACCGGCGGCTACGGCGAGCCGGCGTTCCCGCTCGTGATGTCGCTGACCGACGTGGTGGCCGATACGCCCGACGGCATCGCGACGATCGCGTCCGACGCGAACCTCACGCTGCGCAACGTGAACCTGCCGGTGTTCCCGTCGACCGCGAACCGGGTGGTCGTCAACGGCAGTGCGGTCCACGCGATCGATCCGGCCAGCGTGCTCGACTGCAGCAAGGCGTTCGTCGACTTCCCGGGCATCGACCAGTCGAACCCGTTCGGGTCGACGTGGGCGCCGGCGCTGTAACGCACGGTCCTGCCGTCGCCGTCGCGCGTGCCGCCTCGCGGGCACGCGCGATGCTCGCCGTGACATCACGCAACGCGAAAGGAGCCTGTGATGTCGACCACGAAGCCATCAGCGACCCCCGACCCGGCTGCCTCGCCGAACGCCGGCGACGAAGGCCCGGCCGACGCGCCGGGCATCGGCGAGGACACGTGCCGCGTCTGCCGCGGCACCGGCCGGGTGGAGGGCCAGCCATGCACCGTCTGCGGCGGGACCGGCAAGATACTGCAGGGAATCGGCGGCGGATAGGTCAAAACGCCGCCGCGCGCGCGTGCATCGATCGTTCAGGTCTGCATGACGAGCGACGTCAGTTGCGCGGCGCGCGCGACGTCCGTCTTCGTGTAGATCGACTTGATCTGCGCGCGGACCGTGCCGATCGACACGCCGCGCAGCGCCGCGCATTCCTGCGGCGAATGCCCGTCGCAGCACAGCAGCACGGCGAGATCGGCTTCGGCCGACGACAGCCCGTAGAACACCCGCAAGCGCTGCGCGCGCGCCGCCGGCGAACGCAGGTCGGCGGCCGTCATCAGCGCCGCGACGCCGGGCCGTTCGCGCGCGAGGCGCGACTGTTCCGGAACGGGAATCAGCGCGAGCGGCAGCGGTTCGCCGGTGGTACGCCGCAGCAACAGCCCGCCGCGCGCGAACGCGTGCCGCCATTGCGCATCGTCGACGCAGCCTTCCGGCGCGAACCGGCCGTTCACGATCCGCAGCACCGGTTCAGCGGCGATCAGCTGCTGGGCGGCGCGATTCATATAGCGCAGCTCGCGCTGCGCGCCGAGCAGGAATACCGGCACCGGCACCGCATCGAGCGCCGACTCCGCGGCGGCCACGCGCGCTTCGAGCTCGCCGATGCGTGCGTGGATGCGCAGCGCGCGGCTGATGTGGGCGCCCATGATTTCGATGGTGCGGCGCTGCGCGTCGGACAGCCCTTGCGCTTCCGGGCCGCCCTGTACGCTGAGGAACGCGCCGGCGCCTTCGCCGCGATGAATGTACAGGCCCGAGATGCTGCCGAGCCCGAACGGCTGCAGGAATTCCCGGTAGAACACGCCATGTGTGCGCTCGCGCACCGACAGGTGCTTGACGTCCTCGAACCAGCGCCCCGCCGGCCAGTCGGCGGCAACCGGCACGACCGGGTCGTACAGGTAGAACTCGGTGTTGTAGCTGTGGTGGCACGCGGCGACCCACGACGGATCGTCGCCGGCCGCCTGTTCGATCGCCGGCAGCCTCGCCGCATCGTCGAACGACAGCAATGTGGCCATGCGTGCGCCGACCGACAAGCGCAGCCCGTCCAGCACCGCTTCCCATCGTTGATCGCCCAGTGCCGCGGCGTAGATGTCATCGATCCATGCCGATGGAATCAACCCGTTCATCTGCATCTGGCCACCCCGCGCCGTGCGTTTTCGTCGAACGTCGTTCGGGCATCTTACTCAATCGGCCTCATTGTTCAAATTGCCGATGCGGGTTTGATCGAAATACCACGTTTGTTACCGTTTCTCGTCTGACGTAATGGTCGTTTTTGACACGGCGGCCGTGGAATCGGCGTTGACGCAGACGGCGGATGGCGGCCTGCGCGAGTGGCGCGGGTGGCGCGGGTGGCGCGGGTGGCGCGGAACGAAAGGTTGTCGCAAGTGGCGGCGTTCGAGGCCGATCGTGTTGCGATGGCACGCGGTTCGGCGCCTGCTCCCGACGATGCACTTACTTCATCGTCGCGAATCGCGCTTCCATCTCGTCGATCTTCACGAGCACCGCTTCGCTCAGCTTTCTGACGTGACGCGGCACGTCGGGCGTCGACAGCAGTTCCTCGATGCGCCCGCGCCAGTAACTCGGATGCCTGACGCGTCCCGCGCCCGACATCGACACGTCGTCGACGTCCGTCTCGCTGTCCAGCAGCGCCACCATGCGCTGGATATGCGAGAGCTCTCGTTCCACATAGTCTCGTGCGAGCATATTGATTGAAATTCCCCGAAATACGACATCAGGCCTTCCGTCATCAACGCGCCGTCGTTCGCGGCGCCAACGACGCACCGCCTACGTTGCACGTCAGCGTACGCGACGGCTGTGACGATCGACCGTGCGGACGTTCACGGCGATCGACACGGAACGACAGGCCTGCTCGATTGTTCTGGTGATATCCGGTCCCCGGTGCCTTGTTGATCATCGTAGGCGTACCGCGCGGCGCCGGCATCCCCAAAAGTGGGGATGCCGGTTGATATCGGTCAGGTCGCGGCTTCCGGAAATGACGGGGATGAAGACAGGAGGGGGACGCTACCGCACGACGAATCGCGCGCTTTCACATCTGACGAATCGACCGCCGGGAGCGACGTGCCGCTTCGTCGCACGCGATGCCGCGCACGTCACACGTCAGTCCGGCGGCTCCAGCGCTTCCCGCCCGTCCGGACGCCCGGATGCACCACCGGGCTTCGTGATGTTCCAGCGCGCGGCATCGTTCCAGTCGTCATCCATTCGATAGGAAAGCCGAGCATTGGCGCGAAACAGCGCGCCGCGGAATTTCCTGCCGTCGCTCGCGAGCGCGTCGAGCAGTGACGGTCCGATGCGCATGACGCCGTCGATCCGATCGCGTGAATGGCGCTCACATGAGCCTGCGTACGTCGCGACGCTGTCGCGCCCTGCATGTCGATTGGCGCGCTTTGCGAGTGAAGTGGCGCGCAAAAGGCGGCATCATGGCGCATCATCTCTGCAACGGAATCCCGTCCATGAATATCGATACCGACCTGCCCGTCATGGTGACGGGCGCAACCGGCTACGTCGCGGGCTGGCTCGTGCAGCGGCTGCTCGAGGCCGGCCTGACGGTCCATGCGGCCGTGCGCGACCCCGACAGCCCCGACAAGCTCGAGCATCTGCAGCGCATCGCGGCCGGCAAGCCCGGCACGATCCGCTATTTCCGCGCGGACCTGCTCGAACCCGGGTCATATGCCGACGCGATGGCCGGTTGCGGAACCGTGTTCCATACCGCGTCGCCGTTCACCGTCACGGTCACCGATCCGCAGAAGGAGCTGGTCGATCCGGCGCTGCTCGGCACGCGCAACGTGCTCGAGACGGCCAACCGCACGCCGTCGGTGCGGCGCGTCGTGCTGACCAGCAGTTGCGCCGCGATCTACGGCGACAACGCCGATCTCGCCGCAACACCCGGTGGTGTGTTCACCGAAGCGATCTGGAACACCAGTTCGTCGCTGACCCATCAGCCCTATTCGTATTCGAAGACGGTTGCCGAGCGCGAAGCGTGGAAGATCGCCCGCCAGCAGCAACGCTGGGATCTCGTGACCATCAATCCGTCGCTCGTGATCGGGCCCGGCATCAACCCGTATGCGACATCGGAAAGCTTCGAGATCGTGCGGCAGATGGGCAACGGCACGATGAAGGCCGGCGTGCCGGATCTCGGCCTGGGCGCGGTGGATGTCCGCGACGTGGCCGACGCGCATCTGCGTGCGGCGTTCCTGCCGAACGCCAACGGCCGCTACATCGTGTCGGCGCACGACACGAGCCTGCCGGCGATGGCCGCCACGCTGCTGGAACGGTATGGCGCCGACTACCCGATTCCGCGGCGCATCCTGCCCAAATGGCTGGTGTGGCTGGTCGGCCCGCTCGCGAACAAAAGCGTGACGCGCCGCGTGGTCGCCCGCAACATCGGGCTGCCCTGGCGCGCCGACAACAGCCGCAGCCGCAACGAACTGGGGATCCGCTATCGCCCGCTCGCCGAGTCGATGAACGATTTCTTTCAGCAACTCGTCGAAACCGGGCAATTGCGGCGATGAACCGCTTCGCGATTTCGCCGGGCTGGCAGGTCGTGATGGTCGACCTCGGCCTGCGCGCCGACGAACTGCTGCGGCACGCGCAATTGCCCGCCGATCTGTTCACGCGGCCGGAGAACGGGCTGACGACCCGCGAGTACTTCCGCATGTGGCGTGCGATGGAGGACATGGCGAACATGCCGGCCGTCGCACTGCGCATCCTCGATCTGCTCTCGGTCGAAGCCTTCGATCCGCCGCTGTTCGCCGCGTTGTGCAGCCCCAACCTGGAGATCGCGATCCGGCGGATCGGCCAGTTCAAGCCGCTGATCGGCCCGATCCGGTTGCGTGTGTCGCACGAGGCCGACGCGCTCACCCTCGCCGTCGACTTCCTGGAACGCGAGGTGCCGCCGCCCGGCATGCTGGTCGCGGCCGAACTCGGCTTCTTCGTGAAACTGGCACGGCTCGCGACCCGCACCGAGTTGCCGGCGCGCGCCGTCACGCTGCCGCGCGACGTTCGCCCGCACCCCGGCTATGCGCGCTTTTTCGGCGTGACGCCTCAGTACGGCGATGCGCCTTCCGTCAGCGTGGCGCTGCAGGATGCGCGGCGTCCGTTCGTGACCGCGAACCATGCGATGTGGCAGATTTTCGAGCCCGACCTGCGCCGCCGCCTCGACGCGTTGTCGGCCGAAGCCGGCATCGTCGAGCGCGTGCGCGCGGCGCTGCTCGAATTGATTCCGGGCGGGCTCGCCACCACGGACGGCGTCGCCCGAACGCTCGCGATCAGCAAGCGGACGCTGCAGCGGCGGCTCGGCGACGAAGGCGCGAACTTCAAAACGCTGCTCGCGGAAGTTCGCGAGAAGCTCGCGTGGCATTACCTCGATCGCTCGGATCTGCCCTACAGTCAGATCGCTTTCCTGCTCGGCTACCAGGATCCGAATTCGTTCTTCCGCGCATTCAGTGAATGGACCGGAATGACGCCCGAAGCCGCCCGTTCGCGCACGGCGCGCTGATCGGCGCCAGGCGGCGCGTTCCGTCGCCCAGCCACGGCGAATCAACCGGCGGCACCGCCGCGGTTCAGCCCGAAAATGAAATCCGCTTCGACCGATGCACCCTTCGGCAATTGCAGCACGCCGACCGACGAACGCGTATGGACGCCGGCGTCGCCGAGCACCGCGTACAACACGTCGGACGCGCCGTCGGCCACTTCGCTTTGCATCGTGAAGCCGGGCGCGCTGCGCACGTACACGGTCATGCGCGGCACCGTCGCGATCGCATCGAGCGTGCCGCAATGCTTGCGGATCAGCGACAGCGCGCGCAGCGCCGAGATGCCGGCCGCGCGGCGGCCATCGTCCAGCGAAACGGATTCGCCCACGACGCCGACGAAATGCACCACTTCGCCGATACGCGGCACCTGGCCGGCAATGTAGGCCGTGCTTCCGTCGACCAGCACGGGCGTGTACTTTCCGCCGATCCTGATCGTTTCGTCCGGATCGAATCCGAATTCGGCTGCAACCTGTTTCAGCGTGTCATCCCTGTTCATCAGTGAATTCCCCAATCCCTCTGAAAAAAGATAAAGA
This sequence comes from Burkholderia sp. 28_3, assembly GCF_003253915.1. Lineage (NCBI taxonomy): Bacteria > Pseudomonadati > Pseudomonadota > Betaproteobacteria > Burkholderiales > Burkholderiaceae > Burkholderia > Burkholderia sp. 28_3. Next base: position 58,261 of record NZ_QKZF01000008.1, read on the forward strand.
ATAATTGAGTCTCCGCAGCGTGTCTCGCCGGAGAAGATCGGACGCAAACGATTCAAGTCAAACCACTTCTCAGGTGTTCGAAGTAGTCGCGCATTGCCATATCGGCAATGGAATTCGTAGTCGGCGCAATTTTCTTTATCATTTCCGGTTGAAACCGCTATCATGTATGGACACAACCTGAAGAGTGATATATGGCAACTTACAAGGAACTGAAAGCTCAAATGGACGCTTTGGCCGAGAAAGCCGAAGCAGCGCGCGTCGCTGAATTCCAGGCGATCGTCGACGACATCCGCACCAAAGTCGCGGAATACGGCATTACCGAAAAAGACATTTTCGGTACGCGCCGCGGTCGGCCGGCCAAACAAGCGGGCGCTCCCGTGCAGGCAAAGTATCGCGATCCGAAGACCGGCGCGACCTGGTCGGGCCGCGGTCGCGCGCCCGCATGGATCAAGGATGCGAAGAATCGCAATCGATTCCTGATCCAGGAATAAGATTGCCGGCATGATCCGGCGCGCGATTCAACGCGCTGTCCGGCGATTTGGGCATTGAGTCGGGCATCGATACCGGCGGGTTTCCAAGGCCGTTCCGGTTGACGAGGTTTTGCCCGATCGGCGTGTCGCGCACGGGTCAATCGACCGATCGTGCCGCACGCCAATCCTTTCTTCAGCGTTCGTAATAGATCGCAAGCCAGACGGTTTGCATTTCGTCATGCGTCCACGCGACACGATGACGGCAATGCGGCTCGATCAGCACGTAATCTCCCGCGCGCATATCGAGCCGCGTTGCATCCGCTTCGAATTCGAGCACGGCCGCGCCGGACAGCAGCACGACCCATTCGGCGCGCGAGTCGTCGTACCAGAACCCGTCCGGGCTCGCATGCCCCATCGATACGATTCGCTCGACGTTCACGTGCGGGCCCGTGACCAGCATGTCGATTCGCTCGTCGCCGCCGCGCCGCCCTTCGGCGCTGAATAAATTACCGGTTTGAAGTAGCATCGCCGCGCCTCGTCGTGGATGGTCGGGTAAAGATGCGGGTTTAAAGACGACGGGAAATGTTCGCTGCTGCCCGACATCGCCCGGGGTTGCACGTGCGTCGTTAAATGTTTTGTAAAAAAGATGAAGAATGAGTGCAACTTTATCCACGCTCATTCACGGGTGCGATAAAGCACATCGCAACGATCTTTTAGCGACGCGCACGCCATCATGCGCCATTTCGGCAAAGCCGGTCGAAATCTGCCACGCCCGTGCGTCTGGACGGCTATCCGGTATTGCCCTTGCAACACTCAGGTTTGCACGCAATGGTGACGATGTCGATCTTTGCGCCAACTCTGTTCGTCGCCTGCAATGTCGATCGCGACGGCTTGTTCCCGGGAAAACCCCGCGTCGCGTGCAATTGAATTCGGCAAAGACCAGTCTGGCATCTGCGTCGATCAATGCCGACGAGCGTAGCGCGGAACCACTGCGCTGCCCATTCCGGATACAGAGACAGTCGTCGCTCCCTGCCCAAGGCGACCTTGAAGCCGCTCGACGAACTTGCCACAATCCAAAAAATCCGCGAGCGCTATATCGTCGACTGAACTTTCCTTGCGCTCGGGCAGCGCGATCCGGGACGACCCGGACATCGAAGCATTCGTTCAGTTCAACGTCGGGCTGGTTCATATCATGCACGTAGCCGATTTTCGAACTGCCGGCCCTCACGAGATTCCCGTCTCGCTGATTCCGACGATCAATCGCCATCTCGTGCGGGCGGTACGAGTCCTGGTTCAACGCGACGACCGGCCCGTGCCGGTCCGTTGACAGCGGCGAGGCATGCCACGCCTGCCATCGCCTGAATCACCCCGGCGCTTCGGGCACACGCTTCGCCGCCTGTTTGAAGGCCCGCCTGGCAACCGCCGTCAAACCCGCCCCCTCAACCAGCCCAGCAACGCCGCCTGCGCACTCCCGTCCGCCACCGGCGCCGGCGTCAACAGGTAGTAATCCGATCCATCCTCGACGAACCCCATCGGCGCAACCAGCACACCGCTTTCGATGTCGTCGCGCACCAGATGCCACGGCCCGATCGCCACCCCAAGCCCCGCGACGGCCGCCTGCAGACTGAAGTAGAAGTGATCGAACCGCTGCCCGCGCCCGTTCGCGGCCGGCTGCTTCGCCGCCGCCGCCCACGCGTGCCATGCGTCCGGCCGGGTCCGCGTATGCAGCAGCGCAGCGTCGGGCTTCAACGCGCGGCCGCCGCGACGCGATGCAAACCACGCGCCGACCCTGTCCGGCCGGCAAACCGGCCCCACCCGTTCGGCGAACAGATGTTCCGCGTGATACCCGGCCGGCCACGCGAAATCGTTGCGACGAATCGCCATGTCGATACCGTCGTCGAACGAGAACGGCCCGCCCGCGGCGACCAGATGGATATCGACGCCCGCATGCCGCGCCTGGAAATCCGGCCAGCGCGGAATCAGCCAGCGCATCAGGAGCGTCGGCTCGCACGACAGGACCGGACGTCGCGCACGGGCGGCCTCGGTGCGCAATGCGTGGGCGGCGTGACGCATCAGCCCCAGGCCATCATGGACGGCCTGGGCGAGCGTGCGGCCGGCATCGGTCAGGAACACGCGACGACTGCGTCGCTCGAACAGCGCCACGCCCAGGTCGTCCTCGAGCAGACGTACCGCGCGGCTGACCGCGCCATGGGTCAGGCACAGCTCGTCGGCCGCGCGGCTGAAATTCTCGTGACGCGCCGCCGCCTCGAAACAACGCAGCGCCATCAGCGACGGCAGGTTCGTCCGAATCGACTGTGATCCAGACTCACCATTTTGGTCAGAAAACATCGTTTTCCCCGATGAAGCACGATGGATACGATTGTGCCATCAACCCATTCATCGCTGGAGCAACACCATGACCGAACTGATAGTCGTAGTCACCATTACGCTGCTGGCCGTCATCAGCCCGGGGCCTGACTTCGCGATGGTCACGCGCAACAGCCTGATGCTGTCGCGTCGTTCCGGCGTGTTCACCGCATGCGGGATCGGGCTCGGCGTGACGGTCCACGTGAGCTACACGCTGCTGGGCGTCGGGCTCCTGATCCGACAATCGCTGTGGCTCTTCAACGCCGTCAAGCTGATCGGCGCGATGTACCTGATCTACCTCGGCGCAAAGATGCTCATGACGAAAGCCGGCGACGCGCAAGCCGACACCCGCGTGGCGCCGCTGTCCGATCTCGCCGCGCTGCGCACGGGCTTTCTGACCAACGCGCTGAATCCCAAAACCACGGTGTTCATCGTCAGCCTGTTCATGCAGGCCGTGCGCCCCGACACGCCGCTGATCGTGCAGATCGGTTACGGCGCATTCATCGCGGCCGCACATGCCGGCTGGTTCAGCCTCGTGGCGCTGTGTTTCTCCGCCACGGCCGTCCGCGATCGCCTGCTGGCGCTGCGGCACTGGATCGATCGCACGTTCGGATGCCTGCTGGTGGGCTTCGGCGTCGCGCTCGCCATCGCACGCGGCGGGCGCTGACCCTCGGCTCGCACGGATGCAGCGCGCGGCGACGTCAGAACGTGCGCGCAATCGCCCGAGCTTCGTCGAACGCGCGGCTGCGGTCGACCTTCCCGTCCGGGAACAACGTGCGCTCGACGACGATCCCGGTGACGTCCGTCACGCCCACGAACCTGAGCCACGTTTCCATGTAAGGGCGCTGCAGATCGAACTCGGCGGCCGGCGTCAACGACCCCGGCGACTGATAGGCCAGCCCGCGCGCGTAGACCACCGCCGCTTTTTTGCCGACCAGCTTGCCGGCAAACCCCGCCGCATCGAACGTGAACAACACATCCTTCTGCGAGATCACGTCGATCAGGTGCTTGAGTTTGTACGGAATGCTGAAATTCCACAGCGGCACGCCGAACAGGAACTTGTCCGCTGCGTGGAACGGCGCCGCGAGCCGCTCGATCTGCCGCCACGCAGCCGCCTGCTCCGGCGTCAATGCCGTGCCGCTCAATCCCGCATATTTCGCGGCCAGCGCGGCGGCATCGAACTCGGGCATCGGCAGATCCCAGATATCGAGCTTCCGAATCTCGTGATCGGGATGCACTTGCCGGTATGTGTCGAGAAACGCGTCGCATACCTCGATGGACGCCGAATATGCCTTGTTGGGTGAGCCTTCGATATAGAGCACGCGTGTCATGACGCCGGTCCTTGCCAGAAGTGACGACGGCGCACGGGATGCGCGCTCGCCCACTGCACTTCGCAGCCTAGCGGGTCGGCCTATAATCCGGAAACGATATTAATTGATCGAATTAACCCGGATTGGTGATGAATGAACCTTCCTCTCGACACCGCGCTGCTTCATACGTTCGTTGCAGTCGCCGACGTGCGCAGCTTCACCGGCGCCGGGCGCCGGCTGAACCTCAGCCAGTCCGCGGTCAGCGCGCAGATCGTGCGCCTCGAGCAACAGGTCGGCCAGACACTGCTCGTGCGCAATACGCGCAGCGTGACGCTCACCCCACACGGCGAAACGCTGCTCGGCTACGCGCGTGCGATGCTCAACCTGAGCGCGGAAGCGCGCGCCAGGCTGGGAACGGGTAACGCGGTCGACGTCAAGCTGCGGATCGGCGTGTCGGAGGATTTCGCAGGCGGCTGGCTGCCGGACCTGATGCGCCGCCATGGCGCCGCGCGACGCGGCCTGCGGCTGGAGCTCGTCGTCGATATCGGCGACAGCCTGTTTCGACGGCATGCCGACGGCGAATTCGATCTCGTGATCGGCAGCCGGTGCTCGCACTCGGGCCATGGCGCGACGTTGTGGCAAGAGCCGCTCGTCTGGGCGTTCGCGCGGCATGAGCCGCTGCCGGAAGGCGACGTGCCGCTCGCGTGCTTCCCCGATCCGTGCCCGTATCGCGGCGCAGCCATCACGGCGCTCGCGCTGGCCGGCATGCGTTACCGGATCGCGTGCGAAAGCCCGAGCGTGACCGGCATCCGCACCTTCGCACGGGCCGGCATCGCGATCGCACCGGTGCCGCGCAGCGCGATCGACGACACGCTTCGCGAACTCGGCTTGCCCGAAGGCTTGCCGGCACTGCCGGAGATGGAATTCGTGATGATGCACGACGCGCGGATGCCGGCGGCCGTCGAATTCGCCGCAATGATCCTGGACGAAACGGCCGCCCGCACCGGAGCAAGTACGCGCAACCGGGCGTAGCGGGCAGCGCCCGCGGGCGTCCCGCCGGCGCCGGCCCCTGCATGGCGTCCCGCCCGGCTCGAATAGCGGATGGCGACTGCCTTCAAATCACCTCGAAACGCAACCCGGCATGGCGAACCAGGCGCTCGATATAGCGCTCGTCGAACATCGTCGCGGGCGTCCAGAAACCGCCGCCGCGGCCGGTCTTCACGCCGTCGCGGCGGCAATCGAGCGCGAGGCCGAGCGCGGCCTGACCGAGCATCTTGCCGGTGGAGCCGTAGCCGGGATCGCGATCGCCGGTGACTTTCACGCGCAAGATTCGCCCGTCGTCGGTGCGGCCGAAGAAGCGCAAATCGTAGCGGCCGGCCCGTTGAGCGTCGACGCTCGGCCCCTCGCCGGGTTTCGGCAGCAGGAAGCGCGCCATCAGGCTGCGCACCGGCCCGATGAGGACGCCCACCATGAATGCGCCGAGGCCCGCCACCATCGTCAGCGCAGTCACGCGTCCTTTCAGGCCCGTGCCCGTCATCACGGCCTCGTCATAGGTGAAGCGGCTGCCGTACGCATTGCCCGCCAGCGCATTGGAGCGGTGCACGACGCGCTCGTTGATCGCGGCCATCACGAACGGTGCGATCCACGCGCCGCAGTCGCGATCGAATTCGGCGGATCGCACCGCGTGCTGCCGCACCGTGAAACCATGCCGTTGCGGGCACAACGAATAAGGATCGAGCAGTTCGCGCCGCAATGCCGGATCCGCCGCCGCCTCGCGCACGACGTTGATCACGCTGGCCACGGTGCCGCCCGACGCACCGCCCTTCAGCGTTTTGACGCGCATCTTCACATGAGCGGCCGGCTCGCCCCATTGCTGCCGCGCCTGTTGCTGCAGGAAGAACACGCCCATGTCGGAAGGCACCGAATCGAAGCCGCAGCAATGCACGATGCGCGCGCCCGATTGCCGGGCCGCGGCTTCGTACCGGTCGATCATCCGCCTGATCCACTGCGTCTCGCCGGTGAGATCGCAATAGTCTGTGCCGGTTTGCGCGCAGACCCTGACCAGCGGCTCGCCGTACAGCGCGTAGGGGCCGACGGTGGACACGACCACCCGCGTTTGCGCGCACAGCGCCTGAAGCTGCGCTTCGTCGGCCGCGTCGGCGACGATGATCGGCACCGACTGCCCGGCCGCGCCGAGCGTATCCCGGACCTGCCTGAGCTTCGCGTCGGAGCGGCCCGCGATCGCCCAGCGCAACGTATCGCCGGCGCCCGCGTCCGACAGGTAGTCGGACAGATAGCGGGTCAGGATTTGCCCGACGAAACTGGTGGCGCCAAATACGACGAGATCGTAGGTCGGTTGAGGCATGGACGACTCCTTCCGTGCGCGCACGTCGCACGCATCCGTATCGTTAGCGTGGCTTTCCGGATTCGTCGAACGCCCTCAAAGGCGTCGGCAGATTCAGGACCAGTTGCGCATCCTTGACCACGTCGAGACGCATGATTGTGGATGCGCCGAGCCCGTCGAGCAACTGGCTCAGCGGCCCGCCGTGCCGCACCAGCTCGACGTTGCGCGGCAACAGGCGCTGCGCGAACGACAGCATGTTGGTCTGCACCGACGACTGATGCCATTCGCCGTCGATGCGATTGACCATCGTCGTCGTACCCATGTGCGATTGCGACGGGACGTGGGTCAGCGTCGGCAGCGGCACGCTCAGGCTCAGATCCGGCCGCCCGCCCGGGCCGGCGATACGCGCGCGCGCGGTGGCATCGATGTTCACGTCGATCTCGGCGAGCCACTTCGGCAACTGATAGCCGTGTACGCCACGTACCCGCGCAATGTCCGTCGTGACCGGCAGCGCCAGCACGTGCGCGAAGAAACTCCGGCGCCGCATCGAGTCGATCAGTTCCAGCGCGTGCGAACCTGTCGCGCCGGGCCGGCGAATGACCACCGCGACCGATACTTCGTCGTACGGATCGTTGTCGCAGACCGAATACGAAAAGAACGTCAGCGCGACGAGCCCGTATCCGGGCAGCGCCCGCAGCGGTTCGAGCGGGATCGGCAGCATGGTCCGCAAGCGGTCGAGCGGTGCAAGGAACAGCAGTTGAATGCTGCTGGAGCGGTAGTAGAAGTTCGGCGCCCAGGTCGGGCCCACGCGTGACGCCACCTGACGCTTCGGAATTCGCCGGAAAAAATCGATGTTCCCCGCCGCGGGATCGCGCGCCACCGCGTCCAGGTCCGGATTCATCCGGAACCGGTCGTAGTACCCGCCCTCGGGCACGTCGACCGTGTGCGGCCCGAATTCGACCTGTGTAAAACGTCTGTCCATGTTCGTCGCCTCTCGTCGATGCTCGACCGTGGCAGGCGAAATCCACGGCCTGCCGATTCACTGCCGTCAGCAAGGACTCTAAGCTTCAAGTCAGCTTCAAGGTCAAGGCGATGAGTAGAGGAAGATGTCGGACTGCGGTGGCGCGACGGCTCGTCCCGTACACGGCCGGCATTCGGTCACCGTCGGCGGAACCCGCTTGGCTTATAGTGCGGAGTGCCCATTCAACCAGGAGAATGCCAATGAAACTGCAGGCCAGCGGTCCATTCGAAGTGAAGCTGAATCCGGAATCCCTGAGTCGCGTCGCCGAACCCAGCGGGCTCGGCCGCATGTCGCTGGACAAGCATTTTCACGGCGATCTGGAAGCCGTCAGCCAAGGCGAAATGCTCGCGTTTCGCAGCAGCGTTCAGGGTTCGGCCGGGTACGTGGCGATGGAAACCGTCACAGGCGTGCTCGGCGGACGCAAGGGCAGTTTTGTCCTGCAGCACAGCTCCACCATGACGCGCGGGCAGCCGGCGCAGTCGATCACGGTCGTGCCCGATTCCGGCACGGACGAGTTGCTCGGGCTGTCCGGTTCGATGCACATCGACATCGACAACGGCCGGCATGCGTACCGCTTCGACTACGCGTTGCCCGACGCACCGCAATAAGCGCGCCCGTCACGCGAGCGCCGCTTCGCGCAGACGGAACTGGGCGACCGCCGCACTCAGCCGCGCGCCCTGTTCGTCGAGCGACAGCGCCGCGGCCGCCGCCTCCTCGACCAGTGCGGCATTGCGCTGCATCGTCTGCTCCATCTGGATCACCGCGGCGTTCACCTGTTCGATGCCCGACGACTGCTCGTCGAATGCCTGGCTGGTTTCGCCCATGATCGTGTTGACGCGTTCGACCGCCGCAACCAGCTCGGCCATCGCCGAGCCGGCCAGGGCGACGAGGCCGCTGCCATCTTCGACGCGTCGCGCGGAATGGCCGATCAGATCGCGGATTTCCTTCGCCGCCGCCGCACAACGTTGCGCGAGCCCGCGCACCTCGCTCGCGACGACCGCGAAACCGCGGCCTTGCTCACCCGCGCGCGCGGCTTCGACGGCGGCGTTCAGCGCGAGGATGTTGGTCTGGAACGCGATGCTCTCGATCACGCCGACGATGCCGGAGATGCGTGTCGAGCTGTGCGAAATTTCCGACATCGTCTCGACGACGCGCTGCATCGCTTCGCCGCCGCGCGATGCAATGCCGGCCGCGCCCTCGACGTAGGTGCGCGCATCGCGCGCGTTGTCCGCGTTCTGGCGCACGGCCGCCGTCAGTTGCTCGACGCTCGCGGCCGCCTGCTGCAGCGACACGGCCTGCTGCTCGGTGCGCGCGGACAGGTCGACGTTGCCGCTCGCGATCGTGCGCACGTCGCCGACGATCGTCTCGGTGCTCGCGCGCACCTGGCTGACGGTCTCGACGAGGCCGTCCTGCATCCGCTTCAGCGCATTCAGCAGATACGCCATCTCGTTCTCGCCCGGCACGACGACGGTGCCGGTCAGGTCGCCCTTCGAGATCTTTTCGAACTGGTCGACCGCGAGATTGATCGGCCCGATGATCGCCTTCGCGAGCACGCGCTGCGCAACGAAGCCGACGACGAGCGCCAGCACCGCGACCGCCCCCATCCCCCATACGATCCGGTGGAAATTCGCACCGGCCGCATCGTAGCGCGCCTTCTGACGCGTGACCTGGAACGATTCGAGCGCATCGATCGCCTCCTGGTAGGCGGCGAACAATGCCGGCGGCGCGGTGCGCTGGGTGTCGAGGAAGTTGAACGCGTCGTCGCCGTCGAGCTGCGACAGCGCCTTCAGGAACACGCGGTCGAGCAGCGCGCGCCGGCGATTCTGCAGCGTGTCGAACAGCGCCTGCTCGCCGGCGTCGCGCGGATGCAGGCGCGTGTACGCGTCCAGCTCGTCGTCGCTCTGCTTGAGCAGCGTGTGGAGTTGCGCGACTTCCGCCTTCGCGGGCTGGCCGGCGCTGATGATCTGCGCGACGTCGCTCATGCGTTCGCGCAGCACCAGCATCCGCTCGGAGCTGGTCTTCAGATGCAGCAGCGACGCGGTATCGTCGCGGTACATCGCCTCGAGCGAACCGTTGCCCATATAAAGCGCCGCGATGCCTGCGCCGACCACCAGCACGAGCAGCACGGTGTAGCCGGCGATGGTCGCGACGAGTCCACCACGGATAGTGAGTTGTTTTCGCATGACGTTCCCTTGAGCCGGCCGGGCACGGCCAGCGGCGAATGTGAATTCCGGAACACGAACGACGCGCGCCGTGACGCAAGACGAGGCGCGGGGGCTGCGAACGGGTTAACGGCGCGGGGAACGGGCGGCTTTTATCCGCACGCGACGCGAATCTTGACGATTGCGACAGAGGGAAGGAGGCAGCAGCGCGGCTACCGGCCGTCGCCGAGCCTGGAACGAATCTCGTCGATCGACAGGTCGCGCTGGTGCGTGGCGATCTGCCAGACGTTTCTCCACGCAGCCTTCACCATCGGCCGCCGGTCGCGGTACGGCATGTCGGCGGGCGCTTCCAGCGGGATCGCTTGCGCCGCGAGCGCCCGCCCACAAGTCGAATCGGTGTCCTGGACATACACGTGCAAAAACGCCGGCATCGGACCGCGCAGGCCGTCTGCGCCGCCGATCACCACGACGGCGGCCGATCCGGATCTCGGCAGGCAAACCGGTACGGAATCCGCCCTCCGCGTCGAACACCGCGCGGATGAAGACGATCAGGTTGCGCGGATCCGCAACGACGATCCGCGGCGTGACGGTATGCCGTCCATCGGGCTGGAATGGGGCCATGACGTGCGACCGCCGACGAGGGTCCAGGCTGGATTGTCCTCCTCGAGCGGCAGCCTGCAAAGCGGACACCGGGTATCGACCACGCACGTCCGCGTGCATCGCCTCATGCGTCGGTCTCGTAAAACAGCCCGTATTCGCCGTGCGTTCGCCTGATGCGCGCGAAGCCGGGTTCGCCCAGATGCATGCCGGCGATCAGCAGCCCTTCCGAGCTGACCCGATCCAGCAGCCGCGAACGCGTCGTCGCCGCTTGCGACGCATCCTGATCGAATGCGATCGCGACGTCCGGTCGTTCGATCTGGATGTGCGGAAAATGCACGATATCGCCCCACACGAGCAGGCCCCGATCGCCGGATTCGAGCAGGTAGCCGGTGTGTCCGTCGGTATGTCCCGGTAGGGATATCGCAGCGATCCCCGGGAGCACCTCGCCTTCGTCGACGGTCCGGAGCGCGTCGCCGTACGCATCGAATGCGTGACGCGCGATCCGGAAATTGCCACGGGCGCGCTCGCTTGCGCGACTCAGGTTGCCGTCGTCGCGCCAGAATCCGACCTCGCGTCGATGCGCGACGAGTTCCGCATTCGGAAACGCAACCTGTCCGGCGGCATTCAGCAGCCCGCCGACATGGTCGGGATGGGCGTGGGTGAGCAGGACGGTGTCGATCGCGGCAGCGTCGATGCCGGCCAGCCGCAAATTGTCCATCAGGCGGCCGCCCCATTGCCTGATGCCGCCGGCCCCGGCGTCGACGAGAATCGTGCGGCCCGCACCGCGCACCACGTAGCAGTTGATATGCACGGCGGACGGCTCGTGCTGCCCGGCCGCGCGCTGCATCGCGGTAGCGTCGGACACGTCGATATTCGACAGGAAATCGAGGCTGGCCGTGAGGTAGCCGTCGCTGATCGCGGTGATCGTGAAATCCCCGACACGCCGGCCGGGAAACGTAACGTTGGACATCCTGCTTCTCCGCAGCGGCTAGTTTCGGGCGTGAAGGTTCGGCGCGGCATGACCGAAACAACGGATGCGCGCCGTCAGGCCCGTGCGGCGAACGATCGCGCGATCCAGCGCTTCCATGAACGCGCTCATGACCGCGAGCGGGCGACACGACGCCTCGCGATACTGGATTTCCGCGTAAACCGGATGCCCGCATCCGTGCCGGACCGCCACGTAAATGACGTGGACGTTCCGGACTTCTGCCTGGAGAACCGCCGTACAGAGTTCGACGCAGTCGGCGGACAGTTCGGCGAGGCGCGCATCGGGCGGCATGCGGTCCGCATCGATATGGAACGTCACGTTAGGCATCGCGGGCCTGCTTCGTCAGTTGCGGCGTCATCGGCGCATACAGGTCGAGGCCGGCCGGCAGGTTCCCGGCAAGCGCGGCGTCGCGGCGCGGCAGGACCGCGAGCCAGCGACGCGCCGGGCACTGCGCCAGCGCCACGGCTTGCATGGCCAGCGGCTTCAGGCCCAGCCCGATCAGCGGATCGGGCCCGCCGGCACTCAGCGCGAGCAATTCGCCGGCATCGACCGCCGGTGCCCGACCGATATCGCCGTAGAGATTGCGGTGCCAGTCGGTGATGTGTTGCTGCCAGCGCGCGAAATTGCCGCCGCCCTTCTGCCGATATTCGTCTCCGGTCAGCACGTCGAGGCCGTCGATCGTGTGAATGGCCAGGTAGACGGGGCAGCCGTCGCTTACCGCCCTGAAACGCTGCGACGTGTGGAAGCCGGTCACCGAGATGAGGGCCGGCAGCTTGTCGGCGCTGTAGAAGTCATTCCATTCGGCTTCGCTGGCAGGGTCGGCGAAGCTGCATTCCACGGTGTAGATCATCGGATTGTCCTTCGTGACGGATGTGCATCCTGGGCTTCGAATGCGGGATATTCAGTGCAGTGACGTAATGCTAATCTGCTGTTTTCCGCGCAGATATCGACTTAAAATCAGCCTTCAGTGATATTTGATCAAGCAGGCCGTCGAGCGCACTCACCAACTCGATCCCGATGCGACGCAAGATTCCGAGCAATTCCGCGCTCCTGGCCTTCGAGGCGGCGGCCCGACACGGCAGTTTCGCCCGCGCCGCCGACGAACTGGCCCGCACCGAGGGCGCCGTCAGTCGCCAGATCGGCCGGCTGGAGGCGTTTCTGGGCGTGACGCTGTTCGAGCGCGTCGGCAACCGCGTGCGGCTGGCGCCCAACGGCACGCGATACGCGGTGCAGGTGCGCGAGATTCTCGATCGGCTGGAACGGGACAGCCTGTATCTGATGGGCCAGCCCGTGGAAGGCGCGAGTCTCGATATCGCCGCGATTCCGACCTTCGCGACCCGCTGGCTGATCCCCCGGCTGAAGCGCTTTCAGGATCGGCATCCGACCATCACCGTGCACATCGCCGAACGGATGGAGCCGTTCCTCCTGGCCGGCAGCGGATTCGACGCAGCCATTCATTTCGCGCATCCGGCGTGGGCCGGCATGCATCTGCATCCGCTGCTGGAAGAGGTGCTGGTGCCCGTCTGCAGCCCGTCGCTCCTCGAAGACGCTGGCGCGAACCCGTCGCTGGATGCGCTCCCGCGCCTTCACCGGCGGCAGAATCCGGATGCGTGGCAGATCTATGCGCAGGAGGCCGGCATCGTGCTGACCAATTCGGCGGTCGGCCCGCGATACGATCTCCATTCGATGCTGATCGAGGCCGCGCTGGCCGGCCTCGGTGTCGCACTGGTGCCGCGCCTTTACATCGGGGCCGAGCTTGAGCAAGGGCGTCTGGTCGCGCCCTGGCCGGACGGCAAAGCGGTGACGAAAAACTTCTGCCTCGTGCTGCCCGAGCCGATCGAATTGAGCGCGGCGCCGGTACAGGCGTTTGCGGAATGGGTGCTTGGCGAGGCGCGGGATTCGGTACGTTGATGCCGTGCCCGAAGTTCATCACCACACGGATCAGGAACGTCATTCACACATGATGCAGACGGAAATCGAAATACCGGGGCCTGTCGGCCCGCTGAGCGGCACGCTGTCGTCTCCAGCGGCGGGCGATGCTCCGGTGGTGCTGATCGTGCCGGGATCGGGTCCGACCGACCGGAACGGCAACGGACCAAACGGCCTTCAGGCATCGACTTACCGGTTGCTCGCCGAAGGATTGCTCGGCCAAGGTATCGCGTCGGTTCGCATCGACAAGCGCGGCATGTACGGTAGCGCTTGGGCGATCGCGGAAGCGGACGACGTCACGATCGACGACTACGCGGCAGACGTCCGCGCGTGGGTGGCGGCCATCCGTGCGCGGACCGGTGCGCGCCGCGTATGGGTGCTGGGGCATAGCGAGGGAGGATGGGTCGCGTTGTCGGCGGCGCGGCAAACCGCCGACATCCACGGCCTGATCCTCGTGTCCACGCCGGGGCGGCCGCTCGCACAGGTGTTGACGCAGCAACTGCGGTCGAACCCCGCGAATGCCGCCGTTCTGGGCAACGCGATGTCGATACTCGAATCGCTCGAAGCCGGGAAGACGGTCGACGCAGCCACGATCGATCCTGCACTGATGCCGTTGTTCAGGCCGCAGGTTCAGCGGTTCCTGATGAGCGAACTGGCCATCGATCCGGCGGCCCTTCTGGCCGGGTATGCGAAACCGGTGCTGATCGTGCAGGGCGCGCGCGATATTCAGGTGGGCGTGCAGGACGCGCAACGGTTGAAGGACGCGAGTCCAGGCGCCCGGCTGACGATCGTCGCGAATGCCAATCACGTGCTCAAGGCCGTTCACACGGATACGCTCGACGACAATCTTGCCGCGTATTCGAACCCGGATCTCCCTTTGGCAAGCGGTGTGGTGGAAGCCATTGCGGCGTTCGTTCAGGCATCGCCAGACGATCGGTGCGCGCGCCACGCGTTTCCGCAACAAAAAACCGAGCGATGATCCACACGATTCGATTCCGGGTTCGACCGGTTTATCACGGTAGCGATCTGCTGGTCGAAATACTCGACGACCATCGTGCGGCCGACTTTCCCGACGTCGCCGCCATGCTCCGGGATGCGCTGCATTCCGTCCGGCTCGCGCATCCGGACGGCCTCGACGACCCGCAGCTCGCCGGGTCGCAGGACCGCTATTTCAGCTATTGGTCGTATGCCTGCGGCCACTATGAAATCGACGACGATCTCTGGGGATGGTGCGTGACCGCGCCGGTCAACAATCGGGCCATCGTCGCTGACATCGAACAGGCGCTGCTGGCGACCGGACGATTCGTCAAGGAAGCCGCGGATGTCGGCAAGTTTGCATAACGCCAACGGACCACATCCCCCGACACGTCGCCCCTACCCCGCTAATCCAGATACGGCGCCAATACGCCCCCGATCCAGTCCATGAAAGCCCGCACGCACGGCGAAAGGTTGCGCCGATGAGCGACGGCGAGCGATGCGGCGAGCGGCTCGGGCCGCCAGTCCCCGGCAACACCTCGACGAGCGCGCCGCGTCGACATAGGCGCAGCCGCACTTCATCGTGGCTTCGGCACGGGGACTTGCACTTGCAAAGCGATCTGTGTCAAAGCCGGCGCGCCTGCGATGCGCGCTTACATCCGGTAGCCCGGTTTTTTGTACAGCGTTGCGGCACGCGCCTCGATATCCGGACGATAGACTTCTTCCTTCCACCTATCCGAGGGAATTTCCTCGAAGCCGACTGACACGGACTCCTGACCATAACCGAGTATCGTCATCACGTCGCGTGTGATGGCGTCCGCCAGACGTTGCTTCTGCTCCTCGGTTTTCCCGGGCCACGCTTTGACGATGATGTGGGGCATAGCGTTCTTCTCCGACATTCGACAACGGCCGCATGCGCGCGGCCGTACTCAATAGGCCTGATTCGTGGGCCGGAACAGCACTTCGTTGATGTCCACGTCGTCGGGCTGGCTCATCGCGTATTCCACCGCGCGCGCGAACGCCGATGCCGGGATGGCCTGCTGATACACCTGGCTCATGCCCTTCGCGACGTCCGGGTCGGTAATGGTCCGGGTCAGCTCGGTCGCCACCGCCCCCGGCGACAGGATGGTCGTGCGGATGTTGTGCGGCTTGACCTCCTGCCGCAAGCCTTCGGTCAGCGCGCGCACCGCATGCTTGGTCGCCGCGTACACGGCGCCGCCCGGGCCGACCTTGTGCCCGGCCACGGACGACACGTTGATGATGTGCCCGCCCTTCTGCCGGATCATGTGCGGCAGCGCGGCGGCGATGCCATACAGCACGCCCTTGATGTTGACGTCGATCATCCGGTCCCATTCGTCGACGTGCAGGCGTTCGAGCATCGAGCTCGGCATCAGCCCCGCGTTGTTCAGCATCACGTCGATGCGGCCGTGCAGGTTGACCGCGCGGTCGACCAGGCGCTGGACTGCGTCGCGTTCGGTGACGTCCGTTTCGAGCATCGCTTGCCGTCCCGCGCCGATTTCGTCGGCGAGCCGCTCCAGCCGGTCCACGCGACGCGCGCCGAGCACCAGCTTCGCACCACGTTGCGCCAGATGCCGCGCGGTTTCTTCGCCGAGGCCGCTGCTCGCGCCCGTAATAACGACGACCTTGCCGTCGATGTTGTCGGTCATGATGTTCCTCTCTTCAGTTGCGCGCAGGTCACGCCGCGCGCCGTGAAAACACGTCCTTGAACACGGGCATCGCCGAAAAGACGTTCGGCCATCCCGCGTAGAACGCCAGTTGCGTCAACGCCTCGGATGCCTCGGCCTGCGTGAGCCCGTTGTCCATCGCGCGGTTCAGGTGATACGGGATCTGCGCCACCTGGCCGTTGGCGACGAGCGCACTCACCGTCACCAGGCTGCGGTCGCGCGGCGCGAGCCCCGGGCGAAGCCACAGGTCGCGAAACAGCGCATCGGTCGTGTACTCGACCACGCCCGGCGCGACGGCGCCGAAGTTTTCCGCGACCGTCCGTGCGCGCTGCGCCTCGGCCGCCTCGTTCAGCGGCAGCGGCGTGGCGTCCGCCGGCGCAAGCTGATCGGGCCCGATGCCGCGTTCGTCATAGACGTGCTTGACGACGATCGACGCGGCGCTCGCGTGGGCCCATCCCGCGTAAAAGGCCAGGTGCGCGATCATTTCCGATATTTCCGCGGGCTTCACGCCGTGATCCAGCGCGAGGCGGACATGCAACGGCATCTCGACGGTCTGGCCGCGGGCGATCAGCACCGACAGCGTCACGATGCTGCGATCGCGCGGCGACAGGTGCGGCCGCTTCCACAAGCCGTCGAACACGGTGTGCGTCGTGTATCGCTCGAAGGCCGGGGCGACCGCTTTCAAATCGGGGGAAGACAAGGGTTCCTGCATGGTGTCGGTCCTTTGCATGTGAGTGCACGCGGCGGCGAGCAGCGCCAGGCCCGTCGCGGCGACGAACCGCAACGGGCGACGCGTGCGATCGTCACCGTGCGCCGTATTGCACATCGGTGACGGGTTCGGGCCAGTTGACGTTGCGTCCATCGCTTTTCGCCCCGTCAACCGACGCGGCCAACGACCTCCAGCCGGCATCGGAGTCAGGGCAGCGGGCGCGTTCATTGCGGTTCGCCGCTACCGAGGTATTGCTCGTCCGTCACCTTGTCCAGCCAGTCGACGTTCTTGCCGTCGAGCGCTTCCTGAATCGCGATATGGGTCATCGCGGTGGTCGACGTCGCGCCGTGCCAGTGCTTGTGACCGGGCGGGCACCAGATCACGTCGCCCGCGCGGATCTCGACGCGCGGCTCGCCGTCGCATTGCGTCCAGCCGCAGCCGGCGGTCACGAGCAGCGTCTGGCCGAGCGGATGCGTGTGCCATGCGGTGCGTGCGCCCGGCTCGAACGTCACGCTGGCGCACGACACGCGCGCCGGCGGCGGCGGTGCGTTCAGCGGGTCGATCCGGACCGTGCCGGTGAACCATTCGTCGGGGCCCTTGATCGAGGGCTGCGAGCCCGCGCGCTTCAGTTCCATGATGTCGTCCTCTACCGAAAAAGGTGCCGCATGGATCGCTCCGGCGGCCAGCCATCCCACTTTAATGACTCGCGATTCATGCGACTAGATGGCAAAATCGGCATAGGCCTATGCTGTGGTGCATGAATCAATGGAAGACTTCAACGACCTGGCGGCGTTCATGACCGTCGCGCGCGAGCGCAATTTCACGCGGGCGGCCGCGCAACTCGGCGTGTCTCAATCGGCGTTGAGCCGAACGGTGCGCGCGCTGGAGGGGCGCATGGGCATTCCGCTGCTGACGCGCACGACACGCAGCGTGTCGCCGACCGAGGCCGGCCAGCGGTTGCTGGAATCGATCGCCCCACGCTTTCAGGAAATCGAGGTGGAACTGGAATCGCTGCGCGCGATGACGGACCAGCCGGCCGGCAACGTCCGGATCACCGCGACCGACTATGCGGCGAACGAGTACGTGTGGCCACGGCTGCAACCGCTGCTGCGCCGGTATCCGGCGCTCAAGGTCGAGCTGGTGAACGACTATGGTCTGACCGACCTCATCGCGGGCCGCTACGACATCGGCATACGGCTCGGCGACCAGGTCGCCAAGGACATGATCGCGCAGCGTATCGCGCCGGACATGACGATGTCGATCATCGGTTCTCCCGATTACCTCGCGTCCCGGCCCGCGACGAAAACGCCGCAGGACCTGACACAACACAACTGCATCAATCTGCGGTTGCCGACCAGAAACGCGCTGCTATCGTGGGAGTTGAGCAAGGGACGCCGCGAGTTGCAGGTTCGCGTCGAAGGGCAGTTGACGTTCAACAACGTCTATCAGATGGTCGACGCGGCGCTCGCCGGCTTCGGGCTCGCATATGTGCCGAAGGATCTGGTCGCGCATCACGTCGAAGCCGGCCGGCTCGGCTGGGTGCTGGAGGACTGGTTTCCGACGTTCGTCGGGCATCACGTCTATTACCCGAGCCGGCGCAAATCGTCGCGGGCGGTGGAGCTCGTGGTCGACGCGCTCAGGGCCGGGTATCAGCGCAACCCGCGGCAAGGATGAGCGGTCACGCCCGTGGTTCAGTAGCCGGCAGCTTCCGAAAGGCCATGCCCCATGCACGCGCTGCCGCAGGATCGAACGTAACGGGGTGGAGTCCCGGGCAAACGTGATCGGCCATCACGACCTCGATACGCGTGGCACGTCGAACCCCGCCGTCGCGCGACAGAATCTCGCCCGACGACATCGATCCCGTGCAGCGCATCACTTCGGAAACGCGCCCCTGCTCATCGTATCGAGCTGCCGGACGATTTCCGCGCGCAATTCGGCCGATATCTCGATGCTGTCGAGCAGTTCGGAAATCCACAACCCGTCGGCCGCGAGCCGGCAGATCATCAGCGTCGCGGCCTGCTCGAGCGGCACCGGGTCGGGCCGCGTCCATTCGCGCATCGGCACCGACCAGCGCGCGCGCGTGTCCTGCTCGGTGATCATCGACGCGACGAGCACGCGCAGCACGTCGGTACTCGCGGCCGGATTGGCGGCATCGAGCACCGCATGCAGATACGCACGCGCCGCCGCGCCGTCGCCGCCGGAATCCGCCGCCATCCGCGCGGCCATCTGCGCGCCGAACCGCTCGGTCGCCTGCCCGAACAGCGCATCCAGCAGCCCCTGCTTGTTCGCGAAGTGATATTGCAGCGCGCCTTTCGTCACGCCGGCACGCTCGGCCACCGCATCGAGCGTCAATGCGGCCACGCCGTGATGCGTCGCGATCTCCGATGCAGCCGCCAGCAATTGCGCGCGCACCTGGTCCGGCGCTTTTTTTCGCCGCACGCCGGCCACGGCGGCAGCCGGCAGCGCCGGTGATTCTTCAGGGGCCCGTGCGTCGGGCGCTCCGGCCGGTTCGACGGGCGCGGACACGTCGCGCGGCACGGGTTCGAGGCGTTTTTTCATGGTGCGGATGGTAGCACTGCACGTCTCGAGATAAACATTCCGGCTGGATGGTATGATCCGCCGCATGAACAAATCGGCCCCCTCTCCCTGGTCCACGCTCGACACTGCCATCGCCCGTGGACGCGACGCACTCGTGCGCCTTCAGCAGCCCGACGGCAGCTGGTGTTTCGAACTCGAATCCGACGCGACGATCACCGCGGAATACATCCTGATGATGCATTTCATGGACCGGATCGACGACGTGCGCCAGGAGAAGATGGCGCGCTACCTGCGTGCGAACCAGCGACTCGACACGCACGGCGCCTGGGATCTGTACGTCGACGGCGCGCCGGACGTGTCGTGCAGCGTGAAGGCGTACTTCGCGCTGAAGGCGGCCGGCGACAGCGAACAGGCGCCGCACATGATCCGCGCGCGCGACGCGATCCTGAAGCTCGGCGGCGCGGCGCGCTCGAACGTGTTCACCCGCATCCTGCTCGCGACGTTCGGCCAGGTGCCGTGGCGCGCGGCGCCGTTCATGCCGATCGAATTCGTGCTGTTCCCGAAGTGGGTGCCGATCTCGATGTACAAGGTCGCGTACTGGGCGCGCACGACGATGGTGCCGCTGCTGGTGCTGTGCTCGCTGAAGGCGCGTGCGCGCAATCCGCGCAACGTCTCGATCCGCGAGCTGTTCGTCACGCCGCCGGAACAGGAACGCCGCTACTTCCCGCCCGCGCGCGGCATGCGCCGGCTGTTCCTCGCGCTCGACCGCGCGGTGCGGCATATCGAGCCGCTGATGCCGAAGCGCCTGCGGCAGCGCGCGATCCGGCATGCGCAAGCGTGGTGCGCGGAACGGATGAACGGCGAGGACGGGCTCGGCGGCATCTTCCCGCCGATCGTCTACAGCTACCAGATGATGCAGGTGCTCGGCTACCCGGACGACCATCCGCTACGCCGCGATTGCGAAAACGCGCTGGAAAAGCTGCTGGTCACGCGGCCGGACGGCAGCGTGTATTGCCAGCCATGCCTGTCGCCGGTGTGGGATACCGCCTGGAGCACGATGGCGCTCGAGCAGGCGCGCGGTGTCGCGGCGCCGGAAACCGGCGAGACGGCTGCCGGCACGCTGCGCGAACTCGACGAGCGCATCGCACGCGCGTACGACTGGCTGGCCGCGCGGCAGGTGAACGACCTGCGCGGCGACTGGATCGAGAACGTCCCGGCCGACGTCGAACCGGGCGGCTGGGCGTTCCAGTACGCGAACCCGTACTACCCGGACATCGACGACAGCGCGCTCGTCACCGCGATGCTCGATCGCCGCGGCCGCACGCATCGCCACGCGGACGGCACGAATCCGTACGCGCCGCGCGTCGCACGCGCGCTCGACTGGATGCGCGGGCTGCAATCGCGCAACGGCGGCTTCGCGGCGTTCGACGCCGACTGCGACCGCATGTATCTGAACGCGATCCCGTTCGCCGATCACGGCGCGCTGCTCGACCCGCCCACCGAGGACGTATCGGGCCGCGTGCTGCTGTGCTTCGGCGTGACGAAGCGCGCGGAAGATCGCGCGTCGCTCGCGCGCTGCATCGACTACGTGAAGCGCACGCAACAGCCCGACGGCAGTTGGTGGGGGCGCTGGGGCACGAACTACCTCTATGGCACGTGGAGCGTGCTGGCCGGTCTCGCGCTCGCGGGCGAGGACAAGTCGCAGCCCTATATCGCCCGCGCGCTCGACTGGCTGCGCGCGCGGCAGCACGCGGACGGCGGCTGGGGCGAGACGAACGACAGCTACCTCGACCCGAAGCTGGCCGGCACGAACGGCGGCGAGAGCACGTCGAACTGCACCGCGTGGGCGCTGCTCGCGCAGATGGCGTTCGGCGACTGCGAATCCGATTCGGTGAAGCGCGGCATCGCGTATCTGCAGTCGGTGCAGCAGGAAGACGGCTTCTGGTGGCACCGCTCGCACAATGCGCCGGGCTTCCCGCGCATCTTCTACCTGAAGTATCACGGCTATACCGCGTACTTCCCGCTGTGGGCGCTCGCGCGTTATCGGCGGCTGGCGGGTGCTGCCGCGGCGCCCCCGGCCGCGGTGGCGGCCGCCGACACGGCGCTCGCCTGAGCGGTCGCTCGCCGCGGTGCGCCGACGCCCCCGGCGCGACCGCCGCGGCCATTCCTTCCCGGCCGGATCACCCGGCCCCCTGCTCCCGCATCCTGGCGAACGCGTCGCGCAAATCCGCGCAGAACGCGTCGCCGATCATCGACAGCGGCTGCGACGCGGACGTCACCAGATAGAAGTGATCGGGCACGGCCGGCTCGAACGGCTTGACGGCCACGCGCTGGCCCGCATACGCGGCCGTCACCGGATCGATCAGCGCGACGCCCGCGCCGTTCGCGACGAACGCGACGATCGTCTGCGACAGTTGCGCCTCGATCGACAGCACGCGCGACACGCCGGCTTCCACGAATACGCGATCGATCGCGCTGCGCGCCTCGAAGCTCGGCGGAAACGAGATGAACGCTTCGTCGCGCAGGTCGGCCGGCTGCACGACGCGCTTGCGGGCGAGCCGGTGCCCGCGCGGCACGATGCAGCACATCGCGGCTTCCGCGAGCCGCTCGCCACGCACCGCCGGGTGCGGGACGGGTTCCGCGATCAGCCCCACATCGCATTGCCCGGACGCGACCTTGTCGACGACGGTGGACGCGCTGTGCGCGAGCAGCGTGATGTCGACACCCGGATGCGCGTGCGAGAAACGCGTGACGAGCTCGGGCAGCAGATCGAGCGCGACGGCGGGCGAGCCGGCCACGCGCAGCGTGCCGCGCCGCATCGCGCGGATCTGCTCGGCGGCCTGCGCGACGCGGTCGAGCCCGACGAACGCGCGTTCGACCTCCTCGTACAGCACGCGCGCCTGCGCGGTCGGCGTGAAGCGCCCCTGCTGCCGCTCGAACAGCACGAAGCCGATCCGGTCCTCGAGATCGGCGATCAGCCGGCTCACGGCCGGCTGCGAGATATGGAGATCGCGTGCCGCGCGTGTGACGGTATGGCGCTGCATCACCGCGCGAAACGCTTCGATCTGACGAATCCTGAGCGAGGGCGTGGTCATAACACTGGATTATGGAGCGTTGATCAAGCTGTATTGGACAGCACATTTTGCCTGTCCGAACATCGGTTCCGCAACGTACTGAAAGCAAGGAGCCGCGCCGCCATGGGATATAACACGCAACCGCCTCACCCGCGACACCGGAGCCGCGCATGACCGTGCGCCGCTTCGACGTCGTCGTGGCCGGCGGCGGTCTCGTCGGCATGGCCATCGCGTGGGGCATCGCGCGTCTCGGCCAGCGAGTCGCGGTGTGCGACGGCGACGACATCGCGTTTCGCGCGGCGCGCGGCAATTTCGGGCTCGTGTGGGTGCAGGGCAAAGGCGGCCGCTGCGTGCCGTATGCGCGCTGGTCGCGCGAATCGTCCGAGCGCTGGCATGCGTTCGCCGCGCAGTTGCAGCGCGAAACCGGCGTGGATTGCGCGTTCGAACGCCCGGGCGGCATCGAGCTGTTCGAACACCGCGCGGAACTCGACGGCGCGACCGACCTGCTCGAATCGCTGCGCCGGCAGGAAGCCGCGCTGTCGTACGAGGTCCTCGATCCGGCGGCGCTGCGCCGGCGCATTCCGTCGGCGTCGCCGTCGCTGGCCGGCGCGCTGTGGTCGCCGAACGACGGTCACGCGAATCCGCTCTATACACTGCGCGCGATGCTGCAGGCGTTTCAGCGGTGCGGCGGTGTCTATCTGCCGCGCAGCGAGGTCAGCGAAATCCGCCCGCACGCGGGGCGCTTCGAGATCGACACGCGCCACGCACGGCTCGAAGCCGGGCGCGTGGTGCTCGCGGCCGGCCTCGACAACGCGCGGCTCGCGCCGATGGTCGACCTGCGCGCACCGATCTCGCCGTTGCGCGGCCAGATCATGGTCACCGAACGGCTCGCGCCGTTTCTCGACTATCCGACGCTCGTCGTCCGGCAGACGCCGGAAGGCTCGGTGCTGCTCGGCGACTCGGCCGAAGACGTCGGCTTCGACGACGGCCAGACGCGCCCGGCGATGGTCGACATCGCGCGTCGCGCACGCACCGCCTTCCCCGCGCTCGCGCATGCACGCATCGTGCGCGCGTGGGGCGCGCTGCGCATCATGACGCCCGACGGCCTGCCCGTCTACGAGGCGTCGACCACGCATCCCGGCGCGTTCATCGCGATCTGCCACAGCGGCGTGACGCTCGCGGCAACCCACGCCGATCTCGTCGCGCCGTGGATCGCCGGCGGCGCCGCGCCGGCCGACCTGTCCGCCTTTACCACCGCGCGCTTCGACGCGCCCACGGAAGCCCGGCATGTTTGAATCCCTCGTTCCCGCCGCCGCGACGCTCGAACGCGTGCGCATCCATATCGACGGCACGCCGCACGACGTGCCCGCGCAATACAGCGTCGCGGCCGCGATGCTCGCCGCCGGTTCGGCCGCGTGCCGCACGAGCGCCGTGAGCGGCGCGCCGCGCGGCCCGTTCTGCATGATGGGCGTGTGCTTCGACTGCCTCGTCGAAATCGACGGCGTCCCGAACGTGCAAGGCTGCATGACGCCCGTCGCCGAGGGCATGCAGGTGCGCGCGATGCACGGCAAGGCGAGGCTCGCATGACGCGCCGCCAGTGCGACCTGCTGATCGTCGGCGCCGGGCCGGCCGGGATGGCGGCAGCCATCGCCGCGCGCACGGCCGGCTTGTCGGTCGTCGTCGCGGACGAAGGCCGCGCGCCCGGCGGCCAGATCTACCGCAACGTGGCCGATGCGCCGGCGCCGCTCGCGCAATGGCTCGGCGCCGACTATACGGCCGGCCGGCCGCTCGTCGACGGCCTGCTCGCCAGCGGCGCGCATTACCTGCCGCGCAGCGTCGTGTGGCAGGTCGCGTTCGAACCGACACCCGTCGCGATGCTTACGCAGAGCGGCCCGTCGCGCGGCACGCTCGAAATCGGCGCGCGCGCGGTGCTGATCGCGACCGGCGCGCAGGAGCGGCCGTGGCCGGTGCCCGGCTGGACGTTGCCCGGCGTGATGGGCGTCGGCGCCGCGCAAACGCTGCTGAAAGCGTCGGGCCTCGCGCCGTCGGCCGACGCCGTGCTCGCGGGCAGCGGCCCGCTGCTGTGGCTGTTCGCCGCGCAATTGCTGAATGCGGGCCGGCGCGTGCGCGCGCTGGTCGATACGACACCGCGCGACGCGTGGCGCCGCGCGCTTCCCCATGCGCTGCCGGCACTGCGCGGCGTCAACTATCTGCTCAAGGGCTGGCGCATGCTGCGTGCGGTGCGCGACGCCGGGATTCCCGTCCATCGCGGCGCGACCGACATCCGCATCGACGGCGACGATCGCGCCGAACGCATCCGCTTTCGCGACGCGGAAGGCGTCGTACAAGCGCTCGACACGTCCCTCGTGCTGCTGCATCAGGGCGTCATTCCGTCGACGCAGCTCGCGCGCGCGCTCGGCTGCGCGCATGAATGGGACGAAGCGTCGGCATGCTGGCGCCCGCAGCGCGACGCGCGCGGCCGCAGCAGCGTGCCGCACGTCTGGATCGCGGGCGACGGCGCAGGGATCGGCGGCGCACAGGCGGCGGCACTCGCCGGCGAAGTGGCGGCGCTCGACATCGCCCGGCAACTCGGTGCGCTCGACGCGCAACGGCAGGCCGCACGCGAACGCCCGGTGCTGCGTGCATGGCGCCGCCATCTCGCGGTGCGCCCGCTGCTCGACGCGCTGTATACGCCGCCCGCCGCGCTGCGCCGCCCCGACGACGACACGATCGTGTGCCGCTGCGAGGAAGTCACGGCCGGCGAGATTCGCCAGCTCGCGGCGCTCGGCTGCCAGGGGCCGAACCAGATGAAGGCGTTTACGCGCTGCGGAATGGGTCCGTGCCAGGGGCGCTGGTGCGGCACGACGGTCGGCGAACTGATCGCCGACGTGCAGCAGCGCGGCGTCGGCGACGTCGGTCACTACCGGATCCGCGCGCCGATCAAGCCGGTCACCGTCGGCGAGATGGCCGACGCCCTCGAACTGTCGAACGATTTTCAGCGCGGCGAATTCCCGAGCTGACGCGCACGCCCACTCTTCCCCACACGAACGGAGCCAGACCATGAAGACGCGCCTCACGATTCTCCTTTCCGCCGCCGCGATGGCTGTCGCGTCGCTGGCGTCAGCGAAGGAATGGACGACCATCCGCATCGGTGTCGACCCGACCTACCCGCCGTTCGAGTCGACCGCGACCGACGGCAGCGTGAAGGGCTTCGACATCGACCTCGGCAACGCGCTGTGCGCGAAGCTGAATGCGAAATGCGTGTGGGTGTCGAGCAGCTTCGACGGGCTGATTCCGGGGCTGCAGGCGCGCAAGTTCGACGTGATCCTGTCGTCGATGGCCGCGACCGAACAGCGGCGCCAGCAGATCGACTTCACCGACCGCCTGTACCGCAACCAGACGCGGCTGATCGCGCGTACCGGGTCGGGGCTGCTGCCGGACGCGGCGAAGCTCGCCGGCAAGCGCGTCGCGGTCGAACAGGGCACGGTCCAGGAAACCTATGCGCGCGAGAAGTGGGCGGCCGCGAAGGTCGAGGTCGTGCCGTATCCGAGCTACGACCAGGCGTATGCGGATCTCGTCACCGGGCGCGTCGACGGCGTGCTGATGGATGCCGTGCAGGGCCAGCTCGGGTTCCTGGCGACGCCGCGCGGCAAGGGCTTCTCGTTCGCGGGCGGCGTGGTGTACGACGCGAAGATCATGGGTAACGGCGATGCGGCCGGCGTGCGCAAGGCCGACACCGACCTGCGTGACGCACTGAATCGCGCCATCGCGCAGATTCGCGGCGACGGCACGTACAACGCGATCCAGTCGAAGTATTTCGACTTCGACATGTACGGAAATTGACCGCATGCGCGGGTGATCCGAAGGCCGGAAAACCCGCGATTTCTTGGCGATCCTCAGGATCGTTTATGGGCCGGACGGGCTATAATGCGCGCTTTCGGTTTGGTCGTTGCCATGAAGCCGCTGGCCGTTCCCTCCCTCGCCAATATCGCGTCGCGCCTTCGCCTCAAGCAGCTCAAACTGCTGATCGCGCTCGAAAACCACGGTTCGCTGCACAAGGCCGCCGAAGAGATCGCGATCTCGCAGCCCGGCGCCACCAAGGTGCTGCGCGAGATCGAGGACATCCTCGGCATGCCGCTGTTCGAGCGGCAACCGAAGGGCCTCGTCGCGAACGACCTCGGCCGCTGCGTCACGCGCTACGCGCGCCTCATCTACAGCGACCTCGAACACCTGCACACCGAAGTCCTCGCGCTCACGCAGGGGCATGGCGGCCATCTCGCGGTCGGCGTCATCATGGGCGCGGTGCCGCTGCTCACGCGCGCGCTGACCGACCTGCGCCGCCGCCAGCCGAACCTGTCGGTCGAGATCGTCGAAGGCACCAGCGCGAGCCTGCTCGCGCTGATCGACGACGGCCGCATCGACCTCGCGATCTGCCGCAACGGCAACAGCCGCCGCCCGGAAGCGTATGACTACCTGCCGCTGAAATCCGAACCGCTCGCGGTCGTGACCGCGCGCACGCATGCGCTCGCCGGGCGCGACACGCTGACGCTGCGCGATCTCACCGATGCGGAATGGGTCGCGTATCCGGTCAACACGCCGATGCGGCTCGCGCTCGAACGCGCACTGGCCGACGCCGGCATCGAGGTGCCGCGCTATCCGATCGAAACCGCGTCGACGTTCGCGACGCTCACGCTGCTGCAGGCGGACCCCGAGCTGGTGGCCGTGATCCCGCGCGAAGTCGCCGAGTTCGGCGAGCGCTTCGGCCTGATTGCGTGCCTGCCCGTCGCGATCCCGGCGCTCGACGAGCCGTACGGCGTCGTCGCCCGTACCTTCGCGCACCTGTCGCCGGGTGCGCGCCTGCTCGTCGAAACGCTGCAAGGTCCCCTGCTTACCTGATCGGCGAGAACGCGGCCGGGCGCAGCAGCTTCGACTCCATCTTCTCGAGCATCGGGAACGCCTTCGGCACGAACTTCTCGAGCCAGTCCGGATCCTCGTACAGCGCGGTACGGCGCTTGATGCGATCGTCGAGGCTTTCGTATGCCCAGATGTGGACGACCTGGTTCAGTTCGCCGATTTCCGTGTACCACCAGCCGACCAGCGTCGCATAGCGGGAGATCACCGGCAGCCCTTCCTTCTCGAAGTGCCGCAGGTATTCGTTCATCTTGCCGATCTGGACCGTGTAGGTCCGCATTTCGTAATACATGACTGCTCCTGGTTGAATCGATTCGGGTAATCGCACTTCGCGCGGGTCGCGCGATCAGAGTTCGCCGCCGTACGCGGCGCGGATGATGCCTTCGACGTCGCGCGCGGTCGTCAGCCGCGGGTTGACCAGCACGTTGCCGCTGCGCATCGAGTCGGCCACCATCTGCGGCAGGTGCGCGAGATCGACGCCGAGCTCGCGGATGTTCGACGGAATCGCGAGCGCGCGATTGAGTTCGACGATCTGCTCGACCAGTGCGCGCGCGGCCGTTTCCGCATCGACGCCGGTCACGTTGCCGCCGAGCGCTGCCGCGATGTCGCGATACAGCGCCGGGCAGGCCGGCCGGTTGAATTCGATCACGTACGGCAGCAGCGCCGCGTTCGCGATGCCGTGCGCGATGTTGAACACGCCGCCCATCGTGTGCGAGATCGCGTGCACGTTGCCGAGCTTCGACTGCGAAAACGCGACGCCGGCCAGGAACGAGCCGAGCAGCATGTCCTCGCGCGCCGCGAGATCGGAGCCGACGTAGAACGCGTTGCGCAGGCTGCGCCCGATCAGGCGGATCGCGCCCAGCGCGAGCGACTGGCTCACCGGGTTCGCCTGCTTCGACACATACGATTCGATCGCATGCGTCAGCGCGTCCATGCCGGTGGCCGCGGTGATCGCGGCCGGCAGCTTCAGCGTGAGCTCCGCGTCGAGGATCGCGAGCTTCGGGAACAGCTTGTGGCTGACGATCACGGTCTTGAACAGCGTTTCCTGGTTCGTGAACACCGTCGACGCCGTGCATTCGCTGCCGGTGCCCGACGTGGTCGGGATCGCGAAGATCGGCAGCGGTTCGTCCGGGATCTTGTTGTAGCCCTCGTAGTCGAGAATCGTGCCGCCGTTGGTGGCCATCGCGGCCACACCCTTCGCCGTGTCGATGCTGCTGCCACCGCCGACGCCGATCACGGCGGTGCAGCGATGCTCCTT
The DNA here is from genome assembly GCF_003253915.1 of Burkholderia sp. 28_3. Taxonomy (NCBI): domain Bacteria; kingdom Pseudomonadati; phylum Pseudomonadota; class Betaproteobacteria; order Burkholderiales; family Burkholderiaceae; genus Burkholderia; species Burkholderia sp. 28_3. The sequence goes on from NZ_QKZF01000008.1 coordinate 86,602, forward strand.
CAGGAACGTCAGCGCGCTGTCGAGCACGGCCGTGCTCGGGTTCGCCTCGACGCCCGAGAAGATTTCGTAGGCGACGTCCGCGTCGCGCAGCGATGCGAAGAATCCTTCGAGCACGCCGCTCTTGATCAGGCCTTCGTCGGTCACGACCAGCAGCTTGCCGCTGAACAGCGGCTTCAGCAGTTCGCCGGCCTGCCGCGCGAGGCCGTTGCCGAATTTCAGCGTGGTGGGAAAGAAATATTGGAATGGGCTCATGGTGCTTTCTCCGTGTGAAGTCTCCGCACCGAACACTACAAGCGGCCGATTGCCGCCGGTAATGAAAAAACCGGATCGCCCGATAACGTCCGCTTATTCCCCGCGCGCCGCGCCGTTTGGTTATCACGCGATCACGAAGCGTCATTAGGCAAGACGCGGCCATGCCCCTACAGTCGCTGCACGGCGACGATGCCATCGCCCCCGCAACCATAACGACGGAGACACGCATGCCCCCCTCGACTTCCCCCGCCGTCCCGGCCGCCGCGCCGACTTCGCTCGACGCGGCGGCGCGGCCGACCAACGTCCGCTGGCGCATCTTCCTGCTCATGCTGCTGCTGGTCGCGATCAACTACATCGACCGCGCGTCGCTGTCGGTCGCGATGCCGCTGATCGCACCGGAATTCAACCTGTCGCCGGCGCTCGAAGGGCTGATGCTGAGCGCGTTCTTCTGGTCGTACGCGCTGATGCAGATCCCGGTCGGCGTGATGCTCGACCGCTATCACACGCGCGGCATCATCGCGACCGCGACGCTCGCATGGGGCGCGTTCCAGGCGCTCGGCGCGGCATCGCACAACTGGATCCTGCTGATGCTCACGCGCATGGGCCTCGGCTTCTCCGAATCGCCGGTGTTCCCGGCCGGCGCGAAGCTGATCGGCACGTGGCTGACGCCGCACGAACGCGGCCGCGGCGCGGTGCTGGTCGACGGCGGCGCGCCGCTCGGCAGCGCGCTCGGCGCGATCCTGATTTCCGGGCTGATCGCGTGGTTCGGATCGTGGCGCATCGCGTTCGTGATCGCGGGCGTCGGCACGATGCTGGTGGGCGTGCTCGTATGGCGCTACATCCGCAACCATCCGTCCGAGCATCCGGGCGTGAATGCGGCCGAGCTCGAACACATCACGCGCGCGAATGCGCCGACGCAAACCACGGGCGAACGCGTGCCGCTGCGCGAACTCGTGAAGGATCGCTCGGTGCTCGCGATGTTCGCCGGCTACAGCTGCATCCTCGCGGTGTTCTACGGGCTGCTGACGTGGATGCCGAGCTACCTGCACAAGACCTACGGCTTCAACATCGCGACGACGGGCGGCGCGACCTTCATCATCTTCATGTCGGGCTTCGTCGGCGAACTGATCGGCGGCACCATCGGCGATCGCTGGAAGGCGTCGGGCGCGTCGCCGAACCTGGTGATGCGCACGATGTTCAGCGGCTCTTCGCTGATCGCGGCCGCGTGCATCCTCGCGGCGGCCTATATCGCGAACGCAAACGCCGTGGTGCTGCTGCTGAGCATCGCGATGTTCTTCATCCGCTTCTGCGGGATGTACTGGAGCCTGCCGGCGATCGTCGGCGGCCCGGAACGCGCCGGCGTGCTCGGCGGCACGATGAACTTCTGCGGCAGCATGGTCGGCGTCGTGGTGCCGATCCTGATCGGCGTGATCGTCCAGTGGTCGGGCTCGTACTTCCTCGCGCTGCTGTTCTTCGTCGCGATGGCCGTGCTGATCGCGGTGTTCTCCAGCCTGATCGATTACCGGCCGCGCACGCACGGCTGACGGTCACGCAGCCGAGCTTTCCTTCTGCCGAAACGACGAGGCCCGCGCGAGCGGGCCTCGTCGCGTCGTCAGCGGCCAGACGGACTCGGCGGCTCTGACGGAATCAACGATCGATCGGCAGCGGCGCATCGGCCGCGACGAGCTGCTGCTCGCGCATCTCGCGCCAGAAATCGGCGGGGATCTCGAACGTCAGCGCCGCGACATCTTCCGCGATGCGCTCCGGGCGGCTCGCGCCCGGAATCACCGCGGCCGTCGCCGGATGCGCGAGCACGAACTGCAGCGCGGCGGCCTTGACCGGCACGTCGTGGCGCGCGGCGATCGCGTTGATCCGCTCGACCTTCGCGACGACCTCGGGCGGCGCCTTCCGGTATTCGAAGTGCGCGCCGCCGACGAGCACGCCCGAGCTGTACGGGCCGCCGACGACGATCCCGACGTGACGGGCCGCGGCGGCCGGCATCACGCGCTGCAGCGCGCGTTCGTGATCGAGCAGCGTGTAGCGGCCGGCCAGCAGCATGCCGTCCGGTTGCGGTTCGGCGAGGTCGAGCAGCAACTCGATCGGCTCGACACGGTTCACGCCGAGGCCCCACGCGCCGATCACGCCTTCCTCGCGCAGCTTGCCCAGTACGCGAAATGCGCCCTTGCGCGCCACCTCGAACTGCGCGAGCCATTCGTCGCCGTAGATGTCCTGCGCGACGTCGTGCACCCACACGACGTCGAGACGATCGGTGCGCAGCCGCTTCAGGCTGTCCTCGATCGAGCGCAGCGTCGCGTCGGCCGAGTAGTCGCTCACCAGCCGGTTCGCGCGGCCGTGCGCGAAGATCCCGCTCTTCTCGCCGTAGTCGCGGGTGGCCGCTTCCTCCAGATCGTCGAGCACGATGCGGCCCACCTTCGTGCTGATGAAGTAGTCGTCGCGGCGCCGGCCGGCCAGCGCGTCGCCGAGACGCGCTTCCGCGAGCCCCGCGCCATACGACGGCGCGGTGTCGAAGTAGCGGATGCCGCGTGCCCACGCGGCTTCGACGGTCGCGTGCGCTTCCGCGTCGGGAATGTCGCGGAACATGTTGCCGAGCGGCGCCGCGCCGAAACCGAGCCGGTTGTCGGCGGGCAGCGTGTCGTTGAGAGCCATGCGTTTCTCCGGATGGGACAGGAAAGTGCGCCCAGTCTAGGTTGCATGAATAAGTCTGTCCAAGACATAATTCATCACACTTGAGTCCCATAAGGTCTTACATGCTCGACATCCGCCAGCTTCAATATTTCATCGCGGTCGCGGAAGAGGAACACGTCGGCCGCGCGGCCGAACGCCTGCACATTTCGCAGTCGCCGCTCAGCCGCCAGATCGCGCAGCTCGAGGAAAAGCTCGGCCTGACGCTGTTCGAACGCAGCCAGCAGCGCATTCGTCTGACGCGTGACGGGCGCACGTTCCTCAGCGAAGCGCATGCGTTCCTGCGCCATGCGAACCGGCTCGAATCGCTCGCGCGCCGGCTCGGTCGCGGCGACGAAGGCGGTCTGTGCATCGGCTATCTGGAAACGGCCACGCACTCGGGCGTGCTGCCGCGCGCGCTGAAAACGCTGCGCGCGGAGCGCCCGTCGGTGCATATCGCGCTGTACAACTATCCCTGCGCCGCGCAGCTCGAAGGCCTGCGCGAACGCAGCCTCGACATCGCGCTCGTGACCGAGCCGCCCGCACCGGACGATCCCGAACTCGATTCGACGATGGTGCTGAACGATCCGATGCTGCTCGCGCTGCCCGACGGGCATCCGCTCGCGAAGAAGAAGACGCTGGTCGCCGACGATCTTGCCGCGCAGGCGTGGATCGGCGTCACGCAGCAGGAAAGCGCGCCGCGGCACGGCGCGTTCGTCGCGGCCTGTGCGAAGGCCGGTTTTTCGCCGGACATCTCGGTGGAAGCGACCGAGCCGCTCGCCGCGCTCGGGCTCGTCGCCGCCGGGCTCGGCGTGACGATGATCCAGCAAAGCCTGCGTCACCAGGTGCCGGAAGGCGTCGTGCTGCGCGAGCTGCCGTGGTTCAGCTACCGCACGCCGCTGTGGGCCGCGTGGCACAAGGTCAACCTGCGCCCGCTGGTGGGCATCTTCCGCGAGATCCTGACCGGCGAGGAGATCGTCGCGGCAGTCGGCAAATAAGGCCGTGAAAACGCGGGGCGCCGGTGCGTCGCGACGCCCCGCCTGCCATTCGCTCGCCGCTTACCGCGCGAGCGTGAGCTTGCCGTCGAGCAGGCGGTTCAGCGCCCACGGGTTGCTCGTTCGCAATGCGTCGGGAAGCAGCGCATCCGGCATGTCCTGATAGCTGACCGGCCGCAGGAAGCGGCGGATCGCGAGGCTGCCGACCGACGTCGAACGCCCGTCCGCGGTAGACGGATACGGGCCGCCGTGCACCATCGCATGCGCGACCTCGACGCCGGTGCCGAAGCCGTTGACCAGGACGCGGCCCGCGCGCCGCTCCAGCGCCGGGAGGAATCGGCGCGCGTCCGCGTAATCGGCTTCGTCGAGATGAATCGCCGCCGTCAGTTGCCCTTCCAGCGACTCGACCAGCGCGAGCATCGTGTTCAGGTCCGGACACCGAACGATCAGCGACGCCGCGCCGAAAATCTCCTCGTGCAATGCCTTCGATTCGCGGAATGCGTCGGCGCTCGTCACGAACAGCGCGCCCTGCCCCTGGTTCGCACCGGCAGGCGCCTGGGCGCGCGCGACGGTCCGCACCTGAGGATGCTGCGCGAACACCGCGACCGCACGCTCGAACGCCTGGTGAATACCGGGCGTGAGCATCGTCGCGGCCGGCGCCTGCGCGAGCCGCCCGGCCGCCGCCGCGACGAAGCGTTCGAGCGCCGGCCCTTCCACCGCGAAGATCAGCCCGGGGTTCGTGCAGAACTGGCCGGCACCGAGCGTCAGCGACTGCACGAATGCCTGCGCGATCGCGTCGCCGCGTTGTTCCAGCGCGTGCGGGAACAACAGCACGGGGTTGATGCTGCTCATCTCCGCATAGACGGGGATCGGTTCGGGCCGCGCGTTCGCGATCGCGATCAGTTCGGTCCCCGCATGGCGCGAACCGGTGAAGCCGACCGCCTTGATGCGGCGGTCGCGCACGAGCCCCTGGCCGATTTCAAGGCCGCTGCCGAACAGCAGCGAGAACGTGCCTTCCGGCATCCCGCATGCTTTCACGGCCTGCTGCACGGCCATCCCGACGAGTTCCGACGTGCCGGGGTGCGCCGAGTGCGCCTTCACGATCACCGGGCAGCCGGCCGCGAGCGCGGACGCCGTATCGCCGCCCGCCACCGAGAACGCGAGCGGGAAGTTGCTCGCGCCGAATACCGCGACCGGGCCGACGCCGACATGACGCAGGCGCAGATCGGGGCGCGGCGCGGGTTGGCGTTCCGGCTGCGCCGGATCGATGCGCGCTTCGAGGTAGTCGCCCGCGCGCACCACGCCGGCGAACAGGCGCAACTGGCCGACCGTGCGGCCGCGCTCGCCTTCGACACGCGCGCGCGGCAGGCCCGATTCGGCGACGCAGCGCTCGACCAGCGCATCGCCGAGCGCGAGGATGTTCGCCGCGATCGCTTCGAGAAACTGCGCGCGTGCTTCGGGCGGGGTCTCGCGATACGCGTCGAAGGCCGCCCAGGCCAGCGCGCACGCTTCGTCGAGATCGACGACGGTCGCGCCGCCGAAAGCCGGCTCCATGCGTTCGCCGCTCGCCGCGTCGATCGCATACGTGACGCCCTGGGTGCCGCGCCGCGCGCGCTGACCGATCAGCAAGTTGCCTGCGATGTTCATTTCCGTTTCCTGTGTGGATCAATCGACTGGATGCGTTGGCGTCGACGCGCATGCGGCGCCGCCACGATCGACCACGATGGTTTCAAACCCGCCCGACCCGCGTCAATACTTCGCGCATGACAGCTTTTCATAGCGCTATGAGCGGCTCTCAATACCGGATGCGCGGCGCGATTTCTATACTGGTCCGACGTCGCGCCGCACCGGGCGCGCCCGTCCGATGCCGAATGCCCGCACGGCAAACCGCCCCCGGGTTCGCGTCGATCACAACGATGGAGACGAACATGTGTGTGCAGAAACCGGCCGATGGCCCCGACGTCAAGCGCCTGCTCGACGGCCTGCCGACCAACTGGGGCAAGTGGGGCCCCGACGATGAAGTCGGCGCGCTGAATTATCTGCAATCCGAACAGGTGATGCGCGGCATCGCCGCCGTTCGCCAGGGCCGCACCTTCACGCTGCAGGTGGACATCGGCCACGCGAAGGGCGAGCCGCTGTTTCCGGGCCGGCGCCCGTCGATGCGGATGAACGTGCTCGACAAGGGCCATTTCCTCGCGGGCAAGGCGCACTTCGACGGCAACGTCGAATACGCGGACGACGTGATCTTCATGCACGTGCAGGGCTCGACGCAGTGCGACGCGCTCGGGCACGTGTGGTACGACGATACGCTGTGGAACGGCTACGACGCGCTGAGCACGGTCGGCGGCCTCGAACGCGCGAGCATCCTGCCGATCGCCGAGCGCGGTATCGCGGGCCGCGCGGTGCTGATCGACATCGCGCGCCATCGCAACAAGCGCGTGCTCGACAAGGGCGAGACGTTCGATCATCACGACCTGCTCGACGCGGCGCGCGCGCAGAACGTGACGATCGAGCCGCGCGACATCCTGCTGATCCGCACCGGCTGGATCGGATCGTTCTACGAGCGCGACGAAGCCGAGTTCTATCGCGACTACGTCGAGCCGGGGCTCACGTTCAGCCGCGAGCTCGTCGAATGGTTCCGCGAGATGGAGATTCCGAACCTCGTCACCGATACGATGGGCAACGAAGTGACGGTCGACCCCGTGTCGGGCGTGATGATTCCGCTACACAACGCGCTGATGCGCAACCTCGGCGTCGTGTTCACCGAGGTCGTGCTGCTCGATGCGCTCGCCGAAGATTGCGCGCGCGACGGCCAGTGGCAATTCCTGTACACGGCCGCGCCGCTGAAGATCGTCGGCGGCACCGGTGCGCCGGTCAATCCGCTGGTGATCAAGTAACGCGGGCAAGCCATGCCCGGGCGCACCGTGCGGCCCGGGCATCCCGCGACGGACGCCGCGCGCTCAGAACGTGCCCGGATATGCGCCGCCGTCGAGCAGCACGTTCTGCCCGGTCAGGTAACCGGCGTGCGCGCTGCACAGGAACGCGCAGACCGCGCCGAATTCGTCGGCCGTGCCGAAACGCCCGGCCGGCACGTTGCGGCGCTTCGCTTCACGCGTCGCTTCGTAGTCCGCCCCTTCTGCCTGCGCGGACGCTTCGGTCGCCTTCTTCAGACGGTCGGTATCGAACAGCCCCGGCAGCAGGTTGTTGATCGTCACGTTGCGCGCCGCGATGCGCTTCTGCCGCGCGATGCCCGCGATGAAGCCGGTCAGCCCCGTGCGGGCGCCGTTCGACAGGCCGAGCACGTCGATCGGCGCTTTCACGGCGCTCGACGTGATGTTGACGATGCGCCCGAAGCCGCGCTCGGTCATCCCGTCGACGGTCGCCTTGATCAGCTCGATCGCCGTCAGCATGTTCGCGTCGAGCGCCGCGATCCAGTCGTCGCGCGTCCATTCGCGGAAATCGCCTGGCGGCGGGCCGCCCGCGTTGTTCACGAGGATGTCGACTTGCGGCGCGGCCGCGAGCGCCGCCGTGCGGCCCGCGCTCGTCGTGATGTCGCCGGCCACCGCCACCACCGTGACGGCCGGGTTGAGCGCGCGCAGTTCGCGGGCGGTCGCGTCGAGCGCGTCGCTGCCGCGCGCGGTGATCACGACGTTCACGCCCTCGGCGACGAGCGCCTGCGCGCACCCCTTGCCCAGCCCCTTGCTGGCCGCGCAAACCAGCGCCCAGCGGTCTTCGATGTTCAGATCCATGTGTGCTTCGCTCCTGGCATCCAGCGCGTGTCGTCCGGGTGCGACCGCAATCGACACGGCAATAAGTTCAAGTTATAGTGAGTGCGCCCGCTTTCCGCCGCACGCCGGCGGCATCCCGGTTCACCCATCCAAAAACGGCTTGATAAAAAGGCTCGACGGGCCAGCATAAGGAATCACAGTCGTCGAGACAATTGACGGGACGTGATACCGGTATAACTTTTCGTCACATCCATGACCCCGCCGCTTCACTCCATCATTTCCCGCCTTCACCTGAAGCAGCTGCGCCTGCTGATCGCGCTCGCCGACCAGGGCTCGCTGCTCAAGGCCGCGCAGCAGGTCGCGCTCACGCAGCCGGGCGCGAGCAAGGCGCTGCAGGAGATCGAGACGACCTTCGGCACGCCGCTGTTCAATCGCACCAACCGCGGGCTCGAACCGACCGAGGTCGGCGATTGCGTGATCCGCTACGCGCGGCTGATTCATACCGATCTCGCACATCTGCGCGAGGAAATCGTCGGCATCCTGCGCGGACATGGCGGGCGCGTGAGCGTCGGCGTGATCATGGGCGCGGTGCCGCGGCTGACCGATGCGATCTCGACGCTCGTCGCACGCCATCCGGAGATGTCCGTCGAGATCGTCGAGGACACCAGCGAAGCGCTGCTGAGCGAGATCGACGCAGGCCGGCTCGATCTTGCAATCTGCCGCACGACGATCAGCCGCACGCCACAGCTCTACGACAGCGTGAAGCTGCAGGACGAGACGCTCGCGGTGGTCGCGAACGTGCGCCATCCGCTCAAGGGCGCAAAGAAGCTCGCGCTGCGCGACCTCGCCGAATACAGGTGGGTCGTGTATCGCGCGAACATGCCGATGCGGCTGCTCCTGGAACGCGAATTCCTCGAAGCCGACATCCGCTTTCCGCCGCATCTGCTCGAAACGACGTCGGCATTCGCGACGCTCGCGCTGTTGCAGGGCAATCCGTCGTTCGTCGCGCTGGTGTCGATCGACGTCGCCGAATTCTTCGCGCGGCACGACATGACGCGCATCCTGCCGCTGCGGATCGGTTCGCGCAGCGAGCCTTACGAACTCGTCACGCGCAAGGGCGCGCCGATCTCGCCGGGCGCGCGGCTGCTGATCGACGAGCTGCACGCCGATGGCGGCGGCCCGTCGGTGTAGAACCACGCCGACGCGCTCACACCTGCGCCCACACCTGCGCCGCAGGCGACACCCGCGGCGAAGGCGTGGCGGGAGCCGGACGCCCCGCCTCCGTCACACGATGCGACGTGTCGCCGTCAGGCCACCGCGAAGCGCTTCGCCAGTTCCGCGAGGCCGTCTTCGTAGATGCCGCGGAACAGCCGGATCGTTTCGTCGTCGGTCGCGCCGTGCGGCGTGAACGTGCCGGACCACTCGACCTTCGACGCGTTCGGGCCGTTCTCGCGCACGCGCAGCGTGGAGCGATAGTTCACGACCGGAAACGGTGCTTCGAGGATCGCGTACGTATAGCTGCGCTCCGCTTCGTCGAACGCAACCAGCCGCTCGACGATCGCATCGCCCGCCGGATTCGCGAGACGCCGCACGCGCCCGCCCTCGCTCAGCTCGCTGGCCGGAATGTACGACAGCCAGTCGGGCAGCGACCCGAAGCCGCCGATCAGTTGCCAGACCGTGTCGGCCGAAGCCGCGATCTCGATACTTGCATGTGCCTGTACCATGTCATCACCTTTCAGGATCAACGATCGGTCGGCAGCGGCGCATTGGCCGCGATCAGGCCTTGTTCACGCATCTCGCGCCAGAAGTCGGCCGGAATCGCCACGTTCAGCGCGGCCTGGTCTTCCGCGATCCGCTCCGGACGGCTCGCGCCCGGGATCACCGCGACGGTCGCCGGATGCGACATCGAGAACTGCAGCGCGGCGGCCTTGATCGGCACGTCGTAGCGCGCGGCGATCGCCTTGATCCGGTCGACCTTCGCGAGGATTTCCGGCGACGCCTTCTGGTATTCGAAGTGCGTGCCGCCCGCGAGCACGCCCGAGCTGTACGGGCCGCCGACGACGATCCCGACGTTCTGCGCGGCCGCCGCCGGCATCACGCGTTGCAGCGCGCGCTCGTGATCGAGCAGCGTGTAGCGGCCGGCCAGCAGCATGCCGTCCGGTTGAGGTTCGGCGAGGTCGAGCACCAGTTCGATCGGTTCGACGCGGTTCACGCCGAGGCCCCACGCCTTGATCACGCCTTCCTCGCGCAGCTTGCTCAGCACGCGGAATGCGCCCTTGCGCGCCACTTCGAATTGCGCGAGCCATTCGTCGCCGTAGAAGTCCTGCGCGATGTCGTGCACCCACACGATATCGAGGCGGTCGGTGCGCAGACGCTTCAGGCTGTCCTCGATCGAGCGCAGCGTCGCGTCGGCCGAGTAGTCGTTGACGATGCGGTTCGGCCGGCCGTGTTCGAACAGGCCGCCCTTTTCGCCGAGATCGCGCGCCGACACGTCTTCGATTTCGTCGAGGATCACGCGGCCGACCTTCGTGCTCAGCACGTACTCGTCACGCGAATGGTTCGCGAGCGCGTCGCCGAGGCGGATTTCCGCCAGGCCGGCGCCGTAGAACGGGGCCGAATCGAAATAGCGGATGCCGTGTTGCCACGCGGCTTCGACGGTGGCCGCGGCTTCCGCGTCGGGGATGTTGCGGAACATGTTGCCGAGCGGGGCGGTACCGAAACCGAGGATCTTGTTGCCGGGCAGCTTGTCTTTGAGACTCATGATTTTCTCCAGGGAGTAAAGGAAAGCGAGTTCAGTCTAGGGAGACGGGTTAAGTCTGTCCAAGACGGAATTCGACACACTTGAGTCCCGCGAGGTCTAATGGGCCGATTGGCGGCCTGTTTCGATCACCGGCCCCCAGCCGCTGTTCGGGCCAGACGCCCCGGCCGGCAAGGCTGCCGACCGAATTCACGTTCGATTCGTGACTCAGAATCAAAAATGATTTGGTCCGGCAGCCGTTTTTCCCGGGCGTCGGCGTACCTATATTGGCTGCACGCGCAACGACATCGACGTGGTCGACGTTGGTTGCGGCTCACTCAACCCCACAGGTACCCCATGATGAAAACGCTCGTTTCTTCCACCCTTGCCGCCCTGATCCTTGCCGCACCGGCGCTGTCGTTCGCGCAGCAGGCCGACCATCAGCTGACCCGCGCCGAAGTGAAGGCCGAGATGGCCCGCCTCGCGGCCGTCGGCTACACCCCGGCGCTGGATCACAACCAGTATCCGGCCGCGATCCTCGCCGCCGAACAGCGTGTGCGCGAAAACGCCGTCGCGCAATCCGCCCCGAACGCCACCCCGGCCGCGGACACGACCGGTTACGGCAGCGAAACCCGCACGGCCGGCGAATCCGGCCGCGCGATGTCGGTCAACGGCCGCGACTCGATCTATCGCGGGCATTGAGCCACGTCGGCGTGCAAGCGAGCACGCCTTCCGATACGCGCAACCGCGCGTCCGCCCCCTCCGCATGGCCGGCCCGAATCGCCTGAACAGGCATTCGGGCCGCGCGTCGTCGCTACCCTTCCGCTTGCTCGCCGTGCTCCGCGAAACCGGCTCGCCGGTCGCCGATGCAGGCAGCGATTCGTGACTGCGCAGTACAAGTTCTTATGCCGCTTCGTCCGTTTATCCGCCGCGCGCCGCGCCCGATACTTCGCACCGTCCGGCGCCACGCGCCCCACTCGACATCTCGTACGCATATGAACCGATATCCAGGATTGAAACGCATCGCGCGATCGGCCGTGCTGGCCGCCGTTCCGCTCGCCGCGCTCGTCGCGTTGGCCGGCTGCCAGTCGGACGACAAGGCCCCGGCCGCGACGCCCAACGTGATCGTCAGTGCGCCCGTCGTGCGCGACGTCCACGACGTCGACGTCTACACCGGCCGCTTCGAAGCGGTCGACACCGTCGACGTGCGTCCGCGCGTGAGCGGTTATCTCGACAAGGTCGCGTTCCAGGACGGTGCGACCGTCCGCAAGGGCGACCTGCTGTTCGTCATCGACCCGCGCCCGTACCAGGCGGCCGTCACCGCCGCGCAGGGCGCGCTCGAACGCGCGCAGTCGCAACTGAAGCTGAGCCGGCAGGATTTCGAGCGCGCGAGCATCCTGATCAAGACCGATACGATCGCGCAGAGCCTCTACGACCAGCGCAGGCAGGCCGTGCAAGGCGCGCAGGCCGAGGTGACGAGCGCACAAGGCGCACTCGAACGCGCGCGCCTCGACCTGTCGTTCACGCGCATCGTCGCGCCGATGTCCGGCCGCATCAGCCGCAAACTCGTGAGCGAAGGCAATCTCGTGAAAGGCGGCGACAGCGACGCGACCGTGCTGACGACGATCGTGTCGCAGGATCCGATCGACATCTACTTCGACGTCGACGAGGAAAGTTACCTGCGCTATACGCGCGAAGCGCGGACAAGCGGCGGCAACGCGTCGTCGCGGCAGGTCGCGATCGCGCTGCCGGGCGATGCCCGGCCGTCGCTGACGGGGACGATGGATTTCGTCGACAACCGCCTCGACGACTCGACCGGCACGCTGCGCCAGCGCGCACGCGTCGCGAATCCGGACCGGCGCCTGAGTCCCGGCCAGTTCGGCCGCGTGTACCTGTCGAGCCGCGTCGCGCACCACGCGCTGCTCGTGCCCGATGCGGCCGTCGCGACCGATGCGACGCGCCGCGTGCTGTACTTCGTCGACGCGAACGGCACCGCCGCGATCCGCCCGGTCACGCCCGGCCGCCTGTACGGCAACCTGCGCGAGATCGATGCGGGGTTGAAGGCGGGCGATACCGTGATCGTCGACGGCTTCCAGCGCGTGCAGGCCGGCGACAAGGTCAAGGCCGTGCCGCGCGCGATCGAAGCGGCCACGGTGGCCCACGCGGCGAGCGGCACGATGGGGAGCGCGCAATGAACCTCGGCCGCCTGTCCGTCCAGCAGCCGGTGCTCGCGATCGTCCTGTCGATCGTGTTGACGATCGCCGGTGCGCTGGCCTATTTCTCGCTCGCGGTGTCCGAGTATCCGGACATCGCGCCGCCGACCGTCGTGATCCAGGCGACCTATCCGGGCGCCTCCGCGGAAACGGTCTCGCAAACGGTATCGACGCCGATCGAACTGGAAGTGAACGGCGTGGAAGACATGCTGTACATGTACAGTCAGGCAACGTCGGACGGCAGCCTGAACATTACCGCGACGTTCAAGCCCGGCACCGACGTCGACAAGGCGCAGGTGCTGGTGCAGAACCGCGTCGCGCTCGCGACGCCGCGCCTGCCCGAACCGGTGCAGCGCAGCGGCGTGTCGGTACGCAAGTCGTCGCCGACGCAGCTCGGCACGATCTTCCTGTACTCGCCGGACCAGCGCTACGATCCGCTGTACGTATCGAACTATGCGATCCGCAACGTCGCGGACGTGCTCAAGCGGATCGAAGGCGTCGGCGACATCAACGCGCTCGGCGCGCGCGAATACTCGATGCGCATCTGGCTCGACCCCGAGCGCGTCGCGTCGTTCGGCCTGAGCCCGGCCGACCTGATCGCCGCGGTACGCGCGCAGAACACGCAGCTCGCGGGCGGCGTGGTCGCGCAGGCGCCGATCACGAACCAGGCATTCCAGCCGAACCTGATCTTCGAGGGGCGGCTCAAGCGCCCCGAGGATTTCAGCGACATCGTCGTCAAGCAGGGCAAGGATGGCAGGCTCGTGCGGCTGAAGGACGTCGCACGCGTCGAAATCGGCGCCCTCGCGTATGCGACCGACAGCTACATGCTGCGCCACCCGACGATCGCGCTGCAGGTGCTGCAGCAGCCCGGCGCGAACGCGGTCGCGACGATGGCCGCGGTCGAGAAGAAGATGGCCGAACTGTCCAGGGACTTCCCGAAAGGCATCGTCTACAACATCGGCTACAACCCGACCGCGTTCATCGGCGACAGCATCCACGAACTCGTCAAGACGATCTACGAGGCCGTCGTGCTCGTCGTGTTCGTCGTGCTGCTGTTCCTGCAGGGCTGGCGGCCGTCGATCATCCCGATCCTGTCGATTCCGGTGTCGCTCGTCGGCACATTCGCGGCGATGGCCGTGCTCGGCTACTCGATCAACAACCTGACGCTGTTCGGCCTCGTGCTCGCGGTGGGGATCGTCGTCGACAATGCGATCGTCGTGGTCGAGAACGTCGAGCGGCACCTGTCGGCCGGTGCGGGGCCGCGCGACGCGACACTGCTGACGATGAAGGAAGTCGGCGGCGCGCTGTTCGCGATCACGCTCGTGCTGTGCGCGGTGTTCGTGCCGACCTCGTTCATTCCCGGCATCTCGGGCCAGTTCTTCCGCCAGTTCGGCGTGACGATCGCCGTGTCGACCGCGATCTCGTTCTTCACGTCGGTAACGCTCGCGCCCGCGCTGTCCGCGATGATGCTGAAAGCGCACGCCGGTGACCATGACGCACCGACGCCGACATCCCGCATGGCCGCGCCGTTCGCGCCGGCGATGCGCGTCGCGCGACGCTTCTCGAACGCGTTCAACCGCCTGTTCCAGCGGCTGTCCGATGCGTATGGCCGGCTGGTCCGGAAAGTCGTCCGGATCATTCCCGCCATGGCCGCACTGTACGTGGTACTGATCGCCGCAACCGGCTACCTGCTCGTGTCGAGCCCGAAGGGCTTCATTCCCGCTCAGGATCGCGGCTACCTCGTCGTGCTCGTGCGGATGCCCGACGGCGCGACGCTCGAACGCACCAGCGCGATCGCGCGCAAGATCGAGGACATCGCGCTGTCGGTGCCCGGTGTCGCGCGCGTGCCGGTGTTCTCCGGCGTCAACGCGGCGACCGGCACGAACTCGGCGAACAGCGCCGGCCTGTTCCCGGTGTTCCAGCCCTGGCCGGAACGCAAGGCGCGCGGCCTGACGATCGACACGATTGCCGCCGAGATGCGCAAGCGGCTCGCGACCATCACCGAAGCGTCGATCGTCGTCGCGATGCCGCCGCCGGTGCAGGGTCTCGGCAGCACGGGCGGCTTCGCGATGCGGCTCGAAGACCGCAACGGCCTCGGCACCGCCGCGCTCGCGAAGGCCACGCAGGATCTCGTCGCGGCCGCGAACCGCACGCCCGGCATGGTCGGCGTCTACACGCCCTACTCCGCGACGAGCCCGCAGGTGCACGTCGAACTCGACCGCGAGAAGGCCGAGATGCTCGGCGTGCCGAGCCAGGCGATCAACGACGCGGTCGAGACGTATTTCGGTTCGACCTATATCAACGACTTCAACATCGTCGGGCGCACCTATCGCGTGACCGCGCAGGCGGACCTGCCGTTCCGCGTCGGCGCGTCGGATCTCGCGCGGCTGAAGGTGCGCAATCGCGACGGCGAGATGGTGCCGATTGGCAGCGTGACGCGTATCGACGACATGCTCGGCGTCGATCGCGCACCGCGCTACAACCTGTATCCGGCCACCGAAATCAACGGCGATACCGCGCCGGGCCTCGGCTCGGGCTTCGCGATCAAGACGATGGAAACACTGGCGAAACAGGTGCTGCCGCCCGGCATCTCGTTCGAGTGGACCGATCTGTCCTATCAGCAGACCACGGCCGGCAACACGGGGCTGCTCGTGTTCCCGCTGTGCGTGCTGCTCGTCTATCTGGTGCTCGCCGCGCAGTACGGCAGCTGGAGCCTGCCGGTATCGATCCTGCTGATCGTGCCGATGTGCCTGCTTGCCGCCTCGCTCGGCGTGCGCGCGCTCGGCCAGGACGTGAACATCCTCACGCAGATCGGCTTCATCGTGCTGGTCGGGCTCGCCGCGAAGAACGCGATCCTGATCGTCGAGGTTGCAAGACAGCTGGAGGCCGACGGCGCCGAGCTCGTCGAGGCCGTCGTCGAAGCATGCGTGCAGCGGCTGCGCCCGATCGTGATGACGTCGCTCGCGTTCATCCTCGGCGTGCTGCCGCTCGTGATCTCCGAAGGCGCGGGCGCGGAAATGCGCCAGGCCGTCGGCGCGGCGGTGTTCTTCGGGATGATCGGCGTGACATTCTTCGGGCTGCTGTTTACGCCCGTGTTCTATGTGATGGTTCGCCGGCTCGCGATGCGCAAGACCGCTGTCGCAGCCGTCGCGACGGAGGCTGTGCAATGAAGTTCGTTCGACTCGTGGCCGCGCTGTCCGCAGCGGCCGTCCTGACCGCCTGCACGAGCGCGCCGGTCGCCACCGTCACGCCGCCGCCGCTGGCCGCGACCTTTGCGAACGCGGATCTCGCGGCCAGCGGCCCGGCCGCCGACACCGGCGCGTGGTGGCATGGCTTCCACGATCCGATCCTCGACCGGCTGGTCGACACTGCGCTCGCGAACAACCTGGACCTGCAGGCGGCCGTCGCGCGCATCGATGCGGCCCGCGCGGTGCGGATCGGCGCGGCGTCGTCATGGTTCCCGTCCGTCGACCTGAATGCCGGCGCCAGCCGTCAGCGGCTTTCCGCATCGCAGGCGTTCCCGACCGATACGCCGACGACCGGCAACGCGTTCGACCTGAATGCGAGCCTCGCATGGGAAATCGACATCTTCGGCCGCATCCGCCAGGGGGTGTCGGCAGCCGACGCGGATATCGCATCGGCGCAAAACGATGCGACGGCCGTGCGGATCGCGACGATCGACGAAACCGTGCGCACCTACGTGACGGTGCGCGGCCTCGAACAGCGGCTCGCGCTGGTCGAGGCCAACGCGTTGAGCCAGCGCAGCACCGAGGAATCGACACGGCGCCTGTTCGACGCCGGCGTCGTGCCGGCCGCCGACGTCGACCGCGCCACCGCGCAGACGGAAACGACGCTGGCCGAGCTGCCCGCGCTGCAACTGCAGCGGCAAGCCGCGATCCATAGGCTGTCGATCATCACCGCGTCGACGCCGCAGGCGATCTATGCGCGGCTCGACCCGCCCGCGCCCGCGCCGGTGTGGACCGCCGCCGCGCCGGGCATCGGCACGCCGGCCGACCTGCTGCGCCGGCGGCCCGACGTGCGCGCGGCCGAGGCGCGCGTCGTCGCGGCCTATGCGCGCATCGGCGTCGCCGAGGCCGACCTGAAGCCGCACCTGCAACTGATCGGCGTGATCGGCGCGGCGATCGACGGTTTCTCGGGCGCGTCGCTCGCGCGTTCGCTCGCGTGGATGGCCGGCGCCGGCGCGAGCGCGCCGTTGTTCGACGGCGGCCGGCGCCGCAGCGTCGTCGCGTTGCGGCGCGCACAGGCCGACCAGGCACTCGCCGCCTATCGCACGGCGGTGCTGACGGCCGTCGGCGACGTCGAGACATCGGTGGCCGCGACCGCCCGGAATCACGGCCGGACCGAGCGCCTCGAGCGCGCGGTGTCGAATGCGCGTGATGCGTATACGCAGATCAACCGCTCGTGGCGCAGCGGCGAATCGGCGTTCATCGATACGCTGGAGGTGCAGCGTGCGCTGCTCGCGGCCGAGGATTCGCTCGCCCAGGCGCGCACCGAGGAAACGTTGAGCCGGGTCAGGCTGATGAGTGCGCTGGGGCAGTAAGCACGCGGCTCGCTTCGAGCGATGCGCAAAGGGCGACGGGTTCGATGTCATGCGAACCCGTCGCCCTTTTACGTCGCGTGAACCCGTGCGGGCGGCATCGACGTCAATCGATGTCGCCGCCTGCCTTCAACTGCGCGCCCACATAGTCGAGAAAGCTGACGATGCGCGACGACAGCGTCGTGTTGCGATAGAACACCGCGTGAATCGGCTGGCGAAACTCGATGGCGTCGTCGACGAGCAGTTCGACGAGGCTGCCATCGCGGCGATGCGTGCCCGTCATGTAGTCGGCGAGGCATACGATGCCCGCGCCATTGAGCGCGAGCGTCAGCAACGTCTCGCCGCTCGACGCCTGCAGCGCCGGATGAATGCGGTACACGTCGCCGTCCGCGGTGCGCAGCGGCCAGTGGTTCAGCGTCTCCGGCTGCACGAAACCGAGCAGCGTATGGTTCGCGAGATCGGCGACACGCGTCGGCACGCCGGCTTTCTCCAGATAGGCCGGACTCGCCAGAATGCGCAGCCGGCTGCTGCCGAGCCGGCGTGCATGCAGCGTCGAATCGCGCAGCTCGCCGATCCGGATTGCGACGTCGGTGCGCTGTTCGAGCAGGTCGATGATCTCGTCGCTCGTATGCAGTTCGACCTCGATCGCCGGGTACGCGTCGCGAAAGCCCGGCATCATCGGCGCGATCACGTGCTGCATGAACGGCATCGCCGCATTGATCCGCAGTCGCCCGGCCGGCGTCTCGCGCTGGCTGACGATCTGTTCCTCGGCGAATTCGACCGACGCGATGATTTCGCGCGCGTAGTCGAGAAAGAGCTTGCCCTCCTCGGTCACTTCGAGGCGGCGCGTGGTGCGGCGGATCAGCGTGGTATCGAGCTTTTCCTCGAGGCGTCGCAGGATCCGGCTCATCACCGAGGTCGGCTGGTGCAGTTTGTCCGCCGCCCCCGTCAACGAACCGGTATCGGCGATGGTCACGAACGCGAGCATCTCGTCGAGGGTCGTCTTCATGGTCGGCAGTCGTCAGCGGTGTCAGGAACCGCCACGATAGTGCCGCCGCGCCGGTTTGATAAGCGGGCGCGCGTGCGAATCACAGTTGATTTCGATTCAATAATTCGCGGCGAATATTGTCCGAACAATCGGGTGTGAAGCGGGAAGCCGGCCACGCCAACACGCGCAGCTTTTCGTCAGACGACGCGAAGCGGCCGCGTCAGGCCGCGACGGGCATCTCGTCGCGAATCCAGTCCAGCATCGCGCCGTGCTTCGGCGCCCATCCGAGTTCCCGCCGCGCGCGCAGCGCCTTCACGCGGCTGTTCGACGCGAGCGAGAAATGCGCACGCGAGTGACCGAGCGCCTGCGCGGCATCGGCGACGTCCCATTCGACGACCGAGCGCAACCCGAGCCGCGCGGCGAGCGCACGGCCGATCTGCGCGAACGACGCTTCGCCGTTTTCCGCGTAGTAGAACCCACCCGGTGGCGCCGCATGGACCGCACGCAGATACAGGTCGGCGACGTCGGCGACGTGCACGTTCGACCAGCGGTTCAGCCCCTTGCCGATCACGCGCACCGCGCCGGCATCGCGCGCGATGGCCGCGAGCAGCGGCAGTTGCGCGCTGTCGCGACGCAGGCCGAGGCCGTCGCCGTAGATCATGCTGTTGCAGATCACGGCCGAGCGGATGCCGAGGGACGCGGCCGACATCACGAGCCGGTCGATCGCGCGGCGCTCGGCCTTCGCAGGCTCGACGATCGGCGTCGTTTCGTCGAACACGATCGCGTCGCCGTGTGCGCCTTGCGCATCGTCCGCGATCACGCTCGTGCCGCTCGTGTGCAGGAACGTCTTGCCCGAGCCGCTCAGCGCCGCGATGATCGTTTCGACGGCCTCGCGGTGATCGCTGCTCGCCGCGTTGACGACGCAGTCCGCGTCGCGCGCGAACGCGTACAGCAGCGCCGTGTCGTCGAGCGTGCCGACGACCGGCATGATGCCGGCCGCCGCGAGCTTCGCGGCGTGGCTGCCATCGCGCGTGAGCCCCGTGACGACGTGCCCTGCCGCGACGAGCCGCGCGGCCACCGAGCCGCCGATGTAGCCGGTCGCGCCCGTCACGAATATCCTGATGCCTTTCATCCGCTGCTCCGGAGGCGAAACGGGCCATGCGGCGCCCGTCCCGCGAAATGTCGTGCGTCGCAGTATCGACGGCCGGTGCCGACGGCGGAAGGCGTGAATCGCTAAAACAGTTTTGCGCGCGGCGGGATGATGGGCCGCGTCAGGCGAAGCCCGCTTCGACCGGCGTGCAGCCGTCGGCCGCGATCTCGTGCCGCCGGCCCGAGCCGCCGACCACGGGCTCGCCCGCCCGTCATGAACGCTTCCCGACGGGCGGGCGCGACAACGTTACCGCGCGTCGCCGAGCGACCCGAGAATCCGGTAGGCGGCCTTCACGCGCTCCTCGATCGGCACGTTGCCGTTCGCGAGCATCACGATCCCGATCCGCTTCGCGGGAACGAACGCGACGTACGTGCTGAAACCGCCGGTCGAGCCCGTCTTGTTGATCCAGGTCGCCGGGTTCGGCGCGAGCGGCGGCTGGATCGCGCTGGCCGGCACCGCATCGAACAGCATCTTCGGCGCGTTGCCCGCCAGCAGCGTCGGCAGCGCGACCGGGTACGGGTACTGTTCCCAGATCAGGTCCTGCGTCAGCGGCCCCGCGCGGAAGTAGCCGGTGTGCGTGCGTTCGATCGCGCGCTGCAAGCGCGGCGCGGTGTGGATCATCCCCATGTTCGCCTGCACGAAGCGCAGCAGGTCGGCCGCCGTGGTCCGCACGCCGTAAGCCGGTTGCCACAGCATGCCTTCCGTCATCCTCACCGGCTTGCCGTCCTTCGTGTAGCCCTGCGCATAGTCGGCCATGCGCGCGGCGGGCACGTTGATGTACGTATGCGTCATCCCGATCGCGGGAAAGAGCCGCTGCTCCATCAGCGTCGCGAAATCCTGGTGCATCGCCTTCGCGGTGAGCCAGCCGAGCATGCCGATCGCGACGTTCGAATACTTGCGGTGCGTGCCCGGCGCATACGCGGGCCGCCACGCGTCGAGATAGCGGATCAGGCCCGCGTCGTCGCGGATGCTGTCCGGCACCTGCAGGGGCGTTCCGCCGGGCGTGTGCGTGCCGAGCTGGAGCAGCGTCACGACGCCGAACGGCTTGCCCTGCAGCTCGGGCAGATATTTGCCTGCAGGGTCCGCGAGCGACAGTTCGCCGCCCTCCTGCGCGTCCGACGCCAATGTCGCGGTCAGCGTCTTGCTGACCGAGCCGATCTCGAACAGCGTGTCGCCGGTCACCGGCTTGCCGGTTTGCTTGGACATCACACCGTAGTCGAACACGTACGGCTTGCCGTCGGCGACGATGCCGATCGCCATGCCGGGAATCGCGTACTGCTTCATCAGCGGCGCGATCTGGCGCGTGACGGTGTCGCGGAGGTCGTCCTGCGTGACGGCGGCCGCGCGACCGGCCGTGGCGGTCGCGCATGCGGCGACCAGCAGGGTCGCGGCGAAGCGTGTCGCATTGAATCGCATGGGGGCGGTTCCTTCTCTTTCCGATGGTTGCATGGACAACAGATCCGGCCGCGCCGCGCGAAAAAGGTGGCGACCGGCCTGTCGAAGCAGGACTATCCGCTACCGCCCGGCCGCCAACAATCGACGATATGTTGCGCGAGCCGAAAGAAAAACTTATGAGATAAGTGGAAGGCGGGAACGAGGCCGCCGTCATGGCCGGGCCACTCACCCGTTTTCCGGGAAAACCTGCCGGTTTTAACAGCATCGAATCCGGCGGCCGGGTGGCGCCTCGTCGAAAATCGATGAAAAAGAGATAAGTCTTGTCAGATCCAGCGGCGCCGGCCAGCCGCGTGATTGATTCATCCGCACGGATCGAAGTAGACTCGCGAAAGCCAAAAATAAAATCCGACCTGAGAGAATCCATGAATCGCCCTATCCCGCTCGCCCGCTCCCGCGTCATCGGCTCCCGCGCGCTCGCGTGACGTTCACGCACCGATCGACCTGAACCGGAATACGCGACGCCAGCGCGTTCTTGCGCGCGCACGTTCGCCGTTTCGCCGTTGAGCCAAAAGAACCGCCAGGGTCCTGCGCGCACCGCCCGCGCACGCCCTGCCCGACCGGAGAGTGAACCCGTGACCGAAACCATGGCCGCGTCGGCCTATCGGCCGCGCGACGTCGTCAATGCGCCCGACATCAAGGCGGCGATCGCCCGCCGCAGCACCGAGCGCGACGATCCGGCCGAGATCCGTGCGTGGCTCGGCAACCATTTCTTTCGCTGGGTCGTCGGTGCGTTCGAGCAGGCGCAGCCGCTCGATTCGCTCGCCGATTACCGCGCACTCGCCGGCGCCGACCGGCCGGCGCCCGAATGGCTCGTGCGCCGGTTCCGCGCGCAACCGGCGTCCGCGGCGTCTGCCGCTCCCGGCCCGGCGGCCAACGCTGTGCCGCTACCCGCCGCCGAGCCCGCGCCGCTCTACTTCATCGATCCCGAGCACATGCTGCTGATCGACCGCGAACGCGTGCTGGTCGAATTCCTGCGCTCGCGCGCCGGCACGCGGCTCGCGCAGAAACTGCAGCGCATTACCTGCGCGATGGCGCTCGACATGTGGGAACGCGAGCACCAGCGGATGCAGGCGCGCCGCGACAAGGGCTGGGTGCCGAGCAGCGGCCTCGCGCTGCGCGAGGTGCTGCGCACGCCGAACGGAATCGTGTTCGAATTCGTCGGCAGCCATGCGGCGCTGCGCGAGGAGCTCGCGTACGAGTCGTACTACATGCAGCACTGCCTCGGCCAGTTCGCGGATCGCCGCCGGTTGCGCGGCGGCTACGGCGAGCAGTACGCGCAAGCCGCGCAGGACGGCCGGCTGCGCCTGTTCACGCTGCGCGGCGCGGGCAACCAGCCGCACGTGACGATCAGCCTGCAGGTCAGCGGCGACGGCCTGCGCATCGACCAGATCAAGGGCAAGCAGAATCGTCATCCGGTGCGCCGCTATGCCGACGACGTCCGCCAGTTCCTGCGCGCGCTCGCGCCGCGCGGCGAGCGCCATCCGGATTGCGAGGGCATGGGCCTCGTGTTCGAGCCGGACGCGCCGGGCGCGGCCACCGGCGCCTGGACCTTCGTCACCGACGTGCGCTCGCCCGACCATCTGCTGAGCGTGATGAGCGACAACTTCCACCTGATCGAGCATTTCGAGCAGCCGCCGGCCGTGCTGCAATGGCTGCTGCTGCGCAACGCGCCCTATGCGCTCGGCCAGCTGCGGCAGATCGATCCGGCCGTCGCGGCGGCCGCGCGCCACGCATTGCCGGCCGATGCGCTGCCGGCCGCGCGCGCACCGAATGCACCACCGGCCACGACCGCATTCGAGATCGAAGGCATCGCGATCGATCCCGCGCTGTGCGCGGCGTTCGCGTTGCCCGTGCCGGCGGACGGGAGCCCGTCATGCTGAAACTGCTGCTCGGCGCGGTCGCGCTGTGGCTCGTGTGGTACGTGTGTCGCTCGTTCCGGGTCGCCGCGCGGATGGTGCGCGAAGTCGACGCCGACCAGGCCGCGGGCGCCGACAGCGCGGTGCCGGTACGGCAAACCACGGCCGTTCGTCTCGCGCATGCGCAGGCCGAGCAGGCGCCGCCGAACCGCCGTCGCTGGGCGCTCGCGCTGGCCGACATCCTGTTGATCCGCAACGGGCTGCGCTGCGATTGCGACGATCTCGTCCATGCGCTGCCCGATTCGCAGCGCGAACGGCTCGCACGCCAGGTCAGGCGCGAACTCGACCTGCCGGCCGACCTGCCCGAGTGGCAGATCGTGCAGCGCGTGCCGTCGATCCTTGCGGGCTGGATCCGCGGCGTCGGCCGCTCGCACGACGGCTTCTACGAACAACTCGCCGCCGTCGGGCGCGTGCGCGACGCACTCGCGTTCGACTGCGCGCGCACCGCATTTCTCGTGCGCTGCATCGCGCTGCTCGGCTGGACGTCCGAACAGCACGCGTGGGTCGTGCTGCTGCTCAACGCCCAGCGCGCGCAGGACAGCTTCGACAGCTGGGAAGACTTCGGACTCGCGTATGCGCGGGCGCGCCAGCAGTGGCTGCGCGGCAGCGGCCAGGACGGCCCCGCGTCGTCGCGCGCCACGCAGGAAGTGCGCGAGTACCTGCGCAATCCGTCCGGAAACTGGCTTTCGCTGCCGTGGAAGCGCTACCGCATCTTCGATCCTCAACCCGTTTCGTCATGACCGCCGATACCGACATGTCCTCCGCTTCCGCCGACCTGATTCCGCCCGCGACATCCCGCTGGTTCATTTGCGACGTCGACGCGCTGCTGCGCGCGGGCGAGTTCGCCGCGCTCGACGCGCAACTCGATGCCGCGCTCGCCGCGAGCTTCGACGATCGCATCGCCGAAGGGCGGTACGTCGACGCGCTGCCGGCCGACGTGCAGTCGTGCCTCGACGCCGGCGCCGAGGGCCTCGCGCGCCTGCGCGCGTGGCAGGCCGCGAACCCGCGCTCCGCGCACGCGTGGCTGTGCGAAGCGCATTACTGGCACCACTGGGCCTACGAATACCGCGGCGGCGGCTGGGCCGAAACGGTGACCGAAGCCGGCTGGATCGGCGCGCATGCGTGCGCGACGTTGACGCTCGTCGCCGCGCTGCGCGCGCTGGCGCTCGCGCCGACGATGTGGAGCGCGCCAATGGTGATCTTCACGAGCGTGTCGTCGTTCGGCGAACCCGAGTGGCTCGCGCAGCTCGTGCGCGAGCGCCGCTGGCCCGTCACCGAACTGCAGCTGAACGCCGGCGCCGACGACGAAGCCACGCACGCCGAACTGCAGCAGATGTTCGCGCGTTCGGGGCTGAATCCCGACGTGCCGGTCGCCTGCCCGCCGGCATTTCCGGACGCGTTGCCGGGCCCGGTCCAGGGCAAGAAGCTGCGCAAGGAGAAGTGGTACTGGATGGAGGCGACGCTGCACGTCCACCCGAAGCTGTTCTTCCCGATGCGCACGTTCATCTGGTACATGCAGCCGCGCTGGGGCGGCTCGCACGATCACATCCGCGCGTTCGTCGCGTCCGACGCGTGCGCGCACCTCGATGCGGTCGAGAAGGACCGGCTGCTGCACGAGATCTGGCGCGACGACTACGCCGGCAACACGCTCGATGCGAACGACGACGAAGACGACGCACGCCACGCGATGACCGCGACGCTCGCGCGTGCGCAGGCCGCGCTGCATCCGTATCACCGGTGGGAAACGCTGCACTGGCTCGCGTACAGCCACTTCAAGCGCAGCGAGTACGAACAAGCCTACGCGCGGCTGCAGGAAGCCGAACGCAACGAGCCGATCGACGACAACCGCGCGATGGCGATGGGCTTGCGGCTGGCGCTCGGCCTCGATCCACAGGGCGACTGGCTGCCCCGCGCGATCGAACGTGCGTCGGACGCGCGCGCCTGCACGTCGGCGATGATCCTGCGCGGCTATGCGCATCGCACCGGCACGTTCGGCTTCGCGCGGGACGACGCGCGCGGCGACGCCTGGCTCGAAGCCGCGCGCGAGAACGAGCCCGGCTCGCTCGCATGGAACCAGATCGCCACCGCGTTCGAGTATGAGAACCGGCGCCCCGCCGATGCCCTCGCCATCTGCAAGCTCGGCTACGAGGCGGGCGGCGATTCGTGCGGCTACCTGCTCGGCTGCTTCTACAAGGACGGCACGCATGTCGAGCCCGACCCGTACCGCGCCGCCCACTACTTCCGCGAATCGATGGAGGCCGGCGGCAACATGGCTGCGTACCGGCTCGGCTACACGTACCATCACATCGGGCAGACCAGCACGGACCGTGCCGAACGCGTGCGCATGCAGGCCGAGGCCGTCGAGGCCGCGCGCAAGGCGCACGAGATGGGGCATACGGACGGCCTCGAGTGCATGCTGATGTTCATCGGCGACATCGAGGATTATCCGTCGCGCCATCGCTACGTCGACGAACTGCGCCGACATGCCGAAGGCGGTCACCCTGCCGCGATGGCCGCGCTGTCGTTCTTCCTTGCGGACATCAACGACAAGTCGCTGTACGACTATCGCGAAAGCGTGCGATGGATCATGGGCGCGCAGGCCATCGCACCGGACGACGAATACGTGCAGAACATCACGCGCGTCAGCCACGAGGACGGCATGCTCGGGAAGCTGCGCTACAAGCTGCAGCGCAAGCAGATCAAGGCGCACGAAATTCCGGGCGCCGACAACGCGATGGTCTGAACCCGGGCCGACGCACGCGCCCGCTCGCCGGCGGGCCGTGCGTGCATCATCCCGGCAGCCGCTCGAGAAACGCCAGCATCGCCGCGTTGAACCGTTCGGGCCGCTGCAGCGGCGCGAAATGGCTCACGCCGGGCAGGATCGTCAGCGTCGCGCCGGGGATCGTGCGTGCCAAGTACGCCGCATGCTCGGGCCGGATGAATTCGTCGTGCTCGCCCTGCACGATCGCCACCGGCACGGCGATCGCCGCGAGGTCCTGCGCGGTGTAATCGGGTTGCGTGCGCATCATTTCGCTGACGGCCGCGACGAACGCATCGAACTGGTCCGGTGTCGCGGACAGTCGCGCATAGTCCTTGCGATGCCGCGCGAAACAGCGGTCGATCAGCGGGCTCGGCACCATCTCCTTCGTGCCGCCCGGATCCATGTTGCACGCGAAGAAGAACACGCCGGCCGCGCGTTCCGGTGCGCGGGCGGCGAGCACGAGCGCGATGCACGCGCCGTCGCTCCAGCCGACGAAGCGTGCACGGTCGACGTGCAGCGCGTCGAGCACGGCCAGCACGTCCGATGCCATGCGTTCGTACGAATAGGGTCGGTCGTCGCGCGTGCTGCGACCGTGCCCGCGGCTGTCGATCACGATCGCGCGGTAGCCGGCCGCGAGCAGCGCCGGCACCTGGTTGCCCCAGTTGCCGCCGTGGCCGAGGCCGCCGTGCAGCAGCACGACCGCCGGCCCCTGGCCGAACGACGCGTGCCACATGCGTGCGCCGTCGTGGTCGATCCATCCTTCCGCGCCGGCCGCCGGCAGCGGCGTGCCG
This sequence comes from Burkholderia sp. 28_3, assembly GCF_003253915.1. Classification (NCBI taxonomy): domain Bacteria; kingdom Pseudomonadati; phylum Pseudomonadota; class Betaproteobacteria; order Burkholderiales; family Burkholderiaceae; genus Burkholderia; species Burkholderia sp. 28_3. Next base: position 112,828 of record NZ_QKZF01000008.1, read on the forward strand.
CCGTGCGCGTCGAAGCGAACGAGTTCGTCGTCGGGTTCCGCATGCATCGTTCAGCCGTCCTCGAGAGGGAGACGAGCTTGCGATTGTAATGCGGGCGGCCGACGTGCCGCCGCGGGCGCTCAGGCCTGCGTCGACACCAGCCCGCCCGACGGCGAGCCGCCGGATTTTTCGAGCGCCGCCGCGAGTTGCGAGATGGCCGTCGCGAGCGCAGCCGAAATCGCGCTGGCTTCCGCGCTCAGCGACTGCTGTTCGACGGCCGCGGCCGGGTCGTCCTTCGCGCGCTGCGCCGCGGTGGCCATCTGCCGCTCCAGCGTCGCGAGCTGCTTCTGCAGCCGCTCGATCAGCGCCTTCAACTGCGCGACCGCCGGGTCTTCCGACGATGCGCCCGCCGCGCCGAGCGTTTCGCCGGTGGCGCCGGTCGAATCCTTCGTGCCGGTGGTACGGGTCGTGTCGGTCGCGCCCGTGGCGCCGGTCGTGCCCGTCGTGCTCGCTGCATCCGTCGTGCCGCCGCTGGACGACGTCGCGGCGGGTGCGTTCGCGGTCACGCCGCTGTCCGCGAGCGGGGATCGCGCGGTCGTGGAGAAATCGATCTGCATCGTGTCGGTCCGTGTGTCGGTAAACGAAGTGACAAGGGCGAAAATCGCCTTCCAGTTCGTTTACGGCATTCGTCACACGAAACTTGAATATCGGGGCCGGGTGGATTGCCCCGCGCGCACTCCAATCGACCGCGAAAGGGCCAGATTGGCAGGCGGGCGGCGCTGGTAGAATCGCTGCTTCGCCGGCTGGATACGCACGTCGACCGCCTCCGTCGGGCCCGAACGCGCCACGGCCGCCGGCTTCGACTCTCCGCGCCGTTGCACGCGGCATGCAACCTGTGCCGACGCCGCAATCGCGGCTTTCCGGGTCGCCTTTTCCGTTCGTCTGCCCTGCGTACCCCGCTTGTCCACGCGAGCGGCGAACGCCGTGCGGCATGCATTCGCTTCATCACGCATTCGAGGAACACACGATGGCCCGCATCGGCGCCTTCTGCATCACGACGTGGCTTGCCGCCGCGATTCTCTACTTCGGCCAGCACTCCGTCGCGATGATCGTGCTCAGCGGTGTCGTGGTCTTCGGCGGGTTCGATCTGCTGCGTCCCTGACGCACGTCGCGACGCGGGCACTCGCGAACGTCGCCACCGCCTGATCGACCGTCAGCGCGCGCTCGTTGAACCCGACCGGCACACCGCCGAGCCCGAGCCTGCAGTTCGGCCGATCGAGTCGCCACCCGTCGATCCGCAACGCGACGCGCGATATCGGGGCGCGTTCGCATGCGGCAGGTCGATCGTGATCTGCCGCTTCGCGCCCGGCATCAGGTTCAGACAGTTGTCGCTGTAGAACGCCGGCAGGATTGTAGTTGTCCTCCATGATGGCATCGTCTCCGCAGATGCGCGCAGCGCAGCTGCCCTGCGGGCATCCCTGCCTTTATCGCGCGCCGACCTGGCGCTGCGTGCGCATCGCAGTCGACGCGCCGCCGGCGGTCATCTGCGTATAGTCCGCGTTCGGCCCGGACGGCGGCGTCAGGTTGTCGGCGGCCGCCCATTGCGTCGGCGTCGCGGACAGCGCGTAGCGCATCGTCCCACCGTTGGCGATCTTGCCCAGCGGCAGCCATGACCCGGCATAGTCGGCTCCATTGACCTTCAGCGACTGGATATACGGGAACGCGGCACGGCCGGTATCGTCCGCCGCGACCTGCTGGTCGCTTTCGAGCCGCAGCGTCTTGCCGTTGCCGAGCCAGACCGTGATGCCGCTGAATTGCGGCGTGGACAACGCAAGACCAGCTTCCGACGGAATGACCGGGAACATGCCGAGCGTCGCCCACACGTACCAGCTCGACGTCGCGCCCATGTCGTCGTTGCCCGGCAGGCCGTCGCGGCCGGTGCCGAACGTCTGCGCCATGATGATCGGCAGGATGTACTGCGCCCCGCTCGGTTGCCCGGCCCAGTTGTAGCCCCATGGCGACTGGAACGACGGTTCGTTGCCGATATAGAGGCCGTTCGACGATTCGCCGCCGTTCAGGCTGCCCGAAGTCGGCACCGTCGAATACGGCGTCGTGATCGCGAACAGCTTGTTCAGCCGCGCGACGGCCGCCTGCTTGCCGCCGATCGCATCGATCAGCGCGGACCAGTCCTGCGCGAAGGACCAGAAGTAGTTCGGCTCCGTCGATTCGTGGAACGAACCCGGCACGAGCGCGCCCAGCGTGCCGGGCGCCGCACCGGCCGGCGGCGCGTTACGCGCGGCGATCACCTTGTTCGGGTAGTCGAAGATGTTGCGCCACCACGATGCGCGCGTGTACAGCGTGCCGATGTTGTCCGCCGTCACGCCGACCGACGGCGCGTTCAGCACGCTGGCAGGCAGCGCCTGCAGGAACGCGGCCGCCGAGCGGTCGCTCAGCACGCGCTCGATGGTCGCCGACGACGAGTGGCCGTCGTCGCTCTGCGACAGATAATGGGCCGTCAGGAAATTGGCGAGCCCCGGCGCGCTCGCGCGGTCGTTGCACGCGCTCGACGGATCGAACACCGACTGCTTCGTCAGGCGCGCGGCCGACACCAGATCGAAATCGGTCGCGCCGAATTTGTAGGAACCGGCAATCACGTTCAGCGCGTTGTCGCCCGCCATCGGCGTCGAATCGTCACTGCCGTCGACCCAGTGCGGAAACGCGCCGCACTGCAGCCCGTCGACGACGAGCGACTGCATCATGTCGCTCGCTTCCTGCGGCGCGAGCATCGCGAGCAACTGCGCCTGGGAGCGATACGTATCCCACAGCGAGAAACCCGTGTAGTGATTGGCGCCGCCGCCTTGCGAGCCGTCCGGACGTTTGTACGCATAGTCCTTGACGTTCGCGGTGGCACGCTGCGGGACGGTGCCGGTCCGGTCCACCGAGGTCGGATAGCCGCCGTTCGCGTTCTTCGGCTGACGCATGCTGCGGAACTCGCCATTCGTGTCGCTGTAGAGCGTCGGCGCGCTGAACACGTGATACAGCGCCGTGTAGAACTTCGTGAGATTCGCCTTCTGCGTGGCGTTCAGCGCAGCCGGGTCCTTCGCCTGATCGATCTGGATCGTGTTGAGCCGGTCGTTCCACGCCGCGGAGGCCTTCGTCCGCGCATCGTCGAACGCCAGTTTTTCGCCCTCGGCCGCGAGGTTGGCCTGCGCATTCGACACGCTGACGGACGAGATGCCGACCTTCACGGTGACGGTCTTGTCCGCATCGGTCAGGTCGAACTGCAGTGTCGCCGCGCCGTTGCTCGCGGTATTCACCGACGACGTACCCGTTTGCTTGCGCAGCGGCTTGTCGAAGGTCGCATAGAAATACACGGGAGCATTCCAGATCGTGCCGTACGGCGTGCAGAACGCCGGCGCGACCGCCTGCCCGCTCATCGACCGGCCGTCGCTGGCGAGCGCGAGCGCCACGTTGTTCGCGGTGATGCTCGTGCTGCCCGAATCGCTGTTGCCGTTCAGCTTCGCATCGATCGAGAAAAAGCCCTTGTTCTTGTCCGTGTACGTGAAGCGCGCGAGGCCGGAACGCGCGGTCGCGCTCAGTTCCGTCGTGATGCCGTTCGCGAGGCGCACCTTGTAGTAGCCCGGTTGAGCCACTTCATCCGCATAGCTGTATCCGATGCCGGCCGGTCTGCCGCCCGGCGCGATGGCGTTCGCCCCGTCGGTGGGCAGCATCGCGACTGCGCCCTGCCCCGGGCAGCCGACGCCGCTCAGGTGCGTGACGCTGAAGAAATCGATCGTACCGGTCGATCCGCCCGACGACAGGTAGCCGCCCGACCCGTTGAAGTTGTAGCGCGGCGTGTTCGGCCCGAAATCGACCATCCCGAACGGCACCGTGGCGCCCGGGTTCACGTTGCCCGCGTAGCCGGAGTCGCCATTGACCTGCGTGCCGATCAGCGGATTGACGAACTGCGTCAATTGCATGTTGGTGCGCGTGGGCGTCGGCGTGGACGGCTGGCCCGGTTGCGCTGGCTGCCCCGGTTGTCCCGGTTGCGATGGCCCCGATGTCGATGGCCCGTCCGTGCCGCCGTTGCCGGCGGTCGACGTACCGTTCACGTCATCGCCGCCACACGCGGCGAGCGCCGCACACGTCAGTGCAGCGACGATCAAGAGTCGTGGATTTTTCATTTTCGTTTAGTACCATTAATTAAACGAATCATCCGGCGTCGACGATGTTCCGACGCGCCGCCAGGCTTGCCACCTTGCGCGGCGCGACGCCGGCTTCCCCCCCAATCGGCGCCGCGCAGACTTCCGCTTGCGAATTTCCGGCGCCTGCCGCTATCGCGGCAGGCGCGGGCGTGCTGCCCACCGAATCGGCACCGCATCCGGCGCTCCCTTCCCGGGGACTTAACAGTGCCGTAACGACTGTTTATTCACCACAAGAAGTTTCCCGAATTTTCAGTTTGTTTAACTAAACAATTGTGAGTTAAGTGGCTTTGAGCACAAATTTCCCGCGTTTGTTGCGTTGCAACCAGCCGGAGCGGGATGTGCGGCGACGGGCGCCCGGCGACTCCGGGCGCCCCGTTCACTCAGGGATGCGAAAGAATTGACGAAGCGCGCGGCGGCGCGTCAGCGCGGCAACGTCCTCAGCGAAGACGGGCCGCCGGTCAGCGCGATCCGCTTGCCCGTATCGCGCAGCTTGCCGCCGTCGACCGCATACAGCGCAAGCTGCCGTTCGACGTTGAACTGCACGATCACGTGCCGGCTGTCGGCGGTAAACACGATGCCCTGCGCGGCTTCGCCGCCGGGCGCCTCGCTCACCTTCACGGCCTGCCCGTCGCGGATCTCGAACAGCAGCACCTTGCCGAGTTTGTGGCGGCCCGGGTTGTCGGCCGTCAGGTTCGAACCGTCCATCGCCTGCACGGCGATCCACTTGCCGTTCGGCGAAATCGCGACGCCTTCCGGCAGCGACGGCACCGTCAGGTACTGGACCGTGCGGAACGGCACGCGCGACACGTCGATCAGCGCGACCGAATCGGCGTCGCCCGCGAGCGTGCCGGAGTAACCGGGCAGCCCCGCGAGCCCGACGTTGCTGACGACGGCCCAGCGGTTGTCGCTCGACACGTCGATCGTATACGGCGCGACGCCGGTGCTCAGGCGCGTGCCGCTGTCGGTCACCTTGCCGTCGTCGACGTTCAGTACCGCGATGCCCTGCTCGTCGCGCAGCGACACGAGCGCATGCTTGCCGTCGTGCGTGAAGCTGATCCCGGCCAGCCGCTTCTTGCCGATTTTCAGGTTGCCGTCGAGCGTCACGTGGGTGCCGTCGATACGCACGATCGACACGCTGCCGTCGACGTTGGCGACGAGCGCGAGCCGGCCCGAGCGGTCGATCGCGATCCCTTGCGGATGCGTGCCGAGCTCGATGCGCGTGATCGCCGGCGGCGCGCTGTCGAGATTCACGACTTGTAGAAACGTGTCGAATACGAGCTGCTTCGCGGCCGTGTCGTAGCGCGTCGGCGCACCGACGAGCGCGAGCTTCGCATCGGGCGTGATCGCGACGGCCTGCGGCGGCCCCTGGATACCGTTCTCGACGTCGACCTGCAGGGCGACCTTCGGCGGGAACGTGCTGGCGTCGAGCAGCGTCAGCGTGTCGGCGGGCGGGGCAGGCAGATAGGTGTCGCGGCCCTCGACGCGCTGGTACTTGCCGTCGTTGCCGGACACGATCCAGTCGGCGGCGTGCACGGCAACGGCCGTCGTGGCGAGGGTCAGCGCGGCGAGCAGGCGCGCGCTGCGCAGGCGGAAAGGATTCGAATGCATGGCGGTCGGTTCTCCGGATCGGTTGCGGACGCAATGGATTGCCCGGCCCTGCTGCTCGACGGGCCGGCGCTATCGGATGATGCCCGAAAGCGGGCCGACCCGGCGTCTCGCGCCCGGTCCGGTTCCGTCAATCCGTGCGTCGCGTCCCCGATGACCACTCGACGACGTCGTCGAGCGGATACACCGGCCGCGCGAGCCGCGCGTAGCGAAACAGCCCGAAGTCCGAGCCCGTCACGCCGCGGCTGTCGCATTCGACCAGCGCGGACGAAATCGGCACAAACACCGGCCGGCAATACATCCGCGACTTCAGCAGCAGGAAGCGCGCGCGCCGCGGATCGACACCCACGCTCTCGAACACGCCGAGATCCCACGGCTCCTGCGTGCGCTCGGTGACGACGAGCGTGGCCGTGCCGATGTCAAGCACCGCCGCGCGGCCCATGTACGCACGCTGCCCGGTGTACGTCGGCCCCGTGATCACGTACTCGCCGTCGGTGATCGCGCGCACGATGCCCGTCGCGCGGAACGGTTCGCGCCGCACGCCGCCGTGCGACGGCAGACGGTTGCCGACCGGCACCGTGACGGTAGCGCCGACGCCCGCGTCGATCAGCGCCGCGACGGCTTCGGGGTCGCACAACGGCCCGCTGACGATCCCGTCGAGCCCGTGCGCGAGCGCGGCTTCGAGCAGGTCCATCGTGTCGCACGGGCCGCCCGACATGCAGTTGTCGCCGTGATCGAGCATCAGCACCGGGCGGTCCGCGCCGTCGGCGAGCGCCGCGGCCTGTGCGACCGATTCGGCGAGCGGCGCGCTGCGATAGACGAATTCGTCGCGCGCATCCCAGATCTGCCGCGCGATGCGTTCGGCGACGGCGTCGGCCGCGGCGCGGTCGCCGTCGGCTACCACGACCACGCTGATGCACGGCGCGGGAATATCCGCGAGCGAGAAACCGGGCAGCACCGAGACCGCGAGCATGCCGTCCGCCTCGGCCGCGCATGCGGCTTCCACCGCGCGCCGCATCGCGCCTTCGGCGCTCGCGCTGCGCAGCGTCGACGTCATCAGCGGCGGCTGCCGCCACGCGAGCACGGGCCGCGCGCGGCCGTGCAATCGGTCCAGCAGCAGCCGCGCCGCATGCTCGCCGGTCTCGTACATGTCGACGTGCGGATACGTCTTGAAACTGACGATCACGTCCGCGTTGTCGATCATCTTCTGCGTGACGTTCGCATGCAGGTCGAGCGCGACCGCGATCGGCGCAGCCGGCAGCGCCGCGCGCACCCGCGCGAGCAGGTCGCCCTCGCCGTCCGCGCTCTGCTCGGCAACCATCGCGCCGTGCAGGTCGAGCATCACCGCGTCGCAGCCCGGCGCGGCGGCGACGATCGCATCGCAGATCGCCGCATACGCGTCGGCCGCGACCGGCCCGCTCGGGTTCGCGGCGGCCGACACCGGCGTCACGATATCGGCGCCTTCGCGCTCGGCCGCGTCGATGAACGCGGCCATCGCGGTGCGCATCCCGCGATTCGCGCGATACGCATCGTCGCCCCAGTCGGGGCCGTTACGGCCGAACGCGGCGAGCGGCGTCGGCACCGGCGAGAACGTATTGGTCTCGTGGTTCATCCGGGCGATCAGGATCTTCATCGTGCACGGCCCTCCGCAATCCCGGCCGCGCCCAGCATCGCATGCAGCAGCACGTTGCAGCCGGCTTCCAGATGTGCCGGATCGGCGTCCTCGATCTCGTTGTGGCTGATCCCGTCCTTGCACGGCACGAATATCATCGCGGTCGGCGCCACGCGCGCGAGATACACCGCATCGTGGCCCGCGCCGCTGATCACGTTCATCGAGGACAGCCCGAGCGCGCGCGCGCCGGCGCGGACCTGCTCGACCAGCGCCGGATCGAACGGCTGCGGCGGAAAATACACGACCGGCTCGATGTCGATCCGCATCCCGGCCGCCGCGCCCAGGTCGGCGCATGCCGCGCGCAGTTGCGCGTCCATCGCCGTCAGCGTCGCGTCGTCGGCCGCGCGCAGGTCGACGGTCAGCGTCACGCGACCGGGAATCACGTTGCGCGAATTCGGGTGCACGTCGACCCAGCCGACCGTGCCGCGTCCGTGCGGCGGATGCGCGCGCGCGATGCCGTTCACCGCACGCACGAGATCGGCCGCGACCAGCAGCGCATCGCGGCGCAGTTCCATCGGCGTGGGGCCGGCATGCGCCTCCATCCCGTGCACGGTCACGTCGTACCAGCGTTGTCCGAGCGCGCCCTCGACCACGCCGATCGTCGTGTCGTGCGCCTCCAGCACCGGCCCCTGCTCGATATGCGCTTCGAAATACGCGCCGACGGGATGCGCGCCGCGCCCGTCGTCCGCACTGCCCGCGTACCCGATCGCGGCCAGCGCATCGCGCACCGACACGCCATCGCGATCGCATTGCGCGAGCGCATGGTCGAGCGTGAACGCGCCCGCGAATACGCCGGAGCCCATCATCACCGGGACGAAGCGCGACCCTTCTTCGTTGGTCCAGACGGCCACCTCGAGCGGCGCGCGCGTGCGCACCCCGGCGGCGTCGAGCGTACGCAGCACCTCGAGGCCGGCCAGCACGCCGTAGTTGCCGTCGAACTTGCCGCCGGTCGGCTGCGTGTCGATGTGGCTGCCCGTCGCCACGGGCGGCAGGTCGTCCCGCTCGCCCGCGCGTCGCGCGAAGATATTGCCGATCGCATCGACGCGCACCGTGCAACCGATGTCCTTCGCCCACGCGACGAACAGGTCGCGCGCCTGGCGATCGAGGTCCGTGAGCGCGAGGCGGCACACGCCGCCCTTGTCGGTCGCGCCGATCCGCGCGAGCCGCATCAGGCTGTCCCACAGCCGCGCGCCATCGACGCGCAAGCCGGACGCCGCGACGCCCGGAGTCACATCCTGTACTTGCATCGTTGCCATTCCTCGCATTGAAAGGGCCCGGCGCTCATGCGACACCGACGCCCAGGTAGCGGTCCTTCACGTCATGGTCGGCCGCGAACGCCGCGTTGCTGCCTTCGTAGACGATCACGCCCTGTTCGATCACGAAGTGGCGATCCGCGAGCTGCGTGCACACTTCGAGGTTCTGTTCGACGAGCAGGATCGCGACACCGGCCGCCTTGATCTGCTTCAACTGCGCGACGATCTCCTCGACGATCACCGGCGCAAGCCCCTCGACCGGTTCGTCGAGCATCAGCAGCCGCGGATGATTCATCAACGCGCGGCCGATCGCGAGCATCTGCTGCTCGCCGCCGGACAACTGCGCGCCGCCGTTGCGGCGACGCTCCTTCAGCCGCGGAAAGATCCGGTAGATGTCGTCGAGCTGCCACGGCGAATCGCGACGCGCGCCGAGCCGCAGGTTTTCCTCGACCGACAGCAGCCGGAAAATCCCGCGATGCTCGGGCACGAAGCACAGGCCGCGCGCGGCGATCCGGTGCGCCGGCTGCCCGGACACCGGCCGGCCCGCGAACGTCACCGTGCCGCCGGTCGGCGCGACGACGCCGGCGATCGTCTTGAGCGTCGTCGACTTGCCCGCGCCGTTGCGGCCGAGCAGCGTCACCGTCTCGCCTTCGTTCACGTTCAGCGAAATGCCCTGCAGCACGTGGCTCTTGCCGTAGCAGGCATGCACCTCCTTCACGTCGAGCATCATGCGCGGCCTCCGGTGATCATGTTGCCGAGATAGGCGCTGCGCACGCGCGCGTCGCCGCGAATCGCATCGGGTCGGCCTTCGACCAGCACGCGCCCCTGCTGCATCACCGTGATCGTGTCCGAGATGTCCATCACGATGCCCATGTTGTGTTCGATCAGCACGACCGTGTAGTCGTCGCGCAGGCCGCGGATCAGCGCCTTCATGTCGTCGAGATCGTCGATGCCCATGCCCGACGTCGGCTCGTCGAGAAAGATCGCGCGCGGCCGCGCCGCCAGCGCCATGCCGACCTCGAGCCGGCGCTGCTGCCCATGCGACAGCACGCCGGACGCCGTGTCGGCGAAGCGCTGCAGGCCGAGCCGCTCGAGGACGTCGTCGATGATGCCGTCGTGCGCGAGCGCCCCGCGCGGCGGCGCCCACGGATTGAGCGCCCGCCGCGATTCGACGCCCTGCGCGGCGACGCGCAGGTTTTCGCGCACGCTCAGGTTCGGAAACAGGCTCGTCACCTGGAACGAGCGGGCGATGCCGCGCCGCACGCGCTTGTGATCGGGTTCGTGCGACACGTCGTGCCCGTCGAACAGGATCGAGCCCGACGTGATCGGCAGCGTGCCGGTCAGCGTATGGAACAGCGTCGTCTTGCCCGCGCCGTTCGGGCCGATCACCGAATGCACGGTGCGCGGCATGATGCGCAGATCGACGCCGCCCAGCGCGGTGAACTTGCCGTAGCGCTTGACGATGCCGCGCGCTTCGAGAATCGCTTCGCTCATTGCCGCTCCTTGACCGTGACCGCCGTGCGATCGCCACGCCGCAGCGACGCCACGACGCGTTCGCCCAGCCCCCACAACCCGCGCTGCATGAACAGGCTGACCGCGATCAGCACGAGGCCGAGCAGCAGCAGCCAGCGCGGCCACAGCGTCGACAGCCAGTCCGCGAACAGCACGTAGAACGCCGCGCCGAGCACCGACGCGAACAGGTTGCCCGTGCCGCCGATCACCGTCATCACGAGGATCATCTCGCTCGTGTGATAGTCGATGTTCGACAGCGGCGCGATGCCCGTCATCAGCGCGTGCAGCGCGCCCGCGAGGCCCGTGACCGCGCCCGAGATCACGAACGCCGCGAGCTTGAAGCGCTTCACGTCGTAGCCGGCCGCCGCCGCGCGCGCCTCGTTGTCGCGAATCGCGAGCAGCGTCCGGCCGAATACCGAGCGCGACACGCGCAGCAGCAGCCAGAACACCGCGACGAACAGCACCGCGACGAAGCCGTAGTAGCGCCACGGTGAATCGAGCGACACGAGCGGATGGCCAAACGCGGACAGCGCCGGACGCGGGATGTCGAGCAACCCGTTGTCGCCGCCCGTCACATCCGGCGTCGTATACGCGAGGAAGTAGAACAGTTGCCCGAACGCGAGCGTCAGCATCACGAAGTACGTACCGCGCTGCCGGATCGAGAACCAGCCGACGAGTGCGGCCGCGATCGCGCCGAGCACCGCGGCCGCGACCAGCGCGGCCGTCACGGACGCGACGCCGCGCGTCAGCACCAGCCCCGCCGTGTAACTGCCGAGCCCGAAGAAGATGCCCTGCCCGAACGACAGCAGCCCCGTGTAGCCGAGCAGCAGGTTGCAGCCGAGCGCGGCGAGCGCGAACACCAGCACTTCGGTCGCGAGCGAGCCCGAACTCAACACGAGCGGCAACACGCACGCGGCCACCACCGCGAGCCAGCCTTCCGGCCGCTGCAGCACGCCGCGCCACGGCCGCGGGCGTTGCGACGCCGCCGCGCCCGGCGGCAGCGGTTTCGACGATTCGATCATGCGGCCCTCCCCAGCAAACCGTTCGGACGCAGCAGCAGCACGGCCGCCATCGCGACATAGATCATCAGCCGCGCGCCCTCCGGCCACAGCGTGCTCATCAGGCTCTGCACGATGCCGACCAGCAGGCCGCCGACGAGCGCGCCGAGAAAATTCCCCATTCCGCCGACGACCACCACGACGAATGCAACGCCGAGCGCCTCGATCCCCATGAACGGATCGACGCCGCGGATCGGCGCGGCGAGCACGCCGGCCAGCGCGGCCGTCGCCGCGCCGAGCGCGAACACGAGGCTGAACACGCGCGTCACGTTGATGCCGAGCAGCGACACCATCTCCGTCGACTCGCTGCCCGCGCGCACCGTACTGCCGAGCCGCGTGCCGTCGAGCACCCACCACAGCAGCGCGGCGAGCACGGCCGTGAACCCGATCACGAACAGCCGGTACTTCGGATAGACGAAGCCGCCCCAGATCACGACGCCGTTCAGTGCGTCGGGCGGCGGCACGTTGTCACCGAGCGGCCCCCACGCGAGGATCGCGCACTCCTGCAGCACGAGCGCGAGCCCCACCGTCGCGAGAATGTGGAATTCGTGCTGCTGCGCGTACACGTGGCGCAGCACGAGTTTTTCGACGCCCCACGCGAACGCGCCGACCACGAGCGGCACGATCGCGAGCGCGACCCAGAAATTCGCCGACCATTGCAGCGCCTGGTAGCAGAGATACGCACCGAGCAAATAGAACGCGCCGTGAGCGAAATTCACGAAGCGCAGCAGGCCGAACACGATCGACAGGCCGACGGCGAGCAGGAAATACAGCATGCCCACGCCGATGCCGTTGACGATCTGCAGCAGATAGACGTTCATGGCTTCCGTGTCGGAAAGGAAGGTAACGGACGCCCGTGGCGCGCGATGCGCCGCGAACGCATGCACGGCGTCAAGCGAGCTTGCAGCCCGTCTTGTCGAGCGGCAGGAACGACTGGCCCGAGCTGACGATGTCCGCATAGTCGTCCGCGTTCTTCATCCGGGCCTTCGGCTTGCCTTTCAGCAGGTAGTAGTTCTTCAGCACCTGGTGGTCGCCCTTGCGGATTTCCTCCGGGCCCGTGAGGCCGTCGTACTTCATCCCTTCCATCGCGGCGACGACCTTCTTCGGATCGGCGCTGCCGGCCTTCACCATCGCGTCGATCAGGATCTTCGAGCAGATGTACGAACCCGCGAGGCTGTAGTTCGGGTTCGCCTTGAACGCGGCGTTCGCGCGCTTCACCAGATCGCGGTTCAGCGGCGAATCGATGCCGTGCCAGTACTGCGCGCCGAAATACACGCCATCGCAGATGTCCGGCCCGAGCGCCTCGAACTGTTCGAGGCCCGACGCCCACGCGAGCAGGATCGTGCAGTTGCGCTTCATCCCGAAGCTGACGGCCTGGCGCAGCGTGTCCGACGATTGCGAGCCGAAGTTCAGGATCAGCAGCACGTCGGGCTGCGCGGCGGCCGCGTTCGTCAGGTAGCCGCTGAACTCCTTCTCGGCGAGCGAGTGGTAGCTGTTGCCGACGTGCTCGATGCCCTTTTCCTTGAAGATCGCCTTCGCGGCCGACAGCAGCCCGTCGCCGAACACGTATTGCGGCGTGATCGTGTACCAGCGCTTCGCCTTCGGCAGCATCTGGATCAACGGGCGCACCGTCTGCTCGATCGCGCCGAAGGTCGGCACCGACCAGCGGAAGGTCGCCGCGTTGCAGTCCTTGCCGGTGATCTCGTCCGCGCCGGCCGTCGTGATGAACACGCCGCCCGCCTTCTGGACTTCCTTGCCCATCGCCAGCGATTCGGACGACAGGATGCCGCCCGCGAAGAATCGCACGCCCTTCTGCTGCGCGATCTCCTGCACGCGCCGCACGGCGGTCGCGGGCTTGCCCTCGGTATCGAGCGCCGTATAGGCGAGCGGCGCGCCGAGCACCTTGCCGTATTGCTTGACGACCAGTTGCATGCCGAGATCGGCGTACTTGCCGTTGGCGGCGAACGGGCCGGACATCGGCACCGGGCAGGCGAGCTGGATGGGCGAGCCCTGCGCGAACGCGACACGGGACGACATGCTGCCGAGCGCGCCCGGCACGGCCGACAGCGCGGCCAGTTTCAACAGTTCTCGGCGATTCAAGTTGACGCTCCTCATGATGGGGGACACACGCGATACGACCGACTGCCAAACCGTGCCCACGCCACTCCTGGATGCGCGCCGCCGGTTCATTCTATTTATCATGATAAATAGAATGAACCTGATGCTAGAGTTGATCAAAATTGGTGTCAATCAGGCAAAATTCCGTACCCGCGCCGGGACCGATCGTCGACGATGACGCGGCGCGCGGTCAGACAAAGGAGTCGTGAAGATGGTCATGGACCGAGCCAGGGCGGGCCTCGCGGTCGAAATCAAGCAGCCGAAGCGGGCCGACCTCGTCGCCGAGGAGATCAAGCGGCTGATCACCGAGAAGGACCTGAAGCCGGGCGACCGCCTGCCGCGCGAAGCCGAGCTGCAGCAGCTCTATGCGGTGAGCAAGAGCACGATCCGGGAAGCGCTGAAGTCGCTCGAGGTGCAGGGGCTCATCAAGGTCACGACGGGGCCGTCGGGCGGCGGGATGGTCGTCGAGGTGCCGCTCGACCGCACGCTTCAGCTGTTGCAGAACTACCTGTTCTTCAAGGACGTGACGATCGACGACATCTATACGGTGCGCAAGCTGCTCGAACCCGAGCTGGCCGCCGGCGCCGTGCCGCACCTGACGGAGCGCGACTTCGCGGCGCTGGAAGCGAACATCGCGTGCTGCGACGGCGCGTCGGGCGTGCACGATCGCGGCCACATGCTGCGTCAGCGGCAGGAGGACACGACGTTCCACGACATCCTCGCGGCCGCGAATCCGAATCCGTTCCTGCGCTTCAGTTGCGAACTGATCAACGAGATGATCCGGCAGTTGATCGAGTTCCGGAACGATACGCCGCTCGTCGAGCACAAGCGCTTCGGCGAAGCGAACGTGTCGATTCACAAGGCGATCCTGCAAGCCGCGCGCGAGCGCGACGCCGAGCGCGTCCGGGCGCTGATGGTCGAGCACATGACCGAGGCGCCCAAGCATGTGAAGCGGATGAAAGGGAAGCTGCGCGGGCGGTTGATCCTCGATTCCGAGATTCGCCGGCGGGCCGCCGCCGCGCCGGTTGCGGGACCCGATGCGGCCGAGGCGGACGCGGAAGAGCGCTGAGCGGCGGCACCGGCGGCGTGGCGTCGGGGCCGGCCGCTGCGCGGCGGCCCCGCGGACTTCTTCCGCGCGCTCAGGTCATCATCGCGCGTCGCCTTCCGTGTACCCGGTCGTACCCTTCGTTTCCAGATACTCGACGAGGCCGAACTCCGCGTACTCGCGCCCGTTCCCCGAGCGCTTGTAGCCGCCGAACGGCGCGGCCGGGTTCCATGCCGGGTAGTTGATGTGGACGTTGCCGACGCGCAACCGCGCGGCGATCCGGCGCGCGCGCTCGAGATCCTTCGACTGCACGTACGCCGCGAGCCCGTAGACCGAATCGTTCGCGAGCGCGACGGCCTCGTCCTCGGTCCGGTAGGTCATGATCGACAGCACCGGTCCGAAGATTTCCTCCGTGGCGATCGTCATGCCCGGCGTGACGTTCGAAAACACCGTCGGCCGCACGTAGAACCCGTCCGCGAGCCCCTCCGGCCGGCCGGGGCCGCCGGCGACGAGCGTCGCGCCCTCTTCGATCCCGAGCCGGATGAAGTGCTGGATGCGATCGAACTGCGTGCGGCTGACCACCGGCCCGATGCCGGTTTCCGTCGAACGCGGATCGCCGACGACGGTGCGTTCCGCTTCCCGGCGCGCCGCCTGCTCGGCCCGCGCCAGATGATCGACGTGCACCAGCATGCGCGTCGGCGCGTTGCACGACTGGCCGCTGTTGCTGAAGCAGCTGCGCGCGCCGCGCGTGACGGCATCCTCGATGTCGGCATCGGGCAGGATCAGGTTCGGGCTCTTGCTGCCGAGCTCCTGGTGCACGCGCTTCACGGTATCGGCCGCCGCCTTCGCGACCTCGACGCCCGCGCGCGTCGAGCCCGTGAACGACACCATGTCGACGTCCGGATGCCGCGACAGCGCGTCGCCCACTTCCTGTCCGTAGCCGTGCACGAGGTTGAACACGCCGGCCGGCACACCGGCTTCGTGCAGGATCTCCGCAAACAGGATCGCGCTGAACGGCGCGATCTCGCTCGGCTTGAGCACCATCGTGCAGCCGGCCGCGAGCGCCGGCGCGACCTTGCACACGATCTGGTTGATCGGCCAGTTCCACGGCGTGATCAGCGCGCACACGCCGATCGGCTCGTGCGACACCAGCAGCGAGCCGGTCTGCGTGCTGAAGCGGAACGACTGCAGCGCGCGGATCGTCTGTTCGAGATGCGCGGTGCCGACCGCGGCCTGCATCGCCCGCGCGAACGCGATCGGCGCGCCCATCTCCTGGCTGATCGTCTGCGCGACTTCTTCGTAGCGGCGCTGGTAGATCTCGAGGACGCGCTTCAGCAACGCGACGCGCTCGTCCACCGACCAGCGCGAATACGTGTCGAACGCGTGCTTCGCCGCGTCGACCGCACGGTCGACCTCGGTCGCGCCGCCGATCGCGAGCCGTGCATACGGCCGCGCGGTGGCCGGATCGATCACGTCGATCGATCGCGCCTCGGCCGGATCGCGCCACTGGCCGTCGATATAGGACTGCTGTGAGGTTCGCATCGAATGCTCCCGGAATGACGGATGCCGCGCTCAGCGCGTCGCCCGCGCGTAGGTCTCGACGAGGATGTCGCGGATCTGCGCGACGAACCATGCGATCTCGTCGCGCGACATCACCAGCGGCGGCGAAAACTGCACGATCGGCGTGCCTTCGTGATCCACGCCCGCGCGGCACAGCAGCCCCGCGTCGAAGATCGCCGGCGCGAGCAGCGTCGACACGAACGCCTGCGCGCTGATGCCGGCCGCCCAGCGGCGCGCGACCTTGTCGGTCACGAGCTCGAGCGAGTAGTGATAGCCGTCGCCGCGCACGTCGCCGACGCACGGCAGTTCGAGCAGCCCGTCGAGCGTCCGGCGAAACACCGCTTCGTTGTCGCGAACGTTCGCGAGCACTCCTTCGCGCTCCATGATCGCGAGGTTCGCGAGCGCGGCCGTGCACGCGACCGGATGGCCGCCGTAGGTCGCGCCGTGCAGGAACATCTGCTGCGGCCCGTCGAGCACCGTGTCGACGACCGCGTCGCTCGCGATCACGCCGCCGAGCGGCACGTAGCCCGACGCGATGCCCTTCGCGAACGTGATGATGTCCGGCTTCAGCCCGTAGCGCGCCGACCCGAAATACTCGCCGAGCCGGCCGAACCCGCAGATCACCTCGTCGGCCACGAGCAGCACGCCGTGCCGGTCGCAGATGTCGCGCAGCCCGGCCGCGTAGCCGGCCGGCGGCGTCAGGCTGCCGCCCGCGTTCTGCAGCGGCTCGACGACGATCGCGGCGACCGTGTCCGGCCCCTCCTGCACGATCAGCGATTCGATTTCGTCGAGCAGATGGCGCGTGAACTGCGCCTCCGTCTCGCCCGCCGGGCGGCCGTAGCGTTTCGTGTTGCCCACGTGCCGCACGCCCGACATCAGCGGCTCGAAATGCTTGCGGAAGTTCGTCATCCCGTTCAGCGCCAGCGCGCCGAACGACGTGCCGTGATACGCGACGCGCCGCGCGATGAACTTGCGCCGCTGCGGCTCGCCGCGCGACTGGTGATACTGGCGCACCAGCTTGATCGCCGATTCGTTCGACTCCGAGCCGCTCGACGTGAAGAACACGCGGTTCAGGCCCTCGGGCGCGAGCGCCGCGAGCCGGTGCGCGAGCCGGATCGCCGGTTCGTGCCCGTAGCCCCAGTTGGTCGCGAATGGCAGCCGCACCATCTGCTCGCGAATCGCATCGCCGATCTCCGCGCCGTGGCTGTAGCCGACCTGCACGCAGTACAGCCCGGCCAGCCCGTCGAAATAGCGCTTGCCGCTGCGGTCGACGAGCCAGCAGCCTTCGCCGCGGTCGAACACGGTCAGCGCGTTCTCGCGGTATGCATCGGCATGCGTGAAGTGCATCAGCAGATGGCGCTTGCCGAGCGCCTGCAGGTCCGCATCGAGATTGACGTCAACAGCGTGCATGGATCACTCCTCCTTCAGGGTTTCAAAACCGGCATCGCGCAGCCGGTCCTTCAATTCATCGACAGCGTCGGCGCCGGCCGCGTGAAACCGCGCGTCAGCCAGACGAGCTGGCAGAGCCCGACCACGAGCCAGCCGATGCCGACGTAGAACGTCTGGCGCGACAGCCCCGACCAGAGCCACACGTTCATCGCGAAGCCGATCGCCGGCATCAGGCCATACGCGATCCAGCCCGCTGCGTGGCGATGCTCGGGCCGGCCCAGATAGCTGCGCATCACGCACAGGTTCACGATCGCGAACGCGACGAGCGCGCCGAAACTGATCATCGTCGACGCGAGATCGAGCGTGATGAACAGCGCGGACAGCGACACGACGCCGACCGCGAGCGTCGCCCGCACCGGCGTATGCAACCGCGCATGCAGATGGCCGAACACGCATTCGGGCAGCACGCGGTCGCGGCCCATCGCGAACAGCACGCGCGTCACGCTCGCCTGGCCCGCCATCGCGCTCGCGAAGCAGCCGGCCACGTACACCGCGACGAAGAACGCCGACAGCGTGCGGCCGCCGACCCGCCGCATCAGTTCGAGGCTCGCCGAATCGAGATCCTTGAACGCGTGCCAGTCGGGAAACACCACTTGACCGACATAAGCGATCAGCATGAACAGCAGGCCGCTCGCGAGCGTGCAGAGCAGGATCGCGCGCGGCACCGTGCGCCGCGGCTCGCGCGTTTCCTCCGACAGCGTGGTGACCGCATCGAAGCCGAGGAACGACAGGCACAAAATCGCGGCGCCGGCGAAGATCGCGCGCGCATCGCCGGACGACGGCAACGCGACGGCCATCGACAGCCCTTCGCCCGCCGCGACGTGCGCCGACGCGATCACGAAGACCGCGATGAATACGAGCTGGCTCGCGATCAGGATCAGGTTCATGCGATTGACGAGCCGGATGCCGACGATGTTCAGCCCGGTGATCAGCGCGATGCTGCCGATGATCCACACGCTGGCCGGCACCGTCGGAAAAATCTGTTTCATGTAGATGCCGATCGCGAGATAGCTGATCATCGGAATGAACAGGTAATCCATCAGCAACGCCCAGCCGACCATGAAACCGGCCGACGTGCCGAAGTTGCGGCTCGCGAACGTGTAGGCCGAGCCGGCGCTCGGCATCAGCCGCGCCATGTGGCCGTAGCTGCGCGCGGTAAACAGCATCGCGATCAGCGTGACCGCGTACGCGGCCGTCAGATGCCCGTTCGTCTCGCTCGTGACGAGGCCGTAGGTCGTGAACACCGTCATCGGCAGCATGTACGCGAGGCCGAAGATCACCAGCGTCGAGAGTCCGAGCAGGTGCGGCTTGCGTGCGTCGGTGTCGCCGCGCGGCGCGTACGCCTCGAACTCGTGCATCGCGGCGGCTGATGCGGTTCGACCTGGCCTGTCGTTGTCCATGCTGTCCTCACGTGGGTGGCGTCCATGACTTCAACACGCGTGCGTCCGGCGCTGCCGGCGGGGCACGACTGGCAGAAAGTGTGGTGCGCCAAAAAATCGACGACGAATGAGAAAAGCGGACGTAATCGAGGGATATTTCCGGACACATCGTCGGGCATGGTGCCCTGCCGCCCTGCATGCTGCTGTGCGGCACTGGCGTTTTGCGGACATTCCGGCTATGTTCTGTGCGACCCCGTCACCGCATCGGCACCATGGACAGCCGTTCCCAACGAAACCAGAGCCGGGCCGAACGCAGCCTGCGTTCGGCGCTCGGCCTCGCGCGTCCGGCCGGACGCCAGGAGGATATTCCCGCCACGGTTCACGCGATCGCGGTCGCGCTGGACGAGTGCCGCGTGCGGCGCATCGACGGCGCCGCACTGCTCGAAGGCACGGGGCTCGGCGCGGACGAAGTCGCATCGCCGAACCTGCACGTGAATCGCGGCCAGGAGCAACGTTGCTTTCGCAACCTGCTGCGCTGCAGCGGCGTGCCGTCGATCGGGCTGTCGATCGGCGCGCGGCTGCATGTGTCGACGCTGGGTCTCGCCGGCTACGCGATGCTGATCAGCGGCTCGGTGATGCAGGCGTTCCGCTGCATGGGCCAGTTTCCGCTGTTCATGGGGCTGTATTTCGACGTGCGTATCGACGCGCATGCCGGCGGCATGAGCGTGACCATCGGCCGCTACAACGGCGAGCCCGATCTCGAGGTGTTCCAGGCCGACATGTGCCTGTCGAGCCTGCGCCTGATCGTGTCCGACCTCGTCGGCAAGCCGGTGTGGCCCGAGCAGGTGCAGCTCGCGCGCCGCACGCCGCGCAACGCGGCCGACTACGCGCGCCACTTCGGCTGCCCGGTCGTCTTCAATGCGGCCGACAACCGGCTCGTGTTCACGTCGGTGAACGGCACGGAAGCGCCGCGCCTCGCGAACGAAGTCAGCTTCAATGCGCTGCACGGCCAGTGCGAGGTGCTCGAACGGCAGTGGGCCGCGTCGGTCGGCACGCGCTTCGCCGATCGCGCGAAGGAATTGATGGCGCGCGACCTCGTGCGGTTCAAGTCGATGACGGCGCTCGCCGGCGCGCTGCACCTGACCGAACGCACGCTGCGCCGGCGGCTCGACAAGGACGGCATCACGTTCCAGTCGTTGCTCGACGACGTGCGTCGCGACGAAGCCGTGCGGTTGCTCGACGATCATGCGTTGAGCGTCGCCGCGATCGCCGAGCGGCTCGGTTACAGCGAACCGCGCAGCTTCCGTCACGCGTACCGGCGCTGGACCGGCAAGACGCCGCGCTCGGCGTCGGACACCGACGCGTGACGCGGATGCGTTACCCCTTCGCCCTGACGCGCCGCCGGCTCGCGCACCGGCGCGTCATGTCGACCTGAAGTCGCTTCGCCTGGCTTTCGAGGATCCGGCAGAACGCTTCGGTGAACGCACTACCCGGCCGCAGCGACGGGCGCAGCATCGCGATACGGCGCGGCGGAATCGTGTCGATCGGCACGAACGCGAGGCCGGCCGCATCGATCGACGCGGCGGTCAGGCTGTCGACGATCGCGCGCCGCCCGGCCAGTTGCACCATCCGGCACGCGAGCGCCGAACTCGACACGCGCGCGTGAATCGTGTGCCGGTTCTCGGACGCCGACAGCAGCGCCTCCAGTTCGGGGATGCCTTCCAGCGCATCGACGCTCGTCAGCCCGCCGGCTTCGAGATCGGCGAGCGTCACCGTCTGCCGCACGACCAGCGGATCGTCGGCGCGCATCGCGCAGACGATCGTCGAATCGAGCAGATGCTGTTCGGTGACGTTGCGCATCGCGCGAAACGGCGCGCAGATGCCGAGATCCACTTGCTGGCTCTCGACGAGATCGAGCATCCGCTCCGCGTTCTCGATCGCGACTTCGACGAACACCTTCGGGTACTTCGCCTGGAACACGGTGATCGCTTCCGGCAGCAGCCGTTCGGTGACCGCCGGATACGCGCAGATGCCGAGGCGGCCGAGCGTGCCCGCGCGCAAGCCGTCCGCGAGTTCGTTGAGCGCATGCAGGCTCGCGTTGGTCCGCTCCGTCTGCTCGAACAGCAGGATCGCTTCGGCCGTCGGCAGCAACCGGCCTTTCTCGCGCTTGAACAGCTCGACGCCGAGGCTTTCTTCCAGCACCTTCAACTGCTTCGTGACCGCCGGCTGAGAGATGTGCAGATTGCGCGCCGCCGCCGTCAGCGTCCGGCACCGGACCACCTCGTACAGCAGTTCGACCTGGTGATAGTTCAGCGTTCGCCTTGCCATGTTCCCCCTCCTTTCGACGCCGCGCGATCGCGAGAGCATAACCCACGGTTATAGGTCGCGGTCCGACAATGTATTGGCGGAACAGGCCGGAATTCGATGAAATCACGGCTTTGAACACAAAAGCGGCCGCAACGGGCAGGTCAGGGGACACAACGATGCAGACAATGTCGAGCTCACGGGCGCACAAGCCCACCAAATTCCGCTGGTTCATGGTGTTCCTCGCGTTTCTCGCGATCGTCACCAACTACATGGACCGCGCCAACCTGGCGGTCGCGCTGCCGTACATGAATACGGAGCTGCACCTGTCGTCCGCCGAATCGGGCCTGATCCTCGGCGCGTTCTTCTGGACTTATGCGGCCTGCCAGATCCCGGCCGGCATGCTCGTCGACCGGTTCGGCGCGAAACTCGTGTTCGCGGGCGCGGTCGTGTGGTGGTCGGCATTCACGATGGCGACGAGCCTCGCGCGCGGCGGCGCGTCGCTGCTCGGCCTGCGTTTCCTGCTCGGCGTCGGCGAAGCCGGCGCGTTCCCGTCCGCGACGAAATTCGTCGAGCGCTGGTTCCCGCCGACCGAACGCGGCCTCGCGTCCGGCATCTACGATTGCGGCGCGCGCGGCGGCACACTGATCGCGCTGCCGATCTGCACCGCGATCATCACCGCGTACGGCTGGCGCGCGTCGTTCATCTTCACCGGCGCGATCGGCCTCGTGTGGGTCGTCGTCTGGCTGCTGGTCGCGAGCGAGTTTCCGTCGCAGAACCGCTTCGTCAACGCGGCCGAAGCCAAGCACGTCGACCAGGACGCACCCACCGAAAAGCACGCACCGGTCCGCATCAAGTGGGGCCGGCTGTTCACGTCGCGTGTGGTGTGGGCAATGTCGCTCGGCTTCGCCTGCCAGGGCTACGTCGTCTACTTCTTCATCACGTGGTACCCGACCTACCTGGTGAAGGAACGCGGTTTCAGCCTGCTGCAGCTCGGTTTCTACGGCATCCTGCCCGGCCTCGCGGGGCTGGTCGGCTCGTGGGTCGGCGGCTGGATCTCCGACCGCATCGCGGCAAGCCACTACGGCCTGAACTTTGCGCGCAAGTTCTGCATCGTCGTCGGGATGGCGCTGAGCGCGACGATCGGTCTGGCGGGGCTCGCGTCGCAGGCATGGCTCGCGCTGCTGCTCCTGTCGATCGCGTTCTTCGGCGTGTCGGTCGCCACGTCGAGCATTCTCGCGCTGCCGGCCGACGTGTCCGCACGCGGCGAACGCTCGGTGGCCGGCACGGTCGCCGGGTTCCAGAACTGCATCTCCAATCTCGCGGGCATCGCGAGCCCGGCCGTGATCGGCCTGCTGAAGGACGCGACCGGCTCGTTCACGCCCGGCCTGATCTCGGCGTCGATCATGGCGATCATCGGATGCCTGATCTACATCTTCATGCTCGGGCCGATCCGCTCCGACGTGCTCGAACACGTGGTCGCCGACTGACGGTCACACGTTCACACGCGTTCGGCCCGCTTATTCAACGAGGAAAACATGCTTTGCGATTCACCGAAGGTGCCGTTTCTTGCTCAGGGTTGCGAGCCGGATACGGAGCGAGTCTCCGCCACGTTCGCCGTCCTCGGCGCGCCGTACGGCGTGCCGTACGGCCCGGCGCTGCTGCACTGCGACGCGTCCAACGCGCCCGACAAGGTGCGCGAGCGCAGCTTCCGCTACGGGCGCCAGATCGGACACTATGACTTCGACCTGCAAGGCACGCTGTTCGGCGACACGAGCGCGACCTGCGTCGATTGCGGCAACCTGCCCGGCACGCTGGACGTCGCGCGCAACGCGGCGGCCGTGACGTCCGCCGTCGCGTCGCTGCTCGAGCACGGCGCGATTCCGGTGGTGCTCGGCGGCGACGATTCGATTCCGGCGCTGTGCGTGCGCGCGTTCGAGGCGTACGGACCGCTGAACGTGCTGCAGTTCGACGCGCATCTCGACTTCCGCGACGAAGTGAACGGCGAACGGCACGGCTATTCGAGCCCGATCCGGCGCATCCGCGAGATGCCGTTCGTCAGGCGGATCGTCCAGGTCGGCCTGCGCGGCAGCGGCAGCGCGCGCCCGAGCGACGTGGAGGACGCGCTGCGCTCGGGCAACGTGCTCGTGCCGGCCGACGTCGTGCACGATGAAGGCATCGAAGCCGTCACGCGGCACCTCGTGGACGACGCGCCGTGGTTCGTGACCGTCGACATCGACGGCCTCGACCCGAGCATCGCGCCGGGCGTGGTCGCGCCGATGCCGGGCGGCCTGACGTTCCACCAGACGCGCGGCGTACTGCGGCACCTGTGCGCGAACACGCGGCTCGCGGGAATCGACGTCGTCGAATATCACCCGGCGCTCGATGTGCGCGAGATGACCGCGCTGACGATCGTGCGGCTGCTGACCAACGTGATCGGCACCACCGCGCGCCGCATCGCGCGGTAACGATTTCATGCGGCGAGACCGCTCGCGCATCGCCCGTCGCCACGCCTGTCTCGCCCACTGATTCGGGCTTCGAATCAATTTTCACGCACCCTGCTCGTGGCCCTCGCACGACCGGCCACGCATCGCCGCGATCGCTCCCCACGGTAGACGCGTTCGATCGATTGTTCTATACTCGCCTCAACTTCATCACAAAACGCATGATCTCGTGCGCAACGTGATGTCATTTCGCACTTCGTTGCGCATGCATCCGTTTCGCCACGTCAAAGGGGCCTCCGGCCCCAGCGGTCGGCGCCAAGCCGCCCGCATCCATGCCGTCTTCACAGGACGGTGCCCTGCTCGAACGCGCCTCGCCGTTACGGCGCCGCCGGGCTGAACCTGACAATCAGACGAACGCGTCGTCGCGTTCAACCGACCGCCAGCCGCACCTCGGTGCAGCCGGCAGCACTGTTTCCGTCAGTTCAATCGCGGCCATGCCGGGATCACGAACTTCCATCGCGACGCCATGCGGCGTCATCGCGGCGTGCGCCTGCGCGCGCCGCACCGAATCGAGGAGGCGTATCTTCATGACTCGACGCACTGTCCAGCTGGTGGGCAGCCTGGTGGCCATCATCGCCGTGGGATGGGCATTGGCGCGCGGCATCGGCGCCGAGACGTTCAAGCAGCGCTCGGACGATCTCGCCTACTACGCGGGCCAGCACATGCTGCTGGTCGTCTATTCGATGACACTGGCCATCGCCGTGGGCGTGCCGGCCGGCGTACTGCTGAGCCGGCCGCGATTCCAGCGCCAGGCCGAGCGCTTCATGCAGGTCTTCAACATCGGCAATACGATCCCGTCGCTCGCGGTGCTCGCCATCGCGCTCGGCATCTTCGGCATCGGCAACGTGCCGGCGATCGTCGCGCTGTTTCTCGCCTCGCTGCTGCCCGTCACGCGTAACGCCTACGAAGGGATGAAGAACGTACCGGCCGCGCTGCGCGAAGCCGCCAAGGGCATCGGCATGACGGGCTGGCAATCGCTGGTTCGCGTGGAATTGCCCAACGCCTTGCCGATCATCGTCGGCGGCGTGCGCACCGCGCTCGCGATCAACGTCGGCACGGCGCCGCTCGCGTACCTGATCGGCGCGGACAGTCTCGGCTCGCTGATCTTTCCCGGCATCTACCTCGACAACCAGCCGCTGCTGCTGCTCGGCGCATCGCTCACCGCGATCCTGGCACTGGTGCTGGACGGCATCGTCGCAGCCGGCAGCCGTCACTGGCTCGCACGCCACGGAGGTGCCGCATGACGCTTCATCGCATCCTTCGATCGTTCGCACGCCTGTGCACCGTCGGCGCGCTGTGCGTCGCCGCGAGCACGCCGGCGTTCGCCGCGAAGCTCGTGCTGGGCGCGAAGAACTTCACCGAGCAGTACGTGCTGGCGGAACTCACGTCGCAATACCTGCGCTCGCGCGGCTACGACGTCGAAGTCCGCGCCGGGCTCGGCAGCACGCTCGCGCGCAGCGCGCTGGAGAACGGCCAGTTCGACCTGATGTGGGACTACACGGGCACGGCGGCGCTCGTCTACAACAAGATCCAGGACAAGCTGTCGCCCGAGGAGATGTACCGGCGCGTCAAGGCGCTCGACGTGCCGCGCGGGCTCGTGTGGCTCGATGCGTCGCCGCTCAACGACACCTACGCGATCGGCCTGCCGAGCGAACTCGCGCAGGCCACCGGCATCCGCACGGTGTCGCAGCTCGCCGAGCACCTGAAGAACGATCCCGCCGCGAAGCATTACGTATTCGGCATGGATGCGGAATTCGCGAATCGCCCCGACGGCCTGAAGCCGCTGCTCGCCGCCTACGGCATGCAGTTCAGCCGCGCGCAACTGAAGCAGATGGATCCGGGGCTCGTCTATACGGCCCTGCACAACAATCAGTTGAAGATCGGCCTCGTCTACACGACCGACGGCCGCGTGAAGGGCTTCGGCATCGTGCCGCTCGAGGACGACAAGCACTTCTTCCCGCCGTACAACGCGACGCCCGTGGTCCGCAAGGGCACGCTTGAAAGCAATCCGAAGCTCGCGACGCAGCTCAACGCGCTGTCGGCCGCGCTCGACAACGACGCGATGCAGGCGATGGCCAAGGCCGTCGATCTCGACGGCAAATCGCCGCGCGACGTCGCCGATGCGTTCCTGCGCACCCACCCGCTGCCCTGAAGGAGGACCGATGAGCGTATTCGACTATCTCGCTTCGAGCTGGCCCGAGTTGCTGCAGCTCACGCTGCAGCACGTGTGGCTCGTCGCGATCGCCGTAGGTTGCGCGATCGTCGCCGGCGTACCGCTCGGCATCCTGATCAATCGCCACGACTGGCTCGCCGGGCCGCTGCTCGGCATCGCCACGCTCGTGCTCACGCTGCCGTCCATCGCGCTGTTCGGCCTGATGATCCCGTTCTTCTCGCGCTTCGGCCAGGGCATCGGCGCCGCGCCCGCGATCACGGCCGTATTCCTCTACTCGCTGCTGCCGATCATGCGCAACACGTACCTGGCCTTGCACAACGTGGATGCGGGGATCAAGGAAGCCGGCACCGGCATCGGGATGACGTCGTGGCAGCGCCTGCGTCTGGTCGACTTGCCGCTCGCGGTGCCGGTGATTCTCGCGGGCGTGCGCACCGCGGTCGTGATGAACATCGGCGTGATGACGATCGCCGCCGTGATCGGCGCGGGCGGCCTCGGCACGCTGATCCTGCGTGCGATCGGGCAGAGCAGCATGATGAAACTGCTGGTGGGCGCGGTGCTCGTGAGCCTGCTCGCGATCGTCGCCGACCGGCTGCTGCAGATGCTGCAACGTGCATTGACACCGAAGGGAGTGCAGAAGACATGATCGAACTCGACCAACTGACCAAGACCTTCACGCGCAAGGACGGCCAGGCCGTGCGCGCGGTCGACTCCGTGAGCCTGTCGGTGCCCGAAGGGGAAATCTGCGTGTTCCTCGGCCCGTCGGGCTGCGGCAAGACCACCACGCTCAAGATGATCAACCGGCTCATCGCCGCCACGTCGGGCCGCGTGCTCATCAACGGCGAGGACACGGCGCAGCTGAATGAAGTCGACCTGCGGCGCCACATCGGCTACGTGATCCAGCAGATCGGCCTGTTCCCGAACATGACGATCGAGGAGAACATCACCGTCGTGCCGCGCCTGCTCGGCTGGGACAAGAAGCGCTGCGCCGAACGCGCGCGCGACCTGATGTCGATGGTCGCGCTCGATCCGAAGCTGTACCTGAAGCGCTATCCGCGCGAGCTGTCGGGCGGGCAGCAGCAGCGCATCGGCGTGATTCGCGCGCTGGCCGCCGATCCGCCCGTGCTGCTGATGGACGAGCCGTTCGGCGCGGTCGATCCGATCAATCGCGAATCGATCCAGAACGAGTTCTTCCAGATGCAGCGGCAACTGAACAAGACCGTGATCATGGTGAGCCACGACATCGACGAAGCGATCAAGCTCGGCGATCGCATCGCCGTGTTCCGGCGCGGCCAGCTCGTTCAGTACGATCACCCCGACACGCTGCTCGCCCGCCCGCGCGACGAATTCGTCGCGCAGTTCGTCGGCCAGGACAGCACGCTCAAGCGCCTGCTGCTCGTGAAGGCCGGCGACGCCGCCACGCAACCCGAAACCGCGCGCGTCGATACGCCGCTCGCACACGCACTGGCGGTGATGGACGAAACCGACTGCCGCTACCTGACCGTGCTCGACGACGCGGGCCGGGCGCTCGGCTACGTGACGCGCCGCGCGGCACGCACCGACGGCGGCGTGTGCGGCGAACGCGTGACGCCGTTTCCGGCCGGCGTCGCGGCGGACGACAACCTGCGCATCGTGCTGTCGAAGATGTACCAGTACAGCGCGTCGTGGATGCCGGTGCTCGACCCCGACGGTGCGTGGCTCGGCGAGATCACGCAGGACTCGATCGCCGCGTACCTCAGCTCGGGCCGCTCGCGCCGGCAAACCGGCCAGCCGCCGCGCAGCCCGGCCGAGACGGTCGCCTCGGTCGCCACGTCCTGAGTCGCGCCCGGGCCGGTGCTTCGTTGCACCGGCTTCGGGAAGTGAATCGACATCGCGCGTTGCAGAAAGCAACCAGACGCATCAGCGCAGCGGCGCGCGCGTTTTTCCGTCGACCTTCAATGTGCGCCGATCGCGCGCGACTTCGTATTCGACGGTCTGCGCGGGCGTAACGGCACCATACGATCGGCCGTTCACATAGACGACGCCGTCGCGCAACTCCACCCTGTCGCCGTTGACGGTTGCCGTGGCCCGGTCGCCCTGCAAAACCGCACCCGAACAACCGGCGGTCGAGAAGCTGCGGACCGACGTGCCCGGCATCGCGGCGTTCCCGCCGCGCTGATCCGCCGCATGCGCGGCGCTGCACGGCGCCGCATCCATCACGCCGGCCGCATGGAGCGGCGCCGCGCCGAGGCCACTCCCGGCCAGCAACGCGATCGTCATCGGCAACAGCTTGTTCATGGTGATCTCCGTGGTCCGCGGTCGTCGATCGAGGGTCGGCCGATGCCCCTGCTCGCAGCTCTGCCAACGCCGCCCAGTATGCAGCCACTTCGCCGCGCCCGGCCATCCGCTTCAGTACCCGTCGCGGTGGCGGCCGCACGGATGCGCCGCCCCGAAGCAATCGATTACGTGAAAATCCGCCTTGATCAAGTTGCGACCCGCAACTATTATCGATTGCGATACGCAACCTTTCAGGGGCAGACCATGGACCTCATCGACGCGCCGGCCAAGCCGCGCGACGCGACCATCCTCGAATTGCGCGACTTCTCGCGCAAACTGGTACGCGAGCTCGGCTTCATGCGCGCGACGCTGGCCGACAGCGACTGGGCGCCGTCGGCCGTGCACGCGATCCTCGAGATCGGGATGGCGCCCGGCATCAACGCGAAGGATCTGGGCGCCATCCTGCGGCTCGACAAATCGAACACGAGCCGGCAACTCGCGCGGCTCGAAGCCGCCGGTATCGTGGAGCGGCGCGTGTCGAGCGAAGACGCGCGGGCGATCGAGCTGTACCTGACCGCCGAAGGCAAAAAGCTCCGAAAAAGAATCGATACGTTCGCGACCGATCAGGTGTCGAACGCGCTGCGCCGGATGATTCCGGCCGACCAGCAAGCGCTGCTGCGTTCGCTCGCGCTGTATGCCGATGCGCTCGCCCAGGACAACGCGGCCCGCGCGCCCGTCGCACCCACCGATGCGCCGTCGATTCGCGAAGGCTATCAGCCGGGCTGCATCGGCGACATCGCGAGCCTGCATGCGCGCTTCTATGCGGAACACTGGGGTTTCGGCGCCTTCTTCGAACAGCGGGTGGCGACCGAGCTGGCCGCCTTCGCGGGCACGCTGCCGGCCGCCGGCAAGGCGCTGTGGCTGTGCCAGGAAGACGGCCGGACACTCGCGTCGCTCGCGATCGACGGCGACCCGGCGACGGGCGTCGCGCACCTGCGCTGGTTCATCGTCAACGACGCGTTGCGCGGCTCTGGCGTCGGGCGTCAATTGATGACGCTGGCGATGCGTTTCGTCGACGAACACCGGTTTCGCGAAACCTACCTGTGGACCTTCAAGGGGCTCGATGCGGCGCGCCATCTGTACGAGTCGTTCGGCTTTGCGCTGACGAACGAGTCGGCAGGCACGCACTGGGGAACCGAGGTCGTCGAGCAGCGCTTCAGCCGGCCCGGGCCGTCCGGCGATTGATATCGGCGGACAGCTTCGCCGTGCGTGGGGGCAGCAGCCCGGCGTTAGCTATCGCACGCCGCCCGATGCACGACGCGCGCGAAATCCGGATAATGTCTGCCCCGAACATTCGCCCGACAATGGATCCGCTCATGACTCCCGGTGTCCTCGTGACCGGCCGCACGCTGGATCGCGCCGAATTGATGCAGCTCATCGAAGGCTCACCTGCGCCCCTCCAGCTGGAGGATTGCGACCTCGAAAGCGCCGATCTGTCGCGCCTGGATCTGCGAGGCGCGCGATTCGAGCGCTGCGCGCTCGCGGAAGCGTCGTTCGTCGGCGCCACGCTCGCACACACCACATGGATTCGCTGCCGGGCCCGCCAAACCGACTTTGCGTCGTCGGATCTCGAGGACGCCGCGTTCCGGTCGTGCGACCTCAACAATACGAGCTGGCGGCGCAGCAAGCTCGGATCGGTCCGCTTCAACGAATGCCGGCTGACCGGTGCCGATTTTGAGGAATGCAAATCGCTTGGACTCGAATTCGCCAGCACGCTGCTGGTCGGCGCGAGCCTGCGGCGCTTTTCGTTCCGTAAAACCCGGCTCGTGGCGCTCGATTTCTCGGACGCCGATCTCGCCGGCGCGGACTTCCGCGATGCCGTGTTCGAAGGCGGCAGCCTGCGCAACGCACATCTGAACGACGCCCGCTTCGAGGGTGCCGACCTGCGCGACGTGGATCTGGGCGGCACGCCCAGGCTGCTCGCGTCCGGCGTGCTGCGCGGCGCGACCGTCTCCTACGATCAGGCGGCCATGCTGATCGAGAACTTCGGGATTCGGGTCGCATAACGCGCCGCCACACCCGCGCCCGCTTCGTCGTCGCGAGACGGCGCGGGCTATCCAGCCGTCTAATATTCTCATCACTTCGACCGCATTCCGGCCACCGCCAGTACGCTCGCAAGCGCGACATGCACGCTGCCGCACCGCGTCGCCACCCTGCCCATCACTAGGGAAAATCCGGAGACATCCTTACAGCGATTTATCCGATGATTCACGGGAGCGTCATATTTCGGCGATTTCGCTGAATGCCAAGCTTTCAGTCCGCGCCATGCAGCCGATGCCGCCCCGCGGCAATCGCGATGACCGCAGCCTGAAACGGCAGCCGTTGGCGAAGCGTCGGGTGTTCAATACTTTCAACAACCCGGTCGGGAGTAATCGTGAGAATCCGTGGCCCGCTGGTGCGATGGAGACGAGGCGATGCGCGAAACCTGCGCGCCGCGCTGCCGTCCCTCGACGACCGTGACGGCTGGCGAAGTCCTCGCCTGTCTCTGTCGATCTACACCATCCTGTCCCGCCGTTCCGTTCGCCGTCACAACGCCGTCGCCGCCCGTGCGTCCGTCGCGATCCATACCGACGACGTGGCGTCGCTGCTGCCTTAGCGCGCCTTTCCCCTTCTTCGTGTCCGTTCGACCTGCGCATCGTGTCGCCTGAGCGGCGACGGGATCGGCTCGCGCCGCGTTTGGCCGCAAGCCCCGCGCGACATCGAACGCACTCCTGATTGCATTGCACTGCCCGTGCTCGTCGACAGCACGGATCACGCACGCCTGTTCCATCCGATGAACCGTCGCGCGACGGCCCGTACGCCGGGCTCGACGCGCTCCGCCAGGAAAGACTTCGTCATGCGAATCCGCCCGCTCCACCGTACCCTTTCAGCCGCCGCCATCCTGTCGATCGCCGCCGCCGGCACTGCCGCCCATGCAGCCGGCGAACTGAACATCTACAACTGGTCCGACTACATCGCGCCGGACACGATCCCGAACTTCCAGAAACAGACCGGCCTTCACGTTCGCTACGACAACTACGACAGCGACGACACGCTGCAGGCGAAGCTGCTGTCCGGCAACTCCGGCTACGACATCGTCGTGCCGACGTCGAACTACATGGCCAAGCAGATTCAGGCGAGCGTCTACCAGCCGCTCGACAAATCGAAGCTGCCGAACCTGTCGAATCTCGACCCGCTGCTGATGAAGATGGTCGCCGACGCCGACCCGGGCAACCAGTACGGCGTGCCGTGGGCCTACGGCACCGACGGCATCGGCTACAACGTGCAGGCCGTGAAGAAGGCGCTCGGCGACAAGGCGCCGGTCGACAGTTGGGCGCTGGTGTTCGATCCGGCCAACATGGCGAAGCTGAAGGGGTGCGGCGTGTCGTTCCTCGACCAGGCCGTCGACGTGTTCGCCGCGACGCTTCAGTACATGGGCAAGGACCCGAACAGCACGAACCCGGCCGACTACCGCGCCGCCTACGACGTGCTGAAGAAGGTGCGCCCGTACATCACGCAGTTCAACTCGTCGGGCTACATCAACGATCTCGCGAACAACGACCTGTGCGTGTCGTTCGGCTACTCGGGCGACGTCGGCATCGCGCACCGCCGCGCGGCCGAAGCGAAACGCCCGTACGAGATCCGCTTCGCGAATCCGAAGGAAGGCGGCCTGCTGTGGTTCGACATGATGGTGATCCCGAAGGACGCGCCGAACCGCGATGCCGCGCTGAAGTGGATCAACTACCTGCAGGACCCGAAGGTCAATGCGGGCATCACCAACGCGGTGTTCTACCCGACCGCGAACAAGGCCGCGCGTCAGTACGTGAAGCCAGCAATCGCGCGCGATCCGTCGGTGTATCCGTCCGACGAGGTATTGAGCAGGATGACGTTGCTCAAGCCGATGCCGCCCGAGATTCGCCGGCTGCAGAACCGGTTGTGGGCGCAGTTGAAAACGGGGCGGTGAGCGCGGGGGCACCAGCCCGGTCGCCGGCTCAGTCGTGGTCGGCGCCGTGCTCGGCAGCGTGGTAGTTGAGCCGCGCCGACAGATCGGCGGCCGCCTGCCGGACCTGCCCGACGAGCCCCTGGTCGATCATCGACTTCTCGAGGAACGGCCGCGCGACCGTCAGCGTGACCGCGGCGACGATCAAGCCGCTGCTGTCGCGCACCGGCGCGCTGATCACCGAGATGCCGGGCTCGAACGACGATTCGCTGAGCGCGTAGCCGTCGGCCGCATACTTCTGCGCGCGCGCATATACTTCCGTCGCGGTACGCGGCGTGTGCGGCGTATAGGTCGGCAGCATCGGCTCCGGGAACAGCGCGTCGAGTTCCGCCTGGTCGAGATCGCCAAGCAGCACGTGGCCGTGCACCGAAGCATGTGCGGGAATGCGCGTACCGATGTTGACCTTGATCGCGCTCATCACCGAATCGTGCGTCCACGCCTTCGCGACGAACACGACGTCGCGGCCGTCGCGCACCACCAGATGACTCGCGAAACCGGTCGCATCACGCAGCCGCTCGATCACCGGCGTGCCGATGTCGGTCAACGCGAGCGAGCTCAGGTAATCGAAGCCGAGCTTCATGACGCGCGCGCCGAGCCGCACGTCGCGATCGCGGTTCGCGCGTTCAAGATAGCCGAGCGTCTGCAGCGTCTGCACGAGTCGCAGCGCCGTAGTGCGCGGCAAGCCCAGCCGCTGCGCGATCAGGTTCGGCGTCAGAACCGGATCGCGTGCGTTGAACAGTTCGAGGATCCGCAGGCCGCGCTCGAGCGCGGGAACGAGATAGGTGTCGTCGTCGGAAAGCGTGCCGGTGGTATCGGGCGTATCTGGGTTCATCGTGGCCTTGCGTCGTCAGTCCTGCACCGTCGACTTCAGCGGTTCGGGCGCGTTGCCGCCCGTGGCCGGCGGATCGAGCTCGATGCGCTTGACCTCGCCGAGCAGGAACGTGTAGCACAACGCGCCGATCACCGCGAACACGCTGATCAACCCGAGCGCCCATCCGAACGAACCCGTCTCGCGAACGATGAAGCCGATGGCGATGGGCGTAACGATACCAGACAGGTTGCCGACGAAGTTGACCGCGCCGCCCGTGACCCCGAGCATGCTGCGCGGCGCGATGTCGCCGATCAGTGACCACGATGCCGACGCGACGCCCTGCGCAAAAAACGCGAACGACATGATCGCGATCACGACCCAGTTGGTGTCCGTCAGCACCGCCAACGACATCGTCGGGACCAGCAGCAGACCGGTGATGATCGGCGTCTTGCGCGCGGCACCGACGCTCGCGCCGCGCCGCAGCAGCCAGTCGGACAATGCGCCGCCCGCAAGCACGCCGGCCGATGCGGAGATGAACGGGACCGACGCCGCGCCGCCCGCTTTCAGCACGGTCATGTGACGCTCGGTGATCAGGTAGCTCGGGAACCACGTCAGGAAGAAATACAACGACGATAGCGACGCGAATTTGCCCGCGCAGATCGCGATGATCTGGCGGTTGCGGAACACGATCGCGAGCTTGCGCCACGGGAACGGCTCGCCGCGCGCGGGCTTGCCGATCTCGACCACCGCGCCGCCGGTGCGGATGTGCTCGAGTTCGGCATCGTTCGCCCACTTGCACTGCTCGGGGTCGCGATACAGCAGATACCAGACGCCGGCCCACAGGACGCCGACGAGGCCCGTCGCGAAGAATATCTCGCGCCAACCGAACGTGCCGGCGATCCAGAACAGCACCGGCGTCAGCGCGGCCATGCCGACGTACTGGCCGACCAGATACACGCTGGTCGCGATGCCGCGTTCGCGCTGCGCAAACCAGATCGACACGACGCGGTTGTTGATCGGGAAGGTCGGCGCCTCCGCGATGCCGACGCCCAGGCGCAGCCCGAACAGCGTCGCGAAGCGGCCCGCGAAACCCTGCAGCAGCGTGAAGCTCGACCAGGTCAGCAGCGCCACCGCGTACATCACGCGCGAGCCGAAACGGTCGACGACCCAGCCGCCCGGCAGGTTGGCCAGCACGTAGGTCCACGAGTACGCGGAGAACAGCACGCCGATCGCCACCGGGTCGAGCCCGAATTCGTGCTTGAGCAGCGGCGCCGCGACCGACAGGTTCGCGCGATCGACGTAGTTGACGACCGTGCCGACGAACACGAGAAACAGCATCAGGAAGCGGATGCGGGTGGGCTTCCGGGAGGAGGTGTCAGGCATCGGTCGTCCCTTGTCTTTTCCTGGTCCCACATGTCCATGAATGGGCATTTCGACCATATGAGACGCGATGATCGCGTGGACAAAAGCACGGGTCAAGGCGCATTTAATTATTTTCCGCTTGATTCATATCAAAACCGGGCCCTATGATTTTTTCCACCTGATAACGAAATGTCCACCAGTGGTCATTTTTATATATCGCTCGGTTGGTCTGTCCGCCCGCTTCCCGGTCCCTGACACATGAAAATCCTGCCTCGCACCTTTCTGATCGCCGGATGCGGCGCCTCGCTGGTTTCGCTCGCACACGCACAAAGCAGTTCGGTCACCATGTGGGGCCAGGTGGATTCCGGCGTTACCTACATCAGCAACAAGCGCGGTGGCGCGTCGTGGGGCACGGCGTCCGGGATCGGCGCGCCGACGCGCTGGGGACTGCGCGGCAACGAGGCGCTCGGCGGCGGCTATCGCGCGGTGTTCGCGCTGGAGAGCGGCTTCAACGTCAATACGGGCATGCTGATCAAGTCCAACACGTTATTCGACCGGCAGGCGTATGTCGGCCTCGACGGTCCGTTCGGCACGATCACGTTCGGCCGCCAGGCCGACCTGATGGACGACGTCGCGATCCGCTATTCGAACGCGTTCTGGAATCGCAGCCTGTACGCGTTCCATGCGGGTAACCTGGACAGCCTGACCAACGGCTACCAGATCGAGAATGCGGTGAAATATCGGAGTCCGGAATGGTACGGCATACGCGTCGGTGCCCTGTACGGCTTCACCGGGTCGGACGCGACCGGCCACAGTGCGGGCGCGTACGCCACCTACGATCGCGGCCCGCTGTCGGTCGGCGTCACGTACATGACGACCCAGCGTCGCGTGCTCGACCTGTACAACTACTTCGGCTGGACCCGGTTCCTCGACCAGACGCTATCCGCGCAAAAGACTTTCCAGTCGAACGAGGTCAACAACCTGGGTATCGGGCTCACGTACCGGATCACGGAACCGTGGCACGTCAACGTGCTGTACACGCGGACGGACATCAAGGGCGCACGCACGGCCACGCACATGCAGAACATCGACGTCGGCACGCTTTACCAGTTCACCGCGGCGGAAGCGGTCACGCTCGATTACACGTATTCGCGCCTGGACGGCATGCACTGGAACACGCTCGAGGCCGGCAACCTGTACGCGCT
Organism: Burkholderia sp. 28_3; assembly: GCF_003253915.1. Taxonomy (NCBI): domain Bacteria; kingdom Pseudomonadati; phylum Pseudomonadota; class Betaproteobacteria; order Burkholderiales; family Burkholderiaceae; genus Burkholderia; species Burkholderia sp. 28_3. The sequence goes on from NZ_QKZF01000008.1 coordinate 148,314, forward strand.
GTCGAAACGCACGCAATTGCAGGCGACGCTGACGTGGCAGCTCGCATCGGGCAACGGGGCGACGGCGGCGACCTATCCGAACGGCCCGTCGTCGGGGCGCTCGCAACTGCTCGCGCATGTGGGGATGACGCATTCATTCTGAGCCCATCGACCGGGCCGGGTGCGACGGACGACCATTCGCGCGCGCCGCACACTGTCTCGTGCGATCGGGCAAGTGCATGGCAATCGCGACGCATGGTGGATCGTTTCCGCCGTCGCGGCGGCGTCCGCGGCCGACGTCGTCGAAGCCTTGGTTGCATGCATGCGGCCCGGGTCGACCTTCATCGACCTCGATGCGGTGACACCGGCCCTGACCTACCGCAACGCCTGCCCCCGCTCCGCCGCAAACGCATCGCCAACGAACCGGATCACGTCGTCGAGCGACGACGTGCATACCGCGTCCGCGGCAAGCGACCGAAACGCACCGTCCGGCCCGAAGCAGACGAGCGGCTTGCGCCAGCGCTGCGCGAGCGCGATCTCTTCCGCCGTCCCGTGCCCGCCCGGCAGGGCCACGATCAGGTCGCTGCTCAGCACGTTCACGTAGTTGCGGTTGATCGTGTCCGGAGCCGCGCCCGGCTCGCGGCGCGGCAGCGGCGTGAGGACCGGAATGTCGACGAACGGATGCGGATAGCCGTCGAGCGGCACGAAGCCCGCGACCGGATCGGCCTGCGTCGGCACGATGCCGATCGATCGTCCGGCTCGACCGGGCACGCCGGCGAACGCGCGCGCGACCGCCAGCATCACGCCCTGCCCGCCGCCCGTCAGCAGATTGAACCCGGCCTGCGCGAGCCACGCGCCGAGCGGTTCCGAAAATGCGGCCCACGGCTCCTTGCCCGAGCCCATCACGCCAATCGTCCTGGTTTTCCGTTGCATCGTGGTTTCCGGTGAAATCGTGGCGGCGCGTACGCGCGCCGCGCTCATTCGAGCTCGACGCCCTTGAGCTCGGGGATCAGGAACAGCGTCGCGATCATGTCGAGCACGTACAGGCCGGCGAGCAGCGCGATGGCCGTCTGGAACCCGTAGTGCGCGGCGAGCGCGCCGACCGCGACCGGGCCGAAGCCGCCGACCGCGCGGCCGATGTTCCACAGCACGTTCTGCGCGGTCGCGCGTGCGGCCGTCGGATAGCCTTCCGACATCAGCGTCCCGTAGCCGCCGACCATCCCGTTGACGAACATCCCCATCAGCGCGCCGGCCCACAGCATCGTCGTCGGGTGCGACAGCCGCGCATACGCGATGACCGTCACGACCGAGCCGAGCTGATACAGCAGGAACGTCGGCTTGCGGCCGATGCGATCGGCCAGTTGGCCGAACACCCAGACACCGATCATCATCCCGACGACGGTCGCCGCCGTCCACAGCCCCGATTTCGTCAACGAGAAGCCCATCTGCTTCGACAGGAAGGTCGGCAGCCAGATCATGATCCCGTAGTAGCCGAAATTCTGGACCGAACACAGGATCACGATGCCGAGGCTCGTGCGCGCGGTGCGGTCGTCGGCGACGAGCATGCGGAACGCGTTGGACGTCGGCTGCGTCGCGCGCTGCACGAACGCTTCCGGCTCGTGCAGCTTGTTGCGCATCACCCACGCGAGCAGCGCGGGCAGCACGCCGACCACGAACATGCCGCGCCAGCCGATGTGGAGCAGCAGAAACGGCGTCAGCAGCGCGGCCAGCAGCACGCCGGCCTGCCAGCCGAGCGCGACGTAGCACGACACGCGGGCGCGCTTGGCTGCAGGCCACGCTTCGGCCGCGAGGGCCATGCCGATCCCAAACTCGCCGCCGAGGCCGATGCCCGCGATGGTGCGATAGACGAGCAGATCCTCGAAGCCGCGCGCGAATGCGCACAGGCCCGTGAAGATCGCGAACAGCAGGATCGTCCAGGTCAGCACGCGCACGCGTCCGTAGCGATCGCTCAGCGCGCCGAACACGATGCCGCCCGCAACCGCGCCGATCAATGTCCACGTGACCAGCGCGCCGCCCTGTCCGGGCGTCAGGTGCAGCGCCGCCGTGATCGCCGGCAGCATGAAGCCGAGGATCAGCAGGTCGAAGCCGTCCATCGCGTAGCCGATCGCCGATCCGGCCAGCGCTTTCCACGCGTACGCGCCGACCTGCTCCACGCGCGGGGCCGACGGGCCGCCGAGCGTCGAAGATTTCATGTTTGCTGCCATGGTGTCCTGCCACGAATGTCCGGCGACATTCTAAGGCCTGTGCCGGCGAACGACGGCGGCGGACGCGCGTCGCGCCCGCGCTGGCCGGACGGCGCGCGGGCAACGGAGGCAACGAGCGGGAAAAGGAAAAGAAAAGGGAAAACGTCGATCCGGTGTCGGCGGCGAGGCCGGCGATGTCGCGATCAGGCCGGACACCGAATGAAAGACGGCGGGCGGGCGGCGGATTGCCGGCCGGCCCGCCTGCGCGAACCGGACGGCGCCCGGTCGCCTTGCGGCGCGCCGGGATTCAGCCCTGATCGTCCCCGGGCCACCAGGTCTTGGCCTCGCGATCGACCGCCAGCGTTTCGAGATCCTTGCCTTCGAGCCATTTCGGCCGCGGGCCGCGCCCCGACCACGAGCGGCCGGTCGACGGATCGTAGTACTTGGCAGGCGCCTTGCGCTTGCGCTGGACGATGTAGCCGAGCGCGCTCAGCACTTCCTGCTGCGAAATTCCCAAAAGCTCGACCTGTTCCTTGAAGGCCGCGAGCGCGGCTTGCTTCTCCTTCTGCTTCGCCTCTGACAGCTTGATGTTCAGGTCCCGAAGTTGTGCTTCGAGTTCCTGCAGGGCCTGGGTCATGTATTCATCCTCTTTGGGCATGTTTTTGCAAAAAGCTCCGATGGCCGAACCTACCACGAAGTTCCGCCGATCGGGGCTGTCAAATAGGTGAATCGTCCACCTGAGCCGGCATGATTTGCGCGATGCGCACTAAACGACGTCGTGCGTCACTGGCAGCTTGAACCAAGCCGGCAACGGGCGGCACGCCGCGTACGCATGCATGAAGCGAACGGCGGCGGCAAGTGATTCGCCGCCCCTGGCACGGGCGCGGCATGGCGCGAATGATAGCAGTGCGCGGCGTCGTGTTGCAGAAGTCTGCCGACCGGCGCCGACGCGGGCCGACGGGTCAGCGGCCCGCGCCGCCGGCGTCCCACACGATCCGGTCGAACAGCGCGCGCAGCTTCGCGCCGCGCGCCGCATTCAGCGCCGTCGCATGCGCGACGCGCCCGGCCAGATGCGCACGGAAATCCGGATGCGCATCGCGATTCTGCGACGCCGGGCCGCGCCGGATGCAGTTGGTCAGGATCGCTTTGAGTCGATCGAATGCGTCGCGCGACAGGTTCGGATGCCGGTTGACGACCACGCCGGCCAGTTGCTGCCGCGTGCCCCGCCGCATCACGCGGGTCTTGCGCAATTGCAGCGCGAACCCTTCCTCGAGCGCGATCGCGGCGACCCGGACTTGCAGCCGCGCGACGTCGCGCGCGAGCGCGCCGCCGCCGGAAAACGCGAGATCGTCCGCATAGCGCGTATAGGTCGCATCGACCGAACGCGCGAGCGCGGCGAGCCGCAGGTCGAGCCAGAACGCGCACAGGTTCGCGAGCGCCGGCGACGTCGGCGCGCCCTGCGGCAGATGCCGTTCGCGATAGCGCTGACGGCCGATCCAGTCGAACCGGTCGCGCAGGTCCGGCGCGAGCAGCCGCGCCGACGGCACGCGATTGGTGCAGAGCCCGGTGAGGATCCGCGCGACTTCGGCCGGATAGCCGAGCGTCGCGAACAGCGCATGGACGCGCGCAGCGCGCACCGACACGAAGAAGTCCGCGAGATCGAAACGCACGACGACATCGCGATCCGCATGCGGCGTCGCGAACGACACGATCCCGTGCCCCTTGCGAAAACCGTGGACCGCGCCATGCGGCGCGATGCGATCGAGCAGCCCGTGCAGGATGCGGCGCTGCGCTTCGCGCAGCCGCCCCTTCGGGATTTCGACGAGGCGGCACCCGCCGCTGCGCTTGTCGACCGCGACGTATGTGTAGTGATGCAGCGGCGTGGCGCCGCTGCGCGCGTCGACGCGCCAGTGGTCGGACAGCCAGTCGAGTTCCGGCGCGCTCACCCCGAGCCAGCCGGCGAGATCGCCGGGCGTCGGCCATTGCGGCACATCGCAGCCCGCGAGCGGCGCCGGCAACGGTCGCTGGACCAGCGGCCGCCGCACGATTCGGATCACCAGCGGCCGACGCTCGCCATACCATGCGCGCACGAACGCGGGCGCCTCGGCCAGGAGCGCAGCGAGCGCGTCGGTGTCGGTATCGGCCCAGTTCGCGCCGAAGCGGGCGAGCGCGGTGCCCGCGCATTCGGGCGCCCACGGATGTGCTTCGCCGAGCACGGCGGCCATCCGCGCGACGACGCCGTCGCGTTCGGGCGGACCGGCGAGCATCGCCTCGGCAATCGTGCGGGTGGTATCGCGCAGGGATGAGTGCATGGGAAAAGGAAGGCGGGACGATGAGTCAACGTGGCTGGTGCTGCGAGAGCGGTCGTTGCGCAACGCGCAACTTGCGCACTTGCGACGCATCGGCGTATCGATCTGATCCACGGGGTAGCCCCGTAGTCCTGGAACATCGGCTGCCTGTTCCGGGCGTGTGCTTGACCCACCGCCCCGCGTCGCGACTTTAATGGGCGGCGACGCCAGGTGTCAAATCGAGCCGGACGATGCGCGCTGCGCGGCGGCGGCGCGCTTATGCGCGCCGGGCGAACAGTTCGCTGAACGCGATCGGCGCCACGCCGATGCCGGCCATGCCGTTCAGTATCGTCGCCCAGCTCGCGTCGGCCACGCTGACGGGAAACGACCGCACGCGATGGGCGAGCAGCCAGAAGGTGCGCGTCATGCCGTCGCTCATCGCGACCTCGTAGCCGCTTGCCGCCGCCCAGTAGCCGACCGACGGCAGCGTCACAGGTGCGTCGCGGCCGCCCCTGAACGCGGTGGCCGCTACCGCGAACTTGCTGTCGAGCGACATGGCCCGGCGCGGTACGCAATCCTGCGAATTCTATTTCGGGAACGTGGGGCTCGTCTCGAGCCAGCGGCGATAGAACGTCTCCGCGTCGATATGGACGACAAACCGCTCGGGTCCACCCGGCTCGGCCTTCAGATAGCAGTCCGCCTGATTCGGCACGGGGACGCGCCACGTCGCGCGCTTCGCGCTCAGCTCGACCAGTTCGCACGCCATCGACGGGCGCTGGGTGGGTGAAGCGGCTCCGGATTCGCGCAGGTCCTGTGCACGAAGGATGCCGTTACGAAGACGTGTCAGCATGGGCCCACTCTTTCTCTCGATTTTTTCGAATGAGTCCGGGCCCGTGGCGTGCTCCGCGCGGGTGCCGCGATGCGGTCGCCCGGTTCCCCGACGCTCCCGACCGGATCGGGAACCCGCGCAGTGTATCGCCTTTCGATGCAGGTGCGACATCGCGCCATCACGACCCATACGGGTACATCGCCAGCGCCGGCCGCAGCGGCAAATGTGCGTCCCGCCCAGGGCCGCCGCACGTCCCTACATCTTGCCCGCCAGATGAAACCGCGACGCCGGATGCCACAGCCTGACCGACGTGGCGACATGCTCGCCGACCCACGTGCGGCGTCGTAGCAGCAAACACGGTTCACCGATTTCCATCACGAGATGCCGACGCACCTGCGCGTTGGGCTTCTCCGCGTAGATCCGGAACTCCGCCCGCTGGATCGGCGCGAGTCGCACCATGTAATGATTCGGCGTCTCGAGCGTGAAGTCCTGCTCCAGATACGCGGGAAACAAGGCCGGATTGACGTAGCGATCCTCGAACTGGATCGGCTCGTCTTCCTCGTAATGCACGATACGCGAATGAAACACGGGCCCGGCGCGCAGTCCGAGCGCATCGATCGCGTCCGGCTCGACGCTGCGCTCGATCAGCAGCACGCGCGCGCTGTGCCGATGGCCGCGCTCGGCGATCTCGTCCGCGATGTTGCGGATCTCCAGCACCGTCGACTCGTAATGCCGACGCTCGACGAACGTGCCGGCCCCCTGGATGCGGGTCAGCACGCGCTCGGCCGTCAGTTCGCGCAGCGCGCGCGACACCGTCATCCGGGCCACGCCGAATTCCTTGACCAGTTCGGCCTCGGTCGGGATCGCGGCGCCGGGCTTCCAGTCGCCCTTCGCGATTCGCTCGACGACGTAGCGCTTGATCTGCTGATAGGCCGGCAGTGCCCGCGCCGGCACGGTGTCGGCCGACGCCTGCGCCGGCCGTGCGAAAAGCTTGCGTTCCGTTTCGCTCATGCGCCCTCGACCGAATGAATGTTGGGTAATCGGCCCGTCCTCGCCTGTCGTCACTGCAACGAAGGCGGCACGCCTGCGACGATGCCGGCCGCGATCGCGATATCGTCCGCGAGCGGCCGGTCGTCGCGATAGACCGGCACGCGCGTGCGCACATGCCGCCACAGCGCGTCCGTCGATGCGGCCCGCGCGGTGTCGCCCGGCTGCAGGTCGTACGCCTGCGCGGCGGCCAATAGCTCGATCGCGAGCACGCGCGTCGTATTCTCGATGATGTCGAGCGCCTTCAGCGCGGCCGGCGTCGCATGACACAGGTGATCTTCCTGCAGCCCTGACGTGATGCCGCCGTCGAGACTCGCCGGCGCGGCAAGCCGCTGATTCTGCGCGACCAGCGCGACCGCCGTGTACTGCGCGATCATGAAACCCGAACAGCTGCCGCCCGGCGCGGCAAGAAACGCCGGCAGCCCGCTGACGAGCGGATTCACGAGCCGGTCGAGACGCCGCTCGGCGATCGCGGCGACTTGCGCCATCGCCGCCGCGAGGCTGTCCATCGCGAGCGCGATGCCGGCGCCGACCGCGTGCGCCTGCGAATGCACGGCCGGCGCGTCTCGCGTGCCGGCCACGACCGGATTGTCGGTCACGGATGCGAGTTCGCGATCGACGACCTCCGCCGTGACGTCGAACACGTCGCGCGCCGCGCCATGCACGTGCGGAATCGTGCGCAGGCTGAGCGGATCCTGCGTATGCCGGCCGCTCGCCGCGGCAAGCATGCCGCTGTCCGCCAGCAGCGCACGCACACGGGCGCCGACCTGCCCGATACCGGGGGAAATCCGCAGCGCGAGCGAAGCCGGATCGAATGCGGCGAGTTGCCCGCCCAGGTTCTCGAAGCTCATCGCCGCGATCCAGTCGGCCCAGTCGAGCAACCGTTCGGCGCGGGCGAGCGCGAGCGCAGCCAGCCCCGTGACGCACGGCGTTCCGTTGACCAGGCTCAACCCCTCCTTCGCGCCGAGCACCAGCGGTTCGCGGCCGATACGCCGCAGCGCCTCGTCGCCGCGCATGCGTTCGCCGCGATGGCGCGCATGGCCGTGCCCGACGCACACGAGCGCGACATGCGCCATGTGGGTCAAGTACCCGACCGAGCCGTGCGCCGGCACTTCCGGCAGGCAATCGTGCTCGAGCAGCGCGACGAGCTGTTCGACGACATCGGGACGGACGCCCGAATGCCCGTGCGCATAGTTGTTGATCGCGGCCGCGATGATCGCGCGGGTTTCGGCTGCGCCGAGCGGCATGCCGACGCCCACCGCGTGACTCATCAGGATGTTGTGCGACAGCGTGCTCTGCTGCGCCGGCGACACGATCACGTCGCACAGCGCACCGACGCCGGTATTGACGCCGTAGGCGCGAATGCCGCGCGCGACGATCTCGTCGACGAGTTCGCGAGCGGCCACGACGCGCGCGCGCGTATCGTCGGCCAACGCCAGCGGCGCGCCGGCCGCCACCGCCGCAACCTGCCGCCAGTCAAGCGGCCGAGCCGCACGGAATACGGTCATGGCAGCCTCAGTTCGCGGTGCGGTCGTGGTGGCTCGACACGAATTGCCGGAAGCGCTCGGACGTCTGGCCGCCGAAGACTTCGTCGGGTGTGCCGTCCGTATCGACCTCGCCCTGATGCAGGAACATCACGCGATTCGACACGTGGCGCGCGAATCCCATTTCATGCGTGACGACCAGCATCGTGCGCCCCTCCTCCGCGAGCGAGCGCATCACGCGCAGCACCTCGCCCACCAGTTCCGGGTCCAGCGCCGACGTCGGTTCGTCGAACAGCATCACTTTCGGATGCATCGCGAGCGCGCGTGCAATCGCGACCCGCTGCTGCTGGCCGCCCGACAGGTGCGCGGGATAGTAGCCACGCTTGTCCGCGAGGCCCACGCGCGCCAGCAGCGCCTCGGCCTCCTCCACCGCTTCCGCGCGACTGCGCTTCTGCACGCGCAGCGGCCCCTCGACGAGGTTGTCGAGCACCGTCATGTGGGACCACAGGTTGAAGTTCTGGAACACCATCCCGAGCTGCGAGCGGATCCGGTCGACCTGGCGCCGGTCGCGCGGATGCAGCTTGCCGTCGCGCGCGCGCTTCATCGCCAGTTCCTCCCCGGCCAGGGCGACGGAACCGTCATCGGGGGTCTCGAGCAGGTTCAGGCAACGCAGGAACGTACTCTTGCCCGATCCGCTCGCGCCGAGGATCGAGATGACGTCGCCCTCGTGCGCGTCGAGCGAAATGCCCTTCAGCACATGATGATCGCCGAACGACTTGTGGATGTTTCTGACCGACAGCGCAACGGGAGCAGCGGTGTTCATCGGATTCTCCTGGAAGGAATGGCGCGCTCAGGACGCGACGCGCCGGGCATTTCGGGTCGCGGCGGCTGGCGCACCGGACGGCTTCGGCGCACGCAGGTGCCCCGAGAGCCGCCATTCGAGCGCGCCGAGCAGGCGCACGACGATGAAGTTCAGGCCCAGATAGATGACGGCCGCGCAGACGAACACTTCGGTCGTCCGGTAGGTTTGCTGGATGATCTGCTGCGCGACGCCCGTCACTTCCCATACGGTGACGAGGCTCGCCAGCGCGGTCGACTTGACCAGCAGCACGGCTTCGGTCGAATACGCGGGCAGACACTGGCGCAGCGCGATCGGGCCGATCACGCGCCGCAGCAGCGCGAAGCCCGACAGGCCGATCGAATAACCGGCCTCGATCTGCCCGATCGGCACGGCCATCAGCCCGCCGCGCAGGATTTCGGCCGTGTAGCCGGCCGTGCACAGCGCGAGCGACAATACCGCGCAAACGTACGGCTCGCGCAGCAGCGGCCACATGAAGCTCTCGCGGATCACGCCGAACTGGCCGAGCCCGTAATACACGAGGAACATCTGGATCAGCAGCGGCGAGCCGCGAAACACGAGGATGTAGGCACGCGCGAAACGGTTCGGCAACCAGCGCGGCGATACGCGCATCGTGACGATCACGAGCGACAGCAGGCCGCCGAGCACGAGCGACGCGAAGAACAGGCCGAGCGTGGTCGGCACGGCCGCGAGCAACTGGCGCAGCGTATCGACGAGAAAAGCGAAATCGATGGACATGCCCGTTCTCCGTCAGTTGCGCGCGAAATTGCGGCGGAACGACCGGCCGACGATCGCTTCCGCCCGGTTGAACACGCGGTTCGACAAGCCCGTCATCAGCAGATACAACGCACCGCCCGCGACGAAGAACACGAAGTACTGGTGCGTCGAATTGGCCGCGATCTGGCTCGTGCGGAGCAACTCGGCAAGACCGGTGACCGAGATCAGTGCGGAATCCTTCAGGCTCAGTTGCCACACGTTGCCGATCCCGGGCAACGCGAAGCGCAGCACCTGGGGAACCAGGATGCGCCGCAGCACCATGCTGCGCGGCATGCCGATCGAGCGCGCCGCCTCGAGCTCGCCTTTCGACACGGCGAGCACCGCCGCGCGATAGACCTCTGCCTGATAGGCGCCCGAGATCATCCCGACCGCGAGCGCACCGATCACGAACGGCGGCACGCCGATGAAGCCTTCCGCGCCGAACCACTGGCCGACGGCCGTCACGAGCGTCGAGCCGCCGAAGTAGAACAGATAGATGACGAGCAGTTCGGGCACGCCGCGAAATACCGTCGTATACAGATCGCCGAGCAGGCGGAGGGTGCGGTAGCGCGACAGCTTCGCGGCCGCGATCGCCGCGCCGATCACCGCCCCGACCGCGAGCGCGGCAAGCGTCAGCGCGACCGTCATCAGTGCGGCGAGCAGCAGCACACCGCCCCAGCCTTCGGTACCGAAACCGAGCATTTCAAGAATCGCCATGCGTGCCTCCCGGCATGCGTTGGGTGAAGCCACTGGATGCGTGCCGCCGTGCGCCGTTCGACCGGCTCACGCGGCGGCAGCCGAACACGCGCTTACGGCGTGACGTCGGTCTTGAACCACTTGTCGGCGAGCTTCTTCACGGTGCCGTCCGCGAGCGCCGCGGCAATCGCCGTATCGAACTTCGTCTTCAGGTCGGCATCCTGCTTGCGGAACGCGAGCCCCTCGCCCGGCCCCCAGATCGGGCCGCCGAGCTTCGGCCCCGCGAGCACGATCGACGCGTTGTCCTTCTTCGCGTTGTTCGCCGCGTAGTACGTGACGTCGTCGAACGATGCGTCGATGCGCCCGGCGACCAGATCGAGATCGCGTTCGGGCGACGTCTTGTATACGCGAATCGACGCGATGTCCTTGAAGCTGTCGTTGATGAATTTCGTGTAGACGGTGCCCGACTGGATGCCGATCGTCTTGCCCTTCAGCTGCTTGCGCAGCGTGTCGACGGTCGGCTTGTCCGCGTTGGCGTCACCCGTCAGCTTGACGATCGGCGCGCCGGGCGCGGCCTTCGGCAGGATCTTCGTATCGGTGACGGCGAACGTCGCCGGCGTCGCCGCATACGGGCGCGAGAACAGCAGGATCTTTTCGCGCTCCGGCGTGATGGAAATCGCATCCATCAGGACATCGAACTTGCCGGCTTGCAGGCCGGGGATCATCCCGTCCCAGTCCTGCGCGACCATGTTGCACTGCACCTTGATGCGCTCGCACACGTTGGCGAGCAGCTCCGGTTCGAAACCGCCCAGCTTGCCGCCCGGCAGCGTGAGGTTCCACGGCGCGTAGCCGCCTTCGAGCGCGACCGTCACCGTCTTCCATTCCTTTGCCTGCACCGGCGCCGCGAGCGTGGCCGCCGCAGCCGCGATGATGCCGATCGTCCTGATTGCCCACTTGATGCGCTTGCCGTTCACGAGATTTCTCCTTGCGTTGAAGTTCGCCATCCCTTCGGTGCAGCAAGCCGCCTCAGGAATTTGTCTATACAAGCATGCAAGAAGAAAAACAGCGCGACAAGCAGCGATCAATAAAAACGAAGCAAACGCGGGAAATCCCCTAATTATAGGCATCCGGCGTGCGCCGTCGCGGGGAATTCCGGCACATGTTTGGTGCAGTTCGGGTGGCCGAATCGCAAGGATGACTAGACAAATTCCGAATTCGATCGTCAGGCCATGCCCCTCCGGCCGCTTTTCGACCCGACGACAAATGAGCGCTTGCCGGGAGCATCGCAAGCGCTGCATTGCAGCATGTCGACACGGGCCGGCGCCGACCCGCCCGGCTCAGCGTTCGAGCAGGCGCCCGAGCCGCATCATCGTGACGTTCACGCCGAGATGGCGCATCGACGGCTGCACGATCACGCAGTCGTCGTACGGCGTGACGATCACGTCGTCGCCGTCGCGGGCGATCTCGGTGCCCGCCTTCGCGATCACTTCGAGCCCGGTGAACGGCTGCGAGAACCGGAAATCCATCGAGCGCGCGACGACCGGCTGCGTGATCTCGATGAACTTCTGCCGCACCGGCGCGGCCTGCGTCAGGAACGCCGCGACGTCGTCGCGTGCGACGACGCCCGCGTGCAGCAGGAAGCGCGCGGCGCTGTCGAGCGCGACCGCGCGCGCGCTCGCCGCGAAGTGCTGGCCCGTCTCGATCAGCAGCGCGTTCTTCGCGCTCGCCGGATCGCCAAAGCCGCCGTAGTCGCGCAGCCGCGTGCCGTTCGCATGGCCGCGATCGACGATCACGTGCTCCGGCGTGCCGAGCGCGGCGGCCAGCGCGATCGCCTTGTCGAGCGGCCCCGTCATCATCAGCGGCGCGGATGCTTCGTGCATCGAATGAATGTCGAGCAGCAGGTCGACCGTATCGAGCAGCGGCCGCATCGCCCGCGCCCGCGCGAGCTCGCGGCTGTCGCGCGTGCCGTCGAGCGCGGCCGGCGTCCATACGCGGTTCATGTCTTCGTCGAGGTAGCGCGTCGCGTCGGCATTCTCCGCGCTGAAATGCTCGTACGCGCCGACGTTGCCGAAGCCGAGCGACAGCCGGCCCGCGACCGGCCGCAGGCCGGCCGTCAGCAGCGCGTCCACCGCGATCGCGCCGCTGACTTCGTTGCCGTGCGTCAGCGCGAGGATCATCACGTGCTTGCCGGGCTTGCCGCTGTCGAACGTGTGCAGATAGTCGATGCCCGTGTTGCCCGCGCGCCAGCGCGAGATGTCCGGGAACGTCACTTCGATCGGATAGGCCGGCAGTGCGGCGCGGATGGCTTCAAGCGTGGTCATGTCGGAAGTGTCGGAAGGATTCGTCTGGGTTCGGGAAAGGCGCGACCGGCGTCGGCCGGCTGCGCCGGAATCGGGTTCGGGCATGACGGATCACGCCTCGGTCGCGCGCGTCGCCGACGCGGAACCGGCCGCCGCGCCGCGCATCCGGCGGCCGAGCGAGATCACCGACGTGATGCCGAGCACGGCCGTCGCCATCACGTAGAAACTCGGCGCCAGCTTGTCGTGCGTCGCGTCGATCAGCCAGGTCACGATCAGCGGCGCGAAGCCGCCGAACAGCGTCACCGAGAAGTTGTACGACAGCGCGAGGCCCGTGCCGCGCGTGCTGGTCGGGAAGATGTCCGCGAGCAGCGCCGGCAGCGGCGCCAGGCTCACCGCGATCAGCAGCCCGACCAGCGCCTGCACCGCGAGCAGCGTTTCGACCGTCGGATAGCGGTTCAGCAGGACGAACAGCGGCCACGTCGTCACGCCCACGAGAATCAGCGCGATCAGCATCACGCGAATACGGCCGAACCGATCCGACAGATGCCCGACGACCGGCGCCGCGATCATCAGCATCGCGCCCGTGACGACCGCGCCGAGATACGACGACGTAGCCGGGATATGCAGCTGCTTCACCGCGTACGTCGGCATGTAGAGCTTGTGCACGTAGTTGAACGCCGTGGCCGTCGCGACCACGCCCGCGCCGAGCAGCATGTTCGCGCGGTCGCGCACGAACACGTCGCGCAGCGGCGACTTCGCGCGCCCCGCCTCGCCGAGCCGGCGGAAATCAGCCGGTTCGTCGATGTTGCGGCGGATATACAGCCCGACCGGGCCGATCAGCAGCCCGACCGCGAACGCGACGCGCCAGCCCCACGCATGCAGCTGGTCGGTGGTCAGCAGCAGGCTCAGCAGCGCGGACACGCCGGCCGCGAGCACCGTCGCGAGCCCCTGCGTCGACATCTGCCAGCTCGCGAAGAAGCCGCGCCGCTTCGCGTCGGCCTGCTCGACCATGAACGCGGTCGCCGCGCCGAATTCGCCGCCCGTCGAGAAGCCTTGCAACATCCGCGCGACGATGATCAGCAGCGGCGACGCGATGCCGATCTGCGCATACGTCGGCGCGAACGCGATCATCGCGGTGCCGAGCATCATCAGCCCGATCGAAATCGTCAGCGATGCCTTGCGGCCCGCGCGATCCGCATAGCTGCCGAGCACGATCGAGCCGAGCGGCCGCGTGACGAACGAGATGCCGAACGTGCCGACCGACAGCAGCAGCGAGGTGGCCGCGTCGTGCGTCGGGAAAAACAGTTGACCGATGACGATCGCGAAATAGCCGTAGATCAGCAGATCGTAGAATTCCAGCGCGTTGCCGATGCTCGCGGCGCAGATCTCGCGCCACGGATTGTGCGGGGCCGGCTGCGCGGCGTGCGGGTTGCGGGTCATGCCTGTGCTCCTCCATTGATGCTGGCCGTCAGGATTGTGAAAGACGGCGCGCGGCGGTTGCCGGCGTGCGTCCGGGCCAGTCAAGCGCGGAGTGTAGGCACCGCGGCGCGTGCGTTCGTGCCGTTTCGGCACGCGATCGTGCTGATCGGTGCATCGCGCGCCGGGGCGACCCGGGCCGCGGGTTCAGCCGGCCGGCGCTCCGCCGTCGTCGCGGGACGGCGCGGTGCGCCAGATCGCGTCGAGGACCGGATGCGATTCGTTCCGGCGGCGATACAGCGCGACGTCGAAACCGATCTGCCAGTCCGCGCCGCCGACGATCGCGAGTTCGCCGCGCCGCACGTCGTCCGCGACGAGCCGCTGCGGCAACCACGCGAGGCCGAGCCCGCGCCGCGCCATCGCGAGGATCGCTTCGTAGGAGTCGGCCTGGTACACCGGGCGCAACGTCGGCCGGTTCGGCATTTCGGCGAGATGGCGCGCGAGCACCGCGCGCAGCGTCAGCGTACGGGCGAACGCGAGCCACGGCACCGGCGCCTGCCCGGCCGGCAGCCGGTAGCGCGCGCTGCCGCGCGCATCGAGCGCGCTGACGGGCACCAGCACCTCGCGCGCCACCGACAGCCAGTCGAAGCGGTCGCGGTCGATCAGCAGCCGCGTGTGCGGGCTCGAATAGACGATCAGCATGTCGGCCTCGCCGGCCGTCAGCTGCAGGATCGCTTCCTCCGCGCTGCCGGTCGACACGGTCGCCGTGAAAAAGCCTGCGCGCGCAACCGTCTCGTCGTACCAGTCGGGGAAGAAGGTGGCCGACAGCGTGCGGCCGGTCGCGATCCGGAGGGTATTTTCCGGCACCGGCGACGCTTCCTGCAGTTGCGTGCGCGCGCCGTGCAGGATGTCGAGCGCGTTCGATGCGGCATCGAGGAACACGGTGCCGGCCGCCGTCAGTTCGAGCGGCTTCGTGCGCGCGATCAGGCGCGTGCCGACCCATTCCTCGAGCGAACGGATGCGGCGGCCGAACGCCGGGTGCGTGACGAAGCGGTTTTCCGCTGCACGCGTGAAACTGCGCGTGCGCGCGAGTTCGACGAAGTCTTCGAGCCATTTCAGTTGCATGGCAGGGCTCCTGCAGTCAACGGCACGGGGCGACGCTGAATCATCGGCATGCGCGTCGCATCAGCCGGCCGTCACGACCCGCACGCGCGGCGAATCGAGCCGCACGCTCAGCCAGCGTTCGATTCGCTGCCGGTCGGTGCGCGGCAGCGGCTTCGCGGTCGACACCACGAAGGTCACGAGCGGCTCGGCGTCCGGCGCGCTTGCGCCGCTGTCCCACGCATCGGTCGCGCCATACAGGATCTCGCGGATCTGCGGATACTGCGTGCGCAGTTCGCGCGCGACGCGCGCCAGTTCGGCCTGCTGCGCCGCTCGGCCGTCGATTTCGTGCTGCAGGCGCGCGATGGTCTGGTCCTTCACGTCCATCTCGGTGCGCGTGGCATGGTTCGCGGCGATCAGGTCCTGCGCGATGCTCGCCTTCAGCGACGACGCGAGCGCCCCGGTGTCGATGCGTTCGTCGCCGGCCTGCCGCACGACGAGCCGGCTGTTCGGCAAACCGTAGGCCGGCAGTTTGTCCGCCAGCCGGTCGAGCATCGCCTGGTCGACACGCCGGCCGACCAGCATCGCCTCGATCACACGGCCGCGCGGATCGATATGCCGGCTCGCGACCACCGACAACGGCAGCGACAGTTCGGCCTTGATGAACTGGTCGGCACGCGCGTTGAACACTTCCTGCGTGACGAGCCGGTACGCGAGGATCACGCTCGGCACGGCGGTCAGGACGACCGCCGCGAGCACGAAGCGCCGCACGCGCCGCTGCATCGCCTCGTCCACGCGCGCGGCCGGCTTCGCGCGAATCACCCACGTGACCACCACGGTCGCGAACGCGATGAACACGCAGTTGATCGAGAACAGGTAGAACGCGCCCGCGAAATACGCGAGGCTGCCATGCGCGAGCCCGTAGCCGGCCGTGCACAACGGCGGCATCAGCGCGGTCGCGATCGCGACGCCGGGGATCACGTTGGTCTTTTCGCTGCGCGTCGCGCCGACCATCCCGACGAGCCCGCCGAACAGCGCGATCAACACGTCCCAGATGCTCGGCGACGTGCGCGCGAGAAGTTCGGAGTGTTCGCCCGTCAGCGGACTCAGCGAGAAATACAGCGCCGAAGTCGCAAGGCTGATCAGCGTGGCGACGGCCAGTGTCTTCAGCGAGCGCCGGATCAACGCGAAGTCGTAGATGCCGATCCCGTAGCCCAGGCCCATGATCGGCCCCATGAGCGGTGAGATCAGCATCGCGCCGATGATGACGGCCGTCGAGTTCACGTCGAGGCCGATCGACGCGATGAAAATCGCGGACATCAGGATCCACAGGTTGGTCCCGCGCAATCCGACGCCGCCGCGGATGTCCTGATCGATCGTTTCCCGGTCGGCCTGGCCTTCGCGCAGGCTGAAGTACTGGCGAAACGTGGTACGCACACGCGCCAGCGTGCGCGTCGTCGGACGGGGGGATACGGTGGTCATGGTTGTTGTTCGTTGAGCCGTGGGAACGGCGCGGGTATCGCGTCATCCTGCGTCGCGCGACCCGCGGGAACCCGCGCGCGCAGCGCGACAAGCATCGCATAGGGGCGGCGTTCGCACAATCGGCCGCCCGCGTGCGGCTTTACGGCATCGGGCGGCCGTCGTGCAGGATCGCGTGCAGCGCCGTATCGAACGGCGTCGCGTAATCGATCCCGAGCGCGCGCACGCGTGTCGCGTCGAGATGGCAGTCGTACGGACGCGGCGTCGCGTCGGTCGGCTGGGTGATCGGCGTGAGCGACGCCTCGATGCCGAGCGCGGCCGCGATTCGCTGCGCGATGGCGTACTTCGTCATCGGCTCCTCGCTCGACCAATGGCGAATGCCGGTGACCGTGTCACCCGCGAGATGGCGCAGCGTCAGATCGCGGATGACCTGCGCGACGTCGGGCGTGTAGGTCGGGTAACGGATCGCCCATGCGTCCATGCCGACCGCGTCGGCGCCCGGGCGCGCCGACGCGACGACGGCCGGAACGAGGCTCGTGACGGCCGATTCGCTCCAGTCGACGATCGGACCGAACAGCAACGGCAGGCGCAGCACGCACGACAGCGGCGAGGCGGCGAGCAGCGCGGCCTCGCCTTCCAGCTTGGTGCGACCGTAGATGTTCAGCGGGTTCGGGGTGGCGTCCTCGCTGTAGGGGGCGGCCTTGCCGTCGAAGACGTAGTCGGTCGAAATGCCGAGCGTCCATGCGCCGTATCGCGCGGCGAGTGCGCCGATGCGGGCCGGCGCCGTGACGTTGATGGCGCGGGCGGCGGCCGGGTCGCGTTCGCAGACGTCGGGGCGGCGTTCGGCGGCGCAAAGAATCACCGCTGCCGGCTTGTGGATTTCAAAAAGGCGTTCGAGGGACGGCTGGTCGAGGACGTCGAGTTCGGCGATGTTGTCCGGCGGCAATGCGAGCCGTTTCGCACCGGCGCCTTGCGGGTTCCGGATGGTCGCGAGCAGCGTCAGCGACGGTTCGCGGGACAAGGACGCGGCGACCGCGCGGCCGAGCAGGCCGGAGGCGCCGACGAGGAGGATGGTGGGGAGAGAAGTCGACGAATCGATTGCTGTCATTGAGTGCATTCGTGTAAAAGCCGCGCGGATCAACGCACCTTCGTGGTCGGTACATTGGCCGTGCGCCGGTTCGGCAGGATACGGAACGAGGTGTCCAGCGGCGTCGCGACCGCCAACGTCAACGCTCGATCCGGAATGGTTTCGTCTTCGCCTGAGGCGTATCCACTGTAACAGCCCCGGCCTGCCCCTTCGGTAGGGCCAACTGGCACTTTTCCCCTATTGGTCCGGATATGTGACAGCCTGAAATGCTTCATGTGCGTCCTTGGCGATGAATCCCGGTGCACGCCCAAAAACAACGCTAATCCCACCCACTAATACCGCTCCGACGCTCACCGCTTCGTTGACCTTGCGTTGGAGAGCCACCACCGTTTCACCCGCGGTTTTGGTCGGGCCACCACTCAACACCTCGTATCGCATTCTTTACGCTCCTTGTCCTGCGGGTCACACTCGGTCACTCGACGCCAGCGAAGAAAAAGTACCCCAGTGGGTCGAACCACGATGAAATATTTTTGATAAAAAATCCATATGATTCAAAGACGACGGATACCTCGAATCCGAGAGCGTATCGGATACTCGCAAGAAATGACTCCCCTTCAGCACACCGCCCATCCGCGTGCTGTTTAGCAAAATCGACGAAAAACATGTCATCGAACATTCATGTTTCCGGCAGGTTTTAAAATCCGGCGAAATTCCTTGATAAATACAAACATAATCATGCACTTGGACTGAAACGCCGCTCGTTTTCGCCGAACCCGCACCAACCTTTCCCCCAGCCACACTTTCCGCAAGAATCATTACAAAAAATTACCAACCAATACCGATTTAAGAATACGATAGCGCACCGATTCATTCTTACGTTTTCCCGACACCCCAGCCATCCGCGGCGCGCGAGAAGCGGCATGCACGCGGATCGCCACGCACCCGCCCGGATCGCCGCCGGCCGGCTGGACCGCCGTTCGCGACTGGATCGCCTTTCAACCCGGAGCCCACCCATGCCAACGAACACGCCCGTCAACAGCAGCGCGAACGCGAACAGCCTGATGCAACAGGCGGCGCAATCGATCATCAACGGCTCGACCGGCAATCCGGCGATGGACGTCGGCGCGCTCGTCAAGACGCTGGTGAACGCGAAAACGGCTGGCCGGGTCGCGACGCTGGCCGCTTCGCAAGCGAGCGGCAACACGCGGATTTCCGCGTTCGGCGCGTTGTCGTCGGCGCTCGGCGCGCTCGAGGCGGGCCTGACGTCGCTGAAGAACGGCGCACTGCAGTCGACGTTCAATGCCGTCGCGAGCGGCAAGGGGTTGACCGCGACGGCGGGCGCGGGCGCGGTGGCCGGCACCTACACGGTCGGCGTCACGCAGATCGCGACCGCGCAGGCGCTGTCGTCCGCGGGCTTCAACGGCAGCAAGGCGCTCGGCACCGGCACGCTGATGCTGTCGCTCGGCAGCCAGTCGTTCAAGGTCGAGGTCGGCAGCACCAACAACACGCTGGCGGGCATCGCGGCGGCGATCAACGGCGCGTCGGGCAACCCGGGAATCAGCGCGACGGTCATCAACGGCACGGACGGCGCGCACCTCGTGCTCGCGTCGTCGAAGACGGGCTCGGCGAACGCGATCAGCGTCGCCGTGGCCAACGTTGCCAACGACAGCGGCCTGTCGAACCTCGGCGTCACGTCGACGGCCGATCCGTCGGGTGGCGCGTCGAAGATCGATTCGGCAAACGGCGTGGCCGCCTGGCGGCAGAGCGCGGTCGCGCAGGATGCGAAATTCACGCTCAACGGGATCGCATCGACCAGCGCGAGCAACACGGTGTCGGGCGTGCTGACCGGCATCACGCTGAACCTGTCGGCGGCCGCGGTCAGCGCGACCGATACGCAGACGCTGACGGTCAGCACCGACACGAAATCGCAGGCCGCCACGATCACGAATTTCGTGAGCCTGTACAACACGGTCGTCAAGACGATGGGCGCACTGTCGAGCTACACGGCCGGCGCGAGCTCGCAAGGCGCGCTGATCGGCGATTCGACGCTGAACACGATCCGCAACGCGCTGGCGTCGATCGTCGCGCGCGGCGTCGACGGCGGCGGCGCCACCGAAAAGGGCAACGGACACGTGAACCTGTTGTCGATCGGCATCAAGCTCGAGCGGGACGGCACGCTGAACGTCGACAGCGCAAAGCTCGATAGCGCGCTATCCGCCAATCCGTCGGGCGTCGCGCGCCTGTTCAATCCGGAGAACGGGATCGGCACGCGCCTGGCCGACCAGATCACGCAGTTCACGAAGAAGAACGGAATGATCGACGTGCGCACGACCGCGCTGAACGCCGATCTGAAACGTGTCGCGCAGCAGCAGTCGGATCTGTCCGACTATGCCGCGCAATTGACCAAGCAGTATCAGGCCCAGTTCACCGCGCTCAATACGCTGATGACCCGGATGAATACCAACTCGCAATACCTGACGCGTTTGTTTGGTGGTGCGAACAGTAACGGTACGCTGTCCAAGAGGTGAACGGCCGGGTCGCGGTACGCGGCCCCGCAGACGTCGCCCATGCCCGGCGGCGCGCCAGCGCCCGCCGGATCGACGTCACCGCGGCCGGCAGCCGGCCCGCAGTCGTCCTCGACGCAGGCGCGCGTCAGCCGAGACCTTCGACGCGATCGGCGAACCAATCGATCGCGCGCGACACCTGACGCCCGAAATAGCCGGGCCGTTCGTGCTCGTACGCACGCAGCAGCGACGTGCATTCGCGCTCGGCCCAGCGCCACACCGGGCCCTGCTTCGCGAATACCGGATGGTCGCGCAACTCGGCAGGTACCGCGTGCTCATCCTCCCAGCCCCAGAAATAGGCCTGGTAGGCACGGGCGAACGGCATGCCCAGCTGTTGCGCGACGGTCTCGTCATGGCGCAGCGTGAAGTCGACGATCTCCTTGCGCGTGCGGCCGCTCACGTCGTCGTGGCGCGCCTCGATCCAGCAGTGATACCGCGCGAGTTGCGACAGATGCCGCGCGGTGCGGCGCCGCTCGCGCGTCGTGCACAGCGCGTACAGGTTGCCGCCGCCGAAATCCATCACTTCACCGCCGGCGAACGGCCGATAAGACTGGCCGGTCAACAGCGTCAGCACCCGCGCGCCGACGATCGCATAGTCGGCGCAGCGCATGTAGCCGCTACGCGTCGTCGCTTCCGACACGCTCCGGTGGACGACTTCATCGATCACGGCGTGCAGCATGGGATCAACCGGCGCCGCCAGGATCGGCGGCTGGCTTGTCGTCGTCACGTGTTGCATGGGCGAATGCGGCTTCAGCGGTTCATCGGCAAAAATCACTCCGGAGCATGGTATGACGAACCGTTACAACGCACGGCCGCGGAATTGCGCAGATTTGTGTGCTTTCGTCGCCTCGCGCAAGACATGTCGACAGTTCGTCGGACACGGCAAATGCGCGGCGTGGCGGATGGACGAGACGAACGTCGACAGCGCGCTCGCGGACCGCGGACGGTTCGAGTTCGTGATGTCGTGACTGACGGCGGGAGGGGCGCGGCGGCAGGCGTTGCCGCCATCGACGGAAGGGGATCGCAACGAGTGCGCCGCGATTGCGGCGCATCGCGCAAAGCGGCTCGTGCTTGCAGGCACCGAGCGTGCCGCCGCATGCACGGCACGCGATGCGATCACGCGCCGCGCGGCTGGCGCGGCACGCGCCCTCCGTTATGACGCGGCAATCCGCCGGCGGAAATGTTCGGTGCCGGCCACGATCTTGTCGAGCACCGCGTCGAGCGCCCAGAAGCGTTCGCGCACGTCGTAGTCGATCGCACGGCATTTGATCGACCCGAACGTACCGATCCGCTGGTGATAGAGCTTCGCGAGCGCCGGGTAACCCAGCGCCTCCGATACCGCCGAGACGACCAGGAACGTCGACAGTTCGTCGGCCAGCGCCGGATTCGACTCGCCCCGCGTGCGCAGCCACTGGTAGAGATCGGGATGGAAGTTGGTGAACACGCCGTTGAAACCGGCCGACCCGGCCTTCATCGCGTCCCAGGCGATCGCGGCGTTCGCGTTCAGGATCTTCAGCGGCGATCCTGCGGCGAGCGCGACGCGGCGCTTCACCGTCGCGAGATCGCAACTCACGTCCTTGAGCATCACGAACCGGCCCGTGTCGATGCACGCGCGCAGTTCGTCATCCGACAGAAGCCGCCGGTACGGCGCCGGACATTCGTACAGACCGAGCGGGAGATCCGACGGTAACCGCGCAAGCAGCCGGTGCAGATGGTCGAGCAATGCGGCGCTGCCCTTGCGTTGCGGATCGAGCCGGTTGGTCACGAGCACGACGCCCTGCGCGCCCGATTCGGCCGCCGCGCACAGTTCGGCGACCTGCGCATCGAGATCGTCGCTGATGTGCCCGGACGCGACGACCGGCACACGCCCGCCCACCCGTTCGACCACGAAGCGCGCGAGTGCCGCGCGTTCGGCCAGGCTCAGGAACTGCATCTCGCTCGACTGCGCGACCGCGAACAATGCGTCGGATCCGTGCGCCAGATACCATTCGATGAGCCGCTCGAGTCCGGCGTAGTCGATCGCACCGGCGTCGTCGAACGGCGTCAGCATCACCGGCACGATCCCTTCGATGGTCACGTTCGATTGCTGCGGGTGTTGCATCTGTTTCTCCTTGCTTCAATGAATGCGGATGCAGGCGGCATGCTCAAGCCGGCAACGGCCCGGGCGCGGCGTTCGCGGCCTGTTCGGGAATCGGCTTGCGCACGAGCAGCAGGTACGCCATCGCACCGGTGAACGCGATCGCGGCCGCGGTGAGCAACGCGGGCACGAACGACCACCTCTGCGCGATGATGCCGGTCAGGATCGGTGCCAGCGCGCCGCCGATGAAGCCGCCGAAATTCTGGATCGCGCCGAGCGACGCGATGCGGCTCGGCGGCGCGGCCGCCGTCGCGAGCGCCCACGAGCACGCCGACGCCGCGTTGGCGAGAAAGATCACGACCGAAATGCATGCGAGCGCAACCGTATTGCTCTGCACGAGCGCGGCCGGAATCGTGAACGCGACCATCCCGAGCATCGCAGCCACGACCGCATTGCGCCGGCTCGCGACCGGCGACCGGCTGCGGCGCGTGACGAAATCCGACAGCCAGCCCGCGACCAGCGAACCGACGAATCCGCACAGGAACGGCACCGATGCGGCAAACCCCGTGCGAACCAGGCTCATGTGCCGCTCCATCGTCAGGTAGCCCGGCAGCCAGGTCAGGTAGACCCAGTTCAGGTACACGGAGCCGAAGAAGCCGATCAGCATGCCCCAGGTCGTGCCGTGCGAGAACAGGCTGCGCCATTCGACGAAGGTCAGTTTCGGCGCGGCGACGACGCTTTGCGCATCGGCATCGAGATAACCGCGTTCGGCGACGGACAGTTCCGCGCGCACCGGGTCGCGATACAGCGCGAACCACACGACGGCGACGACGAGACCGAGCGCACCGGTCACGATGAATGCCCAGCGCCAGTCGAACGAGGCGACGAGAACTGACAGCAGCAGCGGCGCAAGCGCGGTACCGAGCGGCGACGCGGCATTGAAAATGCCGGTCGGCGTGCCGCGCGCGCGCAGCGGAAACCAGTTGCTCACCACGCGCGCGGCCGACGGGAATTGCGGCGCCTCGCCGATGCCGAGCACGATGCGCGCGACGATGAACCAGCCGAAGGTGGACACGATGCCGCCCGCCGCCTGCGCGAACGACCAGACGATCAGCCCGATGCCGAGCAGCCGGCGCGGGCCGATGCGGTCGACCAGCCCGCCGACCGGAAACTGGCACAGCGCATAGCTCCACGAGAAGGCCGACAGCAGCAGCCCCATCTGCGCGAGCGACAGGCCGAGATCGCCGCGGATCGCCGAACTCGCGACGGCCAGCGTGCCGCGATCGAGATAGTTGACGATCCCGCTCGCCATCAACAGCGCGAGCGCGATGCGTTGACCGCGCCGAATCCGTGGCGGCGCGTGCGGAACAGGTGGGTTGTCGTTCATGTCGATTGTCTCCATGTCACTGGTTTCGGCCGGGTTCGGCCGTTCCGTCGCATGCGGAATTCAGCTCTCCATACGGTCGACTTCGTCGCGCGTCGGAATCGACGTCTGCGCGCCGTGGCGCGTGACGCTGATCGCGGCCGCACGCTGGCCGAAGCCGATCGCGTCGTCCATCGACGCGCCGCCGGCTCGCGCGGCCGCGAACCCGCCGACGAACGTGTCGCCGGCCGCGGTCGTATCGACGGCCGCCACCGCGATCGCCGGATGGCGGCCGCTGCCTGCGCTGCCGCGCCAGCAGACGCCGCGCGCGCCGAGCGTGACGAGCACGTTGCCGACGCCCTTCGCGCACAGCGCCTCGGCGGCGCGCGCGGCCGACGCGTCGTCGCCGACCGCGATGCCGGTCAGCGACTCGGCCTCGGTTTCGTTGACGACCAGATAGTCGACCCGCGCCAGCAACGCATCGAAGAGCGGCCGTGCGGGGGCGGGATTCAGCAGCACCTGCGTGTGGTGCGCGCTTGCACAGGCAATCGCGCGCGTCACGGTGGCGACCGGCACCTCGAGCTGACACACGAGCAGCGCGGCCCCGGCGATCGCGTCGCGCGCCGCATCGATCCGGTCGGCATCGACGCATGCATTCGCGCCGGGCACGACGACGATGCTGTTCGCGCCGTCGTCGTCGACCGTGATCGTCGCGACTCCGGTCGCCGTGCCGCCGATCCGGTGCAGGTGCGTCACGTCGATGCGCTCTGCCGCCAGCGCGCCGTGCAGGCGCGCACCGAACGCGTCGTCGCCGACGCACCCGATCATCGTGACCGATGCACCGAGGCGCGCGGCCGCGACCGCCTGGTTCGCACCCTTGCCGCCGTTGACGGTCTCGAACGTCGTGCCGAGCAGCGTTTCGCCCGGCACCGGCAGGCGCGGCGCGCGCGTGACGAGGTCGATGTTGACGCTGCCGACGACGGCGATACGCGCTGACGTGGTGTCGCTCATGCTCGAATGTAACCGCTTACATTTAAAGCCGACAAAATGGCCGGACAGGCCATCGCCTCCGAAAATTCCGCGATGCGGGTGAAATCCATGTCTGACATAATATGGAGCAGCAACAAGATAGCGCTTACATTCTCACAGGATCGAATGGAGATGCAAGCGGGACCACCATGAATCGAGGGTAAACAATGACGCGACTGGCAACGCACCGCGCCGGCAGGCCCACGCCGCCGGGAGACCGCCGATGAGCTCGCCCCCGTCCCGCGGTGGCGCGTCGCGGGCACGCCGCGGCAGCGGCCGCTCGGTACTCGGCGACGTCGCGAAACTGGCCGGCGTGTCGACCGCGACCGTCTCGCGCGTGTACAACGATCCCGGCAAGGTCTCGGCCGACGTGCAACAGCGCGTGCGCGACGCGGCGCTCGCGCTGAACTGGATTCCGAATGCGGCCGGCCGCGCGCTGGCGTCCACGCGCACCCACATCACCGGCGCGATCATCCCGACGCTGGACGACCAGGTGTTCGCATCGCAGGTCGCCGGCATGCAGACGGTCATGGCCGAGCACGGCATCACGCTGTTCCTCGGTTGCTCGAACTACGACCCCGCGCAGGCGCTCTCGCAGGTGCGCGCGATGCTGTCGCGCGGCGTGGAGGCCGTGTCGCTGGTCGGCGAAGCGTATCCGCCGGAACTGTTCGAACTCCTGGCGATGCATCGCGTACCGTACGTCGTCACGTATGCGTATCGCGACGACAGCCCGCACTGCTGCATCGGCTTCGACAACCGCGCGGCATTCGCGCGGCTCACCGCCCATCTGCTCGACCTCGGCCACCGCGATTTCGCGATCATCATGCAGCCGTCGACGGACAACGACCGCGTCCAGGCTCGCCTGCGCGGCATTCGCGACACGCTTGCCGCGCATGGGCTCGCGGTGCGCCCCGTGCATCAGCACGAAGGCGCGGCCACGATCGCGTTCGGGCGGGCGAGCCTGCGCGCGATCGTCGGCAGCGACGCGGCGACGCGGCCGACCGCGGTGATCTGCGGCAACGACGCGCTCGCGCTCGGCGCGTTGCTCGAAGCACAGGCGCTCGGCATCGACGTGCCCGCGCAGTTGTCGATCACTGGATTCGACGACATCGCGCTCGCGCGCGAGATCCAGCCGCCGCTGACGACGATGTGGGTCGACACCGACGCGATCGGGCGCCAGGCCGCGCATGCGCTGCTCGATGCGCTCGAGAACGGCGCTACGGGGCCTGGCCACGCGGTCCAGCCCGAGTTGCGCATCCGGGCATCCGCGGCGGCGCCGGCGCAGACCCGCACGCGTGCGGCACGCAAGAAATAGCGAAGCAGCGCGTGCTTACCGCATCACGTCGATCGGCAGTGTCTTGTCGAGACGGTCGTGCCACGCGTTGATCGTCTTCGGCACGGTTTTTTTCCACGCCGGCACGTTCGAGTAATAACGCATCCGGACGTTATTCTTCGCATCGAACACCAGCAGCCCGATCCACAGATCGGTGCCGCGGCGCATCACGATCGCCGCGTTCGTCGTCGCGATGCCGCGCACCCAGTACGACGTCACCTGTGCGTTGAGGCCGTCGAGATCCTTTTCGTCCGCGCTGAGATTGACCACGTCGACGAGCGTCTGATAGTCGGCGCCGAGCAGCTTGTGCGCGGTCGCGTTCTGCTGTGCGTCGGCGACGACCTTGAGGCTCAGCAGGTCGGCGGGCGGCTTTGACTGCGACTGCGCAGCGGTCACGTAGTCGCCTGCGTACATGACGCCCATGCCTGCGCCGCAATCGATATCGGCACCCTGCTGCGCGACGCGGATGCGTCCGCCCTTCCGGTCGAAATCGAGCCGGCACTTGTCCCGGCGATAGGTGCCGCTGTCGCCGTGCAGCACGATGTCGCCGTCGAGCCCGCCATCGTGCGCGCCGTTGTTGGCGCTCAACGCGAAATGCAGGCGCGGCGCCGTGCCGGTGAACGTCAGCACACCGCCGAACGATGGGTTGTCGCTGTCGAGATACCACGTCTGCTGCCAGCGATCGGCCGCGAGCGGCGTGCCGTTCAGGCTCGCAAGCCGTTCGCGATAACGGTCGCGCAGGCACGACGCATCACCGCCGCACTGGTCGCGCTGCTTGAGCCACTTCAATTGCGCCTGCTTCAGCGCGGCCGTATCGCCGCCCTGCGCGAGCGCCCGCTTCCACGCCGTCGACAGCTCGCCGTCGAGCTTCGACAGCGCGGGGTTCGCGCAGATCGTCTTCTCGGTGGGCGACGCGGCCTTCGCGCAGTCGAAGCCGGCCGCATGCGCGGCGACCGGCAGCAGCATCAGCAGTGCGGCCGCCGCGACGGATGGCCAGTGCGGACGCTGCGTTTCACATGCGGGAATCGCGACTTGCCCGCGCACATTCGATCGGTTGTGGATGGTCATCGGCTTGATCGTCGCTGGGTCGCGCGCCCGTAGAAGCTACCGGTGCGCGACATTCGAGGTAAAAACACCCGGCCCGGCATGCAGCGCATGCGGCCGCCCCGCCGAAGCGTAACCCGAATGCGCGACGCCGATCAATCGACGTTCGATGCCGTCGCAACCGCTTCGTCAGCCACGCCGCAGTGCGCGATGCCGTCGCGCAACGCCGCTTCCGTCGCGGGGTCGATGAACCCGATGAACACCATCACGCCGTCGCCGTCGCGTGCGGTCAAGCCTTCGTCTTCCAGCGACGAAAACCGGATGCGCCGCGCGGCGACCTGACACGCGCGCGTGGCGATCGCCCCGTCTGCATCGGCCACGCGCACGATGCCCTTCGCGCGCAGGATCGTGCGTGGCAACGCCTTCAGCCATGCGCGCAGCCGCGCCTTGTCGAGCACGGCCCGCACGGTGACGGTGAGACTCGCGAACGCCGGCATCGCGTGATGCCCGATCGCCCGGTGCGAACGCGCGAGGTCGGTCGTCGCGCGACGATCCGGCACGGCCCCATCGAACAGCAACGCGAGCGGAATCTCGCCATGTCGTGCCGCAACGACGATGTCGGTCGACGCATGGGCGCGCACGTCGTCGAGCACCGCATCGCGCCGCTCGGGCGCCACGAGATCGAGCTTGGTCACGATGATCGCGCCCGCGCCGTCGAGCTGGCGCTGCGCCATCGCGCCGACCAGCGGGTCGGCCAGCGTGTCGCGCCACGCGAGCGCGTCGGCGACGACGAGCACCGACGTCAGCCGGAACGCACCGTTCAGCAGTCCGATCTGTGCGATCTTCGCGGGATCCGCCACGCCGCTCGCTTCGACGAGCAGCAGGTCGGGCTGCACGTCGCGCGTCGCGACGCGCGTCAGCGCATCGACGAGCGCGCCGCCGATCGTGCAGCAGATGCAGCCGTTGTCGAGTTCGATCACGTCGTCGCCGCGGGCTCGCACGAGACGCGCGTCGATGTTCACCGCACCGAAATCGTTGACGAGCACCGCGATGCGCCGGCCGTGCGGCGCCTGCAGGATCGCGTTGACGACCGTCGTCTTGCCCGCGCCGAGATAACCGCCGATCACCGCGAGGTCGATCGGCGTACGTGCAGTCACCCCGGCTGCATCGGCGTGCGCACTCATCGCGGCGACCGGAACACGCGTCCGCCGAGCACGGTGCCCCACACCGCGAGTTCCTTGAGGCGGGCGGGCGCGCACACCGACGGATCGTCGTCGAGCACCGCGAAATCCGCGAACTTGCCGACCTCGATGCTGCCGACGAGATGATCCATCCGCAACGTATAGGCCGCGCCGAGCGTGATCGCATGCAGCGCGTCGCCCACCGACAGCCGTTCGCCTTCGCCGAGCACGCGCCCGGACGCCGTCTCGCGCTGCACCGCGCACCACGCGGTGAACAGCGGGTTCAGCGGCGTGATCGGCGCATCCGAGTGCAGCGCGAACGGAATGCCGAGCCGCCGCGCGGAGCCGGCCGCGTCCATCCGGTTCGCGCGATCCGGGCCGATGGTCTGGCTGTAGTGCGCGTCGCCCCAGTAGTACAGGTGATTCGCGAAGAAGTTCACGCACATCCCGAGTGCGCGCACGCGCTTGAGCTGCGCGGCGTCCGCCATCTGGCAATGCTGCAGCGTATGGCGATGGTCGGGGCGCGGATGGCGGGCGAGCAGCGTCGTCATCGCATCGAGCACGACGTCGGTCGCCTCGTCGCCGTTGGTGTGCACGTGCAGTTGCAGCCCGGCGCGATGAAACGGCTCGAACACGTCGACGAGCTGCGCGGGCGGGATCAGCCACAGCCCGTTCGGTTGCCCGCCCGCGTAGCCGGGCCAGCGCACGCGCGCGGTGAAGCCCTGGATCGAGCCGTCGACGATGAACTTCACCGGCCCGACATGCAGCTTGTCGGTGTTGCGTTCGATCTCCGCGAGCACGCTGTCGACGGAGCGCGCCGGATTGCGCTGCGGCGCGAACGCCGGCACGATCCGCACCGGGTAGTCGGGATCGGCGGTCACCTCGTGCAGCGTGCGATTGCCGTCGGGCGACAGGTCGTTGACGAGATCCGTGGCCGTCGTCACGCCCGCGAGCTGCGCGACGCGCCCGAAATTCCAGACCGCGTGCGGCTTCTCGCTCGCGGAAATCGCGAGCTTGCCGCCGATCGTCTGATACACCGGTAGCATCGCCGCAAACTCCTGCAGCTCGCCGGTCGGGCGACCGTCGGCGTCGCGCGACACGCCATCGATGTCGGTATCCTCGTCGATGCCCGCACGCGCGAGCATCGCGCCGTTCACGTTCATCAGGTGCACGCTCGCATGCAGGATCGCGATCGGCCGTGCCGCCGACACGCGATCGAGTTCGCGCACCGTCAGCCGCGCGGTACCGAAGAAGATCGGATCGAAACCCCATGCGAGCAGCGGACCGTCGTCGGTGATCGCGCGTTCGGCTTCCATGAGCCGGTCGAGCACCGCGTCGAGCGAGCGCAGGCCCGGCCACAGCGTGCCGTCGGGGCCGCGCCGGTCGTAGTAGCCGACGTACACGGCGTCCCACATCGCGCCTTCCATCAAATGACAGTGCCCTTCGACGAGCCCCGGCATCAGCACCTTGTCGCGCAGCGTGTCGTCCGCCGCGCAGGCGCCGAAGCGCGTGGGCCATGCAGCCGCGTCGGCGGCGTCGCCGACCGCGAGAATGCGACCGTCGCGCACGGCGACGTGCGTGGCCGACGGTTGCGCCGGGTTCATCGTCAGGATGCGGCGCGCCGTGAAGATCGTCACGGGCGCGGCCGAAGTTGCGGATGCGTGCATGGGGCGCGTTTCTCCTTTGCGTCAGGATACGGCGTATTGCTTGACGGGGCGGCCATGCAGCATCGCATGCACGGCCACGACGACGAGCACGTTGACGACGAGACACACGAGCCCGAGGTTGATGCCGCCGAAATCGACATGGAACACGTAGAACACCATCGCGAGCACCTGGCCGCAGATCATCCCGGCGCCCACCGCGACCGGCCGCACCTGGCGCCGCGCGAGCAGGATCAGCACGCCCGGCAGGAACTGCGTGACGCCGTAGTACGTGGTGTTGATCAGCGTGAGCATCAGGTTCGGCGTGAGCAGCGTGGTCGCGATCGACAGCAGCAGGTAGCCGACGATCACGTATTTCGCCGCGCGCTTCTGGCGCGACTCGGGCAGGTTCGGCATCAGGTTTCGCGTGACGATCGGCCCGATCGCGAGGCAGATGCCGGCCAGCACCAGCAATCCCGACAGCGCGGCGCCGGCCGCGACGAGGCCGATCAGCCAGCCGGGCAACAGGTGCGTGACGGCCGCGAAGAACGCGTCGTTCGGCGACGCGAGCGTCAGGTTCGCGGTGATCGCGTAGTACGACGCGATCACGAGGAACGGATACATCAGCATGTACAGCGGCATCACGACCTGCGTGCGCCGGATCGCGTTCGGCCCGCGCGCGGTGAAGAAATTCTGCGCGGCGAACGGCATCAGGTAGAAACCGAGCGACTGGAACAGCATCGTGCTCATCGAGAAGCGCAACTGCGAGCCGCTCATCGTGTTGCTGACCTGCCGGCTCGCGGCGTCGAACACCGGATGCACGCCGCCGACCTGCCACGCGACGGCGATGCCCGTCACGACGATCGCGAGCAGCATCAGGATGTCCTTCAGGATCGCGATATAGGCCGACGCGCGCACGCCGGAAATCGCGATGTACGTGAAAGCCAGCGCCGCGCACACGAGGATCAGGTACAGCGGCTCGACGTGCCAGCCGAGCCCCTTGAGCGCCGCGACGAGCCCCGTGAACTGCAGTTGCCCCCACGGAATCAGGAACAGGATCGATGCGCACGCAACCACGAGTTCGAGCCCGCGGCTGCGATAGTGGCCCTTGAACAGATCGGGCAGCGTGATCGCGTTGTGGCGCTTGCCGGCCTCCCAGATCTTCGGGCCGACGAAATACCCGATCGGGTAGGCCAGCAGGATGTAGCCGAGGAACCACACGCCGTAGGTCGGGCCTTTCGCGTAGATGCCGCCGGGGAAGCCGACCATCGTGCCGATGCTGTAGATCTCGCCGGCGGTCAGGAAGAACACGAGCGCCGTGCCGAACTGGCGCGACGCGACGAAGAAGTCATGCACGCTCTGCTGGCCGCGGCCGCGGCCGGATCGAACGGCGAGATAGAGCGACAGCGCGATCAGCGCGGCGAAGACGACCGTTGACATGCGCACCTCTGCGAAAGGACGGAAAGCACGGGGTTCGCCGGAAAGCGCGGGGAGCGGCCGGCGGACCGCGACACGACGAGCGCTACGCTGCGCCGCCCGCGCGGCGGTCGAACAGCATCCAGCATGCGAACAGGCAGCCGGACGTCAGCACGAACCACGCGAAGATCCACATGAAGATGAACGGCACGCCCAGCACGTAGCGATCCTGCGCGGCCACCCACGGCAGCACGCCCATCACGCCGAGATACGGAATACCGATGCCGATCAGATACCTGAGCATGCGTGTCTCCTCGAATGCGGGTTCGTACGGAAAGCCGGTGCGCGGACGCGGCAGGCGGCGCCTGCGCGACATCCGGCGGCGAACCCAGTATTCGAAGACAAAAAGGCGGGCGATAGTGCCAGACGCGGGCAATCGCTTGGGCCAGTGACAGGCCGCCGGCGCGGCGCGGGAGCGATCGGCGGCACACCGCCACGGCAGGCCACCTCGGCCGTTGCGAGCCGCCGCGACGACGTCAGCCGTCGAACGGCACCCGTTCGTAGCTCGTGCTCCGGCCGCCGGACGACGATCGACGCAGCATGCCGCGCTCGACGAGCTCCGTGATGTCGCGCAGCGCCGTGTCTTGCGAACATTTCGCGAGGGCGGCCCACTTGGTGGTCGTCAGCTTCCCTTCGAAGCCGTCGAGCAGGCGATTCATGACCTTGATCTGGCGTTCGTTCATCGCGACGCCGGCGTATCGCTGCCAGAAACGCGCCTTGATCAGCACCGCGTCGAGCGTCGTGTGCGCGTGATCGATGGCCCGGCCCAGCGTATTCAGAAACCACGCGAGCCACTCGGTGACGTCGAGCGAGCCGCGCTGGGTACGCTCCAGCACGTCGTAATACGCATTGCGCTCGCGCTGGATCTGCGCGGACAGGCTGTAGAAACGCTGCGGACTCCGATCGGCGCGCGCCAGGACCAGATCGCCGAGCGCACGCGCGATACGACCGTTGCCGTCGTCGAACGGGTGAAGCGTGACGAACCACAGATGGGCGAGCCCGGCCCGGATCAGCAACGGCTCGGCCGGCGGCGCATTGAGCCACGCGAGAAAGCGCCCGATCTCGTACGTCAACCGCGCGGCCGGCGGCGCCTCGAAATGCACGCGCTGCCGGCCGATCGGCCCGGAAACCACCTGCATCGGCCCGCTCGCGTCCGAGCGCCAGCCGCCGACCGTGATCCGCGACAGCCCCGAATAGCCGGTCGGGAACAGCGCGGCATGCCATCCGAACAGCCGCGCCTCGGTGACCGGCGCGGCCGAATGGGTCGTCGCATCCAGCACCATGTCGACGACGCCTTCGACGTGCCGATCGACCGGCGCCAGCGCGCCGATGTCGACGCCGAGCCGGCGCGCGATCGACGACCGGACCGAGGCGACATTCAGGTTCTCGCCCTCGATCGCGCTGGTCTTGACGACGTCATCCGTCAGCGCGGCGAGGCTCGCTTCGTCGCGCAGCGCCAGGCCGATATCCGCCAGTCGCCCGGCCAGCATGCCTTGCGCACGGCTGACGTCGGCGAGCGGCGTGGCGAGGGCCGCGAGGTCGAAGCGCCATGCCGGCCAGTCGGCCGATTCCCAGATAAAGGTGTAATCTCCGCTCATCATGCGGAGATTATCCGCGCATTCACCGCACGACTCAACAATCTCCGCATATTTTGCGGCGATTAACCACCCTATTCACCGCAACGCGGCCCGCTACCGTGCCCGGCCTGCCCCGCCCGCCCCCGTCGGCGCCGGCTCCGCGAGCCGCTCCGCGAGAAAGCCGATGAACGTGCGCAGCGTGACGAACCCTTCCCGATGCTGCGGAAACACCGCATTGAGCGTGATGGGCGGCGGCACGTAGGCGTCGAGCACCGGCACGAGCGCGCCGCTGTCGAGCGCCGCGCCGACGATGAAGTGCGGCAGCAGCGCGATGCCGAGCCCCGCGATCGCCGCATCGCGCACCACTTCGCCGTTGTTCGCGACGAGCGGCCCCTGCACGTCGAACGTCCGCACCGCGCCGTCGACGCGGAATTCCCAGCCGACCCGCCGCTCGCGCCCGTACAGCACGCACGTGTGGCCAGCGAGATCGGCCGGCGTCTGCGGCGTGCCGTGCCGCTTCAGGTACGCGGGGCTCGCGCACGCGATCATCCGCCATGCACCCAGCGGACGCGCGATCAGCGTCGAATCCTCGAGCGAGCCGATCCGCAGCACGAGGTCGAAGCCCTCGCCGATCAGGTCGACGCGCCGGTCGGTCAGATCGAGGTTCAGCCGCACGGCCGGGTGCGCGGACAGGAATTCGGCGATCAGCGGCGACACGTGCGTGATCCCGAACGACAGCGGCGCGCTGATCTTCAGCGAACCATGCAGCTCGGTGCTGCGTACCGACATCGCCTGCTCGGCGTCGGCGATCTCCGCGAGGATGCGCTGCGCGCGCACGTAAAACTCCTGCCCCGATTCGGTCACCGCGAGATTGCGCGTATTCCGGTGCAGCAGCCGCACGCCGAGCGACGCCTCCAGCGCCATCGTGCGCCGGCTGACGAACTGCTTGGACAGCATCAGCTGGTCGGCCGCCGCCGTGAAGCTGCCCGCATCGACGGTCGCGACGAAGATCCGCAGGTCGTTGAGTTCCATATTGTCCACTCCATAGCGACAGTCATTATCTTCACGGCGATTTATTTGTCAAATCGATTGACCTAAGATTCATCTCAACGAACGGCCGGGCCCACTTCCGAGGTCCGGCGACTTAAGGAAAAAATCATGATCGAAATCCGTGCAGCAAACCAACGTGGCCGTGCGGAGCATGGCTGGCTCAGTTCCCGTCATACGTTTTCGTTCGCGAATTACTACGATCCGAAGCAAGTCGGCTTCTCCGACCTGCTCGTGATCAACGACGACCGGGTCGCTCCGGGCCGCGGCTTCGGCACGCACCCGCACCGCGACATGGAAATCCTGTCGTACGTGCTCGACGGCGCGCTCGAACACAAGGACTCGATGGGCACCGGTTCGGTGATCGTGCCGGGCGACGTGCAACTGATGAGCGCGGGCACGGGCGTGCGCCACAGCGAGTTCAACCACTCGCCGGACGCGCCGGTCCACTTCCTGCAGATCTGGGTCGGGCCGGCCGAAAAGGGTGCCGAGCCGCGTTATCAGCAGACGAATGTCGCGGCCGACGACAAGCGCGGCAAGCTCGCGCTCGTGGTATCGCCGAACGGTGACGCCGGTTCGCTGAAGATCCGGCAGGACACCCGGATTTACGCGGGCCTGTTCGATGGCGACGAAAGCACTACGCTGGAACTGGATCCGAGCCGTTTTGCTTACGTGCACGTGGCACGCGGCAGCGTGACGGTCAACGGCGTGACGCTCGGCGAAGGCGACGGCGCGCGCATCCGCGGCGAACAGGCGCTGACGATCGCCGACGGCAAGGATGCCGAAGTGCTGGTGTTCGACCTGCGTCCGGTCGAAGTGACGGCCGAATGGGCGTGACGCCCGTTCGGGAAACCGGGCCCCGCTGAGTGCGGGGCCCTTTTAATCGGAGATTCGCAACATGGCCAAGGTTCTCGTTCTTTACTACTCGTCCTACGGGCACGTCGAAACGATGGCGCAGCACATCGTGGAGGGCGCGAAATCGGTGCCCGGCGTCGAGGTCACGCTCAAGCGCGTGCCGGAAACGATCCCCGTCGACCAGGCCCGCGCGATCGGCGTGAAGGTCGACCAGGCCGCGCCGGTCGCCACGGTGGACGAACTCGCCGACTACGATGCGATCATCTTCGGCACGCCGACCCGCTTCGGCAACATGGCCGGCCAGATGCGCACGTTCCTCGACCAGACCGGCGGCCTGTGGATGAAAGGCGCGCTCGTCGGCAAGATCGGCAGCGTGTTCGCGTCGACCGGCACGCAGCACGGCGGCCAGGAAACGACGATCACGTCGTTCCATACGACGCTGCTGCATCACGGGATGGTGATCGTGGGCGTGCCGTATGCGTGCAGCGGCCTCGTCAACATGAACGAAATCACCGGCGGCACGCCGTACGGCGCGACCACGCTCGCCGGCGCGGACGGCAGCCGCCAGCCGAGCGCGAACGAGCTCGACATCGCGCGCTACCAGGGCAAGCACGTGGCGGAACTCGCGAACAAGCTCGCGTCGTAACGCGGCGGCCTCGCGGCCCCCCCTTTCCGTCGCGCTGCAGTTCGCAGATGAACGAACGGCGCCGGTTCGACCGGCGCCGTTCGTCCTGTGCAACGCGTTCAGCCGTTACTGGCCCGAAGCCGGCACGGCCGGCGCCGCCTTCGTCGCGGGCGCCTGCTGCACGGCGTTCTGCGGATAGTTGCTCTGGTCGTTGGTCAGCCGGTAACCGCTGCCGGTGCCGATCGCCTTCAGGTCCGACGCGTGCCGCGCGCGGGCCGCCTTGCGCGCCGCTTTCTTCTGCGCCTTGTCGAGCTGCTTCTGCGCCGGCGCGGACGCCGGGTCCTGCGCATAGGCCGCCGGCGCGGCGGTCAACGACAGACCGAACGACGCCGCTACTGCTACTGCCACCGAAACCACGCGAGACTGCTTCATGGCCGGATCTCCTTGTCGATTGTTGAATGTGGGTCGGACACCGGCGCGCACGCGACGGCTTGCGACAAACGGCGCCGATGCAACGTTAGCCGATCGCTACGCAAATGTCCCCGCGGATTCCTGAATTCTCCTGATAACGCCTACGATACATGCGCGCCGTATGCGCCGTCCTTTTGGCCTGTCGTGCGCGCCATCAGGGAAACCGATACCCCGCGGCCGGCCGGCGCCCTCAGATCCAGCGCGACAGCACCGGCAGCAGGATCGGCACGACGAATGCCGTCAGCACGCCGTTCAACCCCATCCCGAGCCCCGCGAACGCGCCGGCTTCCTCGCTGACCTGGAACGCGCGCGCGGTGCCGATGCCGTGCGACGCGACGCCGAGTGCGAAACCGCGCACGGCCGGCTCGTCGATCCGCAGCAGATTGAGAATCCCGCGTGCGCACACCGCGCCGAAGATCCCGGTGGAGATCACCAGCACGGCCGTGAGCGACGGAATGCCGCCGATCTCGGCGGCGACGGCCATCGCGATCGGTGTCGTCGCCGATTTCGGCGCGAGCGACGCGATCGTCTGGTGCGACGCCCCGAACAGCGCGGCGATGCCGACCGCCGACACGATCGCGGTCAGCGAGCCCGCGAGCAGGCCGACGAGCAGCGGCAGCGCGGTACGCCGCAGCTTCGACCACTGGCGGTACAGCGGCAGCGCGAGCGCGACGGTCGCCGGGCCGAGCAGGAAGTGGACGAACTGCGCGCCTTCGAAATACGTCGGATACGGCGTATGCGTGAGCGTCAGCAGCACGACGATCACCGCGACCGCGATCAGCACCGGATTCGCCAGCGGATTGAAACGTGCCCGCGCATAGACGGCCTGCGCGACCAGATACGCGACCAGCGTGATCGTCAGGCCGAGCAGCGGGCTCGCGGCGAGATAGACCCAGATCGCGCCGAGCTTCGGGAAGGCCGTCATTGCGCGCCCTCCGCGGTGTCGCCCGCGCGGCGCTGGCGCCGCAGCAGCGCGCGCGTGACGAGCGCCGTCACCGCGATCGCGAGCGTGGTGCTGCCGGCCAGCGCGACGACGACCGCGACCGCGTCGCCGCGCACGCGGTCGGCCGACACCATGATGCCGACGCCGGCCGGCACGAACAGCAGCGACAGGTGACGCAGCAGCTCGAGCGCGGTCGGCTCGATCGCATCGGCCACCTGCGGGCGCAGCATCACGAAGCCGAACAGCAACAGCATGCCGATCACCGGGCCCGGCACCGGCAGGCCGAACAGATAGGACGCGCCTTCCCCGAGACACTGGAAGATCAGCAAGACCGCGAACGCCTGCAACATGAACCGCTTCTCCCGAACGTGGCCGCGCGACCGTGCGGCCGGTGAGCCGGCGGCGTGCGACGCCGGCGTGAACGATACGCGCGATCGTACCAATAATGACGGCGGCGCGGGCCTTCGCGGTCGCCCGATTTCGCGATCGCCATTCCACCGTTGCGCGCGACACGCTGCGGGCAGCGATGAAACGTCCACATACGGAAAAACGGCGGGCACATGCCCGCCGTCCCGCCGTTCAGGTTCGAACGACCACCGGTCGCGTTACCTCAACCGCGTCGCGATTTCGTTGGCCATCGCCTTCGTCGCGGCCTTCGTCGGCGCATCGTCGGCCAGCGCGTTCAGCAAGCCGAAATCGTGGATCGTGCCGTCGTAGCGCGTGGTCGTCGCCTCCACGCCGGCCGCGTCGAGCTTGCGGCCGTACGCTTCGCCTTCGTCACGCAGCACGTCGAACTGCGCGACCTGGATCAGCGCGGGCGGCAGGCCCTTCAACTGCGCGATGCTCGCGCGCAGCGGCGACGCATAGATCTCGTTGCGTTGCGCTTCGTTCTTCGTATAGGCGTCCCAGAACCACTTCATCATCGGCCGCGTCAGGAAGTGGCCCTGCTGATACGCGTTGTACGAACCGGTGTTGAAGTCGTGGTCCGTGACCGGCCACATCAGCCCCTGGAAGCGGATCGCGGGACCGCCCTTGTCCTTCGCCATCAGCGCGACGACAGCCGACATGTTCCCGCCGACGCTGTTGCCGACCACCGCGAGGCGGCTGCCATCGACGCCGATCTCCGCGCCGTGCGCGGCCACCCACTTGGTCGCCGCATACGCCTGGTTGATCGCGACCGGGTAACGCGCTTCCGGCGACGGCGTGTAGTTCACGAACACCGCGACGGCGCCCGACTGCACGACGAGATCGCGCACGAGCCGCTCGTGCGTCGGGAAATCGCCGAGCACCCAGCCGCCGCCGTGGATGAACACGAATACCGGTGGCGTACCCGTCACGCCTTGCGGGCGCACGATCGTGACCGGCACCGACAGGCCGTCCTGTTCGATCGTGCGGTTCGACACGTCGATGCCGGACAGATCGACCTTCACGCCGTTTTGCGCGTCGACCAGCACCTGGCGCGCCTTCGCGGGGCTCAGCGTTTCGAGACCCGGGCCCTTCTGGCCGTTCAGCGCGGCGAGGAACGCGCTCGTCTTCGTATCGGGACGGACGGCGTCGGCGCCCGCGGCGAACGCGGCAGGTGCGGTGGACAACGCGGCTGCAACGGCGGCGGCGATCAGCAGCGGCTTGACGATCTTCATGGTGCAACTCCTTGGTTGATGCTTCGAATGGCGATGAATGTTTGGTACTGCGATCGATCAGACGAGCGTGAGCGTGACGTCGATGTTGCCGCGCGTCGCGTTCGAGTACGGGCAGACGACGTGCGCGCGGTCGATCAGCGTTTGCGCGATATCGCGATCGAGGCCGGGCAGCGAGATCTTCAGTTCGACTTCGATACCGAACCCGTTCGGGATCGCGCCGATGCCGACGCTGCCCTCGATCGCCGCGTCCGCGGGGATCGCGATCTTGTCGCGCGCCGCGACGAACTTCATCGCGCCGATGAAGCACGCGCTATAGCCGGCGGCGAACAGTTGCTCGGGGTTCGCGCCCGCCCCGCCCGCGCCGCCGAGTTCGCGCGGCGTGGTCAGCTTCAGGTCCAGACCGCTTTCGGGCACCGTCGCACGGCCGTCACGGCCGCCGGTGGCTTTTGCATGGGCGCGGTACAGCACTTTTTCGATCGACATGACAGACTCCTTTTTCAGCAAATGAATGAAACAGCCTTCGAACCGGGGACCGCGTGCCGGCGCGTTCTCGCCGACATCGCGTTATTTATCTACTCATAGATAGACAAATATCCCCAAAAAAATGCAGATGGTCGATCCACCTGCGCCAGCCATCTATCTACTACATGATAGATAACGAGATCCAATAAAAGGCGGCGAGCCGCCTGACTGCTGGCGCCGTCCGTCAGGACCGCGTTTTCCAGACGGCCTCGACATCCTCGAGACGCGCCCGCGTGTGAAACAGCCGGCTGGCCAGCACGCTGCCCTGGAACGCCGCGTACAACGTGCGCGCCGCCGTGTCGGGCTCGCCGCTGAACTGCAGCGTGCCTTCCTTCGCGCCTTGCGCCAGCAATTCCGCGAGCCAGCGCTCGTTGGCGCTGAAGAACGCCTGCACGGCCTGCCGCACGTTGTCCGGCAACGTCTCGATGTCGGCCGCGAGCATCCCGCACAGGCAGATCAGGTGGCCGTCGCCGAGCGTGCGGCCGAACATCTTCGTGTACAGGCTCAGCTTCACGTCGGCCGGCAACGCCGGATCGATCGCCCGCATGGCCGCGAGGACTTCGTCGCTATAAGCCGCCACCGCTTCCAGCACGAGATCGTCCTTCGACGGGAAGTAGTAGTGGATGCTCGACGTCTTCACGCCCACCAGGTCGGACAGGTCTCGATAGCTGAAGCCGTTGTAACCGCGCTGCATCATCAGCGTGATCGCGTGGTCGAGAATCTGTTCGCGGACGGTCGGTTTCGTTTCCATGGGTCGAACTTTATCTACTCATAGATAGATAGTCAAGCACTTTTTTACGGCCCCGGCGGAATGCGTGTCGATGGCTGCCGGTGGGCCGTGTCCCGCGCAAATCGGGTCCGGGCCGCGCCCTTCCGCTCACTGCGGCTTCAACATCCGCCGAATGATCGTCCGCAGCATCGCGCGATGCGCGCGCGGCTTGAATCCCGGCTCGAACACGACTCGCCCGACCGCCCCTTCCGCCAGCGCGAGTAGCCAGGTCGCGACGAGATCCGGCTTCAGGCTCCCGTCGATCCGCCCTTGCGCGACACCCCGCTTGATCAGCGCGACCATGCGCCCCTTCACCTGCGCCTCGTTCGCCGCGAACAACGCGGCGACGTCCGGATTGCGCGTCGCCTCCGCCGCGGTCTCGACGCAGATGCGCGCATAGACGGGATCGCTCGACAGTTCCATCAACGTCAGTGCGATCTCCTCGATCGCGGCCAGCGCATCGTCGGCGTCCGCATGCTTCGCGAACAGCTCGGCCATCTCGCGCTGGTCGTCCTGCGCGATCGCCTCGATGATCGCCGCCTTGGTCGGGAAATAGTGAAACAGGTTGCCCGGGCTCATCCCGGCCGCCTTGCAGATCGCGGCCGTGGACGTCGCATGGAAGCCGTCGCGCGCA
Organism: Burkholderia sp. 28_3; assembly: GCF_003253915.1. Lineage (NCBI taxonomy): Bacteria > Pseudomonadati > Pseudomonadota > Betaproteobacteria > Burkholderiales > Burkholderiaceae > Burkholderia > Burkholderia sp. 28_3. The sequence goes on from NZ_QKZF01000008.1 coordinate 188,632, forward strand.
AAACAGTCGATCGCGGCATCCAGGATCTGGCGCCGCTTCGCTTCCACTCTTTCAGGATCGATCTTTCTCAACGGGAACTCCGTGCTCGACGATGGCTCAAATATTTATTAGACTGATTAGTCGATCTATTATCTCTGCGAGATCTCGGAACCGTCAAGGCAGCGTGCGCTTGCATGCATCGCTCACGACATCCGCTCACACGAACAATCAGAGGGCCCATGAAACGCATCGTCATCGTCGGTATCGCGCTCGTCGCGTTCGCTTGCGTCGCGGCGGGCGCGCTTGCGCTACGCGGCCTGTCCGACTTCGAGCTGAAGGGCGCGACCGTGTCGACGCTGACGTTCCATGCGGGCGACGCCCACCTCGTCGGCACGCTTGCGCTGCCGGCGCACGCCCCCGACGCGCCCATCGCGCTGCTCGTGCACGGCGACGGGCCGCGCACGCGCTTCGCGGACGACGCGATGCTGCCGCTCGTCAACAGCCTGCTCGACGCCGGCATCGGCGTATTCGCGTGGGACAAGCAGGGCACCGGCCGCAGCAGCGGCGACTGGCTCGCGCAATCGATGCAGGACCGCGCGAACGAAACGGTCGCCGCGATGGCGCGCGTGCGCGCCGCGGCCGGCCCCGCGCACAAGATCGGCCTGCTCGGCTTCTCGCAGGGCAGCTGGGTGATTCCGCGCGTGGCGAATGCGGTGCGGCCCGCGTTCTCGGTGATCGTCGGCGGCGCCGTCAACTGGCGCCGCCAAGGCACCTACCTGACGCGCCAGCAACTCGCGGCAACGGGCCTGCAGCCGGATCGAATCGATGCGACACTGGCCGCCGAGCGACGCGAGAACGACGCCATCTTCGGCCGGGCGGACGCGCCGGCCGATCCGGCCCGGCGCCCGGACATCGAGCCGCGCCGCTTCGGTTTCATCGCGCTCAACTACCTGGAAGACGCATCGCAGGCGCTGGCGACGATGCAAGGGCCGGTGCTGGCCGTGTGGGGCGCACTGGACCGCAACGTCGATCCGGCCGACGAAGCGAATGCCTATGCGCACGCCTTCGGGAACCGGCCCGACCGGCGCGTCGTCGTGGTGCCGGGCGCGACGCATGCGTTGCTGCGCGGCCGCTGGTTCGACTATCAGCTCGAGTCCGACTGGCCGAAATGGAAGACGTGGCTGTACATGGCGCTCGGGCGCCACGCGTACGCGCCGGACACGCTCGGTCCGATCGAAGCGTGGATCCGGTCGCAGTGAACGCGTGCGCCGCGCGCGCCGCCGCACATGGAACAGGCATCAGGCAATATCGGTCGCGCCCGCTCGCGCGATCGCATCAAGGAGAGGTTTTCAATGTATTCGTGGTTTGAACGGCGCCTGCCGACTTTCCCGCTCGAAGATCCCGTCACGCCGCCGAAGGGATTCTTCTCGTTCGTCTGGGCGTGCACGAAAGGCGCGCGCGGCTGGCTCCTGCTGATCGCGCTGACGTCGGCCGCGCTGGCCGCGTACGAAGCCGCGCTGTTCGCGATGATGGGGCACGTGGTCGACTGGTTGTCATCGTCGACGCCGGCCGAATTCGGCGGTCGCCACTTCGGCGCGCTCGCGGGCTTCGCGGCGATCCTCGCCGGCAGCGCGCTGTTGATCGCACTGCACACGATGGTCAAGCACCAGGTGCTCGCGATCAACTTCCCGATGCGGTTGCGCTGGCTGTTTCACCGGCTGATGCTCGACCAGAGCCTGTCGTTCTATGCGAACGAGTTCGCGGGCCGCGTGACGACCAAGATCATGCAGACCGCGCTCGCGGTGCGCGACGCGCTGTTCATGTCGGTCGACGTCGTGATCGGCGTCACCGCCTACCTGATCGGCATCCTCGTGCTCGCCGCCAGCTTCGACTGGCGGCTGATGATTCCGCTCGCGCTGTGGGCGCTCGGCTACGGCGCGGCGTGCGCGTATTTCGTGCCGCGTCTCGGTGCGGTCGGCAGCCGGCAGGCCGACGCGCGCGCGCTGATGACGGGCCGCATCACCGACGCGTATTCGAACATCACGACCGTGAAGCTGTTCTCGCATACGCGGCGCGAAGCCGACCACGCGCGGCGCGCGATGGAAGCGTTCAAGGCGACCGGCGACGCGCAGATGCGGCTCGTCAGCGCGTTCGAGATCGTCAACCACCTGCTGTCGACGCTGCTGCTGATCGGCTCGGCCGGCCTCGCCCTCGTGCTGTGGATGCACGGCGAGGCGAGCGCGGGCGTGGTCGCGGCCGTGATCGCGATGGCGCTGCGCCTGTCGAGCTATTCGCACTGGATCATGTGGGAAATGACCGAGCTGTTCGAGAACGTCGGCACGATCCAGGACGGCATCAACACGCTGACGAAGGTGCGCAGCGTGGTCGACGCGCCCGATGCGAAGCCGCTCGTGGTGCAGCGCGGCGAAATCGTGTTCGACAACGTGCAGTTCGCGCACGAGGACAACGATCGCGCGGTATTCGACGGGCTGAACCTGACGATCCGGCCGGGCGAGCGCATCGGCCTGATCGGCCGCTCGGGCGCCGGCAAGTCGACGCTCGTGAACCTGCTGCTGCGTTTCTACGACGTCGGCGGCGGCGCGATCCGGATCGACGGGCAGGACATCGCGCACGTGACGCAGGACAGCCTGCGCGGCGCGATCGGGATGGTCACGCAGGATACGTCGCTGCTGCACCGGACGATGCGCGAGAACCTGCTGTACGGCCGCCCCGACGCGACCGAGCGCGAGATGCAGGACGCGGCCGTGCGCGCGGAAGCGTCCGAGTTCATCGACCGGCTGCGCGACCGCCACGGCCGCAGCGGCTACGACGTCGAGGTCGGCGAGCGCGGCGTGAAGCTGTCGGGCGGCCAGCGGCAACGCGTCGCGATCGCGCGCGTGATGCTCAAGGACGCGCCGATCCTCGTGCTCGACGAAGCGACCAGCGCGCTCGATTCCGAGGTCGAAGTCGCGATCCAGCGCAGCCTCGACAGCCTGATGAGCGGCAAGACGGTGATCGCGATCGCGCACCGGCTGTCGACGATCGCCGCGATGGACCGGCTGATCGTGCTCGACGAAGGGCGCATCGTCGAGGAAGGCACGCACCAGCAGTTGCTGCAGGCGGGTGGCATTTACGCCGCGCTGTGGGCGCACCAGAGCGGTGGGTTCCTCGGGGAGACGGCGGAAGCGGAAAGCGTCGAGCAGTGAGCGGGGCCGCCATGGCAACATGGCGGCACTTCGATCATCGCCGGTCGGACGAACCGGGGGCACAATGCGTGCCCCCTCCGCCGCCCGGTCAATGCAACGTCGCGAACAGCAGGTTCAGTCCTTCCGAAACAATCGGATGACCGATGATCGCATCGCGCACCGCCGTGTACGGCAGGCCCCCGAGCATCGCCATCTGGACCACGGTCGTCACATCGCCGGCGCCCGTGCCGACCATCGTGAACCCGAGAATCGCGCCGGTGCCCGGATGCACGAGCGCCTTCATGAACCCGCGCGTGTTGCCGTCGGTGCGCGCCCGCGGCACGGAAGCCATCGGCAGCTTCGCGACCCCGACGTCGATCTGTCGGGCATTCGCGTCCGTTTCGTTCAAGCCGATTCGACCGAGTTCCGGGTCGATGAACAGTGCATAAGGAATGACGCGCTCCGCGGTGTTCGCCGGACGGCCTTCGATACCGGCTTTCAGCACACGGTAGTCGTCGAACGACGCATGCGTGAACATCGGCGTGCCCGCGACTTCGCCGATCGCCCACGTGCGCTCCGCCGTCGTCGCGAGCCGGTGGTCGACCTTGATGAACCCGCGCTCGTTCGTCTCGACGCCGGCGAGCTCGAGCCCGATGCCGGCCGTCTGCGGCGTGCGCCCGGTTGCCACGAGCACGTGCGAACCTTCGATCGCACGGCCGTCGGCCAGCCGCACCGTGACGCGCTCGCCGCTTCTGCCTTCGACGCCGACGAGCCGCGCGGCGAGTTCGAGGCGAATGCCGTCGTCGGTCAGCGCCTGCTGGATGACCGTGCTGACGTCCTCGTCTTCGCGCATCGCGACGCGCGGCGTATCGCTGACGAGCGTAACCGCGCTGCCGAGCCGCCGAAACGCCTGCGCCATCTCGAGCCCGATATAACCGCCGCCGATGACAACCAGATGCCCGGGAAGCGTCGTCAGCCGCAACGCCTCCACGTGCGTGAGCGGCTGCGCATCGCGCAGCCCCGGCACGTCCGGGATCGACGCGACCGTACCCGTGTTGATGTAGACGTTCTCGCCCTCGTAGATCGTTTCGGCCCCGTCGGCGCCGCGCACCGCGACGGTGCGCGGCGCGACGAACCGCCCCGTCCCGATCACGAGTTCGAGCCCCGACTGCTCGAATGCGCGGCGATTGACGTCGACCATCCCGTTCACGACCGACGCGACATACGCGGAAACGCCCGCCATATCGGCCGTCACGTCTTCCCGTTGCGCTGCATCCCGCCACGCATGCATCGCGCGTGCACGGTGTATCAGTGCCTTGCTCGGGATGCACGCGACGTTGATGCACGAGCCGCCGATCATCCCGCGCTCGATCACCGCGACACGCTTGCCTTGCCGGGCCATCTCCATCGCAAGCGACTTTCCGCCCTTGCCGCCGCCCAGAAACAGGTATTCGATCCGCTTGACCTCTGCCATGCTGCTCTCCAGGTTCCGTTCATCCCGCTCGAAGTGTGCGAGTCGCGCGCGTTCCCGCGTCACGACTGCAAAAAGGCGAGCAGATCCGCATTGACGCGATCGGCATCGACGACGCACATGCCATGCGATGCGCCTGCATACACCTTCAGCGTCGCGAGCTTGACGATCTGCGCGGACAGCCGGCCTGCATTGTCGATCGGCACGATCTGGTCGTCGTCGCCGTGCAGGATCAGCGTGGGCACGTCGATCTTCTTCAGATCCTCCGTGTAGTCGACTTCGGAGAATTCGCGGATGCACTGGTACTGGCCGTGGATGCCGCCCGTCATCCCCTGTGCCCAGAATGCGTCGACGGTGCCCGCCGACACGGTCGCGCCCGGCCGGTTGAAGCCGAAGAACGGCACCGCGAGATCGCGATAGAACTGCGACCGGTTGGCGGCCACGCCGCGTCGAATGCCGTCGAACACGTCCAGCGGCAAGCCGCCCGGATACGCATCGGTCTTCAGCATGATCGGCGGCACGGCGCCGATCAGCACGGCCTTCGCGACTCGTTTCGTCCCGTGACGGCCGATGTAACGCGCGACCTCGCCGCCGCCCGTCGAATGGCCGACCAGCGTGGCCTCGCGCACGTCGAGCGTGTCGAGGAGTGCCGCGAGATCGTCTGCATAAGTGTTCATGTCGTTGCCGGCGAACGGTTGCCCCGAACGGCCGTGACCGCGCCTGTCGTGCGCGATCACGCGGTAGCCGTGCTGCACGAGGAACAGCATCTGTGCGTCCCATGCATCGGCGTTCAGCGGCCAGCCGTGCGAGAACACGACCGGGCGACCGACGCCCCAGTCCTTGTAGAAAATCCGGGTGCCGTCTCGCGTGGTGATGGTGGTCATGGTGATTCCGTTGGAATGGTAGCGGTGTGCGCTCAGAAGCCTTCGAGCACGATCTTGCCCTTCGCGCGGCCGCCTTCCAGCAGCGCATGCGCGCGTCGCAGGTTCGCCGCGTCGATCTTGCCGAGGTGCTCGCCGACGGTGCTCTTGAGCACGCCGTCGTCGATCAGCGTCGCCACGCGCGCGAGCAGCGCGTGCTGACGGTCCATGTCGGGCGTGCGGAACATCGAGCGCGTGAACATGAATTCCCAATGCAGCGAGATGGCCTTGCGTTTGAGCGGCATCGCATCGAGCGTGTCCGGATCGTCGATCAGCGCGAGCTGGCCCTGCGGCGTCAGTACGTCGACGATCTGCGCGTAGTACGCGTCGGTATGCGTGAGGCTGATCACGTGGTCCACGTGGTCGATGCCCAGTGACTTCAGTTGCGGTTGCAACGGCTGGCCGTGATCGATCACGTGGTGTGCGCCGAGCTCGGCGACCCACGCGTGCGTGGCCGGCCGCGACGCCGTGCCGATCACCGTCAGCTCGGTCAGCCGGCGCGCGAGTTGCACGAGAATGGACCCGACGCCGCCGCCCGCGCCGATCACCAGCACGCTCTGCCCGGCGCCGCCGCGCTCGGCGATCTTCAGCCGGTCGAACAGCAGTTCCCACGCGGTAATCGCAGTCAACGGCAGGGCCGCGGCGTCGGCAGCGCCCAGTGTCGTCGGGCGGCGGCTCGCAATCCGCTCGTCGACGAGACCATATTCCGCGTAGCTGCCGGGCCGCGTGATGTCGCCCGCATACCAGACCTTGTCGCCCGGCGCGAACAGCTCGACGTCGGCGCCGACCGCCTCGACCGTTCCCGCCGCGTCCCAGCCGAGAACGCGTGGGCCGCTCGGCTGCATGCCGAGCCGCAGCTTCGAATCGACCGGGTTGACGGCAATCGCGTCGATCCGCACGAGCAGATCGCGCGGGCCAGGTGTCGGCACCGGCAGCTCCGCGTCATACAGCGACGTCGGATCGTCGATCGGTACGCCGGCCTTTGCATAGACGATGGCTTTCATCATGCGCTCCTTGAAAGGGTAAGTGACGCGTTCACGCGCCGCGCAGGAATTCCGCGACGTGCGCGACATACGCGCTCGCATGCTGGAACAGCGCGCCGTGGCCTGAATTCGGATAGACGATCAGCGTCGCGTCGGGCAGCCCCTGCGCGAGCACGAAGCTGTTCGCGGTGGGGATCATGCGGTCATCGCTGCCGTTGGTGACGAGGGCCGGCTGCCTGATCCTGCCCAGTTTGCCCGCCACGTCACCGCTCCAGTTCGCCCACGCGATCATCGCCTGCAACTGGGCGGACGCGACTTCGGGGCCCGCCGGCAAATCGGGTTCGGCGGTACGCGCGGCGAGGCGGTCGACGAATGCGGTGGCGGCCGCCTGGCCGGCGGGCGTTGCCGGGAAAAACAGCCGCTTGAGCTTTTCGCTCATCGGCATCTCGCCGTCCGTGTAGATCGCGAGCAGTTCCGGCCGGTCCATCCCCGCGCCTTCGCCGCCTTCAGGCGCGGTGCCGGACAGGATCATCCGCTCGACCAGCTCCGGTCGCGCGATCGCAATGTCCTGCGCGAGAAAGCCGCCGAGCGAAAACCCGAGGATATGCAGCCGGTCGATCGACAGCGCGTCGACGAAGTGCAGCACGTGCTGCGCCATGTGCGTGATCGACGTCGGAACCTGTCCGCCGGAGCGGCCGACGCCGGCGTTGTCGAACAGGATGATTTCGCGATCGCGGGCCAGCACGTCGACGATCGCCGGATCCCAGTTGTCGAGCGTGCCGGTGAAGTGCTGAAGGCACAGAAGCGGCCGCCCACCCTTTTCGTTGCCGAAGCGGCGATACGCGTAGCGCACGCCGGCTGCATCGACGTAGCGGGTCGGAGCGGCGGATGATGCAGATTGCGTCATGATGAGTTCCCTCGATGGGCGCGCGGCGCGCGCCGTGGTTCGCGCTCAGCTCAGCGCGATGTCGTGCAGGTCGATCGAGACGACGAGCGGTTCCGGCACGGCCTGCCCGTCGGCTGCACGCGGATAGATGCGCCGCTTCGTCGGGAAGCGGATCCCCGACACGGTCACATAGTCGCTGACGTAATGCGCGCCCGGCGTGTTGCCTGCGATTTCGACGTCGTAGTCGAGCCGGCGCACGAGGCCGTCCGGCCCGACGTAGATGGTCTGCGCTTTGCTGAACACTTCGAGCGTGTCGGGGTAGTGAACGCGAATCCGGCGCCATGCTTCGCCCTGTTCGTTCCAGCCACCGTCTTCTTCGCAATGCACACCGTCCCATGCAAGCACGAACGGCGCGTTCAGGTACGTCCACATCGCGCATCCGGCGAAAAACGCCAGTTGAAGTTCGTCCCATGGCGTCTCGAGCGTATGCCCGTCGAACGACCCGCGCGGCTGCTCGCGCGCCGCGAGCACGTGCCCGGCCGAATCGAGCAGCGCAATGCGCTCGCCGGTGAATTCGCTGCGCGCGGCCAGCGCACCGAACGGCGCATGCGACGCCCATTGGCGATCCGTCGCGACGGTGACCGTGGTGTCGTCGAGCACGCCGGCGTGACCTTTGAGGCCCCACAGCGCACCGCCTTGTACGAGGCGCGCGCGCACCTGCCGAAACTTGCGCCACTGCGCGAGCCCGCCGTGGGCGTCGAGGATGGATTGGGCGATTGCGTTCATGCGGAAGCTCCGTTGGATGCGTAATTCATGGTCAGTACCGCGCGGAACCGGACATCCGCGCGCATCATGCGGTCGTATGCCGCCTGCGCCTGCTCGAGCGGAAACGTTTCGATCATCGGCCGCACGTTCTGCAGCCGCGCGAACGCGAGCGTCTCTTCGTTGTCCGTCACCGTTCCCGTCAATGCGCCGACCACGGAGCGGCCGCCGAACACGAGATCGACCGCATTCACGGCGATCGGCTCGCCCGGCACGGCAACGACGATCAGCTTGCCGCGCACGGACAGGCCCGCGACGGTGTCGGCCATGCCCGAGCCCGTCGGCGCCGTGCCGAGCACGACCTTCGCGCCGCCGAGCGCGCGCAGCGCAGCGGCCACGTCCTCGGTCCGCGCGTCGATGTAGCGATGCGCGCCGAGCTGCGCGGCAAGCGCGGCCTTGTCGGCTCCGCGGGCGATCACGACGGTGTGAAAACCCATCTTGTTCGCGAACTGCACGGCGAGATGGCCGAGCCCGCCGAGGCCATGGATGGCGACCACGTCGCCGGCCCGCGCGCCGGCATTGCGCAGCGCGTTGAACGTGGTGAGCCCCGCGCACAACAGCGGCGCAGCCTCGGCCGCGTCGAGATCGTCCGGCACGCGCACGAGCCCGCGAGCTTCGGCCAGCATGATTTCCGCGTAGCCGCCGTCCGTCGTCATCCCGGTGATGACCGGGTTCTCGCAGTTCACGACATCGCCGTGCCGGCACGACGGGCACGTGCGATCTTCGCCGGCGAGAAAGCCGACGCCGACACGTTCGCCGAGCCGCCAGCCGGACACCCCTTCGCCGAGCGCGTCGATTCGGCCGACGACTTCATGCCCCGGTACGCGCGGCGGCGCGCCGTCAGGCGCTTCGCGCTCCACGGTTGCGCTGTCGGAATGGCATACGCCGCAGGCTTCGACGCGAATGCGCACCTGCCCCTGCGCAGGCGCGGGAATCGGCCGCTCGACCAGTTCCAGTTGCCCAGGCGCCTTGACTACCGCCGCGCGGTAAGTCGCTTGATTCGTCATGATTGCCTCGTTACTCGAAACGGAAATTCGACAGATCGACACCGACGATCAACGGGGCGGGCAGCGCCACGTTCGCATCGGTGCGCGGATAAATCCGGAAGCGCGTCGGCATCCAGATGCCTTGCACGTCGACGTAGTCGCTGATGTACCGCGCAGCCGCGTTGCGCCCCTGGATGTCGACCTCGTAGTCGTGCCGACGCAGCAGCCCGTCCGCGTCGAAGTAGAACGTCTGCACGGCGCTATGCGTCGCGATCTCCGGCGCAAACTCGACATGCAGGCGCCGCCACGGCAGCCCGTCGACGATCCACGGCTTGATTTCGCGGCTGCGAACGCCGCCGTGGCGCAGCAGGAACGGCGACGTCAGATACGTCCACATCGTGTAGCCGGCGAAGTACGCCAGCTGTGCGTTGGACCACGGCGTCTCCATTTCGTAGCCGTCGAACGACGCGCGAGGGGCGTCGAGCGTATCGACCACGGTACCGTCGTCACGGCGGATCTCGACGCGCGCGGGCGTGTAGACGGAGTGATCCGTCGTTGGGACGAACGGAGCATGCGAGACATGCTGCTCGTGCAGCTGCACCGTCACACGCGAATCGGTGAGCACGCCGTCGCGCTGCTTCAGCGCCCAGATCGCGCCCGTGTGATGCAACTGCGCCGATACGCTGCGAAAGCGCTTGAAGCGTTCCATTCCCCCTGCGGCGCGAATCGCCAAATCAACCAGATCTTCCATTTGCCATCCTAAACGATATGAAACGTCTTCCTCATTCTTCTGCCGCGCGGCCCGGGCGGCGCCGCGCGCGATCAGCCGGCGTGCACGCCGACGAACGCCGCGATGTGCCTCGCGCAAGCCACCGGATACTCAAGTTGCGGCCCGTGCCCGGTACGCGGCAGCGTCACGAGATGCAGCGTCGGCAGCTGGCCGTTGAGCGCATACCAGTTCTCCACCGGGAACACGATGTCGTGATCGCCGCCGACATGAAGAACCGGAATCGACGTCGAGCGCAGCGCATCGAGCACGGCATCGACCGGGAAGGCCGGGTTCCGCGGGCCGTCTCCGACCTGCTCACCGGCCCACGCGACCGGTACCGCCGGGCTCAGGTCGACCTTGCGCTGCGCGACGCGCGCGGCCGCAAGCTCGGCCGCCGCGCGGCTCGCCGCGGAGGCCGGCTCGAAGAACAGCGTGACGAAATCCTCGAAGTCGTTTTCGCGCTTCGCCATCGTGTAGAACAGCGGTTCGCCGGCCCTGACCAACTGGCCCGGCGGCGTGGTCGCGATCAGCACCGCGTGCGTGACGAGCTGCGGCGCCTTTGCGAGCACGATCTGCGCGGCCATTCCGCCGACCGACCAGCCGCCGATCACCGCCTTGCCGAGCTCGAGCGCGACGATCAGGTCGATCGCGTCCTTGGCGAGCGACGCAGGATGATAGGTTCGCTCGCCGCTCGACTGCCCGAGTCCGCTGTAATCGAAGATCGTGACCTGGAAGCCCTGTCCGACGAGCGTGTCGAGGAACAGCGGATCCCACGTGTCCATGGTGCCGCGAAAACGCACGCACAACACGAGCGGCGTACCGCTGCCGAATGTGCGATACGCGAGGCGTCGACCGTCGACGTCGACGAACTGCGTGCTGGCGCCGAGGCTCGGACTATCGCTTTCCATAAGTTCTCCTATCGTTCTATACAAAACCGCGTAAAGGACATGCCCGGGCGCGATGACGCGGCACGAACGCAGCGTCGCTACGCCCTGGGCCATCGTGCCGCCCCTTCAGCATCCCGTGAGCGCGCGCATCACCCACTGCACGAGTTCGCGCGGATCAAAGGGCTTCTCCAGCACGCACAATGCGCCGAGCCGTCTCGCCTCGAGCACCCGGCGCGCGCTCGGGTGCGCGGTCACGAAGATGATCGGCACGTCGCAACACCCCCCCCGCAGCACGGCGAGCAGCTCGATGCCCGACATCCCGGCCATCTGGATATCGCACACGATGCAGTGCGACGTCCCGCTCGCGCCGTGTTCGAGAAACGCCTCGGCCGATGCGTACAGCCTCGCGCGCACGCCCATCGAGCGCACGAGCGATTCCAGCGACTGTCTCATCGCCAATTCATCGTCGATGATGCAAACCGTCTTGTCGTGCACAGAGTGTCTCGCGTGACGCCACGCTCGCTGGCAGCGCCGGGAACGCAACCGGATTTCGGACAGCGTACCGACCGCCCCCGGTGCCGACAATCATGCCGAGGTATGGTGCGGCCGATACCGACCGCACCCGCTCGCGCGTCACCGGCCATCCGCGCCGGCGCACGGCGCCGGGGCGACTGCCGCGGCATGGATCATCCTGTCCCAGTTGCACGGAACGGTGCGGCCGCGCCCCCGCGGCCGATACACGCGATCGCCCGGCTTGATCGGCGCACCGGTCAGCACGCAGCGCGACGCCGTTCTCGCGGTCACGCAATGCCACAGCTGTTCGCCGAAATGCCCGTACCTCGGGTCGCTCCAGCGCACGCTGACAGCGGTATCCGACAGAATCTCGACGATCCTGATCCGCGAGGCCACCGGCGCGCCGGTCTCGCGCGCGCCGTCATTGCGCTTGCCGCGCACGCGCCGCCGGTGCGAGCCGGGCACGCCCGCCGTTCTCGACGGATCCAGCAGGCCCAGCAGCGCGCGTTCGAATACATCGTCGTATGCACACGTTGGCTGCGTCATCTCTACCGTTCCCCTCGCATTGGATGCGCATGCGCGGCTCGCGCGATCAATCCGTCGCACCGACGCATCGCGAACATCGCCGCTTCGCCATCGGCCGCGCCGCGCGCTTCACTCACGTTGGAATCGAGTCTAGAGGAACGTTTTTTTTCGATCCATCAGACCGTGGTCGATGCCTGCCCATACCAAAGTCTGACCGTCGCGCCGGCCTGCATCCGCCCGCGGTCGCGGTCAGCAGCACGCGGCGATCTGCTTTATAGTTGCAGCTACATCGAAGTCGGACGCGCACGTCGTTCGTCGTCCCGATGCGTCACTTCCGGTCATCCGGTTTCGCGCCGCGCGCGAACCTCAGCGAGCACCACGTCCCCATGTCCACGTCCGCAGCCCCGACGATCGCACCGCCTGACGCCCCTCATCCAGCGGAAAGCGAGCTCTTCCTGTCGGCGCCGATACCGATCCTGATCGAAGACTGGTCGCGCGTTTATCGCGCGGTGAAGGAACTGAAGATGGCCGGGGTCTCGGATATCGACCGCTATTTCGATGAGCATCCGCAGGCCGTCGCCCGGCTGCGCGCGCTGCATGCGTTCGTGGCGGCCAACGACGCGGTGGTGCAACTCTTCGACGCCGAATCGAAAGAGCATTTCCTACAGCACGCGGAGATCCTGTTGCCGGCCGACCGGCTCAGCAACAGCGCGGTGCTGCGCGCGATCTACGAAAACCGGACCGCCTGCCAGGGCGAGCGCACGCTCGTGACGTTCAAGGGGCGCCGCGTACCGATCGTATGGCGCTGCTCGCTGCCGAAGCACGAGGATGGCTACCGGCGCCTGCATTTCTATGCGTTCGACGTGACCGAGCAGAAGGAGAACAGCGACCGGCTCGCGGTATTGCGCGCGGAAGCCGCACGCGCGGCCCGCGTGTCGCTGTTTGCGGAGATGTCGGCCTCGATCCTGCATGAGGTCAGCCAGCCGCTGTCGGCCGTCGGCTCGTCGGCCGAAGCGGCGCTGCGCTGGCTCGAGCGCGACGAGCCCGACGTCGCCGAGGCCGCTGCCGCGATCACGCAGGCCGCCCGGTGGGCGCGCGATGCGACGGAAATCTGCCGCAAGATTCGCGGCTTCATCGGCAAGGCGCCGGCGAAGTGCGTCGACTTCGCGGCCGCCGACGCCGTGCACGCTGCGCTGTTCCTGATCGCGCCGGAAGCCGCTGCACGCAACGTTCGCGTCGACAGCAACATCGATGCCGACGCGCGCCTGTTCGCCGATCCCGTGCAGGTCCAGCAGGTGCTCGCGAACCTGATGATGAACGGCATCCAGGCGATCGAAAGCGGCCCGTCGCACGCGCGCACGCTGACGGTCTCGGCCAGGCTGAGCGACGCCGAAGTCGTGTTCGACGTATGCGACACGGGGCCGGGTATCGAACAGCAATCGATCGATCGGCTTTTCGATCCGTTTTTCACGAGCAAATCCGACGGCATGGGAATGGGTCTCACGGTCGCACGCTCGATCGTCGACGCCCATCACGGGCGCATCTGGGCACGCGGCGAACCGGGCGCCGGCTGCTGCTTCTCGTTTGCACTGCCGGCCCACCCGCGCACGACCGACCCGGCCGCATGACGCTCGCGGCGCGCGGCGTCATGTCGCCAGCTGCACGCCGATCGCCTCGGACTTGCGCACGAGATCCGCAAGCGACGACGCATTCATCTTGCGCATCACCGCTGCGCGATGCTGCTTGATGGTGATCAGGCTCAATCCGAGATGCGACGCGATCTGCTTGTTCAGCGCGCCGCTGACGACGTACGCAAGCACTTCGCGCTCGCGGCGCGTGAGCAGCTCGAACGACTGCCGCAACTCGTCGTGCGTGTCGTTGCGGACTCGCCGTGCCGCATCCAGCGACAGCGCCAGGTTCACGGCGTCGATCAACTCGTGGTCGGTGAACGGCTTCACGAGAAAATCGACCGCGCCGCCCTTCAGCGCCTTGCGACACACTTCGACGTCCGCGAACCCCGTGATGACGACGATCGGGATCGACGGCCGGTCCGACGCCTGCTGAAACACCAGCCCGCTCTCCCCGCGCAGCCGCACATCGAGCAACAGGCAGCTCGTGACATTCTCCCGGTGCGTCGCGCGCAGCTCCGCGGTACTCGCGAAGGTCACGACGCGCAGGCCCAGCGATCGCAACAACGTATCGAGCGATGCGCGTATGGCCGGATCGTCGTCGACGACATATACAACAGCCGACGAGTCGTCTTTCATCGCTGCATCTGACATATCCTGCGCCCCAACCGTCCGTTCAGTTTTCATCATCGCGAACCGCGTGTCGCCCGACACGGCGCCGACGACGCGCTCCGTCCCGGCCACCCGCGAGGCCGACCGCCACCCGCGCAGCGCTTCGCCGATCCGCGCCACTTCGGCGGTTGCGACATTCGCGTCGCGCGGCGCGCCGGCACGGCGTGCCTGCACATGCCGGACACGCTTCGCACGTGCGGCAACGCAATCGGCGACCGGGCGCGTCCTTGCGGCACACACGGACGATTCCAGCCTGGCGACATGACGCGGGCTGCAAGGGACGGTTCGCAAAACCGCGGGCGGACGAGCGTGCGGTCCGCTGTCGACGAGTCTTCGGTTCGGCTTACCCGAGCAGGTACCGCCCAAAGAACATTCTATTGACGATGGGCGCGCGTGGAGGGACGCAGTTCCCTCCTTTCGTGCCATGATGTTGCAGCGCGGGACCCGGTATCGGCCGGCCGCGCTCAGTCGGCGTCCGCGTGTTCCGGCTTGCGCTGCCGCCGCAAGACCTGTGGCGGATGGCCAAACGCACGCACGAACGACCGCCTCATCCGCTCGGTATCCGCATAACCGGTTTCCCGTGCGATGGTGTCGATGGTCCACGACGAACTCGTCACGAAATCCCGGGCCGTTTCGAGCCGGATGCGCTCGACTGCCTTTGCAGGCGTCAGGCCGGTTTCATCCTTGAAGCGGCGCGTAAACTGCCGCTTGCTCATCCTCGCCACGTCAGCGAGCTTGTCGACGGTCAGATCGGTGCCGAGATTCGCCCGGATGTGCGTGATGACGTCGTGGATCCGATTGCTGCGTGCGGGGTGGTCGATCAGCACGGACGACTGCGGCTGCGACCCCGAGCGCCTCCAGCGCTCGAGCACCAGGTCTTTCGCGACCTGCAATGCGGCGTCCGGGCCGAGATCCTCTTCGAGCATCGCGAGCGCCATGTCCATGGCCGTGCTCATTCCTGCCGAACTCCACAGCATGCCGTCGCGCACGAAGATGCAATCCTTCTCCACCGATACCGCGGGATAGCGATCCCTGAACCGATCGAGAAACGCCCAATGCGTCGTTGCGCGGCGCCCGTCCAGCAGGCCCGCCTCGGCTAGCAGAAACGCACCGAGGCAGATCGACGCCATGCGTTCGACCTTGCCGGACAGATCGACCAGCAGTTCGCGCATGCGGTCCGTGAGCGGCGGCGTCGACAGTGAAGCGCCGACGAATACCGTGTGCAATTCCGACAGCCGCGCCGGTTGCGTTGATGCGTACATGCCGAACGACGCCTCCACGGGGCCGCCATCCTCCGAGATCACGCTCACTTCATAGAGCGAGCGGCCCGCGCGGAGATTGGCGATGTCGAACACGGACAACGCGAGCAGGCTCATTACCTGAAACTGAGGAACGAGGACAAGCCCAATGCGACGCATATTGACCTCATGCGAATCGACCCCGCCGACGCATGGCGGCGGGGTCACAACAAACGGAAAAGCGGGCATGCAGCTGTGATCGCGGCATGCCAACCGGCACTCCGGCGATGCTACAAGATTTTCGAGACGGGAAAGAATGGCCATGCTGCGCACATGGCCGCGCGTTCGGGCCGGCCCGTCGCGCGACGACTGTCGGCGGGCGCGCGCCGGCGGCCTTCATCTCGCCCGAGCCCGATATACCCCACCGCGCGATCGAGTTGCGCGCGATCGACGATCGCATCGATCGTCTCCGACGGATCGAGCGGATGCCCGGGTACGAAACGCCACGACGCGCAGGCGCCCGCGCGAGGCGCCGGCTCGTTGCGCGCACACCCATCGCCGCGCCGCCTCATAACGATCCGACAATTTATTGGTTCCCTTGACGATGCGCCGTCCGTATCGTTCACCGATTCGTCGGACCAATCGACCAACGGGGGAATCCAGCAATGAAACAGATCCGGTCATTCGCGTTGCTCGCGCTGCCGGCCGCGCTCTTCGTCGCGGGCGCCCACGCACAAAGCAGCGTCACGTTGTACGGCATCGCCGACGCGGGCATCGCGTACGTCCACAACGCGCAGAACGCGAACGGCAGCAACGCGTCGAACCTCGTCAAGTTCGGCAGCGGCAACCTGTCGGGCAGCCGCTGGGGACTGCGCGGCATCGAGGATCTCGGCAGCGGCCTGTCCGCGCTGTTCCAGCTCGAGAACGGCTTCAACATCGGCACCGGCGCGCTCGGCCAGGGCCAGCGCGAATTCGGCCGCAAGGCCGTCGTCGGCCTCGCGAGCAGCACCTACGGCACCGTGACGCTCGGCCGCCAGTACGATCCGATCATCGATCTCGTACAGGGCCTCACCGAAGACAACTACTTCGGCGGCGTGTTCGCGACGCCGGGCGACCTCGACAACTACGACAACAGCCTGCGCGTCAGCAACTCGGTGAAATACACGAGCCCGCTGATCTCCGGCTTCCAGTTCGCCGCGCTGTACGGCTTCGGCGGCGTCGCGGGCGCGACCGGCAGCGGCCGCACCTACAGCTTCGGCGCGAGCTACGCGAACGGCCCGCTGTCGCTCGGCGCCGGCTACTTCTACGCGAACGGCGGCACGACGCTCGCCAATGGCGTGCGGACGTGGTCGAGCAGCTCCGACACGCTGTTCAACACCGTGATCAACCAGGGCTTCTCGAGCGCGAAGTCGATCCAGATCGTGCGCGTGGCTGGCCAGTACGTGGCCGGGCCGGCGACCTTCGGCCTCGCGTATTCGAACACGCAGTACGGCGCGGACACGCTGTCGGCGTTCAACCGGAACGCGAAGTTCAACAACGGCTCGGCGTTCTTCAACTGGCAGTTCACGCCGGCGCTGCGCGCGGGCGTCGGCTACAACTACACGTCGCTGACGGGCCCGGCTTCCGCGCACTACAACCAGGTCAACCTCGGCGCGGACTATGCGCTGTCGAAGCGCACCGACCTGTATGCGCTGTTCGGCTACCAGAAGGCGAGTGGCAACACGCTCGACGCGAGCGGCGCGACCGTGAAGGCCGCCGCATCGGTCGGCGCGTACGGCGTGAACTCCGGCACCGATACGCAGGAACTCGCGATCGTCGGCATTCGCCACAAGTTCTGATCGTCCCGGCGCACGACGATCGCCGCAGGCGCGCACCACGAGGCGCGCCTGCGGCGTTTACACTGTCCATCTTCACGTTCGTCACGACACAGGGAGCCCGCGATGCTGACGGTATGGGGACGACGCAACGCGTTCAATGTCCAGAAGGTGATGTGGCTCGTCGACGAGCTCGCGCTCCCGCATCGGCACGTACCGGCCGGCGGCGGGTTCGGCGTGCTCGATGCGCCCGACTTCCTCGCGATGAACCCGCACGGGCGCATCCCGGTGATCGACGACGACGGAACCGTCGTCTGGGAATCGCACAGCATCCTGCGCTACCTCGCCGCGCGTCACGGGCGCCCGGGCTTCTGGCGCGACGATCCCGCCGAGCAGTCGCGGGCGGACCGCTGGATGGACTGGGCGCAAACCACGCTGCAGCCGGCATTCCTCAACGGCGTGTTCCGCGACTACTACCGCACGCCGCCCGAGCAACGCGACACCGTGCGCGTCGAACAGAGCATCGCGCAATGCGCGCAGTATTTCCGGCTGCTCGACACCGTGCTGGCCGGGCAGCCGTTTCTCGCGGGCGACGCGATCACGCTCGCCGACATCGCGGTCGGCACGCACCTCTACCGGTATTTCGAGCTCGATATCGCGCGGCCCGACGTGCCGCACGTCACGGCGTGGTATGAACGATTGAAGGCGCGGCCTGCGTATCGCGCGCACGTGATGATCCCGTTCGACGAGCTGCGCGGCAAGCTCGACTGAGCGGGTGCGAGGCCGGTCGCATCGGCATGTCGCGTACTGCCTGATTTCCCGCCTCTCGCTTCGGCAGGTCGGGACACCGATGAAGATGGCTGACGCCCGCGGCGGTCGATGCCGGGATCAGCGCGTAGCGTGGCGCTGGGCAACCCAATAAACGGCCGCCGCCGTGATCCCGAACATCAGATGAGCGATCAGCGTGATCGTGTCGCGAACTGCGGTGAACCACGGAAAGATCGTCGTGAACCCGTACAGGTTCACGCCGTACAGAAGGAGCCCGAACACGCCGCCGGCGAATAACGCGGGCCCGAGCGACAGGTGCCGGATGACACGTACCAGCACGGCCGCATAGGCCAGCGAAAGCACCGCATGCACGAGCGTCGCCACGCCCATGACCAGCGGATCGAACCCGCCGGGCGCACCGAGCACGCGCGGCCCCATCACGATCGCGGCCGTGAGGCGCGCGTCGCGCAACAGGTTCCGGACGGCGTCATCGCCGCTCATCGCCCAGAGCAGCAACTCGATGACGGTCGATGCGATCGCCGCGCCAACCGCCGCGCAGAGAATCGGGACCGCACTCGCTCGTTTCAATGGTCGCCCTCGTGGCGAACGAGTCGACGGATCGAGGCGGCCGCCATGCAATATGGCTTACGCCCCTTCACAGTCCGACCAGTACGCGAACGGATCGCGATGTTTCGGATAGTGCTCGTCCAGCCATTTCAGCAGCGTCGCCCGCGCATTGTCGATGTCGGCCTTCAACGACGACGTCGTCAGTTCGTGCAGTTCGATGGACTTTTCCCGGTCCATCACGAAGCAGTTCCAGTCCGGGCCGTCGAGATCCGGATCGTCGGATGCCTTCGACGACTTGCTCCAGCCGAAACGCTTGCGCGCATCGATGTAGTAGCGCGGATGCACCTTCAGATACGACATCTCGCCGCCCTGCAGGCTGCTCTCCGCGCGCAGCACGTCGCGCTCGTCGACGATCTGCGTGACTTCCGGAAGCCGGCGCGAGCGCCATCCGGCGGGTAGCGTCGCCACCGCACGGACGCTGTCGTAGGTGCCCCACTCGAGGCCCCACGCTTCGGCCATGCGCTTCATGAACGCGTCGGCGCTCGGATAACCGCGCAGCTGGATGCGGGTCGACAGCGTGACTTCCACCCCGCCGCGACCGCCGGATGCGCTCGACACCTCGTCGTCCGCTTCGAACGGATTGCCCGGACGCGGCGATTCGCGCTTCGCGTCCGCAGGCGCCAGGCCGGAAAAAAGCTGATCCAGCGCCGCACGCGCCTTCGACGATTTGTCTGGTCTATTCATCGGTTCCCTTTTGTGCAAATTTGAACCCGTACTGCAATGGTTGGTGATTGCCCTGCCGTCGGGCAAAGGCTCGATTCCGCTTCGCTGCGGTCATCTCGCCGTTTTCCGCGGCTGCATTGTAACGATTTGGCGGCCGCGGCCGAACGAACGGGACACGCGGGCCGCGGCGCCCGCCTGCGCGAACCGCAACGGACGCGCTAGCGCAGCGCCTTCACCATGCGCTCCATCAACGCGAGGACCTCCGGCCGACTCTCGCCCTTCGCATGCACGAAGTGATAGCTGAGCAACGAATCGACCTCGTGACGGCTCACGCGCACGAGTGCGCTGCGCTGCAGATACGCATCAGCAAGCGGCGTGCGCGCGAGCGCCACGCCGAGCCCGGCTTCGGCCGCCGCCAGCACGAGGTTGTAATCCTCGAACCGGCGATCCTGCGCACGCGGCTTGAACGGAATGCCGAGCGCATCGAACCACGTACGCCAGCCGGTCACGTCGGAATCGTGCAGCAACGGCATGTCGAGCAACGCCGCGTCGCCTGTTCCTCGGCGCATCCTTGCCAGTTGCGCGGCGAGCCGCGGATGCGCGACCGGATACAGCCGTTCCGGCATGAACGGGCGGGTTTCGAGCTGACGCCAGTTGCCGCGACCGTAACGGATCGACAGATCCGCTTCGCCGCCGGCGATATCCACATTGCGCAGCTCGATGCCGAGTTCGATGCGCAGCGCGGGCGCTTCGCTTTCGAGCGCGGGTTGCCGCTCGAACAGCCACAGCTGCGCGAATGCGGGCACCACACTCATCCGCACCAGTCGCGGCGTGCGCGGCGAACGCCACTGATCGGCCGCGCTGTCGATGATCGCGAACGCCTGCTCGATCCGGCCGACGAAGCGCTGCCCGTCCGGCGTCAGGCGCACGCCGCGCGCATGCCGCTCGAACAGCGCCATCCCGAGCCAGTTTTCGACGGCGGCCACCCGTCGGCTGATCGCACCGTGCGTGACGCCGGAGACGTCGGCAGCCGCGAGAAACGACCCTTCGCGCGCCACCGTGCAGACCGTCTCCAGGCTCGCGAGCGGCGGCCGCGGGACCGGCATCGACGCGGCGGCCGCCAACCCGCCGGCCATCTGGCGCACCCGCGCCGGACCGCCGGCGCGCCGCGCGCCCGAGCTGTGAGCCATATTCATATCCGGGTGTTGATCTGTGCGCTAGCTTAGCATCTCGGCACACCGCACCATTGCCGCATGAATACCGTTTCGTCACCGACGTCGCGCAGCGCGCGACAACCGCTCGTCGCGGCAGCCGCGGTTGCGTTCACGATCGTCTCGTGGGCGTCCGCGTTCCCGTTCATCCGCATCGGCCTGCACGGCCTCGCACCGCTGCAGCTCGCGGCGGCGCGCTTCGCGACCGCCGCGTTGCTCGTGATCGCATGGCTCGCGTGGCGACGGCCACCGCGGCCGACGAAAGCCGATGCGTGGCGCTTTCTCGCGTGCGGCCTGCTCGGCATCGCACTCTACAACGCGCTGCTCAATACCGGCGAACAGACCGTGTCGGCCGGCGCCGCGAGTTTCATCGTGAATACGCTGCCGATCTTCACCGCGCTGCTGGCCGCCGTGTTCCTGCGCGAGCGCTTCAATCGCTGGGGCTGGCTCGGTTCGCTGGTCAGCCTGGCCGGCATCGCGGTGATCGCGCAAGGGCAGCCCGGCGGCCTCGTCCTCGGCTCGGGAAGCACGCTGATCCTCGGCGCGGCGCTGTGTTCGGCCAGCTATTTCGTGCTGCAGCGGCGGCTGATCCCCGTGTACGGCGCGCTGCCGTGCACCGCGTACACGCTGCTGGCCGGCGCGGTCCTGCTCGCGCCCTGGCTACCCGGCGCGCTCGTGTCGCTCGGCGGCGGATCGCGCGATACGGCGCTGGCCGTCGTCGTACTCGGCGTCTTTCCCGCCGCGCTCGGTTACGCCACCTGGACCTTCGCGCTCGGCTACTTCGGCGCGGCGCGCGCGGCCAGCTTTCTCTACCTGACGCCGGCGGTCGCGACGCTCCTGTCGGTGGTGCTGACGGGCGAGCGGCCGGGCATCGCGACGGCGTGCGGCGGCCTGCTCGCGATTGCGGGAGTGATCGTCGTCGCGTTGCGCGGACGTGCCTAGCTGAAGTCGAGCCGGCAGCGAATTGCGCGGCTGACGCGACGATCCGACGGCAGAAGCGAGCCGGTCCCAAAACGCCTCCGCTTCTGCCGATCCGGATGAACGGTTCGGCCCGTGGAATCGGCACCCACTCGTGGGCGCGTGCCGAACTTGACCGTTAGTTGCATAAAGACGGACATCGCGCTCGATGCGGCACGACGGATGAAACGGGATACACGATTCTCGCGTGACCAAACTGTGCAGACAAATCGACCGAACAGTTCCCGATTGACCGCGCGTCAGTGTCCATGGCTTCGCCCCGGCGACCGGCCGAATAATGGATGCGGCCGTAAGGCCGACGACAGCGAATCGCAGCCTTCGGGCCGCCGCAGCGCACGATTTCCGGCATCCGGCACCTTCGGTCTCCGGGCGCCGACCCGTGTCGCGCCGGCCCGCTACGGGATTCGCCGCAGCGCGCAAAACCGGCTTCAGATATATTCATATGAATTGCACCGCGTCGGGTACCGGCCTGCCCGCTCGCCCCGGGCGGCACGTCATGCGGCCCGGCGCGATGCAAGTGAAGCCCGCGAGGGTATGGAGACTCGTCCGATCGCCCCGGCCCCGCAGCCGGCCGGTCGAGACGTCAATAGAAAGACATTCAATTCGGAGATGGCAGATGGAACGAAGCACTGTCGGCATGCGCTGCAAACCCCTGATCACCGTTGCACTGGCCGCCGCCGCGTTCGCGGCCGCGTCGACCGCGCTGGCCGACCAGGTCGTGAAGATCGGCAGCGTCGAACCGACGACGGGTGGCATCTCGCACCTCGGCAAGGACAACGAGAACGGCGCGCGCCTCGCGGTCGAGGAAATCAATGCGAAGGGCCTGACGATCGGCGGCAAGAAGATCACGCTGCAACTCGACGCGCAGGATGACGCGGCCGACCCGCGCCAGGCCACGCAGGTGGCGCAGAAGCTGGTCGACGACAAGGTCGTCGCCGTGATCGGCCACCTGAACTCGGGCACGTCGATCCCGGCGTCGAAGATCTACAGCGACGCGGGCATCGTGCAGATCTCGCCGTCGGCCACGAACCCGACCTACACGCAGCAAGGCTTCAAGACGACCTACCGCGTCGTCGCGACCGACGCGCAGCAGGGCCCGGCGCTCGCGAGCTATGCGCAGTCGAAGGGCGTGAAGAGCGTCGCGGTGATCGACGATTCGACCGCGTACGGCCAGGGCCTCGCGAACGAATTCGAGAAGAAGGCGAAGGCGCTCGGCCTGAAGGTGCTGTCGCACGACGCGACCAACGACAAGGCGGTCGACTTCCGCGCGATCCTGACGAAGATCAAGGGCGAGAACCCCGACGCGATCATGTACGGCGGCATGGACGCCACCGGCGGCCCGCTCGCGAAGCAGGCGAAGCAGCTCGGCCTGCGCGCGAAGATCCTGTCCGGCGACGGCGTGTGCACCGACTCGCTGGCCGAGTTGGCCGGCCCGGCGGCCGACAACGTGCTGTGCTCGCAGGCAGGCGCTGCGCTCGAGAAGATGCCGGGCGGCGCGGACTTCCTCGCGAAGTACCAGAAGCGCTTCAACCAGGGCATCAAGTTCGATGCGCCGTTCGCGTATGACGCGGTCTACATCGCGGTCGACGCGATGAAGCGCGCGAATTCGACGGACCCGGCGAAGATCCTCGCGGCGATGCCGGCGACCAAGTACGACGGCGTGATCGGCACGACGACGTTCGACGCGAAGGGCGACCTGACGCACGGGATCATCTCGATCTACGGCTACAAGAGCGGCAAGAAGACCTTCCTCGACCAGGTGAAGATGTAACCCGACGCGGCGTCGGCACGACGGGAACGCCACCCGTCGGCGCCGGCGCCGCGCGGGCCGGATTCTGATTCACGGAGACGAAGCATCATGTGTGCAATGGCGTATGCGGAATTCCAACAGGAGTTGAAGAAGGCGCAGTTGACGGCGCGCGAGTTCGCCCGCCTGATCCGGATGAACGAAAGTTCGATCACCAACTATTCGAGCAAGGGCACCGTCCCTTCCCACCTCGCGGTCATCGCGAAACTGATCGGCACGCTGGCCGCGCACGAGATCGACTTCCGGCGCGTGATCCGGCAAATGCGGATCGAGCCGAAACGGCCGCGCGGCGTCGGCGTGTTTCCCGCCGCGGAAAAACCGCGTCCGCGGAAAGCGGCGAAAGCCGACGCCTGACCCGCGCCGGCCCAGGTCGAAAGCGGCACGGGGATGGCCGCTCGACGCGCGATCGACGCGCCCTTACGCGCCGCACCGCTACCGCATCACCCTACCGCGCGCACATGATCGAGCAGCGCCTGCAACGGATGGCGCACCTGCTTCGACGACAGGCGTTTCACCTGGCTGCGACACGAATACCCGGTCGCCAGCGCCTCGCCCTCCTGCTCCGACCCATCGACGTGCGCGGCCCACGACTGCGCATAGATCGTCTTCGACGTCGCGAGATTGCGCGCCTCGTGCCCGTACGTGCCCGACATCCCGCAACACCCGGTCGCCTGAACCTGCAAGCGCAACCCGCGACGCGCGAACACCTGCGCCCATTGCTTGCCGCTGTCCGGCGCATTGGTCTTCTCGGTGCAGTGCGGCAGCAACCGATATGAAACCGTCGCCCTGCCCGCACCGGCTTCCGGCAACGCGCCCAGCAGCCACTCCTGCGGCAGCGCGACGGTCGGCACATCGGCGAGCCCCGTCACCTTCAGGTATTCCTGCCGATACGTCAGCGTCATCGCCGGATCGAGACCGACCAGCGCGACGCCCGAGCGCGCCAGTGCGGCCAGTTGCGTCGCGTTGCGGATCGCCGCCTTCGCGAATGCGTGAAGAAAGCCCTGCACGTGCAGCGCCTTGCCGTTCGGCGCGAGCGGCGCGAGCCACACCTGGAAACCGACGCGCGCCACCAGCTCGATCAGCGTCGCCAGTTGCTCGGTATCGAAATAGCGCGTGAACGTGTCCTGCACGATGACGACGCTGCGCGCGCGCTGCGCCTCGCTCAGCGCGGCGAGCGCATGCGGATCGGCCGGCTTCACGTTCCATGCGCGGATCACGGCCGCGAGATCGAAGCGGCTCAGCAGCGGACTGTCGACCATGCCGACCTGGCGCTCGAGCAGCGTCCTTACCCAGTTGGCGCCCATCAACCCGTTGTACAGCGCGGGCACGCGCGCCATCCACGGCATCGTGAATTCGAGCGAGCCGATCAGGTAATCGCGCAGCGGTCGCAGGTAGCGCTGGTGATACAGCTCGAGAAAGCGCGAGCGAAACTCGGGCACGTTCACCTTGACCGGGCACTGCCCCGCGCACGATTTGCATGCGAGACATCCGGCCATCGCGTCGTACACCTCGTGCGAGAAATCCGCGTCGCGATGACGCGCGTTGCGGCTGTTGCGCCAGCGCTCGGCCAGACCGCGCAGCAACGGCTGCCGCGTGCGCGCCGTCGCGACGACGTCGACGCCGGCCTGCCCTTGCAGGCGCAACCATTCGCGCATCAGCGACGCGCGCCCCTTCGGCGACTGCACGCGTTCGCGCGTCGCCTTCCACGACGGGCACATCGCGTCGTCGGGATCGAAGTTGTAGCACGCACCGTTGCCGTTGCAATGCATCGCGGTGCCGTAGCTCTGCCACACGCGCTCGTCGATCTGCCGGTCGTGGTCGCCGCGCGTCGGCACCTCGTCGATCTTCAGCAGCCGCAGCGTGGGGGCCGGCGGCGTCGCGATCTTGCCCGGGTTGAACTGGTTGTGCGGATCGAACGCGGCCTTCAACTGCTGCAGCGACGGATACAGCTCGCCGAAAAACGCCGGCGCATATTCGGAGCGCACGCCCTTGCCGTGCTCGCCCCACAGCAGGCCGCCGTGACGCTGCGTGAGTTCGGCCACCGCATCCGACACCGGCCGCACCAGCGCCGCCTGCTTCGGGTCCTTCATGTCGAGCGCCGGACGCACGTGCAGCACGCCCGCGTCGACGTGGCCGAACATCCCGTACTGCAGCCCGTGGCCGTCGAGCAGCGCGCGAAATTCGGCGATGTACGCGGCGAGGTTCTCCGGCGGCACCGCGGTGTCCTCGACGAACGGTTGCGGACGCGCTTCGCCCTGCACGTTGCCGAGCAGGCCGACCGCGCGCTTGCGCATCGCATACACGCGCTTCACCGCATCGTCGCCGGCCGCCAGCGTATGGCCGAGACGCTCCACGCTCGTATCGGTGCGCAGATGCTCGACGAACGCGCGCACCTGCGCATCGACGTCGTGTTCGTCGTCGCCGCTGAATTCGATCAGGTTGATGCCGAGCGTCGGACGCGCGTCGTCCTGCGGGAAATACTCGGCCACGCTGCTCCACACGAAGTCCTTCATCGCGAGCATCAGCACCTTCGAGTCGACCGTCTCGATCGACAGCGGCCGGTGTTCGAGCAGCGCGCGCGCGTCGCGCAGCGCGTCCATGAAGCCCGCGTAACGCACGTTGACCAGCACCGAAAACTTCGGGATCGGCAGCACGTTGAGCTTCGCCTCGACGACGAAGCCGAGCGACCCTTCCGCGCCGCACAGTACGCTGTTCAGGTTGAAGCGGCCGTCCGCTTCGCGCAGGTGCGCGAGGTCGTAGCCGGTCAGGCAGCGGTTGAGTTTCGGAAACTTCGCGTCGATCAACGCGGCCTTGTCGTCGCGGATGCGCCGCGCGGTGCGATATACCTTGCCGACGCGGTCCTGCCGCGCGCAGCGGCGCTCCAGTTCTGCTTCGTCGAGCGCGTCGCTGTGCAGCCGCTCGCCGCCCATCAGCACGAAATCGAGTTCGAGCACGTGATCGCGCGTCTTGCCGTACGTGCAACTGCCCTGCCCGCTCGCGTCGGTGTTGATCATCCCGCCGACGGTCGCGCGGTTCGACGTGGACAGCTCCGGCGCGAAGAACAGCCCGTGCGGCTTCAGCGCCGCATTGAGCTGATCCTTGACGACGCCCGCCTCCACGCGCACCCAGCGCGCTTGCGCATTGATTTCGAGGATCCGGTTCATGTTGCGCGACAGGTCGACGACGATGCCGTCGGTCAGCGACTGCCCGTTGGTGCCGGTGCCGCCGCCGCGCGCGGCCACCGCGACGTCGCGGTGCGCGGGCTCGGCCAGCAGCCGGGCCAGCAGCTGGACGTCATCCGCGTGCGCGGGGCAGATCACAGCCTGCGGCAGGCGCTGGTAGATCGAGTTGTCGGTGGCCTGCACGGTCCGGTTCGCATGGTCCGTGCGGATTTCCCCGGCGAAGCCGGCGGCCTGCAGCGCGACGAGAAAATCGCGGTAAACGGTCGTGGACGGGCTGGCGGGACGGGGCAACGGGACGATCGACATGGGGCAAAGGCGCAATGGGGGTGGAGCCGGCCGGTTCGCGCACGCCCAAACATGATTTTTTGGCAAGTTTCCGCTCAACCGGGAATTCCAGTATCTTTGGATATTCCGTCAGAAACAAACGAATTCTTACCCGGCGAAGCTTGCATAAAACTCATGAATTACCGTCGCCTCACCCCGTCGATGTCGCTGCTGCTCGTGTTCGAGGCCGCCGCCCGGCATGAAAGCTATACGCGCGCGGCCGACGAGCTGTCGCTGAGCCAGAGCGCGATCAGCCGGCAGGTCCAGACGCTCGAGGATCAGCTCGGCGTGCCGCTGTTCCGGCGTGAAGGCCGTTCGGTCAAGCTGACCGAAGTCGGCCGCCGCTACTTCGCCGAGCTGAGCGGCGCGCTCGGGCGCATTCGCGGCGCGACGCTGCAGGCGATGTCGCATCAGGCCGGCGCCGGCACGCTGCGGCTGGCCACCCTGCCGACGTTCGGGTCGAAATGGCTGCTGCCGCACCTGCACGGCTTCTACGCCGCGCATCCGGGCGTGACCGTGCACCTTCATTCGCGGATCGGCGCGCTCGATTTCCTCAACGACGACCTCGACGCGGCGATCACCGTCGGCGCGGGCGACTGGCCGGGCCTGCACGCGCACCGGCTGTACAACGAGTTCCTGATCGCGATCGCGCCGCCCGACGCCGGCGGCCGCCGCAAGGCCGACGCGCGCACGCCGGCATGGGCGGCGAAGCAGACGCTGCTGGGCGTGACGAGCAATCAGCAGGCCTGGGCCGAGTGGTTCTCGCACTATCGGCTCGATCATCGCCAGATGCGGATCGGTCCGAGTTTCGAGCTGACGTCGCACCTGATCCAGGCCGTGCGCGCCGGAATGGGGATCGGGCTGGTGCCGAAGGTGCTGGTGGAGGATGAATTGAGCCGCGGCGAACTCGACTCGATCGGCGACGCGATCACCAGCCAGCGCAGCTATTACCTCGTCTATCCGCCGGGCAACGAGACGCTGCCGTCGCTCGTCGCGTTCCGCGAATGGCTGCTGACGTCGTGCTGACGTGCCGCCCGTAGCGGGCTTCACGCACGCCACTCGCCGAGGATCTGCTCGGCCAGGTAGTCGCACGGCGGGCGCGCGGACTGCGCGCTGCGCGCGAGCACGACCTCGAGTTCGCCGAGCGACGGCAGCCCGTGGCTCTCCGACAGCTGCAACAGGTGATCGGGCACGCAGCAGCGCGCGAGCGGCGCGATGGCGAGGCCGGCCTCGACCATGCTGAGCAGCCCGAGAAAGCTCGGGCTTTCGTATGACATCCGGTACGGAATCTTCCGCCGGTTCAGCGCCTTGATCGCATGATCGCGCGCCATGCTGCCGTGCGAGAACAGTGCAACCGGCAGCGGCCGCTCTTCCCACACGTTGCGCTTCGCCGATCCGGTCCAGACGATCGGCTCGAGCCGGATCAGCTCGCCGGACACGCCCTTGACGCGGGTCAGGCACGCGAGGTCGACCGTGTTGTCCTTCAGCATCGGCACGAGCGCGCTGCTCGGCTGGCCGATCACGCGCACTTCCACGCGCGGATGCATCGCGGCGAACTTGCCGAGCACCTGCGGCAGCAGCGACGAGATGTAGTCGTCGGGCACGCCGATCGTCACGCGGCCGCGGATCTCCGGGCGCACGACCGACGCCCACGCCTCGTCGCGCATCGCGAGCATCCGGCGGCCGTAGTCGGCGAGCATCCTGCCGTCGTCGGTCGCCGTCACGTTGCGCGTGTCGCGGATGAACAGCGGCTTGCCGAGCGCGTCTTCCAGCGTCCTGATCTGCATGCTCACCGCCGACGGCGACCGATGCACGGCCTGCGCGCCCTGCGCGAACGATCCGGAATCCGCGACGGCGACCACCATCGCGAGCACATCGAGGTCGAGCTTCTTCATGTCGATTCAGAAAAACTGATCAATCGATTCAGTTTATCCCGTTTTACTGTTCACCTCCATCGCCGGACAATGCATTCCGTCGGCACTCACTCGATGCAGGAAGCAGAAAACATGCATACGTCCGGATCGCTCTACGGGTTTCTCGTCATCGGCGGCATGCTCGCGGTGACGCCGGGGCCGAACATGGTCTACGTGATGTCGCGCTCGATCGCGCAAGGGCGGGCGGCCGGACTCATTTCGCTCGCCGGCGTGATGATCGGCTACCTGTTCTACATGTTCGCCGCGGCGTTCGGCATCACGACGCTATTCATGAGCGTGCCCTATGCGGGCAGCGTGCTGGGCGCGGTCGGCGCGACCTATCTGCTGTACCTCGCATGGCAGGCGGTGCGGCCCGGCGGCCGCTCGCCGTTCGAGGTGAAGACGCTGCCGAACGAGCAGCCGCTGCGGCTGCTCGCGATGGGCGCGACGACCAGCGTGCTGAACCCGAAGCTCGCGATGCTGTTCGTGTCGCTGCTGCCGCAGTTCATCGACTACGGCCAAGGCAGCGTGTTCGGCCAGTCGCTGTTTCTCGGCTCGCTGCTGATCGCCGCGTTCGCGTCGGCCAACGGGCTGGTGGCGATCTGCTCGGGCAGCCTGGCGACGTTCCTGCACGGCCGCCCGGCGCTGCTGCTCGCGCAGCGCTGGGTGATGGGCCTCATCCTCGGCAGCCTCGGCGTGCAGATGGTGATCGAAGCATCGAAGCTCGCGGGCGTCGCGTGAGCGTCACGCCGCCGCACGCTCCCGCACGGTCGCGGGCCGCGCGCGCGCGGCGGGCAGGCATAAGCGTCACGCGGCGATGGCCTGCCGCTGCGCCTCCAGTTCGCGCACGAGCGGCAGCACGCGCTTGCCGAAGTATTCGACTTCCTCGATGAAGTGCAGGAACCCGGCCAGCACGAGATCGACGCCGATCGCCTTCAGGGCGACGATCCGCTCGGCGATCTGCTGCGGCGTGCCGATCAGGTTCGTGCGGAAGCCGTCGTTGTACTGCACCAGATCCTCGAACGTCGACTTCGCCCAGTTGCCCTCGCCTTCGGGCGACGCCTTGCCGGCCTGCTTCACCGCATCGCCGAACGCGTGCACGGCCTCGACGTGCGCATGCCGGATGATGTCGTCGAGCACGGCCTGCGCTTCTTCCTCGGTGTCGCGCGCGATCACGAACGCGTTGACGCCGATCCGCACGCGATGGTTGTTCGCGGCCGCCTTCGCGCGGATGTCGTCGATCTGCGCCTTCAGGTTCTCCGGCGTATTGCCGTTCGTGAAATACCAGTCGGACACGCTCGCCGCGTTGTCGCGCGCCGCGCGCGAGCTGCCGCCCTGGAAGATTTCCGGATGCGGCTTCTGCACCGGCTTCGGGCTCAGCGTGTAATCGTTGAAGCGATAGAAGTCGCCCTTGAACGTGAAGTTGTCCTGGGTCCAGATACCCTTGAGCGCCTGGATGAATTCCTTCGAGCGCCGATAGCGTTCGTCGTGCTCGAGCCACGGC
This sequence comes from Burkholderia sp. 28_3, assembly GCF_003253915.1. Lineage (NCBI taxonomy): Bacteria > Pseudomonadati > Pseudomonadota > Betaproteobacteria > Burkholderiales > Burkholderiaceae > Burkholderia > Burkholderia sp. 28_3. Next base: position 218,887 of record NZ_QKZF01000008.1, read on the forward strand.
TCGCCGATCGCGGTGAATTCGCCCTTGAACCAGCCGCTCACGACGTTGATCGCGATACGCCCGTTCGAAATGTGGTCGATCGTCGCGAGCTGTTTCGCGACCACGGCCGGATGCCACGGCCCCGGCAGGATCGCGGCGAGCACCTTGAGCTTCGTCGTCGCATGCAGCAGCGCCTGGCTGAACGACACCGACTCGTGCTGGTATTCGGCGCCGTAGCCGGCCGTGAAGCGGATCTGGCTCAGCGCGTAGTCGAAGCCGGCCGCCTCGGCCGTGCGCGCGAGTGTCTGGTTGTACTCGAGGCTCCAGTCGGTGCGCTGCTCGATCGTGCTGACGACGAGGCCGCCGCTGACGTTCGGCACCCAGTACGCGAATTTGACGCCATCGGCGGAAGGGTCGGGAAGGCTCATGAAGGTGTCCTGGTCGAAGGGGAAACGAAAAAGCGGCTTACGCGGCCGCGACGGAAGGCGCGGGCGCGCGCAGTTGCGGCACCGCGCGGTCCACGGCGAGCGCGATGCGCTCGCGCAACGCCGCACTGGCGATCTGGTACTGGTCGAAATCGCTTTCGGACGCGTACACGCCGATCGGCAGCGTGCGCGCCTGGAAGAAGCTGAACAGCGGGCGCAGTTGATGGTCGATCACGAGCGCATGCCGCTCGCTGCCGCCGGTAGCCGCGAGCAGCACCGGCACGTCGACGAGCGCGTCGTGGCGCACGAGGTCGAACAGGTGCTTGAAGAGACCCGTGTACGACGCGCGATACACCGGGCTCGCGACGACCAGCGCATCGGCCGTCTCGATCGTGCGGATCAGCGCGTCGAGATCGGCCGGTACCTGCGCACGCGTCAGCGCGCCGGCCAGCCGGCTGCCGATCTCACCGAGTTCGATCAGCCGCGTCTCGATCGGCAGCGCGGCGCCCAGCGCGGTAACGATCGCGTCGGTCAGCGCCAGCGTGCGCGACGGCCGCTGCAGGCTGCCCGATATCGCGACGACGTTGAGAGTGTGGCTCATGCAATGCGTTCCCGTGGTGAAGCCGCGTGTCGATGCGGCGATACCGGTTCGGGTCAGCAAGGAGCGTGCCATCGGCATGGATGCGCGAAAGAAATCTCGTCCGGACAACGAAATTTCTTGTCATCGCCCGCCGGCACTGGCGCGCCGCCAAATGCGCGATGCTGGCAAGCGTTGCGACGCGCCTGTCACATCGATATTCCGCGACGCGATGAACGGGATGCAGCGGGTCTGCTGATGTGCTGCTGATCAGGCAGCAACGCATCACGCGCGATAGCGTCGAATTCGACGTCTCGACGTCGCGGCACCGCCGCTCTGCCGCACCATTGCGGGTTCCGCAGCAATCGCACTTTGGTTATCAGAAATCGATGCTTTTCGCGCGCGGCGAAACGTTCAACACTCTGCTGACCACGCAGCAGCCGGACCGCGGCGCCCGCCGGCACGGGCGCGCTCGGCCCGGCCATCCAACGGTTCATCGCCATGACTTCGATTTCCGCATCGCCACGCCCGCTCAATCTTCGTATCGTCGCCGCATCGCGCGACCCGGCTGCATGGCAGGCCGCGGCGCCGGTGCTCGCGCTGCCCGAACGTCACGCACCGTCCCGCGCGCAGGCGCAGGTGTTCGCCGACCCGCGTTCGCTCGCGCTGCTCGAACAGGTTCGCCGCGTCGCGCCGAGCGACGCGAACGTGCTGATCGTCGGCGAGACGGGCACTGGCAAGGAACTGATCGCCCGCCGCGTGCACGCGCTCGGTGCCCGTCGCGACGGACCGTTCGTCGCGGTGAACTGCGGCGCATTCTCCGAAACGCTCGTCGACAGCGAACTGTTCGGCCACGAAAAAGGCGCGTTTACGGGCGCGTTGAGCGCGAAGCCCGGCTGGTTCGAAGCCGCGAACGGCGGCACGCTGTTTCTCGACGAAATCGGCGACTTGCCGCTCGCGATGCAGGTCAAGCTGCTGCGCGTGCTGCAGGAACGCGAGGTCGTGCGGCTCGGTTCGCGCACGGGCATTCCGGTCGACGTGCGTGTGGTCGCGGCGACCAACGTCGACTTGCAGCAGGCGGTCGCGGCCGGACAGTTTCGCGGCGACCTGTTCTACCGGCTCAACGTCGTCCAGCTCGCGGTCCCGCCGCTGCGCGAGCGGCCGGGCGACATCCTGCCGCTCGCGCGGCACTTCTTCGACGTTTACCGCGACCGGCTCGGCGGCGGGCCGCACCGCCTCGATCCGCGCGCCGAGCGCCGGCTCCACGCACACGACTGGCCCGGCAATATCCGCGAACTGGAGAACGTGATCCATCACGCGCTGCTCGTGAGCCGCCACGACACGCTGCAGGACACCGACCTGCACATCGCGCCGCCGTGTCCGCCGGCCATCGCCGCGCCTGCGGCCGATTCGTCCGCCGACGCACAGGCGGCGCTCGAACACGCGCTGCGCGACCTGTTCGACGACGGGCACGGCAATCTCTTCGAGCACATCGAGGACACGGTCATGCGCGTCGCGTTCGAATTCAGCCATCGCAACCAGATCCGGGCCGCGCAGTTGCTCGGCATCAGCCGCAACGTGCTGCGCGCGCGGCTGATTCGCGCGAAGGCGATCACCGCGCTGAAGTAGCGGCGCCCGGCTCCCGGCGCACGCCGCCGTTCCGCCCCGGCGCCATGACGCCATCGCGCCGCGATCCGCGCCGCAACGTCCGAACCTGATGTATCGTGGCGCGAAGCGTACGCTTCGTTGCCCGCCCCGCACCGGTCGTCGGTCATGCGATCGGCTGCGACAGGCAACGGCTCGCGCACGATGCTCCGCAACACGAAAGCCGTCCGGCGCCCGTGCGCGCCCGGCCGAGCCCCGTTCACCCGTCCGGAATCCTTCGCCATGAAAAAGCTTGTGAACCGCCCGTCCGACGTCGTGCGAGAAATGCTGGAAGGCATCGCGCGACAATCGCCGCATCTCGCGATCCTCGGCGACGAGCACGTGCTCGTCCGCCAGCCGCTGCCCGAGCCGTCGCAGCGGCCGGTCGCGGTCCTGTCCGGCGGCGGCAGCGGCCACGAACCCGCGCACGGCGGCTATGTCGGCGAAGGGATGCTGAGCGCGGCCGTGTGCGGCGAAGTGTTCACGTCGCCGTCGACCGACGCCGTGCTCGCCGCGATCCGCGCGAGCGCCGGCCCGAACGGCGCGCTGCTGATCGTGAAGAACTACACCGGCGACCGGCTCAATTTCGGGCTCGCCGCCGAGCTTGCGCGTGCGGAAGGCATTCCGGTCGAAACCGTCATCGTCGCCGACGACGTGTCGCTGCGCGGCCGCGTCGAGCGCGGCCAGCGACGCGGGATCGCCGGCACCGTGCTGATCCACAAGCTCGCGGGCGCCGCCGCCGCGCGCGGGCTGCCGCTGGCCCGCGTCGCGAGCATCGCGCGCGACGCGGCGGCCGAGCTCGGCACGATGGGCGTCGCGCTCGACGGCTGCACGATCCCGGGCGCCGACAAATCGGGCTTCAGCCTCGCCGATCACGAGATCGAGCTGGGCCTCGGCATCCACGGCGAGAAAGGCGTCGAGCGCCGCGCGCCGCTGCCGGCCGATGCGCTGGCCGATACGCTGCTGTCGAGCATCGTCGCCGATCTCGTGCTCGACCGCGACGAACGCGTCGCGCTGTTCGTCAACGGTCTCGGCGCGACGCCGGACATGGAACTCGCGATCGTGCTGCGCGCCGCGTTCGACAACCTGAGCCGGCGCGGCATCGTCGTCGCGCGCGCGTGGGCCGGCACGTTCCTGTCCGCGCTGAACATGCCGGGCTGCTCGATCTCGGTGCTGCGGCTGAACGACGAACGCGCGGCGCTGCTCGACGCGCCGACGCAGGCGCGCGCGTGGCCGGGCGGCGGCCTCGTGAACACGCGGATTCGCGTGGCCGCGGCCGCGTCGCAGGACGCGCCGCCGCCGCCGCTCGATGCGGCCGGCCGCGCATGGGCCGCGCGCCTGCAACCGGCGCTGCACGCCGTGGCGCAGACGCTGATCGATCACGAGCAGATGCTGACGGATCTCGATGCGGCGGCCGGCGACGGCGATCTCGGCGCGAGCATGCGGCGCGCCGCGCACGCGATTCTCCAACTACCCGACACCGCGTACGGCACGCCGTCCGGTGCGCTCGCGGCGCTCGGCGCCGCGTTGCGCCGCGCGATCGCCGGCAGCTCCGGGCCGTTCTATGCGACCGCGCTGCTGCGCGCGTCGCGCCGGCTGGCCGATCTCGCCGAGCCGTCGCCGCGCGACTGGGCCGCGGCATTCCGCGCGGCGGTCGATGCGATCGGCGAACTCGGCGGCGCGCAGGCAGGCGACCGGACGATGCTCGATGCGCTGGTGCCGGCCGTCGATGCATTCAGCCGTGCGCTCGACGGCGATCGCGATCCCGCGAGTGCCTGGACGGCGGCCGTGGAAGCGGCCGAGCGAGGCGCGGAGGACACGGCGCGCATGACGCCGCGCGCGGGACGGGCCAGCTATCTCGGCGAGCGCGCGATCGGCACGCCGGATGGCGGGGCGGTGGCCGTGTCGTACTGGTTGCGGGCGTTGCTGCCGCACGTGCGCTGAACGGTGGCGGCGCGCGCGTCAGCCCGGCGTGCGCGCGTTTTTCGGCCCGGACACGAGAGAGAACGGCACGCGGGCCGCGCGGCCCATCGGCGGCCGGACCGGCATGGCGGAAGCCGTCGTCAGGTTCATGGTCGCGTCGCGCACGGCGGATGGCCGCGCTTTCGCCATGCACATGCGTGCCGCCTACCCGCTCACCCGTTCCCGTCGAACCGGTACAGCGCCGCCGGTGTATCGACCAGTACCTGTCTGCGTCCGGCCTCGTCCGGCAGCAGCGTCGCCAGATACCGGTATGCGAGCGCATCGTCGACGGCCTTCTCGTATCCGACATGCGGCCAGTCGCTACCCCACACGAGCCGCACATAAGCGTTTCGCATGCGGCTTCGCACCAATTCAACGCGGTGCGGCGGCGCCCACCGCCGGCCGCGCCGCCGGCGCGCGCGGTGCCGGACGGGTTTCCGGCATCCGCCAGTACACGATCAGCGAAATCGCCGCGCACGCCGCCACGTACCAGAAGAACATCGTCTCGTTGCCGCCCGCCTTCAGCCGCAGCGCGACGAACTCCGTCGTGCCGCCGAGGATCGCCGTCGTCAGCGCATAAGGCAGCCCGACCGCCAGTGCGCGGATCTGCGGCGGGAACAGCTCGGCCTTGACCAGCATGTGCACCGACGTGAAGCCGCTCAGCACGACGAGCCCCGCGAACACCAGTGCGAACGCGGCTAGCGGCTCGTGCACATGCCCGAGCGTCGTGAAGATCGGCACCGACAGCAGCGTGCCGCCGAGCCCGAACCACAGCAGCACCGGCCGGCGCCCGACGCGATCCGATACGAGGCCGAACAGCGGCTGCAGCGGCATGTACAGCAACAGCGCGAGCGTGCAGATCCAGGTCGCCGTTTCCTTGTGCAGGCCGACCGAGTTGACCAGGTACTTCTGCATATAGACGGTGTACGTATAGAACGCGACGGTGCCGCCGATCGTGATGCCGATCGCGAGCAGCAGTTCGCGCCAGTGCGCCGCGAGATCGGCCGTCACGCGCGTCTTCGCCGCGCGCGCCCGGCTTGCGACGAATGCATCGCTCTCGACGACGTTGCGGCGCATGTACAGCGCGAACAGCGCCAGCACGCCGCCGACGAAGAACGGAATCCGCCACGCCCAGCGCTCGATGTCGTGCGTGCCGGCGAAGATCCGCTGCATCGCCAGCATCAGCCCGAGCGCGACGAGCTGGCCCGCGACCACGCTCACCTGCAGGAAGCCGACGTAGAAGCCGCGCCGGTTCGGCGGTGCGATCTCGCTCAGGTAGGTCGCGCTGGTGCCGTACTCGCCGCCCATGCTGAGGCCCTGCAAGAGCCGCGCGGCGACGAGCAGCGCCGGCGCGAGCATGCCGATCGTCGCGTAGCCGGGCGTGACGGCGATCAGCATCGAGCCCGCGCACATCGCGAGCACCGATTTCGTCAGCGCGGCCTTGCGCCCGTGCCGGTCCGCGTACAGGCCGACGAGCCAGCTTCCCGCCGGCCGCGCGACGTAGCCGACCGCCGCGATCGCCGCGGTATTCATCAGTTGCACGGTCGGCCGGTCGGCGGGAAAGAACGACGGCGCGAAATAGATCGAGAAGATGCTGTATGCGAGGAAGTCGTACCACTCGATCAGGTTGCCGGCGAGCCCGCCGACGATCGAGCCGATGCGCGGCGGCGCGTCGCCCGCCCCGGTTGGGGAAGTTGTCACGGTTGTCTCCTGTTCGTTCTGTTTCGGGCGGCCGGCAGGCGGCCGCCCGTGCCGCATGCCGGCCTTACGGCTGCCCGGCCGCGTAGCGTGCGTCGAGCGCGTCGAAGCGCGCCTTGTCGACGAGCCGCTGCCGTTCCGCGAACGGCGCGACGAGCGCGGGGTTTTCGTCGAGCCGGCCCGTGTCGCGCAATTCGGTCAGCGCGGCCTGCATCCCGTGCACCGCGCCCTGCAACGCCGCATTCGCGTACAGCACGACGCCGTAACCGAGGCGCGCCAGTTCGTCGCGCGAGCGGGTCGGCGTCTTGCCGCCGATCACGATGTTGATCAGTTGCGGCGTATCGAACAGCGCGGGCAGCCGTTCGACGTCCTCCGGCGTGTCCATCGCCTCGATGAACAGCACGTCGGCGCCCGCTTGCGCATAGCGGTGCGCGCGCTCGATCGCGTCGTCGATGCCGTGCACGGCGGCCGCATCGGTGCGCGCGACGACCAGCAGGTTCGGATCGACGCGCGCGTCGACGGCCGCCTTCAGCTTGCCGACCATTTCCGCGGCCGGAATCACTTCCTTGCCCGCGAAGTGGCCGCATTTCTTCGGCAGCACCTGATCCTCGAGCTGGATCGCATCGGCGCCGCTGCGCTCGAGCGTGCGCACCGTATGCAGCACGTTCAGCGCGTTGCCGAAACCGGTATCGGCATCGACCATCAGCGGCAAATCGACGGCGTCGCGCACGCGCGCGGTGTGCTCGGCCAGTTCGCCGAGCCCGACGAAGCCGAGATCCGGCAAGCCGAGCGACATGTTGGTGACGCCGGCGCCGCTCAGGTACAGCGCGCCGAAGCCCAGATCGGCGGCGATCCGCGCGCTGAGCGCATTGAACGTGCCGGCGACGAGCAGCCCCTGGCGGGCGGCGATGCTGCGCCGGAAAGCGGCGCGACGAAGGGCGGTGGAATCGGTCATGCGAGGCCTCATTGGTCGAAACGAAACAGGGTGCGCGGCGAGTCGCGCAACACGCGCGCGCGTTCGCCGGCATCGGGCAGCCAGCGTTCGAGCGCCGCGCAGGTCGCGCCGAAATCGACACGTTCGCGATGCTGCGTATGCGGCCAGTCGCTGCCCCACACGAGCCGCTCCGGCGTGAACGCGCCGCGCAGCGCCTGCGCCGCGCCGAGCGCGGTGTCGGTGCCGTCGCCGGTCAGGCTGTTCCGGTACGCGGCCGACAGCTTGACCCACACGCGCCCGGTATCGGCAAGCGACAGCAGATGACGGAAGCCCGGATCGCGTTCGCCGAGCGCCGGCGACGGGCGGCCGAAATGGTCGATCACGAGCGTGCACGATTGCGCAAGCAGGCTCGCGGCGATCGCATGCAGGTCGGCCGCGTCGCGATGAATCTCGACATGCCAGCCGAGCGCGTTGATGCGTGCGAACAGCGCGCGCCACACCCGCGTGCCGAAATCCGGAATCGGCAGGCCGACCAGATTGAGCCGCATGCCCACGACGCCCGCGCGGTCGAGCGCGGCGAGCGCGTCGTCGTCGATCACCGGATCGACGACCGCGACGCCGCGAAAGCGGCTCGGGTAGCGCCGCAGCACGTCGACGAAGAACGTATTGTCGGTGCCGAGAAAGCTCGGCTGCACCAGCACCGCGTGCGTGATGCCGTGTGCGGCGAGATGCGCGACGTACGCGTCGAGCGACGCATCGTAGTCGGGCGCATGGCGCACGACCGGCGCGAGCGGCAGGCCGCGCGCAAACACGTGCGCATGGGCGTCGACCGCCGCGACGGCCGTCGATGACGCGTACCACGCGGCCGTATCCGGCGCCGCTGAAACCGGTTCGACCGGCGGATTGACTGCTCGATCCATGACGACTTGCCTGCAAGAGGAGCCCGGCCCGGCAGCGGGCGACAGGCGACGGAATGAACGAAGGACGAAAACTACAGCGATGCGCCGGCGCGCGCGTCGCCGTCGGCGCCCGGCCCGGCAGCCGCGTCGGGCAGACGGCGCCCGCGCGTTTCCGGCAGGAACCACACCGCGATCACGACGAGCCCGTACGCGATGCCCGCGTCGATGCCGAGCGCCGTGCCGAGCGGCAGCGATTCGCCCATCCGCCCGACCAGCACCGGAAAGCCCGCCGACACGATGCGGCCGAAGTTGTAGCAGAACCCGACGCCGCGGCCGCGCACGTTTTGCGGATATAGCTCGTTGAACAGCGTGCCGAGCGTCGCCGGGATGCCGGCCGAGCACAACCCGAGCGGGAACCCGAGCAGCAGCATCGCGACGTCGTTCAGCGGCAGGAACACGTACAGGTTCACCATCACCGCGCAACACGCGGCGAACAGCATCACGTTGCGACGCCGGCCAATCCGGTCCTGCAAATACGCGCTCAGGAAACAGCCGCAGATGAACGCGACGATCACGACCGCGAGATACGCGCCGGTGCCGAGCACCGACAGGTGCCGCTCGGTCTTCAGGTAGGTCGGCAGCCAGATCGTGATCGCGTGATAGCCGCCGTGCGCGCCGACGCCGATCAGGCCGCCGACCACCGTCGTGCGCAGCACCGACCGGTCGAAGATGCCCACCGTCGGCGCATCGTCCCGGTGCGCGGGCGCAGGCGTCGCGCGCGGCGGCTCGGAAATCGCGCGGCGGATATACAGCACCAGCAGCGCAGGCAGCGCGCCGATCGCGAACAGCACGCGCCACGCCCACTCGGACGGCAGCCACGCGAACACGATCATGTACAGCAGCACCGCCGCGCCCCAGCCGAATCCCCACGCGCTCTGCACGACGCCCATCGCCTTGCCGCGATGGCGTGCGCCGACCGTCTCCGCGAGCAGCACCGCGCCCGCGGTCCATTCGCCGCCGAAGCCGAGCCCTTGCAACGCCTTCAGCACCAGCAACTGCTCGAAGTTCTGCGCGAACGCGCTGAGGAACGTGAAGGCGGAGAACCAGCACACGGTGATCTGCAGCGCCCGCACGCGCCCGTAGCGATCCGCGATCGCGCCGGCCAGCAGGCCGCCGAGCGCGCCCGACACGAGCGTCGCGCCGCCGATCAGGCCGGCCTGCCCCTTGCCGATGCTCCAGGTCGCGAGCAGCGCCGGGATCACGAGGCTGAACATCTGCGTGTCGAGCCCGTCGAGCGCCCAGCCGGCAAAGCAGCCGCGCAACGTGCGCCGTTCGGTCGTCGAGAGTTCGCGCATCCAGGTCAACGGAGGTCTCCTCGTGTCGTCGCCGTGCGTCGCCTGAGCGCGCCGCTATCGGAGGCGCGGCCGGGTTCGACGACGCCCGATGTGCATCCTATGAATCATTTGGATAATTCGCTACTATGTTTCGAATAATTATTCATAACACACGCTTATGGAAATCAGGCACGTCCGCTACTTCCTCGCGATCGCGGATTCCGGCAGCTTTACGCGCGCCGCCAGCGAGCTGGGCATTGCGCAGCCGGCGCTCAGCCAGGCGCTGAACCGGATGGAAAAGGAGCTGGGGGTCCGGCTGTTCGACCGGTCGCGGCGCGGCGCGACGCTCACGCCGGCCGGGCTCGCGATGGTCGACGATCTGCGCCTGAGCGTCGCGCGGCTCGACGCGGCCGCGCACCGGGCGGGCGAAATCGGCGCGCAGCGCGCCGGGTGCCTGACCATCGGCTTCGTCAGCGCGGCGCTGTTCGACACGCTGCCGCGCGCGATCCGTGCGCTGCGCGAAAGCGCGCCCGACGTCGAGCTGGTGATGCGCGAGATGAGCAATGCCGAGCAGGCGATCGCGCTCGAGCGCGGCGAAATCGACATCGGGCTGCTGCATACGCCGGTCGCGGTGAACGGCCGGATGCGCGAGCAGCTGATCCGGCGCGATCCACTCGTCGCGGTGCTGCCGAAGGCGTTCCCGCGCCAACCCGACGGCACGGTGACGCTGGCCGATCTGGCCGCGGCCGGCCTCGTGTGGTTTCCGCACGATCAACTGCCGCTGATCCGCGCCGGTATCCTCAGCGCGTTCCGCCAGGCCGGGCATCCGGTCGACATCGTGCTCGACGTGAACCGCACGCTGACGGTCGTCGCATGCGTGGCCGCCGGCTGCGGCGTATCGCTGCTGCCGACGTCGATCCACGCGTTCGCGTTCGACGGGGTCGCGTACAGCCCGATCCGCGACGGCGCCGCGCTGCCGAATTTCGAACTCAGCGCGATCTGGCCCGCACGGTCGCGCCCGACGCTCGCCGACCGTTTCGCCGCGCTGCTGCCGTCGGCCGATACGCGGTCCTGAGCATCCGGCCCGCCGCCACACGGGCCGCCCCGCCACGGGAAAACCCCGATCCCCACATCGTCCTATGACATCGGGCATCGCGAATTGGCGGGATTACTTTGATCCTCGTCGGCGCCCGCCCGGGCGCATGCTGATAGCGAGGATCCCTCATGCGATACGTGCCATCGTGGACTTCCGTTTCCGCCGCGTCGTCGATTCCCGACGATGCGACCACCCAACGCGGCGAGGAGCCGCACAGTCTGCCGCGGGTCGCGATCGCGGCCGCCGCCCTCGGCAATGCGACCGAATGGTTCGATTACGGTATTTACGCGTACGGCCTCGCGTACATTTCCGCCGCGCTGTTTCCCGGCAACACCGCGAGCGCGACGCTGTTCGCACTCGGCACGTTCGCGATCTCGTTCCTGATCCGCCCGCTCGGCGGCCTGTTCTGGGGCCCGCTCGGCGACCGGCTCGGCCGCAAGCGCGTGCTCGCGCTGACGGTGCTGACGATGTCGGGCGCGACGTTGCTCGTCGGCGTGCTGCCGAGCTATGCGACGGCCGGCTGGCTCGCACCGGCCGCGCTGATCGTGCTGCGCATGGTGCAGGGCTTCTCGACCGGCGGCGAATACGGCGGTGCGGCAACCTTCATCGCCGAATACGCGCCCGATTCGCGGCGCGGCCTGTGCGGCAGCTTCCTCGAATTCGCGACGCTCGCCGGCTTCTCGCTCGGTGCGTTCCTGATGCTCGGCTTCGCGCTGCTGCTCGGCGATTCGGCGATGCATGCGTGGGGCTGGCGCCTGCCGTTCCTGGTCGCCGCGCCGCTCGGCCTGATCGGCTTCTACCTGCGCTCGCGCCTGGAGGAAACGCCGGTGTTCCGCGAACTCGAGGAACAGGCGCACCGCCGCGAGCAAAGTGCGACGGCCGCGCTGCCGATCCGGCTGCTGCTGGTGCGCTATGCGAAGCCGCTGGTGCTGCTCGGCGGGCTCGTCGTCGCGCTGAACGTCGTCAACTACGTGCTGCTTGCATACATGCCGACCTACATGCACAAGGAACTCGGCGTCAGCGAGAACATGTCGCTGCTGATTCCGCTGATCGGCATGCTCGCGATGATGGTGCTGCTGCCGTTCGCCGGCTGGCTGTCCGATCGCGTCGGCCGCAAGACGATGTGGTGGATCTCGCTCGTCGGGCTGTTCGTCGCGGCCGTGCCGATGTTCACGCTGATGACGCACGGTCCGCTCGGCGCGTTCATCGGCTTCGCGGTGCTCGGCGTGCTGTACGTGCCGCAGCTCGCCACCATTTCCGCGATGTTCCCGGCGATGTTCCCGACCCACGTCCGCTATGCGGGCATGGCGATCGCGTACAACGTGTCGACGTCGCTGTTCGGCGGCACCGCGCCGATCGTCAACGACTGGCTGATCGGCAAGACCGGCAACGCGCTGATTCCCGCGTACTACATGATGGCTGCGTGCGCGGTCGGGCTGGTCGCGCTGCTGGCGGTGATCGAGACGCGCGGGTGTTCGCTGCGCGGCGACACGCTTCCCGGTCAGCCGGGCTGACCCGCGCGCCGGCGGCGCCCGGCTTCCCATAAACGGCATCCATCGCATCGCCCGCCGTCCGGCCACGGACGGCGGGCGATGTGCATTTCGGGCGGCCGAAACCGCCGCCGGATTGTTGTCGTCCGGACAACACGATGTGCCCCCGTGCGGCGCTGTCGGCGGGTGCGGGCCGTCACTACAATCGCTGACACGCTCGATCGGAATCCGGGCGCACCGAAGCGCGACCTTCACGATCGCGCTCGCGAACCGCTCTGCTCGGCGCAGTGCGGACTACCTTACTCGAAGAACAGGATTACTGAACATGAACGCACCCATCCGCAACGTCCAGCCGGTCATCGCCCGCCTGGGCCACGAAGGTTCGGGCGAGCTCGTTTCGTCCCGCTACGCCGTGCGCATCGGCGCAGTCGACGTCGTACTGATCAGCGACGGCGTGTTGCCGCTGCCGACTTCCACCATGTCCACCAACGTGAGCGAAACAGACCGCAATGCGTGGTTCGACGGCCGTTTCCTGCAACGCGACATGTTCGACTGGGCGCTCAACATCGCGCTCGTGCGCAGCGCCGATCGCCTGATCCTGATCGACTCGGGCGTGGGCGACGGTTTCGAATACTTCACGCGCGCCGGGCGCTCGGTGATGCGCCTTGAATCGGCCGGCATCGACCTGGCCGCGATCACCGATATCGTGATTACGCACATGCACATGGATCACGTCGGCGGGCTGAACGTCGACGGCGTCAAGGCGAAGCTGAACCCCGACGTCCGCATTCACGTATCGGCCGCGGAAGTGGCGTTCTGGGAGAATCCAGACTTCAGCAAGACGGTGATGCCGGAAACCGTGCCGCCCGCGCTGCGCAAGGCGGCAGCGCGGTTCATGGCACTCTACGGCGAAAACATCGTGCAATTCGATCGCACCGTGGAAGTCGCCGCGGGCGTGTCGGCGCGGGTGACGGGCGGACATACGCCGGGGCACTGCGTGGTCGACGTCGCATCGAACGGGGAAAAGCTGACGTTCGCGGGCGACGCGATTTTCGAAGTGAACTTCGACCACCCCGACTGGCAAAACGGCTTCGAACACGATCCGGACGCGGCGGTCGACGTGCGTCTCGCGCTGTTCAACGAAGCGGCCGACACCGGCGCACTGCTGGCCGCCGCCCATGTCGCGTTCCCGTCCATCGGCCATGTTGCGCGAAACGGCGACGGATTCCGTTTCGTGCCGGTCGTGTGGGATTACTGAGTGACGATCGGTAGCCGACGCGCACCGCAGGCGATGCACTGACGGTTTGCTCGAACCGTATCCGTACCGGCAAGAAAAAACGCCGCCGCATTTGCATGCGGCGGCGTCATCTCGCGCGCCGAGGCGCGCATCAGCACCGCTCGAACGTCACGCGACGGCCGACAGGTTCCGCTCGGCGACCTCGTCCACCGCATCCTTGACGATCGCGACGATCTCGTCAGCCTCCGCACGCGTCATCACGAGCGGCGGCGCAAAGCCGAGAATGTCGCCGTGCGGCATCGCCCGCGCGATCACGCCGCGCTGCAACGCGGCCGCCGACACCTGCGCACCGATCTTCAGCGCGGGATCGAACGGCGTGCGCGCGTCCTTGTCGGCCATGAATTCGAGCGCGGCCAGCATGCCGACGCTGCGCACCTCGCCGACGAGCGGATGCGCGCCGAATGCGTCGCGCAGCTTCGCGCCGAAGTAGCCGCCGACGTCGGCCGCGTTGCCGACCAGGTTCTCGCGCTCGAGGATCGCGAGGTTCGCGAGCGCGGCGGCCGCGCATACCGGATGACCGGAATACGTCCAGCCGTGCCCCATCGGCCCGTGTTCCTGCGAGCCGCGCGCGATCACGTCCCACACCTTCTCGCCGACGATCACGCCCGACAGCGGCGCATACGCGCTCGTCAGCCCTTTCGCGACGGTAATCAGGTCGGGCTCGATCCCGAAGTGCTGCGCGCCCATCTTCGAGCCGAGCCGCCCGAACCCGCACACGACTTCATCGGAGATCAGCAGGATGTCGTGCTTGCGCAGCACGGCCTGGATCGCGGGCCAGTAGCCGGCCGGCGGTTCGATGATGCCGCCCGTGCCCATCACCGGCTCCGCGATGAACGCGGCGACCGTATCGGCGCCCTCGCGGGCGATCAGCTTCTCGAGCTCGTCGACGCAGTACGCGACGAACTGCGCCTCGCTCATGCCGGCCGGCGCCTTGCGATACCAGTGCGGACACACCGTATGCTTCACGCGGTCGATCGGCAGGTCGAAATGCTGGTGAAAGCTCGGCAGGCCCGTGAGGCTGCCCGTCACGATGCCCGAGCCGTGATAGCCGCGCTCGCGCGAGATGATCTTCTTCTTGTTCGGGCGGCCGAGCACGTTGTTGTAGTACCAGACGATCTTGACCTGCGTCTCGTTCGCGTCGGAACCCGACATCCCGTAATAGACCTTCTTCATCCCCGCCGGCGACCAGTCGATGATCCGCGACGACAACTCGATGATCGCGTCCGACGCGTGGCCGACGTACGTGTGGTAGTACGCGAGCTGCTTCGCCTGTTCGTACATCGCGTCGGCCACTTCGGTGCGGCCATAGCCGATGTTCACGCAATAGAGGCCGGCGAACGCGTCGATGTAGCGCTTGCCCTGGTGATCCTCGATGCGGATGCCTTCGCCGCCGCGCACGATCTTGCCCGGCAGCGCGCCGGTCTCGTGGTCGTATGCGTGCGTCGACGGGTGCATGAAGTGGGCACGGTCCTCGCGCAGCAGTGCGTCGATCGATTTCGTCATGATGAGCTCCTTTGAATGGGTCAGGCCGTCGCCGCAACAGGCAGGCCGAGATTGCCGAGGCAGAAGTACTTGGTTTCCGTGAACGGCTCGAAGCCTTCGGCGCCGCCTTCGCGCCCGAGGCCCGACGCCTTCATCCCGCCGAACGGGATCGGCGCACCGGTGAATTTCACGCCGTTGACCGACACCATCGCGAAATCGAGCCGCCGCACCAGCTGGAAGATCGTGTCGATGCGGGTCGCGCACACGTACGCGGCGAGGCCGTACTCGGTGTCGTTGGCCGTTTCGACCGCTTCGTCGAGCGTGTCGAACGCGCTGACGGCCGAGATCGGCGCGAAGTTTTCCTCGTCGACCACGCGCATGCCGGGCGCGGCATCCGCGATCACGGTCGGCTCGTAGAACCAGCCGCCGAGCGCGTGCGGCCGGCCGCCCGCGACGATGCGTGCGCCGCGTGCCCGCGCATCCTCGACCCGCGCCACGGTCGCGTCGAACGCGGCCTGGTGCATCAACGGACCGATGTCCACGCCCGGCTCGAACGCGGGGCCCGTCTTCAGCGCCCGCACCGCGTGCGCATACCGTTCGACGAACGTGTCGTACAGCGGTCGGGCGACGAGCATCCGGTTCGCCGCGCAGCAGTCCTGGCCGGACGTCTGGAACTTCGCGCCGACGGCAACCTGTACCGCCTGGTCGACGTCCGCATCCTCGGTCACGATGAACGGCGCATTGCCGCCCAGTTCGAGCGCGATCTTGCGGATGCCGGCCTTCGCGGCGGTTTCGGTCACGAGCCGGCCGACGCGCGTCGAGCCGGTGAAGCTCACCGCACGCACGCGCGCATCGCCGACCAGCGTTTCCATCGCCATCTGCGGTTCGCCGAGCACGACGTTGAACACGCCGGCCGGCAAGCCGGCCTCGTCAGCGAGTTGCGCGAGCGCGAGCGCCGAGAACGGCGTTTCGTGCGCGGGCTTCACGACCACGGCGCACCCGACCGCGATCGCGGCCGCCGCCTTGCGCGTGATCATCGCGGCCGGGAAATTCCACGGCGTGATCAGCGCGGCGACGCCGACCGGCTCCATCACGGTGCCGAGATGCGCGCCGTCGATATGCGTCGGGATCGTGCGACCCGCGACGCGTTTCGCCTCGCTCGCGAACCATTCGACGAAGCTCGCCGCATAGCGGATCTCGCCGCGCGCTTCGGCCAGCGGCTTGCCCTGTTCCAGCGACAGCAGCGCGGCCAGATCGTCGACGTGACGCAGGATCAGCGCATGCCAGCGCAGCAACGCCGCGCTGCGCACCGCTTGCGGCGTCCAGCGCCAGGTCTCGTACGCGCGCTGCGCGGCGTCGACGGCCGCGACGATCTGTGCGCGTTCGAGCATCGGCACGTGGCCGATCACGGCCTGGTCCGCGGGGTTCACGACGGCGACCGTCGCGGCACTGTCGCTGTGGATCCAGCGACCGTCGACATAGCAGGTCGACTTGAACAGAACGGGGTGTCCGGGCAGCATGCTGCGTCTCCTCGTTGGTGGGCACGGACTTCATTGTGTCGCGCCGGCGCATGCGGAAATTTCGGTTTGCACGGCCGGAAATGCCGGTTTTTTCCGTATTGCCGCGCGTCGGCGCGAACTTTTACAGCCAGTCCGGCGCGCCGCCGGATTCGCACTTCACGACCTTCGTCACGATGTACGTGAAGTAGCGCTCGATGCCGAGGTCTTCCATCAGCAGCGCATCGATGAAGCGCTGGTAATGGTCGATGTCGCGCGCGACCACGTGCAGCACGTAGTCGACGCCGCCACCCGTCGCGTAGCACTGCGCGACCTCGGGTGCCGCGGCCACGCGATCCTCGAAGCGCCGCATGTCGGGCGCGGTGTGCCGCGACAGCGTCACCTCGACGACGATGCGGCTGCCCGAGAACGCGCCGATCCAGTCGACGTCCGCGCGATAGCCGCGAATCACGCCGCTTTCCTCCAGCTTGCGCACGCGCTCCCATGCCGGCGAAATCGACAGGTTCACGGCCTCGGCGAGCTTCGACTTCGTGATGCGCCCGTCGCGCTCGAGCAGGCGCAGGATCGCGAGGTCGTATCGGTCGAGCTTGATCACGTCGTGCGCGTCCTCATACGGCCACCGGAATGTTGCGCTCGACGATGTCGGCCACCACCGCGACCGTGTCGCCGGGCTGTACGATGCCCGGGAAGTGCCGGGCCGCGAGCAGCCCGCGCCGCCGCGCGACGTATTCGACCGGCGCGACGCCCGTGCGGTCGACGGCGTGCACGCGCGCGAGCACGTCGCCGGCGTCGACCTCGGTGCCGAGATCGCGGCACATCTCGAGCAGCCCGTGATGCTCGCTCGTCGTGAAGCACGAACCGTCCGGCATGTCGAGCAGCGTCGTCGTACGTGGCGCGTTGCCGTCCACGACGTCCTTCGCGATCACGCCCGCATGCGCGAGAAATCCGTACACGCCGCGCTCGGCGATCGCGACGCTCGCCGCCGTCGACGTGCCGCCGCCGCCCAGCTCGGTCGACACGAACACCTTGCCGGCTTCCTCGGCCGCGCTGTCGTAGAGGCCGACGCTGTCGAGTTCCAGCATGCGCATCGAATACGGCGCGCCGAACGCGCGCATCGCACGCTCGCAGCGCGCTTCCTGCTCGCGATCCTCCAGCACGTGAATCGCCGCGAACGGCACGAAGTCGAGCGTGCGGCCGCCCGCGTGAATGTCGAGCACGTGCGTCGCGAGCGGCAGCAGGTGGCGCTGGAAGTAATCGGCGATCTTCTCGGTCACGGTGCCGTCCGGCCGGCCCGGGAAGCTGCGGTTCAGGTTGCCGGCATCGATCGGCGACGTGCGGCAGCCGGCGCGGAACGCCGGATAGTTCATGAACGGCACGACGATCACGCGGCCGGTCACGTCGGCCGCCTTCAGCGAACCGGCGAGCTTCGACAGCGCGACCGGCCCCTCGTATTCGTCGCCGTGGTTGCCGCCGGTCAGCAACACCGTCGGCCCGTCGCCGCGCTTCACGACGGTCACCGGAATCATGATCGCGCCCCACGCGGAATCGTCGCGCGAGTAAGGCAGCTTCAGGAAGCCGTGCTGTTCGCCGTCCGCGTCGAAATCGACGGTCGGCGTAATCGGGGAAGCACGCATCGCCCTACTCCTTCACGAACAGCTTGCGCGGCACGTTGCAGAACGTCTCGACGCCGGTCTCAGTGATCAGGATGCTTTCCGTGATCTCCAGCCCCCAGTCGTCGAGCCACAGCCCCGGCATGAAATGGAACGTCATGCCGGGTTCGAGCACCGTCCGGTCGCCCGGACGCAGGCTCATCGTGCGCTCGCCCCAGTCGGGCGGATAGCTTGCACCGATCGGATAGCCGCAGCGGCTGTCCTTCTCGATGCCCGCGCGGCGCAGCACCGCGAAGAACGCGTTCGCGATGTCCTCGCACACGTTGCCCGGCTTCGCTGCCGCGAGCCCGGCCTCGATGCCCTCGACCACCGCGCGCTCGCCTTCGATGAAGTGCGCGGGCGGCTTGCCGAGATAGACGGTGCGCGACAGCGGGCAGTGATAGCGGCGGTAGCAGCCGGCGATCTCGAAGAACGTGCCGGCGCCGCGCGCGAACGTCGAGTCGTCCCAGGTCAGGTGCGGCGCGGCAGCATCCGCGCCGGTGGGCAACAGCGGCACGATCGCCGGATAGTCGCCGCCGAAGCCGTCCGCGCCGCCGATCCCGGTCGCATAGATCTGCGCGACCAGGTCGCTTTTCTTCATGCCCGGCTCGATCGTCTCGACGATGTGCGCGTGCATCCGTTCGACGATGCGGGCGGCCACGCGCATGTACTCGATCTCGCGCGGGGACTTCACCGCGCGCTGCCAGTTGACGAGCGCGGTCGCATCGACCCAGCGCGCGCCCGGCAGATGCCGCTGCAGCGACGCGTACGCCGCCGCGCTGAAGTAGTAGTTGTCGAGCTCGACGCCGATGCGCAGCGTGCTCCAGCCGCGCGCCGCGATCACCTCGGTCGACAGGTAATCCATCGGATGGCGCGCGCTCGACTGCACGTAATGATCGGGGTAGCCGACGATGTTTTCGTGCGCCATGAACGCGGTGCGCTTCGCGCCGTTCGCGTCCTGGCTGCGGCCGAACCACACGGGTTCGCCGTCCAGTGCAAGCAGCACGCACTGGTGCACGTAGAACGACCAGCCGTCATAGCCGGTCAGCCAGCCCATGTTGGTCGGGTCGGTGACGATCAGCAGGTCGATGCCGGCCCGCTCCATCGCCGCACGCGTCTTCGCGATCCGCGCAGCATATTCGCTGCGCGCGAACGCGAGACGCGGCGCGGCTTCGTTGGTTTCGATGACTGCGGCCATCTGTCTCCTCTCAAGTCGTGAGGTCGTTGTGAAAAATCGTGCCCGCTTCGGCCGCGCGGGCGCGCTGCAGCGCGAGCACGGCGATCGCGGTGTCCTGCGCGCCGGTGCCGGTCAGGTCGCAGATCGTGATGTCGTCGCGATGCGTGCGGCCTTCGCGCCGGCCGGCGATGATTTCGCCGAGCTCCGGAAACACCGCATCGGCCGCGACCACGCCAGCCGCGATCGCATGCGCGAGCTCGCCGGCCACGCGGGTCTGCTGCAGCCGGTCGCAGAAATAGCGTGCCGCGCCGAACACCGACGGCGCGAGTTCGGTCTTGTAATCGGCGTCCGAACCCATCGCCGTCACGTGCAGCCCGGGATGCAAGTCCTCCGCGTGCACGAGCGGCGCGCGGCTCGGCGTGGTCGTCACCGCGATGTCCGCGTCGGCCAGCGCCGCATGCACCGAGCGCGCGACCGTCGCATCGATGCCGTGCGTCGCGCGCACGTCGGCCGCGAACTGCGCGGCCCGCGCGGTGTCGCGCGCCCACACCGTCACGTGGGTGATGTCGCGCACCAACCTCAGCGCGGCGAGTTGCAACCGCGCCTGCTCGCCCGCACCGATGATCGCCGCGCGGTGCGCATCGGCGCGCGCGAGCCGGCGCGCGGCCACGGCGCCGGCCGCCGCGGTGCGCACGGCCGTCAGGTAGCCGTTGTCGAGCAGCACGGCCTCGGTCAGGCCGGTGCGGGCCGACAGCACGAGCATCAGCCCGTTCAGGCTCGGCAGCCCGAGCGACGGATTGTCGAAGAAGCCGGGGCTGACCTTGATCGCGAAGCTGTCGAAGCGCGGCAGGTACGCGGTCTTCACGTCCACTTCGGCGTGGCGCGCCGGCAGCGCGAGATTCAGGATCGGCGGCATCACGACGGCGTCGGTCGCGAGCGACGCGAACGCGGCCTCGACCTGGTCGATCGCGGCGAGATCGAGCGACACCAGCGCACGCAATTGCGCCTGGCCGAGCAACGTGACGGGATGGGCCATGTCAGTGCTCCGAAACGAGCCGGCGATGCGCGGCCATGTCGATGTTCGCGCCGCTCACGACGACCACGATCGGGCCGCCGCGATCGCGGCGCACGATCCGCTCGTCCAGCAATGCGGCGAGGCCGACCGCGCCGGCGCCTTCGACGACGAGCCGTTCTTCCCGATACGCATGCGCGATGCCGCGCGCGATCGACGGCTCGTCGAGCAGCACGACGTCGTCGGCCAGCGCGCGCGTCATGTCGAACGTGTAGCGGTTGTCGAGGCCAATGCCGCCGCCGAGCGAATCGGCCAGCGTCGGCTGCTCGTCGACGTCGACCGGGCGGCCGGCCGCGAGGCTCGCATGCATCGCGGCGCCGCGCGCCATCGAGACGCCGATCACCTCGATCGGCGGCCGGATCGCCTTCGCGGCAAACGCGACGCCGCTAAACAGGCCGCCGCCCGACAGCGGCACGACGAGCGTCGCGGTATCGGGCAGCGCTTCCAGAATCTCGACGCCGATCGTCGCCTGGCCGGCGATGATGCGCGGATCGTCGAACGGCGGCACGTACGCGTAGCCTTCGTCGCGCACCAGCCGCCGCGCTTCGACCTGCGCGTCGTCCTGGCTGTCGCCGACGATCACCACGCGCGCGCCGAGCGCCGCGACCGCGTCGACCTTGTTGGCCGGCACGAGCGACGACATGCAGACGGCCGCGTCGATGCCGAGCGCGCGTGCCGCATGCGCGACCGCGCGGCCGTGGTTGCCGGTGGACGCGGTGACCACGCGCGTCACGCGCTGCGCGGCAAGTTCCGCGAGCGCGTTGGTCGCGCCGCGCAGCTTGAAGCTGCCGGTCGGCTGCAGCGTTTCGAGCTTCAGATGAACGGGGGCGCCGACCCGCGCGGACAGCGCGGCGGACGCGACGAGCGGCGTACCGTCGGCGCGCCCGGCGAGGCGGCGGCGCGCGCGGTAGACGTCGGACAGCGACAGGAAAGACATGGAACGCACGCCTCGCGACGAATGTGATGCGATCCAGTCTAATGTTCCAAATCTCGCTTTCGAATGTCCTGATACATTGCGCGCGACATCGCGGCAGCGCCGCCGGTTCAGTGGAAATCGTTCAGGTGCGGATACTGTTCGAACACGCCGGCGATCGTTTCGAGCGCCGCGTTGCACGCGGCATCGGACGTTTCGGCGCCGATGCACACGCGCACCGCGTTCGGCCGCTCCGTGCCGCCGACGAGAAACGGATCGGGCGACGTCACCGCGATCTTGCGGGTGCGCAATTCGCGCACGATCCGCTCGGCCTGCCAGTAGTCGGGCACGCGCAGCCAGGCCGACAGCGCGTTCGGGTGCGCACCGAGCACATACGGCCCCAGCGCGGCCTTCACCATCTCCTGACGCACGGCGAGCCGCTGGCGCTGCAGTTCGACGAGCCGCCGCGCGGTGCCGTCGGCGATCCAGCGCGTCGCGATCTCCGCGATCGGCGACGTCGCCATCCAGCTGCTCACGCGCAGCACGCTCTCGACGCGCAACGCGAGCCGCCGCGGCATCGCGAGATAGCCGGTGCGCAATCCGGTCAGCACCGATTTCGTCATGCTCGTGCAGTAGAAGCCGAGCTCCGGAATCAGGCTCGCGATCGGCGTGCCCGTCTTCTCGGGCAGCGGACCGTACACGTCGTCCTCGATCACGTACACGCCGTAGCGCGTCGCGATGCGCGCGATCGAGCGCCGCCGCGACTCGGTCATCATCGACACGGTAGGGTTATTGAGGGTCGGCGTGCAGACGAGCGCGCTGATCCGCTCGCCGTCGCACATCTCCTCGAAATGTTCGGGACGGATGCCGTGCTCGTCCATCTCGAGCCCCTTCAGCGTAAACCCGAGCACGTTCGCGGAGCCGATCACGCCGTGATCGGTCAGGCTCTCGCACAACACGGTATCACCCGGCCCGACGATCGACGCGAGCGCGAGAAAGATCCCGTGCGCCGCGCCGTTCGTGACCAGCAGCGATTCGCGGTGCACCGGCATGTTCAGCGACGCGAGCCACGCGGCGCCGGCGTCGCGATGCGCATCCAGCCCGGCGATCGGCCGGAACGAGCGGATCCACGGCTGGTCGTCGGTGCCGGCCAGCGCGGCGCACACGCCGCGCCACGCGGCATCGTGCTCCGGCGTGTGCACGATGCGGGCGATCGAGAAGTCGACCAGTTCGCGCTCGGTCGTATCGAGGATGTAGTTCGACATCGATTCGGTCACGCGCGCGGCCACGAAGCTGCCGCGGCCGACCTCGCAGCGGATCAGCCCCTGGCGCTCCAGCTCCTTGTACGCATTGGTGACGGTCTGCACGCTGACGCCGAGGCTCGATGCGACGTCGCGCTGCGGCGCGAGCCGGGCGCCCGGCGCGAGCGCGCCGTTCTCGATGTCGCTGGCGATCGCCTTCACGAGCCGCTTGTATTTCGACTCGATGCCGTGCACCGCGCCGATCGCGTCGCGCCAGCCTGCCGATACCTCCGTCCGTCCCATCTCGATGTCTCCGTCGTGGCTTCCGCATGGTCGCTCAGAAAGACACCCCGAAAATATTGTCCTAGTGCAATCGCGCGCGAAAGCAGGACTTACGGGTCGAATCGAGCGAGGCAATCGGCGTGCCCGGGACGGAGACGAATCCGGCACCTTTATCGTTCGGACCCATGTCGCGGGCCGCCTACCCGCGCAGAACCCGCCGCGCCTTCAGGATCACCGGCATGTCGACCATCCTGCCGTCGAGCGCCACGGCCGCACCGCCGCTCGCGTCGACGGCATCGAGCACGCGCCGCGCCCACGCCTGTTCCGCGTCGGTCCATGCATACGCGCGATGCACCGCGTCGATCTGCTTCGGATGAATGCACAGTTTCCCGCCGAAGCCGAAGCCCCGCGCGTAGCGCGCATGCCGTTCGATCGCGGCCGGATCGTCGATGACCGTCGACACGCCGTCGACCGGCGGCGCGATCCCCGCCAGCCGCGACGCGAGCACGATCCGCGAGCGGAACGCGTTCAGCGCTTCGCCGTCGCCGTCGATCCCGAGATCGACCTGGAAATCGAGCGTGCCGAACGCCACGCGCACGACGCGCGGCGCCGCACACACCTGGTCGAGCCCCGCGATGCCGGTCGCCGTCTCGACGATCGGCAGCAGTTCGAGTGCGCGATGCGCATGCGCGAGCACCGCGTCCACCTGCGCACGCGTGTCGCACTTCGGCAGCATCACGCCGGCCACGCCCGGATGCGCGGCGAGCGCCGCGAGGTCGTCGGCGAACCATGCGGTGTCGGCCGCGTTCACGCGCACCCACACGGGCCGCGCGGCATCGAGCTGCGCGACGACCGCATCGCGCGCCGCCGGCTTGCCGTCCGGCGGCACGGCATCCTCGAGATCGACGATCACCGCGTCGGCGCCGGCCGCGCGCGCCTTCTCGAAGCGCTCCGGACGATTGCCGGGAACGAACAGCCACGAACGGGCGGACGCGGACGTCATGCCGAGGCCTCCGGAAACAGCGTGCCGATCGCATCGCACGATGCGACCAGCCACGCGTCGGCAAGGAGCCGCTCGACCTCGGCGCCGGACGCCGCGCCCGAGAACGCGGCGAGCGTGCGTACCTTGCGCGCGATCTCGTCGCGCGACAGCGTGTTGCCCGGATCGCCCTTCGGCTCGTCGACGCGGCCCGTGAACGTGCGGCCGTCGCGCGTCGTGACCGTGACCTTGCCGATCCAGCGCGCCGGATACGCGCGATCGACTTCGTCGTCGAACGCCATCGACACGCGGTCGCGGAACGCGGCGACGTGGGCAGCCGCGTAATCGCGCTCGAATTCGTCGACGCCCGCGTGCCCGTGCAACGCGGCCAGCGCGAGCACGGTGCCCATGTTGAACTTCGCCTGATGCACGGTGCGCGGCACCGTGACCGCGCCGAGCACATCGAGCGCACCCTGGTGCACGTGCGTGACGACCGTCCCGATGTCCGCCGCCGCCAGCCGCTCGCGCGCCATCACCGCGAGCAGCGCGTCGGCGGCCGGATGCGTGTGGCGGCACGACGCGTGATACTTGAACGACGTTTCCGCGGTCGCCCAGCGCGCGCCGAGCCGGTCGGTCAGGCGGGCCGGGTCCGCATCGGTCGACATGCCGGCCGCCATCCCCTGCGCGCCTTCGAGAATCCGCGTGGCGCCGCGAAACCCGTCGCGCGCGAGCTCGGCCGCCATCAGCCCGTTCGCGGCGGCCATCGCCGTATGCAGCTGCTTCGAATCGGCCGCATCGCGCAGGAATTCCCACAATCCGCTCGCCTGCGTGCCGGCCGAGCCGAACGCATCGAGCATCCGTTCCGGCGGCAACCCGAGCAGCCGCCCGGCCGTCGCGGCGGCCGCCACCGTGCCGGCGGTGCCGGTCGTATGGAACACCTTGTAGTGCGAACGCCCGAGAAACTCGCCGACGCGGATGCCGACTTCATAGCCGGCGACCGCCGCCGCGATGAAGTCGCGCCCGCTCGCGCCGCGGGCCTGCGCCAGCGCGAGCGCGACCGGAAACACGACGGTCGCCGGATGAAACACCGCGCCGTTGTGCACGTCGTCCTGTTCCGCGAAATGCGATGCCGCGCCGTTCGTCATCGCCGCGAAGTACGGTGTCGCGGGCGTGCGGTCGATCAGCACGTCGGCCGTGCCGGGCCCGCCGGGCGAGCCGCCCGCGCGGCGCGCGAACGCCGCGATCGTCTCGACCGGGCGCGCGCCCTTGCCGGCCAGCGCGGAGCCGAGCCAGTCGACGTAGAGGTTGACGGTGCGCGCGACGACGTCGGCGGGAATCGCGTCGAAGCGCAGCTGCGACGCGAACGTCGCGAGCGTGCGGCCGGGGGCGGTGGCAATGGCGGGAATCGGATGGGTCATCGTCGTCGTGAAAGCGGAATCAGATCGTGCCGTTCGCGCGCAGCGCGGCGATCCGCGCGCGGTCGTAGCCGAGTTCGGCGAGGATCGCATCGGTATGCTGGCCGAGCGCCGGCACCGCATCCATGCGCGGCTCGACGCCGGCGGGCAGCCCCGGCGGCAACAGCGCGGGCACCGGGCCCGCGGCCGTGTCGACGCTGCGCCAGCGCTCGCGCGCCTGCAATTGCGGGTGCCGCCATACGTCGTCGAGCGTGTTCATCTGCGCGTTCGCGATGCCGGCCGCGTCGAGCCGCTGCATCACTTCGGCGGCCGTCAGCGTCGCGAACGCATCGACGATCAGCGCGTCGACCGCGTCGCGCGCCGCATGCCGTTTCGAATTCGCGTTGAAACGCGGATCGTCGGCGAGCGCCGGCTGCCGCAGCACCTGCTCGCAGAACAGCTTCCATTCGCGCTCGTTCTGCAGCCCGAGCATCACGGTCTTGCCGTCGCCGGCCGGGAACGGGCCGTACGGACAGATCGTCGCGTGCGACGCGCCCGACGGCGCGGGCGGGCTTTGCCCGTCGATCGCGTAGTAGAGCGGGTAGCCCATCCACTCGACCATGCTCTCCAGCATCGATACGTCGATCCGGCACCCTGCGCCGGTGCGGCCGCGCATCAGCAGCGCGCTCAGGATGTTCGTGTACGCGTACATGCCGGCCGCGATGTCCGCGATCGAGCAGCCGGCCTTCGCCGGTTGCCCGGGCGAGCCCGTGATCGACAGGAACCCGGCTTCGCTCTGGATCAGCAGGTCGTACGCCTTGCGGTCGCGATACGGGCCGTCGTCGCCGTAACCCGAGATGTCGCAGACGATCAGGCGCGGATGCGTGTGCTTCAACGCGTCGTAGCCGAGCCCGAGACGCTCGGCCGCACCGGGCGCGAGATTCTGCACGAGCACGTCGGCATCCGCGAGCAGCGCGTCGAGCACGGCCGCCGCAGCGGGCTGCTTGACGTCGAGCGTCAGGCTCTCCTTCGAGCGGTTCACCCACACGAAGTGCGACGACAGCCCGTGCACGCGTTCGTCGTAGCCGCGCGCGAAATCGCCGCTGCCCGGCCGTTCGATCTTGATCACGCGCGCGCCGAGATCGGCGAGCTGGCGCGTGCAGAACGGCGCCGCGATCGCATGTTCGAGGGTGATTACCTTGATGCCGTCGAGGGGTCGCATCGTCGGCCTCCGTCAGAACGAGCGCGGCAGGTCGAGGAGGTGCTCCGCGACGTAGGCCAGGATCAGGTTGGTCGAGATCGGCGCGACCTGGTACAGGCGCGTTTCGCGGAACTTGCGCTCGACGTCGTATTCGCACGCGAAGCCGAAGCCGCCGTGGAATTGCAGGCACGCGTTCGCGGCCTCCCACGACGCGTCGGCCGCGAGCAGCTTCGCCATGTTCGCCTGTGCGCCGCACGGCGCGTGCGCATCGAACCGGCGCGCGGCGTCGAAGCGCATCAGGCTCGCGGCCTCGACGTTCACGAACGCGCGCGCGATCGGGAACTGCACGCCCTGGTTCTGCCCGATCGGGCGGCCGAACACGACGCGCTCCTTCACGTACTGCGACACCTTGTCGATGAACCAGTAGCCATCGCCGATGCATTCGGCCGCGATCAGCGTGCGCTCGGCGTTCAGCCCGTCGAGGATGTACTTGAAGCCCTGCCCCTCCTCGCCGATCAGGTTGTCGGCCGGAATCTCGAGGTTGTCGAAGAACAGCTCGTTGGTCTCGTGATTGACCATGTTCGGGATCGGCCGCACCGTCAGCCCGTGGCCGATGGCCCCGCGCAGATCGACGACGAAGATCGACATCCCTTCGGATTTTTTCTTCACGTCGGCGAGCGGCGTCGTGCGCGCGAGCAGGATCATCAGGTCCGAATGCTGCACGCGCGAGATCCACACCTTCTGCCCGTTGATCACGTAACGATCGCCGCGCCGCTCGGCGGTCGTCTTGATCTTCGTCGTGTCGGTGCCGGTGGTCGGCTCGGTCACGCCCATCGATTGCAGGCGCAACTCGCCACTCGCGATCTTCGGCAGATACGCGCGCTTCTGTTCGGCCGAACCGTGGCGCAGCAGCGTGCCCATGTTGTACATCTGCCCGTGGCACGCGCCGGAGTTGCCGCCCGCGCGGTTGATCTCCTCCATGATGATCGACGCCTCGGTGAGGCCGAGCCCCGAGCCGCCGTATTCCTGCGGAATCAGCGCGGCGAGCCAGCCGGCCTTCGTCAGCGCGTCGACGAACGCGTCGGGATAGCCGCGCGCGTCGTCGATCTGGCGGAAATACTCGCCGGGAAACTGGCTGCACAGGTCGCGCACCGCTTCGCGGATGTCCTGGTACGGGTCGTGTTGCGTCGTCTGCATGTCCGTCGTCGATGAATGAGGGAAAGGAAGGAATCACGTCATGCGAGGGTCGCGGTGGCCTGCATCGTCAGCCAGCCGTCGCGATCCTTCGCCCACAGCTCGATCGTGCGGCCGTCGTCCGACGGCTTGCCGCACAGCGTGAACGGCTCCGAATCGAAGGTCGGGCGCACCGCGCGGAACGCGAAGCTCGCGAGCGTCGCGTCCGGCCGTTCGCGGTGCACGAGATCGACGAGCAGCGTCGCGATCAGCGGGCCATGCACGACGAGCCCCGGATAGCCTTCTTCCTGCGTCACGTAGCGGCGGTCGTAGTGGATGCGATGGCCGTTGAAGGTCAGCGCCGAATAGCGGAACAGCATCACCGCGTCGGCCGTGACCGTGCGCGACCACGTCTCGCCCGCGGGCGGCGCGACCGGCTTCGGTGCCGGCGCACCTGGCTGCGGCGCGTCGCGATAGACGATGTCGTGCTCCTCCTCGACGCACAGCGCGCCGCCGGATTCGATCCGGTGTTGCACCGTCACGAACACGAGCCGGCCGCTGCGGCCCGTCTTGTCCTCGATGTTCGCGATCGTCGATTCGCGCGTCGCGCGCCGCCCCGCACGCAGCGGCGCATGGAACGTCAGGCGGCCGCCGGCCCACATGCGGCGCGGCAGCGGCACCGGCGGCAGGAAGCCGCCGCGCTTCGGGTGACCGTCCGGGCCGAGCTCGGCCAGCGGCGCGATCGGCAGGAAGTAGAGCCAGTGCCACATCGGCGGCACGACGTCGCCGGGCGACGGGCGGTCGAGCGTGGCGGCCAGCGCGTTCAGCGGGAACGCGGTGATGTCGTCGTCGAGCGTTTCGGTCTTGCCGAGCCACGCATCGAGCGATGCGGGCGTGGCGGGCTGCGAGGATGAGGTCGACACGGGTGGAGCCTCCGGTGCGCTTGCAATGACCCTAATATGCACGCCGCGCGCGCGGCCGCGAAGTCGGCTTTGCCGAACCGGGGCTTCGAATTTGCTTAACGCGCGCGGCGGTGCGCCGGGCTGCCGGACGGTTCTCGTCTGACTATTCAATATAGTCGCCGCGCCGGATGTGGACGGTTCGGGGTCGCCCCCTTACGGCTTGACCCCGGCCGGCACGCCGCCTACATTGCTTCAGACGGGCCGGCCGGGCCGCATGCGACGTGTCATCCGGGTGACAAAAAACGATAGTTTGCTATCGAATGTTTTTGCCCCTATCATCTCGCCCATGACCAATCTGCACGACCTCCGCCTCGCCGTCAGCAGCCTGCTCGTGCTCACCGCGCGCAAGTGGCGCCGCACCAGTGACGGCGTGCTGACCGCGTACAACGTGTCCGAGGCCTGCGCGACGCCGCTCCTGATGGCCGGGCGCCTCGGCGAAGGCGTGCGGCAAGGCACGCTCGCCGAACACGTCGGCATCGAAGGGCCGTCGCTCGTGCGCCTGCTCGACCAGCTGTGCGCGGCCGGCCTCGCGCGCCGCGACGAGGATCCGCACGACCGCCGCGCGAAAACGATCTCGCTGACGGCCGCCGGCCGCGCGGTCACCGCGAAGATGGAGGAAGACCTGCGCGCGCTGCGCGCCCAGGTGCTCAAGGGCGTGTCGCGCGCCGATCTCGAGGCGACGCTGCGCGTGCTGAACGCGTTCAACGCGGCCGACCCGCATCCGCCGGCGTCGCGCCCGCCCCACTCCGACGATTCCGCGTCATGACCTATCCGAGCCTTCGCGACTGGCTGTTCTCGGGCAAGACGTTCGCCGCGTCGATGCTGGCGCTGTACCTCGGCCTGTATTTCCAGCTGCCGCGCCCGTACTGGGCGATGGCGAGCGTCTACATCGTGTCGAACCCGTTCGTCGGCGCGACGCGCTCGAAAGCGCTGTACCGCGCGCTCGGCACCGCGCTCGGCGCGGCCGCCGCGATCTTCTTCGTGCCACCGTTCGTCGAGACGCCGCTCCTGTTCAGCATCATCGTCGCGACCTGGTGCGGCACGCTGCTGTACCTCGCGATCTCCGACCGCACCGCCCGCAGCTACGTCTTCATGCTCGCCGGCTATACGATGCCGCTGGTCGCGCTGCCGACCGTCACCGATCCGTCCACCGTGTTCGACGTCGCGATCGCGCGCACCGAGGAAATCGTGCTCGGCATCGTGTGCGCGAGCGTGGTCGGCAGCGCCGTGTTCCCGAACCGGCTCGCGCCGACGCTGATCGAGCGCACCGACGCGTGGTTCAAGGACGCCGCGTTCTACGGCCGCGAAACGCTGTCCGGGCACCTGGCGGGCAAGGCGCTGTCCGCGTGCCGGCAGCGGCTCGCCGCGACCATCACCGGCCTCGAGTTCCTGCTGAGCCAGTTGGGCTACGACCATGCGCATCCGCGCGTCCTCGCGCGCGCGCAGGCGCTCGCGGGCCGGATGCAGCTGTTCCTGCCGCTGATGTCGTCGCTCGCCGATCCGCTGATCGCGCTGATGCGCGACCTGCACGTGCGCCCGCCCGCGCTCGACGCACTGCTGGCCGACGCCGCGAAGTGGTTCGACGCACCGCTGCCGGCCGTGCAGACCGACGCGGGCGGCGACATGGCGCACGATCCGGTCGCGGACGACCTGCGCGCGCGCATCGCCGCGCTGCAGCCGCCCGACAGCGCGCTGGCGAGCTGGGACGGCGCGCTGATGTCGAATGCACTGTGGCGGCTGCGCCAGGTCATCGACATCTGGCAGGACTGCCGCTCGCTGCGCGCGCTGATCGCGAACGAATCGGGCGTATGGCAGCCGCGCTACCGGCACTGGCGGCTCGGCGGCACCGAGCGCTTCTTCGATCGCGGGATGATGCTGTTCTCGACGCTGACCGTCGTGTTCGCGATCGTGTTCGCGTGCTGGCTGTGGATCTCGTCCGGCTGGCACGACGGCGCGGCGGCCGTCACGCTCGTGGCCGTGTCGTGCAGCTTCTTCGCCGCGCTCGACGAGCCGGCGCCGCTGGTGTTCAAGTTTTTCCTGTCGACCACCGCGAGCGTCGTGTTCGCGGGCCTGTACCTGTTCGTCGTGCTGCCGCACGTGCACGATTTCGCGATGCTCGTGCTGATGTTCGCGGGCCCGTTCATCCTGATCGGCACGCTGCTGCCGCGCCCGCAGTTCAACATGGTGACGATGCTCGTCGCGGTGAACACGGCCACCTTCATCAGCATCCAGAGCGCATACGAAGCCGACTTCTTCGTGTTCCTGAACAGCAATCTCGCGGGCGTCGCCGGGCTGCTGTTCGCGTACGTGTGGACGCGCGCGACGCGGCCGTTCGGCGCGGAGCTCGCGGTGCGGCGCCTGCTGCGCTCGGGCTGGGAGGACGTCGCGCGCTCCGCGTCGACGCAGCCGCTCGACGACCAGCGCAACCACGCGTCGCGGATGCTCGATCGCGTCACGCAACTGCTGCCGCGCCTCGGCGCGTCCGACGACCACCGCCATCCGTCGATCGAAAGCTTCCGCGACCTGCGCATCGCGCTGAACGCGCTCGACCTGCGCCGCTCGCGACGCCGGCTGTCGGGCGACGTGCCCGATGCGATCGATCGCGTGCTGGCCGGCGTCACCGATCACTACACGCGCTGCGCGGCCGCGAACGCGCGCCAGCCCGCGCCGCCCGCGCTGCTGGCGACGATCGACGACGCGCTGCGGCGCGTGGCCGGCCGCACCCTGCCGGACGCCGCGCCGACCGACGGCACGGCCGCACCCGCGGTGCCCGCCACGCACCGCCGGCTGCGCGACACGCTGCATGCGCTCGTCGGCCTGCGCCTGTCGCTGTATCCGGCCGCTGCCGCGCAAGCGCCGCAGCCGCCGGACGGAGCGCGCGCATGAGCCGGCTTTCCACCTTGTCCTTCCGACCGCGACCATGATCGGCGAAATCGATATCTTCGGCGTGTTCGTGCCGGCCCCGCTCGTGCTGATGCTGATCGCCTACCTGATCAACATCGTCGTGCGCGCGGTGCTCGAACGCGTCGGCTTCTACCGCCTCGTCTGGCACCGTTCGATCTTCGACCTCGGCATCTACGTATTCGTGCTGGCCGCCGTCGTGATCGTGTCCCACCAACTCGTGGCTACCTAACGTGAAAAAAACCTGGCTCTCGGCAGGGCAAGTCCTGCTCACCCTGATCGTCGTCGTCGTGGCCGGCCTCGTGCTGTGGCGCATCATCAACTACTACATGTTCTCGCCGTGGACGCGCGACGGGCACGTGCGCGCCGACGTGATCCAGGTCGCGCCGGACGTGTCGGGCCTCATCACGTCGGTGCAGGTCGCCGACAACCAGGAGGTCAAGCGCGGCCAGGTGCTGTTCGTGATCGACCAGGCGCGCTACGCGCTCGCGGAGCGGCTCGCCGAAGCGACGCTCGCGCAGCGCCGCGCGACGCTGGCGCAGGCGAAGCGCGAATACGCGCGCAACCTGCAGCTCGGCAACCTGGTCGCGAGCGAACAGGTCGAGGAAAGCCGCACGCGCGTCGAGCAGGGCGAAGCGAGCGTCGCCGATGCGCAGGTGTCGCTCGACACCGCGAAGCTGAACCTGCAGCGCACGACGATCGTCAGTCCCGTGGACGGCTACCTGAACGACCGCGCCCCGCGCGTCGGCGAGTACGTGCCGGCCGGCCGCGCGGTGCTGTCGGTCGTCGACCGCAACTCGTTCCGCGTCGACGGCTACTTCGAGGAAACCAAGCTGCGCGGCATCCATATCGGCCAGCCGGTCGACATCATCGTGATGGGCGAGCCGCATGCGCTGCGCGGGCACGTGCAGAGCATCGTCGCCGCGATCGAGGATCGCGACCGCACGCAGGGCGCGAACCTGCTGCCGAACGTGAATCCGGCGTTCAGCTGGGTGCGGCTCGCGCAGCGCGTGCCGGTGCGCGTCGTGCTCGACGAGGTGCCCGACGACTTCCGGATGATCGCGGGCCGCACCGCGACCGTGTCGATGCGCGGCGCCGACGCGCGCCGCAACGACAACGCGAAGCCGGTGGGCGCCAGCACCGCATCGGCGAGCGCGCCGGTTCCGGCTGCGTCCGGTACGGCCGCGAGCGCCACCGGAGCCTCGCAATGAAGCGGCACGGTCTGCGCGTCGCGGCAACGCTCGCCCCGCTGGCGCTCGCACTCGGTGCGTGCAAGTCGGTCGGCCCCGACTACACGCTGCCGCAGCACGCGTACGTCAATGCGCCGCTCGCGAATCATGCGCTCGACGACGCGAACGGCGCGCTGGTGTCGCGCGACGCGGTGCCCGGCAACTGGTGGCAGCTGTACGACGACCCGGTCCTCGACGGGCTCGTGCGCGACGCGTTGAAGTCGAACACCGACCTGCGCGTCGCCGCGGCCAACCTCGCCCGCTCGCGCGCGGCGCTGGTGGTCGCGAACGAACAGGGCGGATTCTCGGGCGGCGCGGAAGCGGCCGTGCAGCGCGCGCAGGAATCGGCCGAGCAATACCTGCTCGAAAGCAAGCTGCCGGTCGTCAACGAAGGCACGGTCGGCATCAACGTGTCGTACGAGCTCGACCTGTTCGGCAAGCTGCGGCGCGGCGTCGAAGCCGCGCGCGCGGACAGCGAGGCCGTCAAGGCGGCCGGCGACCTCGCGCGCATCACGGTCGTGGCCGACGTCGTGCGCGCGTACGTCGAAGCGTGCTCGGCCGGCGACGAACTGGCGATCGCGAAGCAGTCGCTCGCGTTGCAGCAGCAGCGCGTGAAACTGTCGCAGCGGCTGCGCGATGCCGGACGCGGCAACCAGACCGACGTGACGCGCGGCGTGACGCAGGTGCGCACGCTCTCCGCCGACATTCCGCGCTTCGAGGGCCGCCGCAAGGTCGCGCAGTATCAGCTTGCCGCGCTGCTCGCGCGCGCGCCGGCCGATCTGCCGAAGGCCGCCGCCGAATGCGAACGCCTGCCGAAGCTGCGTCAGCCGATTCCGATCGGCGACGGCGCCGCGCTGTTGCGCCGCCGCCCCGACGTGCGCGAAGCCGAGCGGCAGCTCGCCGCCGCGACCGCGCGGATCGGCGTGGCGACCGCCGCGCTGTACCCGTCGGTCAGCATCGGTGCGTCGGCCGGCTCGGTCGGCGTCGCCGCCGATCTGTTCTCGTCCACCACGAATCGCTGGTCGTTCGGTCCGCTGATCAGCTGGTCGTTCCCCGTCAACGGCCAGCGGGCGCGCGTGCGCGAGGCCGAAGCCGCGACGGGTGGCGCACTCGCGCACTTCGACGGCGTCGTGCTGAACGCGCTGCGCGAAACGCAGTCGAGCCTCGCGACCTATGCCGCCGACGTGCAGCGTACGGACGCGCTGCGCACCGCGTACGAGTCGGCCCGCAATTCCGCCGCCGAAACCCATCGTCTCTACGCGGCCGGCCGCGAATCGTTCATCGCCGATCTCGATGCGACGCGCACGTTGACGAGCGTGCAGGCGCAGGTCGCGGCGGCCGAAGGCCAGGTCGCGGCCGACCAGGTGCGGCTCTTCCTCGCGCTCGGTGGCGGGTGGGAGAGCGACGGCGCGACGGCTGCCGGCTCCGCCGCCGCGACGCCCGCGAGCGGCCCGTCAGCGCCGTAGCGTCATCGCCGCCGGCACGAAACGCGCGATGACAGCGAGTTTTCGTGATGCGCGTCATGGCATCCGCTGGGCGACGCTCACCCGCGTTGCCGGTACACTGGCCGATGCATTTCCATTCATCTGCTGCCGCAGCCGGGCCGGCCGCGGCATCCACCTCGGAGAATCATCATGCGAACCAGCGCCCGCAACCAATTCGCCGGCCAGATCGGCGCCGTCAAGCCCGGTGCCGTCAACGACGAAATCACGCTGCGCACGCAGGACGGCCTCGAGATCGTCGCCGTGATCACCCACGGCAGCGCGGCGTCGCTGGGCCTCGCGGCCGGCACGAAGGCGTTCGCGCTCGTCAAGGCATCGTCGGTCATCGTGATGGTCGATGTGGACAGCAGCAAGGTGTCGGCGCGCAACTGCGTGACGGGCACCGTCGCGTCGGTCGCGAAGGGCGCGGTCAATTCGGAAGTCGTGATCAAGGCCGCGGGCGGCGCGGAGATCGTCGCGATCGTCACCAACGACAGCGTCGATCGTCTTGGCCTCGCGAGCGGCACCGCTGCGTCCGCGATCTTCAAGGCGTCGAGCGTGATCGTCGGCGTCGAGTGATCGTGTGACGATCGCGATGGTGATACGTCGTGCACCTCGCATGCGTGCGGCCTGGTTCCCGTCCGGAGGCTGACGATGACCGCTTCGGCCGATCGCACGTACGAACAGGCGTTGCAGTCGCTGCAATCTGCGACAGCCAACGCCGACGTGCCCGATGCCCGGTTGTTCGGCACACTCGTTGCGGCACGCGCGGAGCGTAACGAACTGACGCTGCTGGGCTTGTCTCCCGACCGGTTCGCCTGGCTGCTGGCCCGGCAGTTTCCGCATCTGCGATCCGCCGATATCGCCGCACTCGCGCCGACGGTCACGCCGCCAGCGCTGCCGGCCACGCACGCGGCATTCGTCGCGACGCTGCACGCGCGGTTGATGGACGACGCGAATCCCGCGGTCGCTCGCGACGATGCCGACTGCCTCGCCGCGATCATCGCGCATGCGTGTCTGCGCCCCGATCATCTGTGGCGCGACCTCGGGCTCGATGGGCGCGACGCGGTATCAGCGATGCTCGAGCACTTTTTCCCCGCGCTTGCCGCACGCAACGTCGCGCATCTGCGCTGGAAGAAATTCCTTGCGCAGGAAGTGGCCGCATCGCTCGGTGTGGCACCCGGGCCCGCCCCCGGATGCCCGGGCTGCGAGGATTTCGGTTTCTGCTTTCCTCGCGCGCGATAGTCGGCGCGGCAACGTACGTACCGTCGTCTGTTTCGCCGCGTCGCTAGCGAGAACCTGCCGTTACGCGACTTCGACGCCACATTCCGCTTCCACGAGCCGGCATCGCGCGCAACATCGACCGAATGATCGTCGAACGCGCGATCCGGTTAACGGAGCGCATTCCGCACCCTCAACGCGACCCGGTGACGAGCGGCCTTCGATGTGCGGTCGCCGGCACATGCGTCGACGACCTGTCGACGACCGGCTGTCCGCGTTTCCCATAAACGGTCACCTTGCGACGCGCGACACGCATTGCTCACGACACGATCAATGCCGAT
This sequence comes from Burkholderia sp. 28_3, assembly GCF_003253915.1. Taxonomy (NCBI): domain Bacteria; kingdom Pseudomonadati; phylum Pseudomonadota; class Betaproteobacteria; order Burkholderiales; family Burkholderiaceae; genus Burkholderia; species Burkholderia sp. 28_3. The sequence continues at coordinate 254,437 of NZ_QKZF01000008.1, forward strand.
GCCGGTGATGAATATCCGGAAAATGCGCATGGCTGTGCGTGATCGGCAAATGCACGTGCGGATGCGTGTGCGGTTCGTCGCCGTCGTACGGAAAATCGTGCGAGTGCTGGTGATGGTCGTCGTGCCGATGCCGGTGCGTATGCTCGAGCCGCTCGTGCTCATGCGCGTGCTCGTGCCGTTCGCGCACATGCAGCCAGATGCCGAGCGCCATCAGCGCAGCTGCGATCCAGAACGTCGCGGGCGGCAGCGCGGGCCAGATCAGCAACGACAACACGACCCCGAACAGCGGCGCGATCGAAAAATACGCGCCGGTGCGCGCGCTGCCGAGATGACGCAGCGCGACGACGAACAGCACGAGGCTGATCCCGTAGCCGCCGAGCCCCGTCAGCATCGCCGCGGCCGTAACCGGTATCGCGGGCAGCGTCGCGCCGGTCGCCAGCGCGATGCCGATGTTCACCGGCCCCGCGATCAGCCCTTTCAGGCACGCAATCACCATCGCGTCGTTCGCGGCCACCTTGCGGGTCAGGTTGTTGTCGATCGCCCAGCACAGGCATGCACCGACGATCAGCCACGCGCCGACCGGCACGCCGGCGCGGTCCGGCGTCCACGACAACAGCGTGCCGCCGGCGACGATCGCCACCATGCCGACGAATATCTGCGTATCGACGTTCTCGCGAAACACGACCCACGCGATCACCGCCGTCAGCACACCTTCGAGATTGAGCAGCAACGCGCTCGTCGCCGCCGGCGTGCTCGACAGCCCGAGCATCAGCAAAGCCGGGCCCGCCACGCCGCCCGCCGCGATCGCACCGGCCAGCCACGGCAGATCGGTACGCCGTAGCGGCGCCGCATCCGCGGCCGGTGCGCGACGGCTGTGCCAGCCGCGCAGCAGGATCCCGATGCCGAGCCCGATGCCGCTGCCGAGATAGAACAGGCCCGCAACCATGAACGGCGACATCGCGCCGATCAGCGCCTTGGCAAGCGGCGTCGCGGCGCCGAACAGCGCAGCGGCGGCGAGCGCGACGAGAATCGCGGAATGTCTCGGGTTCATGATCCGGGTTGTATCGACGTGGATGAAGCTGAGCGTGACTCGGGGCCGGCGCGGGCTTGCCTTACTTTTCGAAAGGCTGCTTGTATCGCGGCGATTGGCTTGCCCGCAGTCCGACGATCCAGCCGTGATTATCGCGCGCCGTTTTGTCGGGACGGGCACACGGGACCACGCGCGCGTCGATCGACGTTTTCCACGCCATCATTTCGTAAAACGAATTATCTGATCGACGCACCGGATTAATCGGTGATGCGTATTATTTACGTTCCATCAGCACGGTCGAAATATCGTGCGCGCCAGGATCGAACGTTGTCCGTCCGGTCGCGTTGATTGTTCGACGAGAGAGGGGAATGTACCGGCCGGATCGGCGCCGGTGAAGGCAGTCCCGACCTGCCTCTGTCGAGGCAAGTCGGTCTGTCGTGTGATTCATCGCATGCAACCTGCATGCGAGCACGCGCCGTACGGTCGACGGCAGCGCAGTGCGGATTACTCGTTGCCGGCCGCTTGCTGCTCGACCTGCGGCGCGACGTCGGTCTGCACCTTCGTTTCCGCTTCGGCTTCCGCCGGTTGCGGCGCGGCAGCTGCCTCGGCCTGCTGCTCGGCCTTCGGCTGCTGCGGCGCCCCCTTGGCCGACTGCGCCGCGCCCTTGTTCGGGCGGCGAGCCTTCAGGCGGCGCGCACGCGCCGCATCGTCGTGCGTCACGCGCCCGGCTTCGTTGCCCTGCAGGTCGACGCGCACCGCGTCTTCGACGAGGCAGGACCAGTAGCGATTGCCACGGCACCATGTCGACATCGCTTCGCGCAGTTCGGCTTCGTTGAGGCCGACGGCCTGCGCTTCGCGGGCGAGATCGTCCCAAATGCCGACCTTGAGCGGCACTTTGGGGGCCGGATTCTTCGGGAACGCGCGCGGAAACTTCCGCTGCAGTTTGCCGATTGCGACGATGACCGGATCGACCGGCGCCGACGGCTTTGCCGAGGCAGGCTTCGCCCGATGCTGCGCCTTCGCGCCGGCACCCGGCTTGGCGCCGCGGGACGGCTGGTCGCCGGACTTCGGCTTCACACCAGCGTCCGTCGGCGCTGCCGGCCGCTTCGCGTTGCGCTCCTGCTTGGCCTTCGCTGCGAGCTGCGCCCGCAATTCGGCAAGTTGTTCAAAACCCATAAATTCAATCCACCAGGAATATAAGGTGTGGTTCGTGCGGCCATGCCGCGCGGCACAAAAGCTTCGCCGCCATGCGCGCGGCCGGCCTGCCGCCGGTGCGGAATACTACGGGGCCGCATCGCGCACGCCACTCTGTTTTCAGGCACCCGGCCTCGATGCCGGACAAGGCAGGAGTGGAAGTATACCGGTACGCGGGACGGCCGGTTGACTCACCGGTCTGCATTCGCCCGATTCGGGGCACCGGAAATGCGTCCGCGCGGTCGTGTTGCGCATTATATGGATACGCTTCCGGATGTCACGCCATTCGCGGCCACGGCCGGAAATCGGGGGCGGGCCGACCGATACGCGATCTTCCGCGCGACCCACAGTCGAACGGCGTCGTATCGCATCCGCGACGCGTTGTGCGGACCCGCGACGTCGCGCGACACGCGTCCTTGACGCTCATGTGCACCGGCATCGATACACGACTCGTTGCGTCCGCATCGATCACGGCGCGGACGAAGATATCGGAAAGTGCGTAGTATGGCCGCATCGACTTCGTTGGCAGCATGTCTCGCCTGCTTTTCCCCACGCGCCCGGTCAGCCGGGCGCGATCCCGTTGCCTGCGAAAAGCCCCGGTTACACGAGATGGAGCGGATGCATGGTTTCCCAAGACGACACCCCACACGACGGCATCACGCGCGAGGAGATTCACCATCGGCAGATCGACATGCGCGGCTATCGGCGCAGCGACGGCCTGTTCGAAGTGACGGCCTGCCTCGCGGACCGCAAGACCAGCGATTTCACACCCCCCGGCGGCGCGCGGACGGTCGTGGCGCGGACGCCGCTCCACGATCTCGGCGTGACGCTGGTGTTCGACGTCGACATGGTCGTCCGCGCCGTATCCACGTTCATTCGTTCACATCCGTATGCGCAGTGTCCGGGCGGCGGCGACTCGCTGCAGGCGCTCGTCGGATTGAACATCGGCGCCGGCTGGAACAGCGAGGTTCGCAAGCGCCTGCCGTCCTGCGATACGTGCACACACCTCAAGGAATTGCTCGGCCCGATCGCGACGACGGCCTATCAGACGATGGTCGGCATGCGGCGATCGTCGCTCGATTACCGCGACGGCGAAGGAAAGCCGCTCAAGATCGACAGTTGCTACGCCTACGGCGCGTCGCGCGATCTCGTGAAGCGTCTTTGGCCTGAATATCACCAGCCTTCGACCACGGTAAAAGACAGCTGAAGTGCCGGGACCCGGCGGGTTCGGCGTTTGCGGAATGAGTATTGCGCGAACAGCCGCCAATCCTGTCGATGTTCATTCGGCAGATCGACGCCGCCGCATCCGGCATCAGAAAACGCCCAGCGCAAGTCCCGCGGCAAGGCCCGCACCCAGTTCGGCGCAGCGCGCGAGTGCTTCGCTGTCGATCGTCTTCGTCGCGAGAATACGTTCTGGCGTCTGCGCATGCGTGCAGACGATCAGCCCGGGCGCCACGTTCTTCAGCCGCCATCCGGTCGCGATCCGGTCGATCTGGCGCAACGCGTTCTGTCCGTCGCTTCCCGCGCAAATCATCGCCGCATACGGCCGGCCGTTCACGCGATCGAGCGCCGCGTAGTAGCAGCGATCGAAGAAATCCTTCATCAGGCCGGACATCGCCGCAAGATTCTCCGGCGTCGCGAACAGGTACGCGTCGGCGGCCAGCACGTCCGCTGCACTCGTTGCGTCCGCGCGCTGCAACCTGACGTCGACGCCAGGCTGCTCGCGCGCCGCTGCGGCAGCCGCTGCGGCCATCTGCTGCGTGCCTCCGGTCATCGTGTGATAGACGATCAACAGCGTCTTCATGGGTCGTTGCTCGCGTCCGGCTTCGGATGCGCCGGCGGTATCGTTCAGTCTAGGCCAGATGGCCGATCGACACGGGTAGGCGCCAGTTGGCGTTCGTGCTTCCAGGGATCGGCCGGTTTGCCCGCTCGTCGACGCCGCGCGCACATCGCAGTGGCTTCGAGCTGTCCGTCGATCTGGATGCTTCCGGTGGCGCGTTCAGTCTTGCTGGCGATGCGGTGCGACGCCGTCGTCCGGTCGCGCGTAGTACGCGAGGAACATGTCGGCAGCCGATTCCGCAACTTTCTGCTGCTCCTGCGCCGTCAACGGCGGCTGGCCCATCGTGATCTGCGGCCAGAACGCGAAGGCCTTCACGGCGCCATGCAGCTGATGCGCGGCGAACACCGGATCGGTGACCGACAGGCGGCCGGCCGCCGCTGCCGCACGCACCCAGACCGTGAGGTCTTCCTCCCGCTCGCTGAGACGCTCGACCATGTCGCGCGCCCGTTCCGGCGAATGGATGGCCGCGCCGATCGCGACACGCGCCAGCGCGAGGAAGGCCTCATCATTCATCAAGCGCAACTTGCGGTCGAGCAAGGCGAGCAGTTGCTCGCGCAGCGGTACGTCGGCGCGATAGGTCGGCGAACTGCCGCTCCGGGTCGCCTCCCACAGCTTGTTCAGGATCGCGGCGAACAGCGTCTCCTTGCCCGGGAAGTGGTTGTAGACGGTGCGCTTCGACACGTCCGCGCGCGCAGCGATGCGATCCATGCTCGTCGCATCGTAGCCGGCCGCGAGAAATTCCTCGATTGCCGCATCGACGATGGCCGCGCGCTTTCGGTCGGTCAGACGCTGAGGGGGAGTGCTGGTATCCATCGAGAAATTTTACACCGGGCAGTTTACTTATCCCAAAAATAAACTACACTGTTTAGTGTACTTTATTCTCCGGATGAACCGACATGGCATCGCCTCTCGTTTTGATTCACCGCATTCTGGGTTTCGCAGCCGCCCGACGTGGCCGGACGCTGTCCGGCAGTTCGCCGCAGCACGATGGCGAGCGCTTTGCCAATGTCGCGCCGCGGCCGGCCGAAGGACTGGGCAAGACGCTGGGAATCGCGTGGAACATGCTGGTCAACAAGCCGCGTCATACGGTGCCTGCCGGCACGTTGCCGCTCGATTCGCTGACCCGCGCGGAGCTCGAGGCGGCGCCCGATCGCAGCCTCTACCGGCTCGGCCATTCGACGCTGTTGCTGAAGCTGCGCGGTGAATTCTGGTTGACCGATCCGGTATTTGCCCAGCGCGCGTCGCCGTTTCGGCGTATCGGGCCCAAGCGCTTCCATGCGCCGCCGATTGCGCTGGAAGAGCTTCCGCCGCTGCGCGGCGTGATCCTGTCGCACGACCATTACGATCACCTCGATCGCGACACGGTGCTCGCGCTCGCCGCAACCACCGGCGTGTTCGTGACGACGCTGGGCGTCGGCGATCGGCTGATCGAATGGGGGATCGACGCGAACAAGGTCCGCCAGCTCGACTGGTGGCAAAGCGTGGACGTGGCCGGGGTGACGCTGACGGCGACGCCTGCCCAGCACTTCTCCGGACGCAGCCTGTTCGACGGCAACAGTACGCTGTGGGCGTCGTGGGTGATCGTCGACGACGACCTGCGCCTGTTCTTCAGCGGCGACACCGGCTATTTCGACGGCTTCCGGGAGATCGGCGAGCGCCTCGGGCCGTTCGACGTCACGCTGATCGAAACAGGCGCCTATGATACGCAATGGCCTTACGTGCACATGCAGCCGGAAGAAACCGTGCAGGCGCACATCGATTTGCGCGGGCGCTGGCTGATCCCGATCCACAACGGCACGTTCGACCTCGCGATGCATCGCTGGCAGGAGCCGTTCGAGCGCGTCACGGCGCTGGCGCTCGTGCGCGGCATCGAGCTGTCGACGCCGCGGATGGGCGAACGCCTCGATCTCGACACACCGCATCGCGGCGAACGCTGGTGGCGCACGGTCGACGAGCGCGCGACGGCACCGGCGGCGAAATCGCGACGCTGGCAGTTTTGCGCATATCAGGCAACGAAGTAGTCCGCCAGTCGCGGCACGCACATGCCTTCCGTGAAGACGGCCGTGCCGCGATTCCAGGCGGTGCATGCGTTGCCGGCCTCCCCTGCACGTCGACGGGATGCCTGTCGACCCGATTACCTGAGTGAGAAGTCATGCACCCGGCATCCGCCCGATACATATCCGGCCAACAAGACGACGACATCGCCATCGCGGCATTCGACCAGGCAACCCACCGTTCGACCGGCCGCAGCCGCGAGAACGAACTGCGACGGACCCTCGCGGAACGCGTCGCGAGGTGGACCGAAGGTGTCGATCACCTCGACACGGCCATTCCCAACTTGAGCTTTCACCGACGGGAAGCGCCGACGCAGCCGATGGAGTGCATGGTCGAGCCGAGCTTCGGCCTCGTCGTTCAAGGTGCAAAGCGGGTCATGCAGAGCGGGGATGCCTACATCTACGATGCCGATCGCTTTCTGATCACGTCTCTCGACCTGCCCGGTTCGACGCAGATCATCGAGGCCAGCCCCGACAAACCGTTTCTCGGGCTCGGTCTCAAGCTCGATTTTCGCGTCATGGCCGAACTGATGATGCAAGTCGCGCCGGATCACGACGATGCCCCAGCAGGCCGCGGACTCGTCGTCGGCGACATGACCGAACCGCTGTACGACGCGCTGAATCGGTTACTCGCGCTGCTGGACGACCCGCACGCCATTGCGGTTCTCGGCCCGTACATCGAGCGGGAAATCTACTACCGGCTGCTGACGAGCGACCAGGGCGGCCGCCTGCGACAGATTGCGTCCACCGGCAGCCAGTGCAACCGTGTGTCGCGCGCGATCCGGTGGCTGCGCGCTCACTATGACGAGTCGTTGCGTGTCGATGACCTTGCGGCGCAGGTTCAGATGAGCAGTTCGACGTTCCATCACCACTTCCGTCAGCTCACCGGCATGAGTCCGCTGCAATACCAGAAATGGATACGGCTCAACGAGGCACGTCGGCTGATGCTGGCCGAGCGGCTCGACGCTGCGTCGGCGGCGTTCAGGGTCGGGTATGCGAGCCCGACGCAGTTCAACCGGGAATATAGCCGGCTGTTTGGTAATTCTCCGCGACGGGATATCGATAGCCTGCGAGGCGGAGCGGACGTCGCGCTGTCGATCGTGGCGAGTTATTGATTGCGGTGCGGCGGCGGAGATGTGTCGGTTTCGACGGGATTCGAAGGGCTGAAATTGGCTTCGCACACGCGACGTCGACGGGCTTGGGTTGAAGCGTTGGACACCGATATGTTTCTAGCTCGGATGAATGCTCGGCGTCTCAGTCGCTGTTGAACGTCAAACCGCAGCCGACGCGTGTCGAGCGGCCGCATCCCAGCTCGGATCTCACATTCGGCTACAGACAAATCGCCCCGAACCGACGCTCTCTGAGCGGATTGTAGCCGCGCTCTCTTCTGAAGACTGCGTTGTACCGGTCGCGCTGCGATTACGGGCCCACGAATGCCCGGCGTCAACTTCTATCTACTCCGAATCCCACCATTCCATGAATCGCGCGACCGACGTGTGCGTTGTCACGTGACAACTGACGCTAAATATCGATGCGCCCCGTACTCGATTGGAGGCTTAAAGGAATTCAATGGTAGAGCACCGATCCCTCCCAGCTCATCGGCAGATCCGCGAAGAATCAGCCGGAATGTATCAAAAACAACAAATCACATATCAATCAAAACAAATCTGGCCGCAGCCGTATCAATCTTCAATGCCCGGTCGTTGAAAACTCATACGCCCCTATTTCCAGAGGGTACAGCATCCATTTTGCGTGAAACAGCATGAAGAATATGGCGCAAACCATTGCCCCACAAGGATTTCCGGCGAGTGCTTATTTTCGGGAAATGTTTCACGATCCGACCCGTTTGGGTTGTTACATGCCTCTGACGTATGGATTCAGCGCCAGTAGCAGTTCATACCTGCGGCTATCTCAGACATCAGCAGTCCGCCAGCGCAGGCACCGGCTGGCGGCCACGAAGCAACCTACCCTATCGGCCGGCACGCGTGGAAACGCAGGGTCGCGCCCCTATAAATGGGGACATATCATGACAACCCCATGCAGCCTTTGCGACAGAGCTCGGCAGCATCGCGTCAGCCCTTGAGGGTCCGCACGCCGGTAGGAATTTGGCCGCGCAACCGCTCGTGCCAAAGCCTTCGCAGCCCGAAGCCGTTTCTTTGCGACAGCATCGGGGCGCTCCTCGCCATAGAGTCGCCATCGCTTGAACTTCCCGGCATCGCGTCCTGTTGTCACGTGACAACTCACCGATGGACACACGAACAAACCACATCGGCGAAAACAATCAGCTCCGCGCGGTTTCCCCACAATATGCCTCCACGCCGCGAGCGTCGACCAGCAACAACTATTCTTAACTGACCACAAATCCCCTATCCGAGACAGCACCTTGGATTGTTTGTCACGTGACAACTCATTTTGCCAGGTAGGCGTCCGCGATTCAGCGCGCGTGCATCGGTAATTACAGTGAAGCGATCCCCCCGCGCTCCAGGTCGCAATCGAAAACTTTCGCGCGACGTAGCACTCGGAGGAATCGATGTCCGGCGACTTGTCACGTGACAACCGGCTCTTCCTCGTTACCGGGGTCTCAGCGCCCCGGATTTGTATCGAATTTCGTCTCAGACTGAAGCACGACGAGACATCAACTCTCTGAGAAAAGGTTTCGCGATCGTTGCCGAAGACGGCGAACTGGCTCGTGCTTGTCGTTCGATTTTACAAACATGAGCGACTGACTTGTTTTTCTTGGATCAATAAGTACGAGTAACGCCTTAGCCATTCGGCCCACTTGTCACGTAACAACCACAACGATCAACAAAATATCCTCTGCTTCGAACGCTTTTCTGGACATTCCGTTAATAACTGCATATATTACGAAAAACTCCGTGGAGGAATTTAATGGCTTTCAAGATCGCCGTCAGTAATCAAAAAGGTGGGACTGGAAAGACAACCATCTCCGTCAACATCGCGGCTGCCTTCGAAGCCGGCGGTAACAAGGTCGCGTTGATCGATGCCGACCCTCAAGGCACTTCCGTCCGTTGGGTCACGAGCGGCGAGAACACGCTGCCGATGACGGTCCTTTCGCTGGCTCCCGCGGGCCGCGGTATCGGCGGTGAGATCAAGAAGCAGGACGCGAACTTCGACGTGATCGTCGTCGACTGCCCCGGCAACCTGGAAGATCCGCGTATTGCATCCGTCCTCGAAGTGGCCGACTTCTGCCTGGTACCGCTTTCGCCTTCGCCGGCCGACTTGTACAGCACCGTCGCGATGATCCGCATGATCGAGTCGATGCGCGCCGTTCGAAATCCTCAACTTTCTTCCGCATTGATGCTGAATAGCGTCAATGGAAAAACTAAAATGCGTGAAGAAATTTTAAAAATTCTAAGGGCTGAAGAAATAGGGGAGCATCTGCTCGACAGCCAGATCGCGCAACGCGAGGTCTATCGTCAGACGTTCGCGCTCGGCACCACGATCCATCACCACAATCGATACCTGAAGGGCCTGAAGGAAGCCCGCGCGGAAATCGAAAGGCTGGTCACGGAAATGGCCCAATACATCGCGTCGACGCGCGCTACCGGAGCCGCCCATGGCTAAGGACACCTCGAAAGACAAGAAACCGACCGGCAACCTGCATCTCGCGGCCGGCCTGTTGCGCGGACTCGCGCAGGAAAATGCGGCGCTCGAAACGCGGCTGCCCGAGCCGACGGCCGCACCGGCTGCGGTCGTCGAAGCGACGCCCGCCAGTGCTCCCGCCGCCACCACGCCCGCCGGTACGGCCGATCTTGGCGCACCGCAGAAGGTGCTGGTCAAGGACTGTATCCCGAACCCGTTCAATCCGCGCGTGTTTTACTCGGAATCGAGCCTGCACGAGCTCGCACTGACGTTGAAACGGGAAGGGCAGATCGAGCCGATCAAGGTCACGCGACTCCCCGAGTTTCCCGGCAAGCTCGTCGTGATCGACGGGCAACGCCGGCTGCGTGCGACGAGCATCAACGGCGACGAGACGATCAATGCGACGTTCCGCACGGATCACACGCCCGAGCAGCTCTATACGATCGCGTATCGCGCGAACCACGACCACGAACGCCAGACGATCTTCGACGATGCGGTTGCGTGGAAACGTCTCCTCGACGAGAAGGTCTTTTCCGACCAGAACACGCTGGCGGAAAAAATCGGCAAGGACAAGGCCTCGATCAGCAAGACGCTGTCGCTCAACGCGCTGCCGAACACGCTGCTGGAGCGGATGGCCAGTGCGAACGACGTCGTCGGTCTGCAGGCGGCGTACTTCCTCAAACTGATCTATGAACGCCTGGGCGAGCCGACGGCCGACCGGCTGCTGACGGCCGTGATCGACCGGAAAAAATCCGTCCGCGATCTCGAGAATTTCCTGCGTGCGCAGAGCGACGGCACCAAGAAGGCCGGACGCACGCGCTACAGCGTTCGTCACGACTTCGCGCTCGAATCGCGCGCGATCGGCCAGTTGAAGACGTATCCGGACGGGCGTCTGGATCTGCAACTCAAGGGCGTCGACGCATCCCACCAGGAAGCGCTTGCCGACAAGCTCAAGACCGTCATCGACGCGTACGTGGCGGATCTGGCGACGGCCACGTCAAAGTAACGCGCCACCGACGAAAGGCCTCGTCTTCGCACTGCGCCGCCAACCCGGACCGCAACACGGTTCGGCGCACGGCGCGCACGACGGCGAGGCCGCGTTCAGTTGCCTGCGAGGCTGCTTTTCAGTAGGAATTCCAGCAGGTCGTCCGAGGTCGGCTCGCCCCAGGTATCGAGCGCCAGCCATCGGAAGAAGCTCGTCTGCGCCAGCTTGCTCGCCTTCTTCTTCGGCGACAGCGTCAGGTCCTTCGACCCCGCCACCGTCTCGTTGTAGCGCTCGATCAGCTTGGTCTGGTCGTCGATCTCCAACTCGCGGAAATACGCGCCGGCTTCCTCGACCTTCGCCGCCAGATACTTGTCGCGGATCTGCTCCTGCTTGCTCTGCGCGGATTCCTTCGCCGGTGCGGCCGTTTCGGTGCCCTGACCGTCGGCCAGCGTGTAGCCGTGCGTCAGCGCCTTGCGGAAATACGCGGCGACGTTGTCGACCGGCGTCGCATTCTTCTTCGTAGTCCGATTGAGCGTATAGGCAATCGCCGCCTTGATGCGCTGCACGCCGTATTGCGTGATCAACCGGCGCGCTTCCGAGCGCGGAATGCCGAACTTCGCGACTTCCTCGACCAGCGCTTCGTTCTTGACGTCGCCGTCCTCGACCGTATCGGTGCTCTGCTTGCGCGTCACCTTGAACTGCACGGCTTCCACGCTGCGGCCGGATTTGTGTTCGATCAGCTCGAGCGTGTGGTCCGATACTTCGTTCACCTCCTGGATGCACGGCACCAGCACCTTGCTCTTGAACAGCTTGTATTCCTTGTACGACTGCGACGCCTTGTCCTGGCCGAGGATGAGGTCACGGAATTTCGGCAACGGAATCTTCGCGGTGATGCCGATTCCTTCGTAGCGCACCGTGTTTTCCCACAGCGCGAGCGAATGCGATCGCCGGAACTCGCGAGCGATCCGCATATCGATCAGCGCGTAGATTTCGGGATTGAGCAGTTCGCTGCGAATCTGGTCGGAGAAGCTGTACTTCAGCACCGATTGTTCGAGCTCCGCGCCGGCGAGCAGGCCCGACGCCTTCCAGACCGTCGAACGGTCCGCGGCCAGGTAGTCCCAGTTGACGACGGTACTGATCAACGAGTTGACCGTGTCCTTCACGTACTTCGTGTTGTTGCTGTTCAACCCGCTCTCGTGCGACAGCGACGCGATCGAGATCGAGAAGCTCGTCCGGCCGGGTTCGAACGCCTCCTGCCGAAGCGCGTTCTTGATCAGCGAGCTGAACATCTTGCGCTGCTGCAGACCGATCTTTCCGGACTTCGGTGCGATATGAATCGCCTGGACCGCCTTGCGCAACAGGTCGGGAGGCTCGGGTGTCTGAAACAGCGAAACCTGTTTGTCTGAGCCTTTGCTTGCGGGCTTGCGCGGCATCGTGGTGTCCGGGTAAGGTTGCCTTATTGAGAGCGGACTTTATACCTTTTCGCGCGGCGGAGCAACGTCCGTGCTCCAGCATCACTTTCACTATCTGAGCTAACCATCAGATATGAAAGGAAAAATTCTAGTTCATCGATTTGCGCGAGGCCCCATATCCGTCTACCTTTTGCCAAAAAGGCCTCCCAAAAGCCGCTACCTTTCCTGGGCGACCACGCAAACCCGGCACAAGATTTGCCACCACGAAGGTACCCATCCATGGGGGCAAACGCGCGGAATCGGGATGGTCGGGAGGATTCGTGGTGCCTTGCAGCACAACCGCCGTTTTCTCCCATAACCTGCTACCTTCGTCGATTCCCATAGGAGGGTACCTGTCAGCACCGTCAAACGTATTGCGTGCCGTCCCGAGCGTAGAAATCGCTCCCATAAACGGCAACCATTCGCTTTCCCCATAAAAGGTAACCTGTCGATGACACCGGTCCTGTCTATGGGAAAGCGCTACGGGGTGCGCGAGGGAAAGGACAACGAATCGATTCAGTCCAGCTCCCATAACCGGCTACCTTCTTGATTCCCCATAACCGGCTACCCAAAGAAAATCACTGTGCACGCAACGAACTTCCGATCGAGAAAAGTCGCCCATAAAAGGCTACCTTCATGCGTTCCCATAGACGACTACCTAACGCAATTTCCGGCCGATTTCCCATAACCGGATACGTTCGCCCCATATCCACAACCCTGATTCCCCACAACGCGGTACCCCAAACCCCAAATCCACAGACCTGAAACCCCAAGCCCTTCCACCTGTGCTCCCATAAATGGGTACCGAACACCGCTCAAAGCCTTGCCAGATAAGGCTGTGAGCCGTCTAAAAGTAGTTAAAGAAGTAAACGTGGTTTACCAAAGATGTAAACACACGTGTGCTTGCACAGAAAGACGAACCCCATAAACCGCTACCAATGGGAGTCATCTGTGGGAGACGAAGCCCCGGATCTCTCGATTCAGGCCGACTCCGCCCTGTCTGCCCACACTGGTTTCTGATGGCTCCAAACCTGACAAGGCATCCCGAAGAGGTGAGTGCCCACTCACAAACACCGAAACGTAGAAACTTATGGGAGGAAATCCCCGGATTCGGCGTAGAGGTTCCCGTTTATGGGACGCAGAAACGTGGCTCGCGGCCCCTGCGATGCCTGTGATTGACCAGCGGAACGGATCCCGTCGGTTTCCTCCACAGCAGTTCGAAATCATCCCGGGCTGCCGGCGAGTGGTTTTTTGTACTCGCGCTGCCTCGTCTGTGGACAAGTTTTTGCCGATCGCCGGTGACGCTGCTCGCCAAATTTAGCCTGTGGACTGTGCAAGCAGGTATCCGCGCCGGGCTGTTTTCCATCCTCATGTCCCGTCCGTTTTTCTACCTTTGTAGCCACGATCGGGAGTCGTCATGCTGTGCCCGTCACCGACAACGAGAAATTCGTACAACGGCCCGAAAGCAACCTCATGCCGAAAGGCCACCGCACAGAGGGCCGGACCGCCGCGCCGATCTTGACGGCATTCAGGCATTCATCGACATCGCTGCGAGGCAACGTGAAGATGTCGCCGGATCCGACGCTCACCGCACCCGATTCTGCCGATGCTCCCGAACATCCTCACCTTTTCAAAAACGCTGGATCCCGTAAAAGCTCACCGATCAGGTGGAGCACAGGTATAAGCAAGCTGTGCAGGTAGCAGCTTCGTTCAGATAGGGAACCGTCGATGGGAGCAAACAACAACGGGTGGCGTCCATGTGTGATGCCTGGTGCGTCGGCAAGTATCGTCACGGGGACGAGCATGTGTTCACGGTGATGTGCGCATCCATCAGACGAGCGTTGCCCCTCATGCCGGGTTCATGCCGGGTTCATGCCGGGTTCAGCACATCCGTGAGACCGACCAGGCCGGCGTTTTCACCGCTCGCACGGCACTCACCTTTTTCGTCAGACCTGCCGGTCGTCCACGGGTAACCTTCGGCATCACAGTGTCGCGAAACCTGCCGAATCAATGACCGAACACCGCAACGGCGCAACGTAACCGTCTCGATCGCCGAAGAACCGAATCGTGGTCGTTTATGGGAGGAACCGTTGCTCGAGCTACATCGAACGACGACGTAACGCACGGACCGACTGTTGCTGCGGTGATCGTGCGAGCGCGACGATCATCGCGTCGCGCATGAGCGTATCGATATCACCACCCATGAAACAGCCATCGACGCCTCGCGTCGTGTCCGGTACGACTGCGCCCGTCATCGAACGCAGGAGCCACGTCGTCTCCCATACGTGTATCCCCAATGCCGTCGCACGATGGCGCCACATTTTTTGCGACACGGTTATGATGCACAGGTCCTGATCGCGACATGACGACCGGTCAGGGCAGGGGCGGTATCTCGATGGTTTTTCAAACCGTGATGGTCATCAAAAAAGAGAGTTCAGCGATGCGAATCCAGATCAGAAAACTCACGCTGGCTGCTACGGCAGCCGCTTTCCTGTTCGGCTCGGCCGTTCCGGCGTTCGCGCAGACCGACGCCGCCAGCGCACCGGCTGCGGCGGCTGCACAGGACGCAAAGGCCGCGAAGAGCGAAGCGCGCAAGGCGGCCCGGGCCAAACGCAAAGCCGAACGCAAGGCCGCGCGTGCGAAGAACACCGCCGAGCTGAAGAAACTCGAAGACGCCGGTTACAAGCCGGCGGCCAATGATCCGAACTATCCGCAGAACCTGCAGAACGCGGAGAAGAAGGCCGGCGCCGCAGCAAGCCAGTAAGCGAGGTCCGGCGGCAAGCCACGGTTCGATCCGCGGCTTGCCGTTTGCATTGCGATCAAGCGATGCGCACAGGCGAACACGTTCCGGACATTCACCTCATTTGATTCGGAATCCTTCATGGTTTGAAGGCGCGTGGCCGGCATGCCGAAGCGTCAATCCCGCCCGCCCGACGCAGTCGCGCTTCCCGTCACCTTCAACCAGTCCTTGAACGCACGTACGGCGTCGTCGTCCGCCCGCGCGGATGCCACATACGTGAAATAGCGCCACGGCGGCAGCGCCGGTTCGCTGAACGGCTGCACGAGCCGGCCTTCGGCGATGTCGTCGGCGACGAGCGCGATCGGCCCCATCGCGACGCCGAGCCCGTCGAGCGCGCCTTGCAGCGTCAGGTAGAAATGCTCGAGCGTGAGCGAGTGTCGCGGGACGAGATTCGGATGCCCGGCCGCCGCGAGCCATTCCGGCCACATGCCCGGATAGGTTGCCGCGTGCAGCAACGTGAAGCGGGCGAGATCGGCAGGCGTATCCAACGACCGGCCCTCCAGCAACTTCGGCGCACACACCGGCAGCCGGACTTCGGACAGGAATTCCTCCGCGACGTACCCGTCGATGGCCTGCGGGCCGCCGCGCACGATCAGGTCGACCTTGTCGCGCAGCTTTTCGATCGGCTCGTTCGACGTCGACAGCCGCACCTCGATGGCCGGATGCGCGACCTGGAACGACGACAGCTTCGGGACGAGCCAGCGCAGCGAGAACGTCGCGGGCGCGCTGACGCGCAACACGCGCTGCTGCGCGTGGCCGAAGTGCTGCGCGGTGGCGAGCGCGATCCGGTCGAACGAGGCGCCGACCTCGGCGAGGTACGCGCGCCCGGCCGCGGTCAGTTCCACGCGCCGGTTGTGGCGTTCGAACAGCGACCGCCCGAGCCACGCTTCCAGTTGCTGCACGTGCCGGCTGATCGCGCCGTGCGTCACGCACAGCTCGTCGGCGGCCAGCGTGAAGCTGCCGAGGCGCGCGGCGGCTTCGAACGCGCGCAGCGAATTCAACGGAGGGAGACGTCGGGCCATGGCATCGTTTCGTGTGAGATTTCATCACACGATGGTTCAGGTTTAATCGTTTGATCGGGTGATCCGGCTCCGTCAATATGGCATACAAACGGCCCATGCGGCCGAACGAGTGTCTGAATTTCTCACATGGAGTACGGAGCATGCCGAACGTGGTGGTCGTGGGCGCCCAATGGGGTGACGAAGGCAAGGGGCGCGTCGTGGACTGGCTGGCGGCACAGGCCGATCTCGTCGCACGCTACAACGGCGGGCACAACGCGGGCCACACGCTGGTCGTCGGCGGCAACACGTACAAGCTCGCACTGCTGCCGAGCGGCATCGTGCGCGGCAAGCGCGGCGTGATCGGCAACGGCGTGGCGCTCGACCCCGAAGCGCTGCTCGCGGAAATCGGGCGGATGGCCGAGCTCGGGTTGTCGGTGACGCCGGCCAACCTGTCGATCGCGGAGAACGCGACGCTGGTACTGCCGATTCACCGCGCGATCGACGAGGCGCAGGAGCGGTTGCGCCGCGAGCCCATCGGCACCACGCTGCGCGGCATCGGGCCGGCCTACGAGGACAAGGTCGGCCGTCGCGGGCTGCGTGTCGGCGATCTCGCGGAACCGGGCGGGCTCGCGGCCAAGCTCGACGTGCTCGTCGACCATCACAATGCATGGTTCCGCGGCCTGGGGCTCGACGCGTACGATCGCGACGCGATGCTGGCGACGCTGGTTGCGCTCGCACCGAAGATCCTGCCGTTCGTGCGTCCGGTCTGGGCCGACCTCAACGACGCGACCGATCGCGGCGAGCGCATTCTGTTCGAAGGCTCGCAGGCCGTGATGCTGGACATCGACTGGGGCACGTACCCGTTCGTGACGTCGTCTGGCACCGTGGCATCGGCCGCGGCGGCCGGCACCGGGCTCGGTGCGGCGAAGCTCGGCCACGTGCTGGGTGTCACGAAGGCGTATGCGACGCGGGTCGGCGGTGGCCCGTTCCTCACCGAATTGACCGACGCCACCGGTGAAACGCTGCGCGCGCGTGGACAGGAATTCGGCGTCAACACCGGCCGGCCGCGGCGCTGTGGATGGCTCGATGCCGC
Organism: Burkholderia sp. 28_3; assembly: GCF_003253915.1. Classification (NCBI taxonomy): domain Bacteria; kingdom Pseudomonadati; phylum Pseudomonadota; class Betaproteobacteria; order Burkholderiales; family Burkholderiaceae; genus Burkholderia; species Burkholderia sp. 28_3. Next base: position 271,488 of record NZ_QKZF01000008.1, read on the forward strand.
GCAACTGCGCCAGGCCGTCAGGATCTCGGGCATCGATTCGTTCGCGCTCACCAAGCTCGACGTGCTCGACGGCTTCGAGTCGATCGAGCTGTGCGTCGGATACGAATTCGACGGCGCGCGCGTCGACCATTTGCCCGCGAGCCTCGACGCGCAGTCGCGCGCGAAGCCGGTCTATGAACGATTCGACGGCTGGCAAGGCTCCGTGAAGGGCGTACGCGAGCGTGCGGCGCTGCCGCGCGCGGCGCGAGATTTCATCGCGCGCATCGAAACCGTGGCGGGCGCGCCGGTTTCGATGATCACGACCGGCGCGGAGCGCGACGACACGATCGTGTTGCGCAATCCGTTCGATGCGGCGGGCGCCGCGTAACGCGCGAGGCGCGAAGGGCGTCGATCGACGGGCCGGCGGCATGCCGGTCCGCGGGTAGTTTTTGCCGGCCGATGCTGTCGGCCTGTCGGTACGTTCGATACGTATGTGCGCCCGGCCCGGATCCCGCGCGGCGGGCTGCTCGGCAGCACGATTCGGCATCCGGATCACGCCGCGTACGGCGAACTGGACACGTCTGCAACGCTGCTGTACTGTTCCGCACAATTCGCGCCAGACCGGCGTGTGCCGGCGCCGCCGGCACCCTGTCGGCACGGCGGTGCGACGTGACAATCCCGGGGACAGGTCGATGGATACGTTACAGATGATGCGCATTTTCGTCCGGGTCGCGGAGGAGGGCAGCTTCACGAGCGCGGCCCAACGTCTGGACATCACGACGGCCTACGCATCGCGCTCGGTCGCGCAACTCGAAACGCATCTACGCACGCGCCTGCTCAACCGCAGCACGCGCCGCATCGCGCTGACCGACGCCGGGCAGCGCTATCTCGACCGCTGCCAGCGCATCCTCGGCTATATCGACGAAGCGGAAGCCGAGGCGGCCGATGCACAGGCAAAGCCGTCCGGGCGGCTGCACGTGCACGCGACGACGAGTTTCGGCCAGTCCTACGTGGTGCCCGCGGTCGTGCGCTACCGCGAACGCTATCCGTCGGTCGCGGTCGAGCTGACGCTGTCGCAGCACGTGCCCGACATCATCGACGAAGGCTACGACGTATCGCTCCAATTGAGCACGACGGAGCTGCCCGATTCCGGGCTGGTATCGCAGCGGCTCGGCGACGTGGGCAGCGTGCTGTGCGCGTCGCCTGCGTATCTGAAGGCGCGCGGCACGCCGCGCACGGTGAGCGACCTCGCCGGGCACGCGTGCCTGCAGATCGTCACGCCGCTCTTTCCGCGCGACCGCTGGCATCTCGACGGTCCGAACGGTCGAGAAACGTTCGAGCTGCCGCTGCCGGATTTCCAGGTCAACATCGCCGATGCGCTCGGCGCCGCGCTGCGCGCGGGGCTCGGGATCGGCTCGCTGCCGATGTCGGCTGCGCTGCCCGCGCTCGCGAGCGGTGCGCTGGTGCGCGTGCTGCCCGATTACCGGTTGCAGAAGCTGACGGTCTATACGTTGTATGCGTCGCGTCAGTATCTCGATGCGAAGATCCGCACGTTCGTCGATTTCCTGCGGGAATGCGTGCCGGAGATGCTGGCCGCCGACGAGGCCGCGTTGAACGCCTGTTGCGCCGCCCGTCATTCCTGAGCTGGTTCACGCATGGTCGGTACGTGAGTACCGCGCACCGTCTCTCTGTTCGATGAAAATAATCGGTAGTCCTGTATTAAAGGCGGGCGGCGAACGCACGTGCGCGGACCGTTCCTGACAACGATGCCCGTGCCATCGGCATTGCCCTTATGAAAACGCTTGCTTTCGATATCGAACATCGTTGGTTCGGCGCGCAGCGGCCCCCTTTTAGAATCGGTGCGACCTGCTTCATCGCATGCGCGCGCTCCGGCCGCGCCTCCTTCATCGAACCCGAAACGACATGGCAGATCGACACTCCAGTATCCGCCGCCGGCTGCTTCATGCCGGCCTGGCACTCGCGGCAGGTGCCGCCGCCCACCCTGGTCTTGCGCTGGCCGGCGCGGCCGGCACGCGTACGTTGCGCATCGGTTATCAGAAAGGGCCGCTCAGCCTGCTGAAGGCACGCGGCACGCTGCAAGGCAAGCTCGCGACACTCGGCGTGAACGTCACGTGGACCGAGTTCCCGTCGGGGCCACCGCAACTCGAGGCGCTGAACGCGGGATCGATCGATTTCGGCGATGTCGGCGAAGCGCCGCCGATCTTCGCGCTCGCGGCCGGTGCGCCGCTTGTCTACTACGCGCAGACGCCAGCCGGTCCGACAACCGAAGCGGTGGTCGTCGCGAAGGACTCGCCGGTCAAGACCTTTGCCGACCTGCGCGGCAAGCGCATCGCGCTGGTGAAGGGATCGAATACGCACTTCCTGCTGGTCCGGCTGCTGCAGGCCGCGAAGCTCGGCTATGCCGACGTCACGCCGGTGTGGCTGTCGCCGTCCGATGCGCGGGCGGCATTCGAGAACCGCTCGGTCGATGCGTGGATCATCTGGGATCCGTTTCTCGCGGTGGTCCAGCAGGCATTCGGCGCGCGCATCGTCGCGGATGGCACGGGGCTCGTCGAGAACCGCAGCTACTACTTCGCGTCGCGCACGTACGCGCAGCGCAATGCCGACGTGCTCGACGCGGTCGTGTCGGAACTGACGACGGTCCAGCGCTGGCTCGATGCGAACCGCGCGCAGGGCGCGGCCGAATTCTCGAAGCTCTGGGGGATTCCGGAGCCGGCCGTGGCGCTCGCGTTTCGCCGCGCACGCTTCGGTGTCGAGCCCGTCACCCGCGACACGCTCGCGTACCAGCAGCGCATCGCGGATGTGTTCTACCAGGCCGGCATCCTGCCGAAACGCGTCGACGTCAGCGTGGCAGCGCCGCCGTCGCTCGCGTGAGGGTCTAACCGCCCCTGCGATCGGGTGGGTGACGAGTCGCTTTGTCGCCCCCGATATTCCTTCATGGTGCAACGCGCGACAGCGGCACCGCTTCCCCGCGCAGCCTCGCGACGTCGCGGCCCGGCGCGTCGCCGAACAGCCGTGCGTATTCGCGGCTGAACTGCGACGCGCTCACATAGCCGACGCTGCGACACGCCTGCCGCGCATCCATCGCCGACAGGCACATCAGATGGCGCGCCTCCTGCAGTCGCAGCACCTTCTGGCATTGCAACGGGCTCATCGACGTGACCGCCCGGAAGTGATGGTGGAACGTCGACGGGCTCATCTCCACCTGCCGCGCGAGCGAGTCGACCACCATCGGATCGAGGTAGTGATCGCGAATCCATGCGACGGCGCGCGAGATGCGCTGGGTCGTCGAACCGGCGTCGCCGATCTGCGCGACGCGCGCGCCCGACGGGCCGCGCAGCAGCCGGATGAGGATTTCGTCGACGATCAGCGGCGCGATCAGGTCGAGGTCGTCCGGTTGCGCCATCAGTTGCATCAGTCGCGCGATGGCGTCGACGATTTCCGGCGTCGCGTCGTGCGTGTCGAGTGCGCGGCAGTCGACGGCTTTCGGCAGTCCGCGCGGGAAGACGACCGGCGTGAGCGCCGCGATGCGCGCAGGATCGAGTTCGAGTTGCGCGTACAGGAACGGCTCGGCCGGGCGCGCACGCGTCACGCGGCCGGTCACCGGCAGGTCGGCCGTTGCGACCAGCATCCGCGATTCGTCGATCGTGTAGGTATCGTCGCCGACCCGCATCGACTTCGCGCCTTGCCCGACGATGCTCAGGCACGCGTGGTGCACGCCGTGGTTCCATTGCGGCGGCGGCACGGAAGCGCGCGCGATGCGCATGCCGCGCAGCGGAAGGTCGAACATGCCGTCGTGCGGTGCATAGGCGGCGATCAGCGTCGCCAGCCGGGCCGCGGCGGGTGCGCCGGCTCGCGATCGTGCGTCGTGATCCGGCGGGGTGCGCGGGTGCGGTGGCGTTCGAGCGTCGATTTCCATGTTGCGTGAGCGGTTGGCGGAGTGAGCGATGTCATGCGCGCGGCGGCGATTCCCTGTCGAGCTGCACGCACGGCGGTCACATCGTACGGCCAGTTGCGTGCGCCGGATTGCCTAAACCTGTCCGAAATTAGCCCGATCATCCGGACCTGCATGGCGGCGGACGCATCGCCCGTCGTGGCATCGTGTGCAGCGCACAAATTCGGAAATTAAGGCAAAACAATCGCAGGATCGGGCAAGCCATTTTCCGGCGGTTTCCCTACCATTGCACCTGCTGAAGGAAATGCGGTTTCAGCGTGCCCGGATGATGCGGGCAACACCGTCCGCGTGATGCGCGGCCGCCGCCGGCCTTGCCGCGCGCGTCGCCGCCGCGCATCGCGGGAAAAGACTCAGGACTGCTACTGAACGATCGTGCATCGGGCTTGCCGAGGCTGGTTTGCGCCCGTCGCGAGCGTGCCGACCGACCCGGCGGAGCCGGCGTCGGCGCCGCCGCATTGGCCGGGCCGATGCGGGCGGGTGGCGGTGCGGCGTCGGGGTGCAGGCAGACGGGCAGTCGTTCGCGCAGGGGAATCCGGACAAATGGACCAACTTCAATCGATTCGGGCATTCGTGACGGTGGCAAGGGAAGGCGGATTTCGCCGGGCCGCGACGCGGCTGCGCGTGTCGACGGCGATGGCGAGCCGGCTGGTCGATGCGCTCGAGACGCGCCTCGGTGCGCGCCTGCTTCAACGCAGCACGAGCCACCAGTCGCTGACGGAGATCGGCGAGCTGTATCTTGCGCGCGTCGAGCGGATTCTCGGTGCGATCGACGAGATCGACGGTCGTTTCGTCGCGATGGGCAGCAAGCCGGAAGGCGTATTGCGCGTGGCCGCGCCGGTCGCGTTCGGGCTCAGCCAGTTGAGCGCGCTGCTCGATCGCTTCGTGCACCGGTTTCCGGACGTGCGGCCGACGGTGACGCTGACCGATGCCCACGTCGACCTGACTGCCGAGGACATCGACGTCGCGTTTCTGACGGATGGCATGCCGGTGTCCGGCGCGCACGCGTTGCATACGCTGGCTGCATACGAAACCGTGCGCGTCGCGGCGCCGGGCTACGTCGCCGCGCACGGCGGCGCCGCTGCGTCGGGCGACTGGCCGGAACTCGCGGCCGTGCGGCTGGAGTTGCCCGCGGCCGACGACGACCCGGCGGCCGCGATTCGATCCGGTGCGGCGTCCGGCAATACGGGCGTCGGCCATCTCGAGATGGCGCGGCGGCTGGCCGTCGCCGGCATGGGCGCGGCGGTGCTGCCCGCGTATCTCGTCGATGCGGATCTGGCGGCCGGCACGCTCGTGCGCGTGGCCCCGGTCCGCCCGCTCGCGCCCGTCACGCTGAAGCTCGCGCATGCGCGTGCCGCGCGTTTGCCGGCCGCCGCGCGCGCGTTCATCGAATTCGCAGGCGCCGCATTCCGGCCCACGCGCTAACGGGCCGGCTGATCCCACGGCAACGCGAGCCCGCCGGGGCCGCGGGCTCGCCGTTCTTTTTCGGAAGCAGTTCGGCGCACGAACGCTCCGCAGGGTGCAACGCACACCCGCAACACGCGTCCGCATCCGCGGTGGGCCGGAAGCTGCAGGTCCGCCGCGTGTCAGGGCCATGAGGAGATCTGGTGATTCCCATTGAAGGTCGTCTAATTGTGAGAGGTCGCTCCATGCGCGTCGAACGGGTTCCATACCGCTTAATCACTGCCGCAACGGCTGCCGTTTTCCTGGCCGCGTGCGGGAAAAAAGAATCGGCGCCGCCGCCGCAAACGCCGGAAGTCGGCGTCGTCACCGTGCAGCCGCAAGCCGTGCCGGCGGTGACCGAACTGCCGGGCCGCACCAGCGCGTTCCTCGTCGCGCAGGTGCGTGCGCGGGTCGACGGCATCGTGCTGCGTCGTGAATTCACCGAGGGCACCGACGTCAAGGCCGGCCAGCGTCTCTACAAGATCGATCCGGCGCCGTACGTCGCGGCCTTGAACAGCGCGAAGGCGACGCTCGCGAAGGCGCAGGCGAACCTCGTCACGCAGAACGCGCTGGTCGCGCGCTACAAGGTGCTGGTCGCCGCGAACGCGGTCAGCAAGCAGGACTACGACAACGCGGTCGCCACGCAAGGGCAGGCCGCGGCGGACGTCGCGGCCGGCAAGGCGGCGGTCGACACCGCGCAGATCAACCTCGGCTATACGGACGTCGTGTCGCCCGTTTCGGGCCGCGTCGGCATCTCGCAAGTGACGCCGGGCGCCTACGTGCAGGCGAGCCAGGCGACGCTGATGTCGACCGTGCAGCAGCTCGATCCGGTGTACGTCGACCTCACGCAATCGAGCCTCGAAGGGCTGAAGCTGCGTCAGGACGTGCAGAGCGGCCGTCTGAAGACGACCGGCCCAGGCGCCGCGAAGGTGTCGTTGATTCTCGAAGACGGCAAGACCTATTCGGAGCCGGGCAAGCTGCAGTTCTCGGACGTGACGGTCGACCCGACCACCGGCTCGGTGACGATCCGCGCGATCTTCCCGAACCCGGGCCGCGTGCTGCTGCCGGGCATGTTCGTGCGTGCACGGATCGAGGAAGGCGTGAACGAGAACGCGTTCCTCGTGCCGCAGATCGGCGTCACGCACGACCAGAAGGGGCAGGCGATCGCACTCGTCGTGACCGCGGCCAACAAGGTCGAGATGCGTCCGTTGACGACGACCGGCACGTACGGCCAGAACTGGATCGTCGAAGGCGGTCTGCAGGCGGGCGATCACGTGATCGTGCAAGGCGTCGACAAGGTGCGCCCGGGCGCGACCGTGAAGACGGTCCCCGCGCAGCTTGCCCCGGCGCCGGACGCCGCCTCCGCCACATCGGCCGGCGCCGCGCCGGCGACTACCGCGGCCAGCGCCGCAGCGGGTTCGGCCGCCGCGTCGAGCGCGCAATAACAGGGAGTCCGTTTCATGGCCAAGTTCTTTATCGATCGCCCGATCTTCGCGTGGGTGATCGCGATCGTGCTGATGCTGGCCGGCGTCGCATCGATCTTCAAGATGCCGATCGCGCAGTACCCGACGATCGCACCGCCGACGATCCAGATCCAGGCGAACTATCCGGGCGCTTCCGCGAAGACGGTGGAAGACACGGTGACGCAGGTGATCGAGCAGCAGATGAGCGGGCTCGACAACTTCCTGTACATGTCGTCGACGAGCGACGATTCGGGCAACGCGACGATCACGCTGACGTTCTCGCCGGGCACGAATCCGGACGTCGCACAGGTGCAGGTGCAGAACAAGCTGTCGCTCGCGACGCCGAACCTGCCGCAGGTCGTGCAGCAGCTCGGCATGCAGGTCACGAAGTCGAGCAGCAACTGGCTGATGTGGTTCGCGTTCAACTCCGAGGACGGCCGGATGTCGAAGGAGGACCTGACGAACTACGTGGCTTCGCACGTGCTCGATCCGCTGAGCCGCGTGAACGGCGTCGGCCAGACGCTGCTGCTCGGTTCGCAGTTCTCGATGCGGATCTGGCTCGACCCCGTCAAGCTGACCAACTACAGCCTCACGCCGACCGACGTGACGGCCGCGATCACGCAGCAGAACGTGCAGATCGCGGGCGGCCAGATCGGCGGCACGCCGGCGAAGCCGGGCACCGTGCTGCAGGCGACGATCACCGAATCGACGCTGCTGCGCACGCCCGAGCAGTTCGGCAACATCCTGCTGAAGGTCAACCAGGATGGCTCGCAGGTCCGCCTGAAGGACGTCGGCCGCGCGGCGCTGGGTTCGGAGAACTACACGTTCGACACGAAGTACATGGGGCAGCCGACGGCCGGCCTCGGCATCCAGCTCGCGACCGGCGCGAACGCGCTGGCGACCGCGAACGCGCTGCGGGCCAAGATCGACGAGCTGTCGAAGTACTTCCCGCACGGTCTCGTCGTGCACTACCCGTACGACACGACGCCGTTCGTGCGCCTGTCGATCGAGGAAGTGGTCAAGACGCTGATCGAGGGCATCGTGCTGGTGTTCCTCGTGATGTACCTGTTCCTGCAGAACCTGCGCGCGACGATCATCCCGACGATCGCGGTGCCGGTCGTGCTGCTCGGTACGTTCGCGATCATGGGCCTCGCCGGTTTCTCGATCAACACGCTGTCGATGTTCGGCCTCGTGCTCGCGATCGGCCTGCTGGTCGACGATGCGATCGTGGTGGTCGAGAACGTCGAGCGCGTGATGGCGGAAGAAGGGCTGTCACCGAAGGAGGCGACCCGCAAGGCGATGAGCCAGATCACCGGCGCACTCGTCGGCGTGGCGCTCGTGCTGTCGGCGGTGTTCGTGCCGGTGGCGTTCTCAGGCGGCTCGGTCGGCGCGATCTATCGGCAGTTCTCGCTGACGATCGTGTCGGCGATGGTGCTGTCCGTGCTGGTCGCATTGGTCCTGACGCCGGCGCTGTGCGCGACGATCCTCAAGCCGATCCCGCAGGGGCATCACGAAGAGAAGAAGGGTTTCTTCGGCTGGTTCAACCGGACTTTCGATCGCAGCCGCGATCGCTACACGAGCGGCGTGAATCACGTGATCCGGCGCTCGGGCCGCTGGCTCGTGATCTACCTCGCCGTGTTCCTCGCGGTCGGCGTGATGTTCGCGCGTCTGCCGAAGTCGTTCCTGCCCGACGAGGATCAGGGCTACATGTTCATGATCGTGCAGACGCCGTCCGGCTCCACGCAGGAAACGACCGGCAAGACGCTCGACAACATCAACACGTACCTGACCACCGCCGAGAAGGATGTGGTCGACTCGGTGTTCACGGTCAACGGCTTCAGCTTCGCGGGCCGCGGCCAGAACGCGGGCCTCGTGTTCGTGAAGCTGAAACCGTACGAGCATCGCCAGCGTTCGGACCAGAAGGTGCAGGCGCTGATCGGCCGGACCTTCGCGCACTATTCGACGTACAAGGACGCGATGGTGATTCCGTTCAACCCGCCGTCGATTCCGGAACTCGGCACGGCTGCCGGCTTCGACTTCGAGCTGACGGACAACGCCGGTCTCGGCCACGATGCGCTGATGGCCGCGCGCGGCCAGTTGCTCGGGATGGCCGCGAAGGATCCGGCGCTCGCGCTGGTGCGCCCGAACGGCCTGAACGATACGCCGCAGTACAAGGTCGACATCGACCGCGAGAAAGCGAATGCGCTCGGCGTGACGGCCGCGGCGATCGACCAGACGTTCTCGATCGCATGGGCGTCGCAGTACGTGAACAACTTCCTCGACACCGACGGCCGGATCAAGAAGGTGTACGTACAGTCGGACGCGCCGTTCCGGATGACGCCGGAAGACATGAACATCTGGTACGTGCGCAACAGCGCGGGCGGGATGGTGCCGTTCAGCGCATTCTCGACCGGCCACTGGATCTACGGTTCGCCGAAGCTCGAGCGTTACAACGGCGTGTCGTCGATCGAAATCCAGGGGCAGGCCGCGGAAGGCAAATCGACCGGCCAGGCGATGGCCGCGATGGAAGCGCTCGCGAGCAAGCTGCCGGAAGGCATCGGCTACTCGTGGACGGGCCTGTCGTTCCAGGAAATCCAGTCCGGCTCGCAGGCGCCGATCCTGTACGCGATCTCGATCCTCGTCGTGTTCCTGTGTCTCGCGGCGCTGTATGAAAGCTGGTCGATCCCGTTCTCGGTGATCATGGTCGTGCCGCTCGGCGTGGTCGGCGCGCTGCTCGCGACGATGCTGCGCGGCCTCGAGAACGACGTGTTCTTCCAGGTCGGCCTGCTGACCACCGTGGGCTTGTCCGCGAAGAACGCGATCCTGATCGTCGAGTTCGCGCGCGAGCTGCAGGCGGGCGGGAACATGGGGCCGGTGCGCGCGGCGATCGAGGCGGCGCGCCTGCGGCTGCGTCCGATCCTGATGACGTCGCTCGCGTTCATGCTGGGCGTGCTGCCGCTCGCGATCAGCAACGGCGCGGGGTCGGCGAGCCAGCACGCGATCGGCACCGGCGTGATCGGCGGGATGATCACGGCGACGTTCCTCGCCATTTTCATGATCCCGATGTTCTTCGTGCGGGTTCGCGCGATCTTCAGCGGCGAGACGGAAAACGTCGACGACGCATGGCGTCTCGTGCAGGGCGACCTGCAGCGCGGTCACGACGACGCAAACGATTCGAAGGGGCAGTAACGATGCAAAAACATGCTTTGACTGCAGCCGCGGTCGCACTGGCTGCCGCGCTGTTCGCCACGGGCTGCACGATGGCGCCGCACTACAAGCGGCCCGACGCACCCGTCGCGCAGGCGTACCCGGCCGGCGGCGTCTACGCGACGCAGCCGGGCGCGGCCGGCGCGCGCAGCGCGAATGGCCAGGCGGCGACTGCCATCGGCTGGCGCGAGTTCTTCGTCGATCCGCGCCTGCAGCGGCTGATCGAGATCGCGCTGAAAAACAACCGCGACCTGCGCGTGTCGGTGCTCAATATCGAGGCCGCGCGTGCGCAGTACCAGATCACGCGTGCGGGGCTGTTCCCGACGCTCGACGGTACGGGTACGGGCAACCGTCAGCGTTTGCCGAATTCGCTGACGGCCGTGCCGGGCCGGAACATCACGACGACCTACAACGTCGGGCTGTCCGCGTCATGGGAACTCGACCTGTTCGGCCGCGTGCAGAGCCTGAAGAACCAGGCGCTCGCGCAATATCTGTCGACGTCGTACGCGCGGCAGGCGTCCGAGATCTCGCTGGTGTCGCAGGTCGCGGATCAATATCTGACGCTGCTGTCGACCGATGACCTGCTGAAGGTCACGGAGGACACGCTGAAGACCGCGCAGGCATCGTACGACCTGACCAAGCTGCAGTTCGACAACGGCACGGGCTCCGAGCTCGAGCTGCGTCAGGCGCAGACGGTGGTCGAGACGGCGCTCGCGAACCAGCAGGCGCAGGCGCGAGCCCGCGCGCAGGCGCTGAATGCGCTGGTGCTGCTGATCGGCGAGCCGCTGCCGGACGATCTGCCGGCGGGCATGCCGCTCGATGCGCAGAACCTGCTGACGGACGTGCCGGCCGGGTTGCCGTCGGACCTGCTGACGCGTCGTCCTGACGTGATGCAGGCCGAGCAGACGCTGCTGGCCGCGAACGCCAATATCGGCGCGGCGCGCGCGGCGTTCTTCCCGAAGATTTCGCTGACGGGCGCGTTCGGCACCGCGAGCCCGACGCTGGGCGGCCTGTTCAAGGCCGGCACGGCGGCGTGGTCGTTCGCGCCGAGCATCGCGCTGCCGATCTTCGAAGGCGGGCAGAACATCGCGAACCTCGATCTCGCGAACGTGCAGAAGCGCATCGAGATCGCGAACTACGAGAAGGCGATCCAGTCGGCGTTCCGCGAAGTGTCGGATGGTCTGGCCGCACGCGGCACGTACGACCAGCAGATCGCGGCGCTCGAGCGCAACGAGCACGCGCAACAGCGACGCTTCGATCTGTCGGACCTGCGCTACAAGAACGGTGTCGACAGCTACCTGTCGGTGCTGACCGCGCAGACGGATCTGTACGCCGCGCAGCAGTCGCTGATCAGCGCACGTCTGGCACGCTGGACGAATCTGGTCGACCTGTACCGCGCACTGGGCGGCGGGTGGATCCAGCGCGCCGGCGAGACGCCGCGCGCGCCGGATGCCCCGGTCGATTACCAGCCAGCGACGAACGGATAGGCGCGACGGCACGGCGGGAGCTTCCAGGCCAAGTCTGTCCGCCGACCCGACCGGTTGTGAAAACGAAAACGCCACGGACGCAAGTCCGTGGCGTTTTCCTTCATACCGTCGTGCGTGCGGTGAGCAGCGTTACGTTACGCCTGCTTGGTCCACAGCGTCCGGCCGAAGAACGTGAGCGTGCGATCCCACGCCATTTCCGACCACACCGGATCGAACTGCGTGCCGGCGATGCGGCCGGGACCGACCGCCGTTTCGTTCGCGAACGCATGGTGCGCGAGATAGCGATGGAATTCGAAACCGACCTTCGCATCGGTCAGCTTCTTTTCCAGTGCGTCGACCTGGTCGATCGTAAAGAACGCATCCTGCGTCCCCCAGTGCCCCATCAGCGGCACCTTCAGCTTGGCCGGATCGATGTAGTCGAGCGGCGGAAGGCCGTACCACATGACGCCGGCGTCCGCGTCGGCGTACTGCAGCGACAGCAGCGTCAGGGCGCCGCCCATGCAGAAGCCCGTCACCGCGACACGCGGCGCCAGCGTCTTCAGGTGCGCGACCGCGCCGGGAATGTCCTGCGACGCGGCGTCGCCGAAATCGAGGCCGGTCATCAGGTGGTGCGCTTCTTCTTCCTCGACCGTCGACTTGCCGCGATACAGGTCGGGCACGAGCGCGAAGTAGCCGCAGCGCGCGAGGCGATCCGCGACGCCGCGGATCTGGTCGTTCAGCCCCCACCATTCCTGGATGACGACGACCGCGGGCGCGCCTTCGGTTTGTGCCGGCGTGGCGAGATAGCCCTGCAGTTCCTGGCCGTCCGGACGGCGAAACGTGATCATGGAACCGGATGTTTGAGACATGAAACCGCTCCTTTTCGAAAAATGCGCCGAGTGCGACATCGGGCCGGCCAGCGGGCGTCGTGACACCGCTCGCATGCGTTCTGGCCGACGCCGACCACGCGGCCATTCTATGCGCAAACACCGGACGCTTGCGTGAACGGCGCCGCGCGGCGCATGACCGGCGGCGGGAGCGGAGACCGAAAAGCGAACACCCCGCCCCGATGAACGGGAGCGGGGTGTGGCGCGTACGACCTGCGTATCGAAATACGTCGGGAATACACCGGAATGCGCCGGCGCGTAGACGGCTTACTGGCCGAAATAGATCGAGTCGCGGCCTTCCTGCTTGACCGCGATCGCGCGGCCGGCGCGTGCACCGGCGGCTGCTTGCGCGCCGTAGCCGGTTTCATCGGCGTTCGTCACGCGAGCCTGGGCGGTCTGCAGCGCCCGCGGGTAATACTGATCGGACACTTCGGGCTTGTAGCCGGCCTGTTCGAGCTGGACGAGTTCCGCACGCACCTGGGCCCGCGTCAGCTGGCCCGACGGGTTCGATTGGGCGAATGCGCCGTACGATGCGGACAGGGCAGTTGCGGCGACGACAGCGGTGATGAACGACTTCATGGTGACCTCCGGTTCTGTTGATTTCGCGCTTCGCTCGTGGCGTTCAGCGGTTGATTGCATCGTAACGATCGCGTTACCGGTCGGAAATACGTGTTGCAGCGAATCATTATTGCAACTGGGTAAACGATTCGCGCGGCATGCGATTTCGTCTGACGATTGAGGGCATGTCGGCGAGGCGCGGCTTGGCCTGCGGAGCGCGATAGGGTCGATGGGCGCAGTAACGGAATGAACGGGTGAATCGCATTCCGAATTATTTTGCCGAGGCCGTCAGCGTCGCGCGCTCCGCATCACGCAGCGAGGGTCGCCTGCCGTTTTCGGTATTCGGCCGGCGTGATGCCGACATGCCGGGTGAACGCTCGCCTCAGCGTATCGACGTTTGCGAAGCCGCATTTCGCGGCGACCTGCTTCGGCGTGTCGTGGCCGTTCTCGAGTAGCCGACGGGCGGCCGAGATGCGGGTCGCCTCGACCCATGCGGCCGGCGTCATGCCGACTTCCGCGCGGAACAGTCGCGCGAAATGGCGCGGGCTCATGCCCGCATGCTTCGCCATCCCGGCCACCGAATGCTCGAGTTCCGGATGGGCCGCGATCCAGCGCTGGACTTCCTGCAGGACCGAACGCCCGGCGGGGCGCGCCTCGCCCGTGCGGCTGAACTGGAGCTGCCCGCCCGGGCGCTTGAAGAACATCACCAGCTGCGCGGCGACGCGCCGCGCGATCTCGCGGCCCAGATCCTCCTCGACCAGCGCGAGCGCGAGATCGAGCCCGGCCGTGACGCCGGCGCCGGTGCGCAGCTTGCCGTCGCGCACGTACAGCGCGTCGGCGTCGACGGTGACGGACGGATACGCCTGCGCGAATGCATCGGCGGCGGCCCAGTGCGTGGTCAGGTGGCGCCCTTTCAGCAGGCCGGTGGCCGCGAGGATGAACGCGCCGGTGCAGATCGAGCCGTAGCGCCTGCTTTGCACGGCCGCCGAGCGCAGCCACGCGAGGACGTCGGTGCGCAGCACGATCTGGCCGGCGCGCGGCGCGCCGGCGACCAGCAGCGTGTCGACGCGCTCCGGAATGTCGGGCGCGATCCAGTCGGGCAGCAGCCGTGCGCCGGACGCACTGCGGATCGGCCCGGGCCCGCTCGCGATGATCCGCAACGTGTAGAACGGCTTGCCGCACTCGGCGTTCGCTTGCGCGAACACGTCGAGCGGCGCGGAGACGTCGAGCAGTTGAACGCCCGGAACGGCGAAAATACCCACGACCTTCGGCATGATCGATTGCGTGTCGTATCGAACGTGATGCGCAGCAGTATAGGAGCGCTTTCTTCGCCGCGCAGGCACCATGTCCGTTCGTCGCGCGAAATGGCAGGATTCGGCGTGATACGTCCATTGGAGACACCTGTCGGACTCCGGAAAATCGAAGGTGTCTTCCATGGAGGTCGATCATGACTGTGAGCGTCGCCGGCATCACCCTTCCCGATACGCGTTTGACGCGCGAGATCACCGAGCTCGTGCGCGATACCGAATCCGAGCTGCTGTTCCACCACTCGAGCCGCGTGTTCTATTTCGCGGCGCTGGCGGGCCGGCGGCGCGGGCTCGAGTACGACCCCGAGCTGCTCTATTGCGGCTGCATGTTTCATGACATGGGACTCACGCACCGGCACAGCAGTGCATGCGAGCGCTTCGAAGTGGACGGCGCGAACGCCGCGCGCGATTTCCTGAAGGGCAACGGGATTTCTCAACAGGACATCGATGTCGTGTGGACCTCAATCGCGCTGCACACCACGCCCGGCATCCCGCAGCACATGCATCCGGTCGTCGCGCTGGTCACGGCGGGCGTCGAGATGGACGTACTGGGCCTCACTTACCCGGAATACAGCGATACCGAGCGGGAGGAGGTCGTGCGCGCGCATCCGCGCACGCCGCATTTCAAGGAGGACATCATTCAGGCGTTCTACGACGGCATCAAGCACAAGCCCGGCACGACGTTCGGCAACGTGAAGGCCGACGTGCTCGCGGACAAGGATCCGCATTTCCGTGCGGGCAACTTCTGCAGCGTGATCCGCTCGTCCGCGTGGGCCGGCTGAGCGCGCACGGGCGACTGCGCATCAGCCGACGTTGATCGACTGCCCGACATGCAGCACGTTCGGCGCCGACGCCAGGCCCGGATTCAGCTGCAGGATCTCGTTCAGCGCGCGCGCATCCTGCTGGTCGCGCGTCATCGCGTTGCGGTCGTGCTGCGACACGTGCGCGGCGTCGAGCAGCGACTGGCGATGCGCGTCGGCGATCACCCACAGCGAATCGCCGGCCACGACGATGGTCGGCTGCGCGGCCGACGACGGCGGCGCGGCGGGCTGAGCGGGCGCCGTCGTGCCGGTCCCGGGTGGTTGCGTTGCGGTAGTGCCCGGCGCGAGGCCGGCCGTCGGCGCGCCGGCGGTCGGTTGCGGCGGCTGATGTGATGGCGACGGCGATGCCGGCGTCGACTGCGGCTTGTGCGGCGACGAGCCCGAGCCGCCCGACGGCGGGCCGAAGAACAGGTTCTGCAATTGCGTGAAGCCCCAGATTCCGATCGGCACGAGGATCAGCGCGGTCGGGTATTTCCTGACCCAGCGCGTCGCGTTCGGGAAATGCGTGTTCAGCCGCGCGCCGAGCAGCATCAACGTCGACGTCGCGGCCGTTGCCGCGAGCCCGTAGTGACCTTTGTCGTATTGCGCGATCGAGCCCGCGACGCCGCTCGCGACGCCGACGAAATCCGACGTCGAGTCGATCAGGCGCACGACGCGGCTGCGCTTGTCCGCGTTCACGCGGTGCGCGCTCACCGCATAGACGAGGCCTGAATACGTCGCGGCGAGCGCCGCGCTCGCGGTCGTCAGCGCGCCCGCGACGGTCGGCGTGGTCATCAGCCCGTGCACGCCGACGGCGATCGTCCCCGAATAGCCGACGATCGCGCTGCCGCGTCCGACGAGGCCGAGCAGCCGGCGGGAATTGCCGTGATGCAGTTGCGCGAGCGACGTGCCGCCGACCATGCCCTGCATGTTCGCGAGCAGGTCGACCGACAGTTCCCTGATCTGCGCGGCCGCATCGTCGAAGCCGATGAGCCCCTGGCGATGCATGTCGACCAGGTGGGTCGCCTTCACGCGGGTTTCGTTCGTCAGCAGGTCGAGCTGTTGGAGCCGCGCCGGGTTGTAGCCGTGTACCGGCGCGGTCAGCTGCTGCGCAAGCGAGCGCTGCAGGCGGTCGAGCACGTCGTGCACCGCGCGCGGATCGCCGCTCTGCAGGCTCTGCACCGCGCCCTGGTGCATCGCGCCGAACACGCGGCCCGCACGCGCGCCGACGAACAGTGCGGTGTTCGCGTGGGTCAGCGCATCCGAACTCATCACGGTCATGCCGTTGAACACGTTCAGCGCGACGAGCGAGCTGGCGCCGGCCACCGTGCCGCCGAATCCCAGCGACCACGCCCAGTCGCGCTTGCCGAACGACGGGCGGTGGACGCGCAGCGCATTGAGCTGCGCGAGCGCGGCTTCCTGCGGGTTGCCGAGCTGGTGGCTCGGCTGTGCGGCGATGTCGCGGTTCACGAGGACGGGCTTGGTCTCGTCGATCGCGAGCTTCGGATCGGCGGCCACCGCGCGCCAGAACGCGGTGCTCGATGCATTCGGGTTCGCATGCGCACCGATCTTGCGTTCGGTAGCGGGCCGGCCGTACTGGTTCAGCCAGCGCTTGCCGGCATCGCGCGCGCGCAGCTCGGCCCGGTTGGCGGGTGCGGTGCTGTTCCAGTAGTTCTCCTGCGCATAAGTGATCGTCGCCTGCCGTGCGCGGTCCATCAGCGCGGTCGTATGGCCTTCGTACAGGTCGGCGCGCAATTGCGCGAGCTCGTCGGGTGTCATCTTGTTCGCGAGGCCGACGCGTTCGACTTCGGCGAACAGCACCTGATGCTGGTTCGCGAGCGTTTGCGCGCCGACCCGTTCGAACACGCGCGTGAGCGCATCGGCGCCGTGCAGGCGCGCGAGTTTGTCGGGTGCATGCAGCTTGTAGTCGACGAGCGTGCGGGCGAGGGCGGCGGTCAGATCCTGATTCGCGACGAAGTCCGAGCCATGCGTCGCATACGACAGCCCGAGATGAACCCAGTCGAGTTCCTTGCGGTCGAGCACGGCCTCGACGAGCTTCAGGTGGCCGTCGCCGGGCGCCGGTTCGAGCACGGCGTCCCAGCCGTGGAACGTCACCATCACATGCGGCGCGGTTTTGCCGGTGTGCTGCCGCGCCCACGTTTCGAGCGCGTCGAACGTGCGCACGTAGTCGTGGTACGCATCGTTGGTGCCGGCCAGCGTGCGCTGGTCCTCGGCCGACACGAGCGCGCGCGACGGCGCGGTTTCGAGGCGCAGCACGAAGCCGCCTTCGGACGCCGCATCGAGCCATTTGAACAGGTGGTCGAGGTCGTCGAGTTCGAGATGGCGACCTGTGCCGTCGATGTCGATCCGCGCGTTCGCTTCGTCGAACTGCGCGTTGTCGAGCTTGCCGAGTTCGCGCACGCGACGGATGAACGCGGGGTCGTGTTTCCGGCCGAGCGCGGCGGCCAGCGAATACGGATCGACCGCGACCGATACGACCGGCATCGCCCCGCCATAGCGCTTCACGAGCGCGAGCATTTCGGCGGGGTCGTCGCGCAACGTGAAGCCGCGCGCCATCAGCGCGAGGCGATCCTGGAGCTCGGCCTTCGCGCGGGCATAGGCCTGCAACGCGTGCCGGTCTGCGGCGCGTGCGATCGACAGATAGGTGATCGCGCGCTTCGCATGGCGCGACACCAGGTTCGCCGCATGGTCGGGTCGCGACAGCGGGCCGCGCCACGGCATGCTCGACGCGTCGCGCGCGAGCCGCAACGGGATGCCGAGCGCCTTCATCATCACGCTGTCGGCCATCATGACCTGGCGTGTCGCGCCGAGGTCGAGCGGCTCGCCGGTGCGGCCCGCGAACGCCTTCACGCGCTCGTGCTCCGGGAACCAGTCGTCGAGCTTCGCCTTGCCGAAGCGGAGGATCCATTCGGCGACCGTCGCGCTCGTCAGGCCCGGCTGATAGGTCTTGATGCTGAACGGCTTGCCGGCCGGCGCGGCGTGCGGCGCCGGTGACGCGGCCGGTGCGGGCGCCGCCGGCGCGTTCCGGCTGCCTTTCTTGCCCTTGCCGCGCGCAGCCTTGTTCGGTTTCGCTGGCGGATTGGCGGACGCCGTGCCGGACGCGGGATCGCCGGCAAGTGTGGCCTGCTGGTGCTTCGCGGCCGCCAGTTCGGCCGCGATGCGGCGCCGCAGTTCGCCGAACGGCGCGGACGATTCCGCGGCGGCCTTCTGCAACTGCTTGTCGAGTTCCGCTTGTTTCAGCGCATAGGCCGCGACCTGCGTTGGCTTCGTGCGTGCATCGAATTCCGCCGGGTCGAGCCGCGTCACGAGAAAGTGCCGGTCCGAGCCGTCCGGACCGCCGCCGATCTTGGTCCTGTCGAGATCGATGCCGGGCTTGCGCTCGTCGGCGAAATGCGCGGCATCGTCGAACCATTGCAACGTGCCGTCGCGGGTCGCGAGGAGGCCGTCAGGCTGATGCAGCGTGTCGATCAGCGCGCCTTCCGTGCCGTAGACGTAGATGAAGTATTCCGGGCCGACCTGGCCGAGATCGATCACGCGCCGCAGGTGCAGCGTGTTCGCGCCGTTGAAATCGTGCACGTCGTCAGCCGATTTCGGCAGCAGGTTCGGCGCGACCCACGGGTTGGCGAGCGACGTCGCGCCGGCCGGCGGCTTGCCTCTCGACTGAAGCTTGCCGAGCCGGCGCTGCACGCGGTCGCTCGTTTTCATCGACGGCGGCTTTTGCTCGGCGATCGGCAACGCCCGCTCGGCCGGAGCGAAGCCGCCATAGCGGGACACCGCCGATTCCGGCAGCGACGACGGGACGAACACGACGCCGCGCCGTCCGTCGGGCAGGCCGCGGGCGCGGCGGCGGAATGCGGCGCCAAGATCCTGTTCGGCGATCGATGCATCGCCAACCGAGGTTTTCTCGTGATAC
Source organism: Burkholderia sp. 28_3 (assembly GCF_003253915.1). NCBI lineage: Bacteria > Pseudomonadati > Pseudomonadota > Betaproteobacteria > Burkholderiales > Burkholderiaceae > Burkholderia > Burkholderia sp. 28_3. Next base: position 290,505 of record NZ_QKZF01000008.1, read on the forward strand.
GCCCAGCCGCTGCCGCCTTGCTTGGGCACGGCGTAGCCGAGCACCTTGCCGGTTTTCCGGTCGACCGCGAAGATCGTCGTGCTGTCGTCGGCGACCTTCGCGGCCGCCTTGGGCCGCTTGAATTGCGGCGCGCCGGCGAGTTTGCCGATCTGCTCGACGACCTCCTGCGCAGGCGCGTCGCCGGAAGGCTCGGCATTCCATACGCGTTTCGAGTCGACGGCTTCGATCTTCGCCGCGCCGCCGAATTGCCGCAGCTCGTCGAGCGACACCGGCGACAGGTAGAAGTCGAATTGCGCACGCGCTTCATGCGGCGTCGCGCTGCCGCTGCGCTTGCGCGGACGCGTGCCCGGATAGAGCGCGTCGCGCAAGTCGTGCGACGGCGCGCCGCCCGGATCGGTCGATTCGACCTGACCGGGCTGGCCATGCGCATCGGTCGTCAGGCTCGCGACGAATTCGGGTTGCGGATGCGTGCCGTCGTCCGCCGGCCGGTCGGCGTGCTTCGCGATCAGCACGTGGGCGTTGGGGCCCGCGTATTGCGCGAGGTCGCGGATGTCGGCCAGTTGCGTGCCGTCGATGCGCTTCAGATCGCGCTTGCCGTGCGCGTCGAGCCAGTCGGCCGCGCGGGCCTCGGGCGCGAGCACGGGGGCGGCCGGCAGGAACGACGACGGGTCCATCGGCCACATCATCATCGACGGCATCGTCCGCGGCATGGCGCCGGCTCGCCCGGCCTCGCCGTCGCGCAGCGCCTGCTCGGCCTGCGTGCGGTACAGCGCCCGATAGACGGGGTTGCCGGGCAGCGACGTCTGCACGTTGCCGAACGCGTCGGCGAGGCGCGCGAGGCCGGCCGCGTCGCCCGGCATCACATGGTCGGATTCGCGCGCGATCGCGTCGGGCAGTACCGCGTGCTCGGCGATGTCGATGCCGGTCGATTCGAGGATCTGCTTGCGCACCGCGAACGCGTTGGCCTGCGCGCGCGCCTCGGCGCGCAGCGCGCTTTCCGCGTATGCGTCGGGGCTGCTGGTGTCGAGGTCGAGCCGGTTCGTCGCCACGTCGACCGCATGACCGAGCTCGTGGGCGAGCACGTAGACGATCGTGCCGGCGTTGCGCAGGCCGCCGTCGATCACGATCCGGCGCTGTTCGGCATCGACCTTGCTGCCGGCGCCCGCGCGGCCCTGCACGATCTGCCAGCGGCCGGGGTTCAGCAGCCGCAGTTGCGCGGCGAGCAGGCTCGACTGGTCGGCCAGCGCGTACGCGGCGTCGGGTAGCGGCGCGCCGCCGAACCACGTCCGGATCCGCGTGAAGCGCGACGGTTTCTGCACGAACGCGCCGTCCGGCAGCGATTCGCTGATCAGCGGGTGCGCGAGTTCGACGTGGCCGCTGGCGATGCCGCGTTCGAGCGGCTGGATGACGGCGTCGATCATCCCGGGCGTGCGGTTGGTTGCCGGGTCCGGATGCGGGATCAGGACGGACGGGTCGCTGAAGTGGAACTCGCCGTTCGCATCGAACAGGCCCTCGAAATCGAACGACAGGCCGTGCCGCGCGGCCAGCTCGCGCATCGCGACGAGCTGGCGCATCGATTCGCGCGTCACGCGCTTCGGCAGGATGCCGTGCATCACGTCGAGGCTGCCGAGTTCGGCCAGCGGGCTGTACAGCACCGCGACGCGCCCGTGGTACGTGAACGGCCCGTCGACCGTGACCGTGCGCATGCCGAGCTGCGTCAACTGCTCGAGCCCGCGCTTTTCGTGGGCGAGCATCGTGCGGGCCTTGTCGCCGCTGGCGTCGAACACGCCGATCGCGTTGCGCTTGCCGAGTTCGAATACCGCCTTCGCGGTGCCCGCGCCGAGGAACGGGCCGAGCAGCGCATCGGGATCGACGCGCCGCGACGGATCGCCGGCGACGTGCAGCCCGTGTTCGTCGACGGCGAGCGCGCCCGCGTCGATCCGTTCGCGCGGCGACGGCGTGTAGCGCGTCCATGCGCGTGGGCCGCCGAACCGCATGCGCTGCGTCCCCTCGCCGCGCGGTTCGCCGAGCGTGCGGACCGTGCCGCTGTCGGGCACGTAGATCGTGCGTTGCCACAGGTTCGCGAGCCACGCGGCGTGTGCGGCCCCGCCTTCGCCCGCGAGCACGATGGGGGCGCCGGCCCGGGCGGGCGTGAACGCATGGCGATGGTCGATCGAATAGTCGACCGGCGTGGCGGGGTTGCCACGTGCGTCCAGCAGGCCGCCGGCTGCGTCGGTTCGCGCATGGACGAGCGTCAGCGGTTCGCCGTTCGCATAGGACACCGGACCGTGGCGCGAGAAGGACAGTGTCGGCGAGCCGCCGCCGAACCAGCGGCGCGGAAACGGCGATGCACGGTCCGCGTGCGCGTGGCTCCACTGCGCCTGTTCGTCGAGCGTGCGCGGCAGCCGTGCGCCGCCGCTGCCGCCGGACGATTCGGCCGTGTGCGGCGCGGGCATGCGCAGCGCTGCGTTGCCCGGCTGCTGCTGGCGGTCCCATGTGCTGCCGTAGAACGCACGGTAGTGTTCGCCGTCGCGGCCGGATACGGGGGCATTGCCGAATGCGTCGGCGAGGCGCGCGAGGCCGGCGTCGTCGCCCGGCATCACGTGATCGGCTTCGCGCGCGATCGCATCGGGCAGCACCGCGTGCTCGGCGATGTCGACGCCGGTCGATTCGAGGATCTGCTTGCGCACCGCGAACGCGTTGGCCTGCGCGCGCGCTTCGGCGAGCAGCGTGCTTTGCACGTACGCTTCCGGGCTGCTGGTATCGACGCCGAGCCGGTCGTTCGACACGTCGGCCGCGTGGCCGGCTTCGTGCGCGAGCGTGTAGACGAGCGTGCCGGTGCCGCGCAGGCCACCGTCGACCACGATCCGGCGCTGCTCGACGTCGGTGCGGCTGCCGCGTCCCGCGCGGCCCCACACGACCTGCCAGCCATCCGATTTCAGCAGGCGCAACTGGTCGGCAAGCAGGCTCGATTGGCCGGCGAGCGCATAGGCGGCGTCGGGCAGCGGCGCGCCGCCGAACCACATCCGGATCCGCGTGAAGCGCGACGGCTTCTGGACGAACGCGCCGTCCGGCAGCGATTCGCTGATCGCCGGATGCGCGAGCGCGATGCTGCCGGTGCGGATGCCGCGTTCGAGCGGCGCGATCACGGTGTCGATTTCCTCGAGCGTGGCGTCGATTTCCTCGCGGTCATCGGTGCGGAATATCGTGGCCGGGTCGCTGAAGTAGAACTCGCCGCGCGCGTCGACCACCCCCTGAAAATCGAACACCAGGCCATCGCGCTCGACGATTTCGCGCATCGCGGCAAGCTGTTGCATCGAGTCGTGCGTGATACGTGACGGCAACGCGCCGAGCGAGATGGCACGGCTGCTGAGTTCGGCGAGCGGATGGTATAGGATCCCGATCCGGTTGCCGACCGAGAACGGGCCGTCGATGGTCAGCGTGCGCATGCCGTAGCGGCGCAGCAGGTCGAGCCCGGTGCGTTCGGTGTCGAGCGCGTCGTAATGATTCTCGAGCTGGCCGTCGCGCGGCCTCGATGGATCGACGTCGTACAGGCCGATCGCGTTGCGCTTGCCGAGTTCGAACACGCTCTTTTCGATGCCGGCGCCGAGGAACGGGCCGATCAGCGCTTGCGGGTCCAGTCGCCGTGACGGATCGCCCGCGACGTAGAGGCCGTGCGCGTCGACGGCCAGTTCGCCGTAGTCGATCCGCTCGCGCGGCGACGGCGCATAGCGGGTCCACGTGGGGGCGTGGTCGAATCGCGCCTCGGGCCGCTGGCTGCCCGGGTTGCGCATGGCCGCGTCGAACGCGCGGATCGTGCCGCCGTCCGGCACGTAGACCGGCCGTTGCCAGGTGTTCGTGAGCCATGCCGCGGCCGCGTGTCCGTCGTCGGCCGCGAGGACCAGCGCGCGGCCGGTGCCGGCGCTGGTCGACGTGCCGGCGAGGAAGTGCGCGATCGAAAACGGCACGTGCTGCGCGGGGCGGCCGTGTGCGTCGAGCAGTTGGCCCGTGGCGTCGGTTCGGCCGCGAATGATCGTCACCGGTTCCTCGGTTCCCGACGACGTGCGTTCGTCCAGCATCCGCAGTGTCATCTGCCGCGGCTCGTGACGCCCGCGTTCGGCGAACGGCGAGATCGTTTCCGCATGCGCGACGCTCCACCGCACCTGTTCCTCGAGCGTGCGCGGCAGGTGCGCGCCACCGGTCCCTTCGGTCGTGTGCGGCGCCGGCATCCGGCGCGGGGCGCCGCCGTGGCGCTTCTGCTTGTCCCAGATGCCGTCGTAAAACGCCTGGTACGTCTCGCCGCGGCGGCCCGACACCGGCGCATCGGCGAACGCGTCGGCGAGCCGCTCGACCGTGCCCGCATAGTCGCTCGATGGCGACCAGCGGTCGGCCTCGTGCTGCAGCGCATCGGGCAGCGTCGTGTTCGCCGCGATGTCGCCGCCGCCCGCGAGATCGATCTCGTAGCGCGCTTCGAACGCGTTGATCTGGGCGCGCGCTTCGGCTTCGAGCGCCTTGCGCGTGAAGCGGCTGCGGCCGCTGTAGTCGAGCGAATCCAGTGTGCCGTCGATCGCCTCGACCGCATGCTTCGCCTCGTGCGCGAGCGTATAGGTGATGCTGCCCGAATCGTGCAGCGCGCCGTCGATCGTCACGCGGCGCCGCTTCGGATCGATCCGGCTGCCGCCGCCGCGCTTGCCGAGGCTCACGCGCCAGCCGGCGTCGCTCAGCATCCGCAACTGCTGCGTGAGCGTGCCCGATTGCTGCGCGAGCGCGTGGACCGCGTCCGGCAGCGGCGCGCCGCCGAAGCGCATCTGCAGCCGCGTGAACAGGCCCGGGCCGGCAAGCGACGGGTCCGCCGGCGCTTCGGTGGTGTCCGGGTGGGCGGCGGCCGGGAGCGCGTGGTCCTGGGTTCGTGCGTCCCGGGCCGGCTTGGGCGCGGCTGCCTCGCGTGCATCGTTCGCCGCTTGCGTGGGGGCGCGTTCGGCCGGCTTGACGAGCACGAGGATGCGGTTGGGCGCGCTGAATGCGCCGTCCAGCGCACGCGCCGCGCGCGCGGGCGGCTGCGGCACGGCGGCATGCGTGTCGGGGTCGGCGACGTTGCGCCGGGTCGACGCGAGCACGACGACGGTGTCGTCGTTCACGGGGCGTGGCGCGCGGCGCGCGGCGGGCGCGTCCGGATCCGCCGCAGGCGCGTCGGCTTCGACGACGCCCGCCGCGTCGGCGTGGGCCGCCTGCGCGTTCGTGCCGACGACGCGGCCGCCGGCCGCCGCGGCGTCGGGGGCGGGCAGGTAGCGCGTCAGCGGCGCATCGGCGCGCAGCGTGCCGTCGGCGTGCAGGGCATCCGGCGCGGCCGCGAATACCGGCCGCTGCCAGCGGTTCGCGAGTTCGGGGGCGACGTGCGCGTCCGCGGCATCGGCGATGACGACGATCGGTTCCGCGACGTCGGCGGGCAGCTCGCCCGCCGCGCGCGGCCGCGCGGCGTCGGGCCGGGCGGCCGCCGGGTCCTCGCCGTTGCGCACGATCAAGAGCGTGTGCTCGCCATGGTCGAGCGCCTCGACCGACGGGCCGCGCGGTACCGACACGCCGGCCGGGTCGCGCGTCGCGGGCCGGGAGGCCGGTTCGGCGTCGGTCAGGTCGATCACGCGGACCGGCGTGCGCGGCGCGACGCTGGCCGGTTCCTCGAGCGCGCCCGCGCCGGGTGCGCCGGGCGTCCGCGCGACGGCCGGATCGTGCGCCGCGCGCAGGTCGCTGCTGCGGCGATTCTGCGCGGCGACATGCGAATCGGACGCGCGCGTTTCCTGCTGGTTCTCGTCGCGCGCGGCCTGCGCTTCGCTCGTGTGCTGCGCGTTGCGTGCGCTGGCGGCCGTCGTCGCGGTGGCCGTGTCGTTCGCTGCGGTGGCGCGCGCCGCGGCTTCGTTGGCGGGCGTGGTGCGCGGCGCGCTGTCGGCCGGCGGCGTGTCGTTGCTTGCCGGTTGCCGCGGGTCGTTGCGCGACGGGACGGGCGTTTTCGCGACGAGCTTCGACGGCGCGTTGATTTCGCCGTCGCTGCCGAACGACAGCCGGTCGCCCGTCTCCGTGACCGAATCGATCTTCGTGCCTTCGGTCCAGGTCTTGCCGGTCAGCTCGACGATGCTCAGTTCGCCGTTCTCGCCGAGGATCACCGACGTCCCGCGCGGCAGGTGGTTCAGGTCCTTGTTGTTGAGCGAGTCGAGCACGCGCACGGGCATGTTGTCGTAGGTGAGCACCTTGTCGCCCGCCATCAGCGTGCCGTCTTTCGCGACCTTGATGTCGACGCCGTCGAGCGACGCGCGCGTCGCGCCGAACGCGAGTTGCGACGGCTCGTTCCTGCTCAGGATCTTCTGCAGTTGCTGTCCGTCGATCGAGATGCGCTCGCCGCCTGCCGAGCGGGCGACCACCGGCCGGCCGGTGACGCGCACCGTCGCGTTGACCACGCGGTCCCGCACGCCGCCCGCGCCCATCAGCGCGACGTTCGTGAAGCCGGACTTGAGCGCGTCCCAGCCGTGCTCGCGGTCCCCGTGCGCGAAGTCGACAGCGGCTTCGACGAAGCTTTCGCCGGCGGCGCCGAGGCCGGTGGCGAGCGAGGTGCCGCGCACGATCGCGGTGCTGATTCGCGCGGCCCTCGCCGAGCGCAGCGCGGTGACCGTCCTGGCGAAGACTTCCGAGCCCGCGAATTTCGCCGCGCCGGCCGCGCCCATCGGTACGAGGTTGAGCCAGTCGCCGCGCGCGCCGGCGTCGGTGAACGGATTGATGCTCTGGTTGTGTTCCCAGCGCGAGCCGATATCGAGCGCGGATTTCGTCATGCTCGAGCCGATCGCCGTATCCATCATCAGCCCGCCCGCGAAGTTCAGCGCGCCGCCGGCGAACACGCCGACGCCCGTTGCGTCGAGCAGCACGCCGGCGCCTTCCATCAGCAGCCCGAGGCCCATCATCCCGAGGTTCACCTTGCCGCCGGTCAGCGTGTTCAGCGCGCTGTCGAACCAGTCATCGTGATGCGCGCTCTTCTGCTGGAACTGCGCGTGCCCGTTGTCGTCGTAGCCGGTCACGAGATCGAGCGTGCCGCTCGACGCAAGCTGGTTGTTGTCGAGGTAGTCGCCGATGTTGTCGTAATTCGCCGACGTGTCGTCGACGTACTGGACGTGGCCCTTGCTGTCGGTGACCTTGAAGAGCGCGCTCGTTACCATCCCGGCCGTCTTGTCCGAGTAGATCAGCGGCAGGATGTTGACCTGCGTGCCGCTGCCGCCGCCGAGCTCGAGGATTTCGCCGCGCACCTTGTTGATCGTGTCGAGCTTTTCGTTGTCGGTGTAGCGCACCGAGTCGTCGTTGACCGGCGCGGTGGGCGTGCCCGTGTCCGCCGACGGCTGCACGTCGGGCGGGAGGCCGATCGCGGTGCCGATCAGGTTGCGCTGCTCGTTGTCGGTCAGCTTGCCGAAATCGATCGTCGCGGCCTTGTTCGTGCTCGCGCCCGCCTGGTCGAGCAGCGATTGCGACAGCTCGCCCTGGTGCGCGCGGAAGAAGCCGTCGAGCGCCTTCGAATAGGCATCCTTGTCGTCCTGGCTCTGCGGGTTGCGCAGGTTCTCGGCGAGGCTCGCATCGAACTGGTCGAGCAGCACCTGCTGACGCGACATCTCGGTCAGCAACTGCAGCTTGTTGATGGTCGCGTCGGCCTGCTGCAGGTTGTTGCGCGCCTCGTCGAGCCGATCCTGGTACGGATTCGGCCGCCGCGGCGTGGGCATCGGGATCTCGTCGCCGTTCACCTCGCGCACGCGCACCGGCGTCGGGTGGTTCGCGTACCAGTCGTCGTAGGTTTTCTGCATGTCCGCGAGCTTGCCCTTCAGCACGCCTTCCTGCGTCTTCGCGTTCGCCAGCTGGAATTTCGCGGCCGCGTCGTTGAACGTGTTGGACAGGCGGCCGTCGGCCGCGCGCAGCGCGCCCGCGACGACATGGAGCTTTTTCGCGTCGAGGGCGGTCTGGCCGGTCGCGGTGGTCGGCACGGACGTGTTCGAGCCGGGCGGCTGCAGCACGAACGACGGATTCGTGAACAGCGTCGTGGGCGGGAGCGACGTCGATAGCGCGGCGGGCGGCGCCGACGTGCTCAACGACGACGACGGTGTCGGCGTCTGGGTCGTCGACGGCGCCGCGGAACTCGCGGTGCTCGATGGGCTCGGCAGCGACGTGCTGAGCGACGGCGACGGCTGCGCCGACGGGGACGGCGGCGTCGTGGACGGCGGTGGATTCGTCGACAGCGTCGGTGTCGGGTTCTGCAGCACGAACGGCACCTTCGGCTTGAGCTGCGCATCGATCTGCGCGCCGGCGTCGTCATACTGCTGCGCGAGCGTCTGGCCGTACGCGACGACGAATCCGTCGTGCGCGAGGCTGGCCTTCTGCTTCGCCTGTGCGAGCGCATCGGACGCGGCGGCGAGGTCGGTGTCGACGGTCGGATGCGGGTCCAGCGAGCGCGGATTCGCGATATGCCAGTCGTCGGATGCCGATTTCGCGGTGTCGTACTTGGTCTGCAAGTCGTCGACGGTCAACTGCGCGCCGAGCATCTGCATGTAGCTGCCGCTCGTGTTCGCCTGCGTCGTCGCGCGATCGAGCGCGGCCTTGTCGTCTTTCGTCGCGCCGGGCGTCGAGCCGATCAGGCACGCGCTGTCGGCGTCGTATTTCTGCTGCAACGTCGTGACCTGCTGCGCGTCGAGCGATGCCGCATAGGCCGCGTTCGAGTAATTGGCGATCTTCGCGGCCTGCGCGATATTGGCCTGCACCGCGTTCATGTCGACGTTGCCGTTCGCGTCGGCGGGCGGCGGATCGGGCAGGTCGACCTGCAATTGCAGCGGCTCGAGCGCATCGTTCAGCTTGCCGACGCCGGTATCGATCGCATCCTTGTAGGCAGGGTCGGCCATGTACGACTGGAATTGCGTATAGGCGAGATTCGCGTTGCTGACGTCCGCCCAGTACTTCGCCTGCGCCGTGACCGCGGTCGACGTCGCCGACTGCCAGTCGTCGTAGGCCTGGACCTGGGCGGGCGTCTTGCAATCGCCCTGCTGCGGGATGAAGTTCGGATTCGCCTTGGTCTGGTCGGGAAACAGTTTCTGCAGCGCGGCGAGCTTCGCATCGGCCTGCTGCTGCGCCGGCCCCTCGATTTTGTCGTTGCTCGGGTCGGCGCTGTACTGGTCGGCTTTCGCCTGTTCGCCGTACAGGATCCGGTAGCCGGCGTCGGTCGTGACGTCGAGTTCGCGTTGCGCGGTGGCGGCCGCGTCGTGCGCCTTCGTGTAGTTGTCGCGCGCGGCCTTGCGCTCGTCGGGTGTCGCTTCGGGGTCGCGGTTCGTCATCCGCAGCACGCCCTGCGCGCCTTGCAGCGTGTGTTGCGCGTCGTCGTACCTGGTCTGCGCGTCCTGGATCACGCGCTGGACGGCTTGCGTCGTGTCGTTGTCGACGGTGATCTCGGGCGGCGCGACGCGATACTGGTCGGCCATGTTCCGGAGCAGCGCGGTGGCCGACGCGATTTCGGCATTGGTCGGCTTGGACGGATCGGTGCCGAGGTCGGCCTGCACGGGAATCGGCGGCACGGTGGTCGGGTTCACCGGGTTGGCCGGGCCGTTGTTCGGGCCGTCGTTGGACGTACCGTCCGTATTGCGCGGCGGTTTCGGGGCGAGGTCGGGATCCAGCGTTTGCGACAGGAAACGCTGCCAGTTCAACCCCAAACCCATTCCATCGATGGACAACATGCAAGGCTCCCGTCAGGCGCGGCCGTACGCAGGGTGCACGCCGCCAGCGCCGCATGGCGCGATTTCGAGTGTACGGAAGCGGTTGGGGCAGGCACGGGGGCGATTCGTAGCGTGCGACGAGGGCGAGACGAACGGTCCAGGGATCGCTACGAGAAGCGATCATGCACCGATAGTGCACGGGACCCGACGCGGGGCGATGAGGCGGTTTGCGCATCGATTCGGGCGAGGGCGTGTGTTACAGCTGGCTTTCGGTGGTGGATGCTGTCTTACCGTTTGCTTTCCGTCTTTATGATCAGGTATGCGAAGTAATGGGCGGTGGTTTGGGGGGAGTCGTGCTGTCTGCCCGGAACCGGGCGAGAGAGCGCAGCGACACGAGTGCGTCGAATCGATATCGGTGGGAGAGGGAACAGGAACCGATACAGCGGGTGATTCGCTTTCGCGGCGGCGGCCAATAGCTGGCCACTATCTGGCTAGGTCGCGTCGACCTCTGGTGGGCCGCGGTCGGCTTGCTGGAGCATGCGGTCGACGTGTAATTCGCCGAGTGCTATGTCACACCGAGGAAGGACAACGCACCGGCCGGGGAAGCGGCGCGCTTCCTTCATTCCGTTCGGTCACCGTTGGGAAATTGTTACGTGACAACTTCAGATCATCATGGACCGACGACTTTATATACTGAATATGAACCCCGCCTCACCGAGGCGAATCTTCGATTCGCATACCCCGAAATACCGGCCTGCCAGCGCAGTCGTCCGCTCCGCCACTCGACGATCCGTAAGCATTCGGCAAAACGCCTATAATGATTGGGCAAATTGCCGGAGAGAGCTCATGAGCACCATCGCTTTTCATCCTTCGGGCGTCGCTCATCCGCGGCAGGCCGAATTCACGATTCTCGAGCAGCTGCTGGCGATCCGCGTCCGTTCGGGCGCCGATCTGGCCGAGCTGGCGAGCGCGCGCGTCGACGTGTCGGTGATCGACCGGCTGTCCGAGCGCGGGCTGAAATCGGACGAGCTGGCGTTCATCATTCCGCGCCGCACGCTGAGCCATCGTCGCCAGGCGCACGAACGCCTGTCGCCGGAAGAGTCCGACAAGGCGATCCGCCTCGCGCGCATCGTCGCGCAGGCGACGGCCACGTTCGGCGATCAGGACAAGGCGATGGCGTGGCTGCGCAACGGGCTCCAGCGCTTCGGCGGCCGCACGTCGCTCGACATGGCGAGCACCGAGCATGGCGCGCGGCTCGTCGAAGAGGCCCTCACGCAGATCGACGAGGGGTACTTCGCTTGACGACGCTGTGGCGGATCAGCAATTACGCCGATCTGAAAGGCATCGGCGGGTTGCGGGCCGGCGGCCGCTGGCATTTCGCCGGGCAACCCGTCGTGTATCTCGCCGAGCATCCGGCGCTCGCGTTGCTCGAGACGCTCGTTCACTTCGAAATCGCCACCGTCGCGCAATTGCCGAGCGCGTACCAGTTGCTGCGTATCGAGGTGCCCGATTCGGTGGACGTCGCCGAAATCGCCGAAGGCGATGCGCCGGACGACTGGCGAACGAACGTCGACTGGACGCGTAGCGCCGGCACTGAGTGGCTGCACACGCAGCCGAGCGCGCTGCTGCGCGTGCCGAGCGTCGTCGTGCCGCACGCCCACAACTTCCTGTTGAATCCGCTGCATCCGGCCGCGTCCGACATCCGCATCGCGGAAGTGATGCAATCACCGTACGACACGCGAATTCTGCGGCTGGTCCAGTCGAAGCCGGGCGAATAGCGAGCCGGCGGAACAACGTTCGCGCCGGCGGCGCGCGATCAGCGTTCGTGGGCAGCGCGATCCGCGGCCGCATCGGGCGGCAGCGTCTGCCGGATACGCGTGACCGTTCGCATGCTGGCGAGGCCGAGCATCGCCGTGACGTCGGCATGTGCGTGACCGGCGAGCAACTGGCGGCGCGCATAGGTATTGCGCAGCACGCGCGGGCTCATGTCCGCTGCGCGAAAGGCGATCGCGTTCAGCGCATCGCGTACGACGAGCAGCAGGAACATGTCGTTCATGGCCCCCCCGCGCGGCGCGGGAAACAGCAGCACCGACGGCGGCGCGTCGGTCGAGCGCGCGCGCCATGCGGCGAGCGGCGCCACCGCGAACGCGGCGAGTTCGATCCGGCGCGCCGGCCGCGCACGATCGCGCGGCACCGACAACACCGGCGGTTGCGCATCGAGTTCGGGCGCGTCGGCTGTCGCCGCACGAATTTCCGCCGACGTGATGCCGCTCGCTAGCAGCAGCGCGACGATCGCGCGATTGCGGCAGTCGGCCGGCGTGTCGTCCGCTCGAGGCTGCACATGGCGCTGCAGCGCCGCGTCGGCATCGGGCGGCAGGTAGCACGGCTCGGGCTCGCCGTCCGGCCAGGCGAGATCGCGCGTCGACCGGCCGGCCGGGTGGACCGTCCGCACGCCGGTGTCGACCAGATGCCGGCCGAGCCGGTCGATCAGCTTCGCATAGCGCACGCGCGTCGACGTGCCGGGCGCGCAGGTACGGTCGAGTTCCGCGAGGAAGGCCGCGACGTGGTCGGGCCCGAACGTGGCGAGCGACACGCGCTGCGCACTCAGGTGGCGCAGGAATCGCTCGAACATCGCGACATGCTGCACGACCGAGCGCGGCGCGAACGGCCGGCGGCCGGCGCCGGTCGCGGCGGTTTCCTGCCAGACGCGAAACGCGCCGACGGGGTCGTGGATCCAGCGATTCGTGTCCATCTCCGCTTTATAGCCGGACGCGGTGACGCCGGCAATCGTCCCGATGTCCGGTCGGCCGGCACGCGACGCAACGGGCGCGTCAGTGCGCGTGACGCGTGTCGTCGATGCCGTCGTTGTTCATCGTCAGGTAGACGAGCACGAGCAGCAGCGTGATGAAGAACCGGAACGCGTCCGGCACGCCGTTCCATTGCTTCGACATCCACATCCCGAACCATTCGCCGCCGACCGACATGAACGCGACCTGCCACGTGAGGAAGCCGAGCGTCAGGCCGGCGATCGCATGGCCCTTGGCCGCGCGGAATTCCGCATCGCCGGCGCGTCGCGCGCGCAGCAGCCGTGCGCCGCCGATCCAGCACAGCACGGCCGTGAGCGTTTCCATCGAAATGATGCCGATATAGCCGGCGTGATGGACCCACGGCGTGCCGATCGCGCGATACATGATCCCGTTGCCCGGGAAGGTGGTATCCATCAGGAAGACGTGGTGCACGAACGCGAAATTCGTCGCGTAGTCGGTGATGTTGCCGAATGCGACGAGCGACGCGAAAAAGGCCATGGCCAGCACCATGGCTGCCTTGGAAAGACGAATGATCATCATGGACTCCGAAGTGAACGGGCAGGCACGAGCGTGACCGCGCGGCTATGTGCTGGCGTTCAGGGGCGGTACCTGCGTTAAGCGTGTCCGGCGAAGCCGGTCGAAGAGCGTGCGCGTGCACGGCGGCGCGGAGATCGGGACTGGAAAACCTGAAGCCGGTGCGGCGTCGAGGAGACGCACGCGCCGGCTGGATCGAGTGCCCGCGCCAGGAGGGAGCGGCGATTGTCGGTCGATCCGCGGGCGTCGTCAAGCGGCGCGCCGCGTGTGCGTGCCGCTGCCGTTATGCGTCGTGCGAAGGCGCCGCAGCCGCACCCGCGTGTGCCTGCCCGTTCAGCCGCGCGAGCGCGGCGAACGCCAGTTGCGTCGCGATCGCCGCGAGCGTGCCGGCCGCCATGCCGTTGCCGAGCACGATCTGCACGGGTGCGCCGAAATGGCGATACAGGTTCGGCACGAGGATCGGTGCGAGGCCGACCACCAGTGCGGCGGCGAGCGTGTACTGGTTTGCGCGCGCGTGCAGGTCGACGCTCGCGAGCAGCCGGATGCCCATCACGCCGATCATCGCGAATACGACCAGCGCGGTGCCGCCGACCACGGCGGCCGGAATCGCATACGCGAGCCGCGCGAGCGGCGCGAACAGCGCGATGACGATCAGCATCGCGCCGGCGGCGGCCGTCACGTAGCGCGAGCGCACGCCGGTCGTCTGCACGACGCCGATGTTCTCGGCGCTGGTCACGATCAGCGGCGTGCCGAACAGCGCGCCGGCCAGCGACGCGAGCGCATCGCCGCGTATCGTCTTCGGCACGTCGCGCCGGAGCGCAATCGGCTTGCCGCACGTTTCGCCGACGGCGACCGTCTGCGCGGTGGCCTCGGCCATCGAGATCGCGGTGAAAATCAGCAGCGGCAGCGCGGCCAGCACGTCGAAACGCGGCATGCCGAACGGCAGCCACACCGGATGCGTGAAGAGCGGCCCGTGCCACACGTCGGCGAGCGCGGGCATCGCGCCGAGCGCCCAGCCGAGCGTCGCGCCGGCCATCAGCCCGATCAGCACCGCGAGGCGCCCGGCCGTGCCGCGGAACGCGCCCGCGACGACGACGGTGGCAACGATCGTCGCGAGCGCGAGACCGAGCGCGCGCGGCTGCGCGAAATCGGCCGAACCGGGCTGCCCGACGACGATCGTCGCGTAGATCCGGATCAGGTTGATCGACACGAGCAGCAGCATCGCGCCGACGACGATGCGCGGAAAGAGCCGCAGGCAGCGCGTGAAGACGGGCAACAGCACCCAGTAGAACGCGCTGGCGAGCAGCGCCGCGCCAGCCGCGGTCGGCAGGCCCGATTGCGCGGCGATGCCCGCGAACAGCATCGTCGGTGCGCCGCCGGGCACCATCACGAACGGCATGCGCGCGCCGATCGGGCCGGCGCCGAGCGATTGCAGCAGCGTGCCGATGCCGCACGCGAAGAACGTCGCGCCGATCAGCTGGACCGTCAGGTCGGCCGGCAGCGCGAGTACTTTCGCGATCAGGAAGACGGCCGTGATCGGCGATGCGGCCATCGACAGCACGTGCTGCAGCCCGAACAGCGCGAGCTGCCACGCGGGCAGCCGGGCATCGACGGGCGGGGAAATCGGATCGTGCGACACGGCAGGCCCCTCGAAAACGAACGGCGACGATCGCCGGAAACCGGCGGTGAACGAAGGCTCAGGTCCGTAGCCAGGGCAACTGCGCGGCGCTGTAGCGGAACGTCTGGAACACGCTGTTCAACTGGCCGGGGCCGGTCTTGCGCGCCGCTTCGTCCGGGTATTCGGCGAACCACGGGATCACGTATTCCCAGACGACCTCGCCGGCCGGCGTCACTTCGAACAGCCGGCCCGTGGACGATTCGGTGACGTGCGTGTTGCCGTTCGGCAAGCGCTGCGCGTTGCCCATGAACGGCGTGTAGAACAGGTTCACGACGTCGTCCGCATACGACCACACGACGCGCCGCGTCGCCGGATCGATTTCCACGACGCGCGAGAACACGACGTGCGCACCGTGACGGAAATTGCCGTTGTCGAACGCGAGGATGTTGCCGTTCGGAAGCGGCACCGGCGCATGCTGGTGCGATACGACGTCGGGACCGATGTGCAGGTCGACGCGACCGGTTGCGCGGTTCACGCCGATGATCCCCGACGTCGTGCGCAGGCTCATCAGCACGCGGCCGTCCGCATCGACCGCGAGACCGTTGACGAGCGGCCAGTGATAGCGGCCGAAGCCTGCCGCGATCGGAAAGTCCTCCGGCCGCAGATGGTCGCGTGCGCGCCATTCCCAGACGATCTGGCCGGCGCGGTTCACTTCCCGGATCACGTCCGCAAACATCACCTCGTCGTCGCCGTGCGCGGTGCCGCCCGGCACGCGCCGCGCGAAGGCCGCGTCGACCGGTTCGCACGCCGCATACAGCAGGTTGCCGTTCGGCAGCCACTGCGCGTCGTGGTGATGCGCGGGGTCCTCGTAGCGCCACACCGTTTCGCCTTGCGGCGTGACCTCGTAGAAGTCGCCGCCGTGCCACATCGACCACGGTGCGTAGCGCGATTCGGAGTGAGGATGATTGCCGTTGTAGCCGAGGTTGCCGTTCGGGAGGATGACCGCATGGCGGCCGGGGCGCACGGGCATCTTCCACTGGTGGACGACCTCGCCGTCGATGCCGACGAGATAGACGTTGCCGTCGGCGGTCTGCGGCGCGATGAGCGTATAGCCGCCTGCGGACAGCGCGGGATCGTGGGCGATGAGGCCGACGCCGCGGCGGCGCTGGGTGATCTGGTCGACGGTCGTCACTGCGGTCTCCATTCGAATCGGATACGGGGATGCAGCGGAATCTAGACGATTCGTCCGGTCAGTAAAATCGGATTATTCTTGACGGCCTGTTCGGAAAAATCTAACGGACTCCACATGCGTTCGATATCGCAGACATTCCGCTGTTTCGACGAAGTCGCGCGGCGCGGCTCGCTTCGCAAGGCAGCCGATGCGCTGCACCTGACCGCCGCGGCGGTACACCAGCAGATCCGCAATCTCGAGGAGCAGGTCGGCGTGCCGCTGTTCGACCGGCTGCCGCGCGGCATGCAGCTGACGCTCGCCGGCGAGATCGTGATCGCGGCCGTGCGGCGCGGCCAGCGCGATTTCGACAACGCGCTGACGCAGGTCGAGGACCTGCGCGCGTTGCGGCGCGGCCACGTGAATCTCGCGGTGCCCGCGTCGACCGCGGAAAAGCTCGTGCCCGACGCGATCCTTGCCGCGATGCAGCGTTACCCGGGCGTCACGTACAGCGTGCGCTCCGGAAACGGCGAGAGCATCGTGCGCTGGGTCGAGACGGGCGAGGTCGACATCGGTTATGCGCTGCGCCGGCGTACCGCGCCGGGCGTCGTCGAGGTGCGCGCGTTTGCGCAGCCGCTGGGTGTCGTCACGGCGCCCGGTCATCCACTGGCGTCGACGGGTGGCAAGGTGCGCATGCGCGACTGCTTCGCGCATCCGCTGATCCTGATGACGCCCGACACGGAGCTGCGCGCGATGTTCGACCAGATCGATGCGCGGCAGCCGCGCAACGTACGGCCGCTGGTCGAAACCGGGTCGGTGTCGATGGTGCGGCGTCTCGCGGCCGAAGGCGCCGGCGTCGGCTTCCTGATCGCGGAAAACGTCGCGGACGACGTGGCCGCCGGCCGGCTCGCCTGGACGCCGCTGGCCGATGCGGGCGCGCGCTCGTTCAGTTGCATCTACCAGCGGGCGGACATGAGCGCGACCGTCGCGATGACGATGTTTCTCGAGTTCTTTTCCGAGGCGATCGACGCGATGGAGCACGGCTTCGCACGCAGCGGCCCGTCGAGCGGCACGCGTCGCCGGGCGAAAAGATAACGACGTCGCGCGGCGAGCCGCATCGGCGTATCGAAACGCGATGCAGTGCAACAGGTGAACCCGCATGCCGGTTCGGTGACGTTGCGCACACAACGTCCGGTTGCACTACGCCATTTCCTTATTGCGGAAAAAATTTTGTTCATGGGACCATCGAACGCGTTGCCCGTGCACCGAGGGGGTTGCAGGCAACAGGATGTCCATCGCAACGATCGACGAGAACATCGGCAGACAATGAACAGAACAGCGATTTTTCCGTATGCGTCCGCGTTGCTCGCGGCCGCCCTGTTGACCGCCTGCGGCGGCGACGTCGAGAACGAGGCGGGCCGCACGACCGCACCTTCCACCGATGCGAGCTGCCTCGCGGTCGACAACAGCGGCGCGACGGTCGTGGTGGGCTCGAACCAGCCGGGCGACCCGTCGCTGCCGGAAGCGTCGTCGGGCTATCGCACCGGGATGAAGCCCGTCCATGCGAAAACGTACCTGGTCGCCACGTCGAACGCGTACGCGAGCGCGGCCGGTTGCGCGGTGCTGAAGAAGGGCGGCACGGCCGCCGACGCGGCGGTCGCCGTGCAGGCCGTGCTCGGCCTGACGGTGCCCGAGGCGACGGGCCTCGGGTCGGGCGGCGTATTGCTCTACTACGATGCGCGCGGCAAGACGCTGCAGGCGTACGACGGCCGCGAAACCGCGCCGGCCGCCGCGACCGAGAACTACCTGCGCTACGTCGACGACGCCACCGATCATTCGGCGCCGCTGCCGAACGCGCGCGCGAGCGGCCGCTCGATCGGCACGATCGGCGTGCCGCGGCTCATCGAGGCGCTGCAACAGGATCATGGCCGCCTGCCGTGGCAGAGCCTGTTCGGCGACGCGATCACGCTCGCGACCAACGGTTTCCCGATCGGCGGCCGGCTGGCCGACGCGATCGCGGCGAACGCCGCGAACCTGAAGCGCGATCCCGAAGCCGCCGCGTATTTCCTGAACGCCGACGGGTCGCCGAAGACGCTCGGCACCGTACTGAAGAACCCCGCGTATGCGCGCACGCTGTCGCTGATGGCGCAGTCGGGCGCGAATGCGCTGTACACGGGGCAGATCGCGCAGGACATCGTCGCGAAGATCGCGGTGACGAAGGGCGCGGACGGCTCGACGCTCACGCCGGGCAAGACGACCGTCGCGGATCTCGCCGCCTATCAGGCGAAGCGCCGCGACCCGGTGTGCACGACCTATCGCAGCTACTGGGTGTGCGGGATGCCGCCGCCGTCGTCGGGCGGCATCGCGGTCGCGTCGGCGCTCGGCATTCTCGAGAACTTCGACCTGAAGTCGCTGAAGCCGACGGCGATCGATCTCGAAGGCGGCAAGCCGACCGTCGCGGGCGTCCACCTCGTCACCGAGGCCGAACGGCTCGCCTATGCGGACCGCGACAAGTACGTGGCCGATACCGACTTCGTGCCGCTGCCGGGCGGCACGTGGGACACGCTGCTGAACAAGCCGTACCTGAAATCGCGTGCGGCGCTGATCGACACGACCAAGAGCATGGGCACCGCGCAGCCCGGCAATCTCGGTGCGGTGCCGCTCGGCGTCGACACGACGCTGATCGAGCACGGCACGAACCAGTTCACGATCGTGGACGGCGACGGCAACGTGCTGAGCGCGACGACGACGGTCGAGTCGAGCATGGGCTCGTTCCACATGACCAACGGCTTCCTGCTGAACAACCAGTTGACCGATTTCTCCGCGAACCCGCTCGACACGTCCGGCAATCCGGTGGCCAACCGCCTGCAGCCGGGCAAGCGGCCGCGCAGCTCGATGGCGCCGACGATCGTGTTCGGGCAGGCCGCCGACGGCTCGCGCGGCGACTTCGTGATGGCGACCGGTTCGCCGGGCGGCGGCACGATTCCGCAATATGTGGTCAAGACGCTGGTCGGCGCGCTCGACTGGGGGCTCGATGCGCAGCAGTCGGCGGGCCTCGTCGACTTCGGCGCGAGCAACAGCCCGACGACCACGGTCGGCGGCGAACATCCGAACGTCAACGCGGCGAACAACGGCGCGAACGATCCGCTGATCACGGGGCTGCTCGCGCTCGGGCACAAGGTGTCGACGTCCGCGCAGGCGAGCGGCGTCAACACCGTGATGCGCGTGACGGTCGGCCAGTCGCCGGCGTTGCAGGGCGGCACCGATCCGCGTCGCGAAGGCGTCGTGCTCGGCGATACGTTCCGGCCGTAACCGGGTGGAATGCGCACGGCCCCGGTCCGCTTGTCGGCGACCGGGGCCGTGCGTCATGACGAGGCTGCATCGACGACCGGGCGTCACTCGTCCTTCGGGATGCAGATAAAAGCGGCCGGCTCGTCAGCCGGCCGTTGCGTGGATCGGCTTTCCCGATACCTGGCGATCGGGCAGGTCGTCGCCGTGACGCAGCCGGTCGTCCCGGCTCGCGGTTCACACCCGCCCGTCGTCAAATACGGCGTTCACCCGCCGCAAGCTCCCGATTGTCAAACAGTGTGAGTCAATCGTCAGCATTTGCAACGGAAGTAACAGTCCCCGCAATTCAATCGTTTTGCGCGTCGGCGCCGCTACATTAGCTCCACCTGCCGCATGTCGCGGCGAGGCATGCGACAAGCCGCACGAAGGCGGCCCGCAGCAACAACGTCTTTGGGGAGAATGACCATGAACAAGATTCGTACGATTCTGCTGGGTGCCGCTCTGACGGCGATGGCGACTTCGGCTGCATTTGCACAGACCGCCCAGACCGGCGCCCAGGGCTCCGCAGGTGTCGGCGCCCAGGTCCAGACGCCGCTGCTCGGCGGCGGCGTGGGCGTGCAGGCGGGCGCCGGCGCGAATGCGGCAGGCTCGGGTTCGGGCGCGGGCAACGTCGTCGGCGGCGCGCTGAACGGCGTCGGCAAGACGGTCGGCGGCGTGGGCTCGGCAGCCGGCACGGCAGTGGGCGGCGCGACGCAGGCGGTCGGTTCGGCGGCCGGCGCGACGAAGGATGCGGCGGCATCGGCCGTGCATGCGACGAAGTCGCACGTGAAGCACGTCGCAGGTTCGACGAAGAGCCATGCGCAAGGCGCGGTGTCGACCGCGGGCGATGTCGCGGGCGGCGCGAAGGCGAAGGCCGGCGAGGCGCTCGAAGGCGCGACGAACGCGGTGCAGGGCGGCGCGTCGGTCGGCGTGAAGGGTTCGGCGTCGGCGCAAGGCGGCGCGCTGTAATAAACAGCACGCATCCCGCCACGGCCCGGTCCGCTTCGATGCGGGCTGAACTGACCCCACGAAGTTGGACGGTTAAAAGCTAAGCGGCCAAGGGCTGAGTCCTGTATTGCACGGGACTCAGCCCATTTAATTTCAGCTTGA